>CAVPXA010000001.1:0-56987 GCA_963709635.1 uncultured Thermoleophilia bacterium
GGGAGCCGGCGATGCGCGCCAGCTCGTCTTTGGTCAGGTCGCCGGCCACGCTGACCGAGACCCTGTTGCCGGCGCCGGTGCTGACGAAGAGGTGCGGCCAGTCCGGCAGCCCGAGCACGATGCTCGCGGTGGCGCCGTTCAGGCTGCCGGACGCGATGTGCACCGGCGTCGACTCGCTGAGCGCCACGGAGTTCTCGTCGAAGGGGTCGTCCGAGCCCGGCGGGTTGTCGCTGCGCCAGCGGCTCACGATGCAGAAGCGGTCGAACCCGCGCCGGTAGGTGAGCACCACGGTGAGCGAGCCGACCTCGCCGGCCTTGACGGGTCGGTACTGGCCGAGGTAGGCGCCGTTGACCGCGCCGGTGACGCCGCTGAGACGGTAGCCGGCGGGCGCCCACGACGCCGTGTACGGCGTGAACTCGGTCGTGGCCCGGTCGCCGAGCGCGGCCGCCTGCCGCAGGCTCATGCGGCGGAAGCGCTCGCTCATGGGCAGGAGCTTCTCCTGCACCTCGTCCTCGAGCGTGAACTCGCTGCGCGGCGTCTGCCCGCCGACCTCCACGTTCTCGATCTGGTGCCGCTCACGTCGCCTTCGCTCGTCCAGTGCTCCACAGCCAGGGGATACCCGGACTGCGCGTCGACCACGATGCGCGCCGTGCCGTCGCTGCCGCCGCCGGCGAGCGGCTCCGGCACGGTGATGGACCAGGCCGTGCGCCCCTCCCACGTGACCGGCGTGACGGGCACGTCGGGGTCGAGCTCCGCGATCACCGCGCGCGCGTAGGCGGCCACGCTGCGGTCGAGCACCTGCGACGCGCCCATCCAAGGGCCGAAGAACGGCCCGGGGTCGGGCAGGTCGCGGGCGGCCTCGGAGAACAGGGCCTTGCCGTCTCGGTAGACGTAACGGTGCGCGACGCGCCTGGCGGCGTCGTAGGTGTAGGCGACGTTGTGGCTGCGCTGCACGATGCGGTAGTCGCCGCGCGAGGTGAAGGTGAACGAGCCGACGCGGCGGGAGAACGGCCGGCCGCGCGCGGTGCCGTACTCGACCACGTCGCCGCTGATGCTGGTGAGGTTGGCGAGCGCCGTCTCGACGTGCTGGAGCACGGTGTCGGCGGTGGCCGGCGCCGGCGTGGAGGGCTGGATGCCGGGCACGCCGGCCCAGCTGACGGCGACGGCGGCGACCACGGCGGCCGCGACCGCGCCGGCGGCGGCGAAGCGGATGCCGTGGCGGCGCCGGGGCGCGGGCGGCGGCACGCGGCGGGCCCGCGCCTCGACCTGCGGCGCCGGCGGGCGGCCGTCGCTGCCGGCGGCCTCGCGCATGCGCTCGCGGATGCGCTCGAAGTGGTCCGGCGCGTGCGCCGGCATCGGCGACTCGCGCAGCTCGCGCCCGAGCTCTTCGTCCCAGCCGCCGAGCGGGCCGTCCGTCAGGCCGCGCCCGCTCATGACGTCTGCTCCCGGACGTACGTGGGCTCGGCGAGGAGCCGCCGCAGCCGCACGCGGGCGGCGGCGAGCCGCGAGGACACGGTGCCCTCGGGCACCCCGACGACCTCGGCCGCCGTGCGGTAGTCGTAGCCGTACTGGTGCACGAGGACGACGAGCACGCGCTGCTCCACCGGGAGCCTGTCCAGCGCGTCCTCGAGGTCGGCCCAGCGCGTGACGATGTCGCAGGGGTCGTTGTGACAGGCCTCGCCGGTCAGAGCGTCCTCGTTGGTCAGGAGCTGGAAGCGGCGCTCACGGCGCAGGTAGTCGAGGCAGGTGGTGTAGGTGATGCGGTAGAGCCAGGTGCCCACCTCGCTGTCGCCGCGGAAACCGCGCAGGGACTGGTACGCCTTGATCGAGGCGTCCTGGAGGGCGTCGTCCATGAGCACGGGATCGCGGAGCATGCGGAAGGCGAGGGCGCGCAGACGGCTGTCGTAGTGCTTGAGCATGCGCACGAACGCCTCAGCGTCGCCGCGCTGCGCGGCGCGGACGGTCTGCTCGTCGATCTCGCGTTCTGCCGGGTCGTATGTCACTCGCACGCATCCTGCCCCTCCGCCGTCGGGCTGTGGGGCGCTCAAGTGCTTAGACGCAGACGCCGCGGCCATCCGTCGCCGCCGGCGTCGCCTTGCCGTGCCCGGATTCTATCGCTGCGCGGACGGGGCCGCCCGCCGGGAGGGAGGGCGGCCCCGTCACGAGGCTCTGCGCCGGCGCCGGCTCTCGGGCGCCGTGCATCGGGTGCGGGCCGCGGACGCTCCCGCGCCCGGCCCGCGGGTCACGGCACCGAGTACGTCAGTCCGTTGCTGAGGTAGCCGGTGAGCTTGTACGCCTGGCCGCCGCTCAGCTGCTCGTACACGTAGCTGCCGGGCGAGGTGCCGGGAGCCATGGGCTGGCTGGTGAACGGGTTGGTCGGCCACGGGCTCACGTACTGCGCAAGGCCGCCTCCCTGCACCACGTCCTGCGGCGGCGGATAGAGGTTGTTGTTGTCCGCCGCCCAGGCGACGATGCCCACCTGCAGCTTGGCGATGTTGTCCTGCACCTGCTGGTCCGTGTTGGGCGAGGGTGAGGTGGTGGGACTGGCGGTAGTCGTCGGCGAGGGCGACGTGGTCGTCGGCGTCGGCGACGGTGTGGCCGTGGGGGTCGGCGAGGGGCTCGGCGTGCCGGGCAGCAGCACGTCGACGCGCACGTAGCCGATCGGCTTGAGCTGCAGGCTCCCGGACGAGAACTGCAGCGTCAGGGTGTCGCCCGCCTCGTCGTGGGTGAGCGTCCCCTGGATCGTCCCGGTGACGTCGGTGAGGCCGATGGCCGAAGCCTTGACGCTGAGCTTGAGCTCCTCGCCCTCGAGGGTGGCTGTGGTAGAGCCGGCGGACTTGAGGTCCGGGTCGTACTGGGTCACCTTGAACTGCTCGCCGTCCTGCTTGATGACGAGGCCGCCGCCGGTGCCCGCCTCGGGCGACCAGTTGCCGATGAACGCCTCGCCGCCGGTCGTCTCCGGGGTCGTCGGCCGCAGGTAGAAGAACCAGAGCGCGGCGATGGCCGCGATGACGGCCAGCACCACGAGCAGCCAGACCCACCACGGCACGCCGCCCTCCGAGGGCTGACGGCCGTGCGTCATGAGGAGGGTGGGCTGGGTGGGGGGCGGCGGCGGCGTAGCGCCTCCCGCTGGCATCACGCGGGTCGCCCCGGTCTCGTCGGCGGCGGGCATCACGCGCGTCGCTTCGTCGTCCGCGGGCGGCATGACGCGCGTGGCGTCGTCGCCGCCCGGCGGGGTCACCCGCGTCAGCTCTTCGTCTTCTCCGGGCAGTCTGCCCGTGGTCTCGTCGTCCATGCTCGCCCTCCGCGGCGGGTGCTGCCCGTGTCCGGTCGGTGGTCCGTCTGTACTACTTTGCCCAAGAGGCGCGGTTCCCTGTCGCGGGGTTCACGCCTTGCCGTCGTCAGTCTCGTGTTCACCCTCGATCGTCGCCCACAGGTCGAAGAACCCCGGGCAGGTCTTGGCTACGCAGCCCGGGTCCTCGACGACCATCCCAAGCGCCCGCAGCCCGAGCACCGAGAACGCCATGGCGATGCGGTGGTCGCCGTGTGGGTCGATGCGCGCGCCGCGAGGGGCGGCGGGGAACACGCGCAGGCTGTCCGGGCCGGACTCCGTCTTCACCCCGGTCCGGCCCAGGTTCTCCTCCATCGCCGCGATGCGGTCGGACTCCTTGAGCCGCACGTTGCCGATCCCGGTGATGGTGACCGGCGACGTCGCCAGCGGGGCGATCGCCGCCAGCGTCATGAAGGTGTCCGAGATGTCGGCCATGTCGACGGTGAGGCCGGCGAGCGCAGCCGGCCCGGCCACCAGCACGCCGTCGGGCTCGTCCGTGACGGTGCAGCCCATGCACTCGAGCACGTCGAGAAAGGCGACGTCACCCTGCAGCGCCCCCTCGCGGCGCAGGCCGAGGACCTTGACGCGCCCGCCGGTCGCCGCGGCCGCGGCGAAGAAGTAGGAGGCGGTGGAGGCGTCGGGCTCCACGTCGTACTCGCGCGCCGCGTAGGCGCCGGGCGTGACCACGTAGCTGTCGCCGGATGCCATGGCGGCGCCGGAACCCGCGGCGGCGCCGGCGCCGAAGCTCTGCATCATGCGCAGCGTCATCGTGACGTATGGCCGCGAGACGAGGCCGTCCACGCGCAGGTCGAGCGGCCCGCGGCCGAGTGGCGCCGCCATGAGCAGCGCGCTGACGAACTGGCTGGAGGTGTCGCCGGGGAGCCGCAAGCTGCCCCCGCTGAGCCCGCCGGCGCGGAGTGTGAGCGGCAGCGCGCCGGCGTCGTCCGGCTCCGTGCGCGCGCCCTGCGCGCGCAGCGCCTGGAGCAGGAGGCCGAGCGGGCGGCGCCGCAGCTGCGGCGCCGCGTCGAAGCGGTAGACGCCCTCGCCGGCGGCGGCCGCCGCCAGCAGGAACCGGGCGGCCGTGCCCGCCTCGGCGCAGTACACGTCGGCCTCGGCGGCGGGGAACCGGCCGCCCGCCCCCGTGACGACGACCTCGTCGCCGCGCCGCTCGACGGCGACGCCGAGGCTGCGCAGGCCGGCGGCGAACGCGTCCGTGTCGCCGGCCTCGAGCGCCCCGCGCAGCACCGACGGGCCGGCCGCGAGGCCGGCCAGCAGCAGCGCGCGGTTGGTGACGCTCTTGGACCCCGGCACGCGCACGACTGCGTCGAGGCCGGGGCGTGCAGGGCGGACGGCGCGCGGGGCGCTGGCGGGCGGGACGCTCA
Source organism: uncultured Thermoleophilia bacterium (assembly GCA_963709635.1). Classification (GTDB taxonomy): domain Bacteria; phylum Actinomycetota; class Thermoleophilia; order UBA2241; family UBA2241; genus CAIXSE01. The sequence continues at coordinate 4,714 of CAVPXA010000001.1, forward strand.
TCGCCCGCATGATACCGCAGCGGCCCGCCCCGCCCGCCGGCGCCTACTTCAGCCCGCCGGCCACGTACGCCGCGATGGCCTCGATCTGGCCGGGCGTCAGCTGGTCGGCGTAGCCGGGCATGCCCTCGCCGCCCTGCTCGATCCAGCGCTGGATCTCCGCCACGTCGTCCTCACCGGCGATGCCCGGCGCGGAGCCGCCGGCGCCGTCCGCTCCGTGGCAGCCCGAACAGTTGTCGGCGTAGAGCTGGGCGATCTCGTCGGTGGTACCGCCGGTCGCGGTCTCCGAGGCGGCCGGCTCGGGCGCCGCGGTCGTCTCCGCCGGAGCCGGGGTCGTGGCCGCGTCGTCGGTGGTGGAGCCGCCGCAGGCGGCGACGGAGGCGGCGAGCAGTACGGCAAGGGTGAGGGCGAGGATCGCTCGTCTCATACGGGCTCCTTTCGTCACGTGTCGAAAGCCCGGTCATACCCACGGCGCCACGGGAGACAACCGCCCCTCGGTGCGGCAGCGGGGCGGGGGATGATGTCGTTGGGGGGGTCGGCGCCCGAAGCGGCGCCAGAAGCGGCTCCGGAAGAGGCGCCTGAAGAGGTGCGGGAAGAGGCTCCGGAAGAGGCTCCGACCCCCGGAGCGCATAACCCCCCCCTGCCCCTGGCGTCCAGCGCCCGGGCGCGCGCGTCAGACGAGCGGCTTGCCGAACAGCTCGTAGGCGGTGCTCACCTGCATGCCGGCGCCCTCGTACAGGTGCAGCGGACGCGTGGCGCCCTCTGCGTCCACGCTGAGGTCCACGCGCAGCTGCCCGCGCGCCTTGAAGGCGGCGAGGACGTGCGCGAGGAGGGCGGCGCCCAGACCGCGCCGCCGCCACGCCGGGCGCACGCCCAGACCCTGGACCCAGCCGAGGTCGCCGTGGTCGTAGGCGACGACGGCTCCGGCGGCCTCTCCGGCGGCGTCGTCCCAGGCGAGGTACCAGAGCTCGGGCACGAAGTCGGGGTGCCCGAGCGTCCTTCTCTTCCACGCCTCGAACGGCTCGTCGCTGCGGCGGTAGTGGTCGGCGAACGCGTCGTTCAAGGCTGTGAACACCGTGCGCTCGTCCGTCCCCGGGCGAAAGGCCCGGATCTCGAGGCCATCGGGCACGGGCGGCCGGTCGTCGGGCCCGTGCGCGTTCGCAAGGTCGCCGCCGAGGTCCACGGTCATGCGGTACACCGTGCGCGCGAGCTCGTAGCCGTGCTTGCGCAGCAGGTCGCGCTTGGCGCGGTTCGCGGACACGCAGAAGACGTCGAGCCTCGGGTGCTCGTAGCCGCGCTCGACGGCGAGCGCGGCCGCCCGGCGCTCGGCGAGCCCGAGCAGGCGGCCCGCCAGCTCGGGCTCGTGGTGCTCCGGGTGGACCCACAGGTCGGCCTCGAGCTCGCCGGTGCGGAACTGGTCGCCGGCGTAGGCGTACCCGACCAGTCCGCGCGGGCCCTCCGCGACCCAGGCGTCGCTCGTCGGGTCGAACCCCTCCAGCGACCAGTCGTTCTCGAGGTCCTCGAGCGTGCTGTCCGGCTCCCCGATCTCGGCCACGTCGCAGGCGTTCAGGAGGTCGACGACCTCGGGGGCGTCCCCGCGGGTGGCGGGGCGGATGCGGCTGGGCGTGCTCACGGGACGAGGCGGATCCGGCTGGGCGTGGTCATGTGGCGAGAGTGGTGTCCTTGGTGAGCTGGATCGTCTCGTCGAAGTCCTGCCCGTCGGCGGTCTCGCCCACGATGCGCAAGTCGACATGCGTGGCGTCGACGCTGCTGAAGACCAGTTTGAAGTCGCCGGCGAGCGCCGTGAGCGCCGCCTTGAAGGCTTCGGCGTTCCCTGCGCCCGCCATCTGCGAGAAGTCGTCCACGGTGATGAGCAGTTCCTCGCCGTCCAGGTGCGCCGGCACGGTGACCTTCTGGGCGGGGTCGTTGCCGGTCAGCGTGACGGTGAAGGCATCCCCAGCCTGCTCGACGACCACGGTCGCGATGCCCTGCTCGGTGGCTGCGGTCCACGTGCCGACGAACTCCTCGCCGGTGGTCGCCGGCCCGCGGAGGACGAAGAACCAGACGAGGACGACGGCCACGACGGCGATGACGGCGATGACGAGGACGGTCTTGAGCAGGCCGGAGGGCGCGGCCGCGGCGGCCGGCGCCGCGCCGCCGCCGTACTGGCCCGTCGCCGTCGTGAAGCCGCCGCCCCCGTACTGCTCCGCCGGCGCACCGCCTCCGTACTCCCCGGCCGCCGGCGCCATGCCGGCGCCGGCCACGGGCGCTCCGCACCCGCCGCAGGTCCAGTCGCCATCCTTGATCTCCACGCCGCAGCTCGGGCACTTGGTCATGCGCTCTCCCCTCAGAACTCCAGCCGCTCCAGCCGGCCGAAGATCACGTCGCGGCCGGCGCGGTACTGGTCCGGGTCCATGGCGGTGTCGATCTCCCGCGGCGTCATGACGGCCGTGGCCTCGTCGCTCGCCTTGATGAGGTCGCCGAAATCGACGCCGTCGCGCCACGCCTGCATGGCCGCGTCCTGCACCACGCGGTAGGCGTCCTCACGCAGCATGCCCTTGTCGACCAGGGCCAGCAGGACCGCCCCGCTGAAGACGAGGCGGTAGCTCTGGCCCAGGTTCGCCAGCATGCGCTCTTCGTCCACGACCAGGTTGTCGACGAGTCGCGTGAACTTCTGAAGCATGTAGTCGAGCAGGATGGTGCTGTCGGGCAGCACCACGCGCTCGGCCGAGCTGTGGCTGATGTCGCGCTCGTGCCACAGCGCCACGTTCTCCATGCCTACCAGGGCGTTGCCGCGGAGCACCCGCGCGCAGCCCGCCATGCGCTCGCTGAGGATGGGGTTGCGCTTGTGCGGCATGGCCGAGGACCCCTTCTGGCCCTTGCCGAACGCCTCCTCGGCCTCGCGGACCTCGGTGCGCTGCAGGTGTCGCACCTCGGTGGCGAACTTCTCGATGCTGGCGCCGACCAGGGCGATGGTGGTGAGGAACTCCGCGTGCCGGTCGCGCTGCACCACCTGGTTGCTGATGGGCTCGCGACCGATGCCGAGCTCCTCGCAGACCAGGTCCTCCACGTGCGGGTCGATGTTGTTGTAGGCGCCCACCGCGCCGCTGATCTTGCCGACCGACGCGCCGATGGTGGCGACGCGCATGCGCTTGAGGTGGCGGCTGATCTCGAACGCCCAGATGCCGAGCTTCATGCCGAAGGTGATGGGCTCGGCGTGGATGCCGTGGGTCCGCCCGACCTCCACGGTGTCGCGGAACTCGAGCGCGCGGCGCTTGAGCACCTCGCCCAGGGCGATGAGATCGCGCTCGAGGAGCTGGCCGGCGCGCTTGATCTGCAGCGCCAGGGCGGTGTCGAGCATGTCGCTGCTGGTCATGCCGTAGTGCACGTACTTGCTGGCGTCGCCGACGTACTCGGCCACGTTGGTGAGGAAGGCGATGACGTCGTGGTTGGTGGTCTGCTCGATCTCGTTGACGCGGGCGACGTCGAACGCGGCCTTGGCCTCGATCTCCTTGACCGCGTCGCCGGGGATCTTGCCGAGCCTGTGCCAGGCCTTCACGGCGGCGATCTCCACGTCCAGCCAGGCCTGCATCCTCGCCTCGTCCGTCCAGATCGCGCCCATCTCAGGGAGCGTGTAGCGCTCGATCATCGGTGCCCTCCGTCTGTCGTCGCCCGCGATTCTCTCACACTCGCCTCTGGCGCCGGCCGTCCTTCCGGGTCAGAATCGGGGGCGCAGTCGCCGCACACGACGACGGGGAGGTCACACCATGCCGACTGAAGAGGAACTGCGCGAACACGCGATCAAGGCGATCAAGAAGAAGCGTGACTTCTGGAACCACGTGATCGCCTACTGCATCGTCAACATCTTCCTGGTGGTCATCTGGTACTGGAACGGCGCCGGGTACTTCTGGCCCGGGTGGGTGCTCGCCGGCTGGGGCATCGGTCTGGCGTTCAACGCCTGGGACGCCTACGGGCGCGGCAGCCGCGCGATCTCCGAGGAGGAGATCCGGCGGGAGATGGACCGGCAGAAGCGCTGAGCCGGAGGGGCGTCGAAGCCCGTCTCGGCCGGTCTACTTCCCGATGGTGCTCCCGTCGGAGAGGTACGTCTTGAGCGAGTACTTCTTGCCACCGTCGACGAGCTCGTAGACGAAGTTGCCGGCGCTCGCCCCTTGCACCATGGGCCCGCCGGTGAAGAGGTTGGCCGGCCAGGCGATCATCTGGGCGAGCATGCCGTCCGGCATGACCTCCTTGGCCGGCGGGTACTTCTTGCCGCCGCCGGCCTTCCACATCGCCAGGCCGCGCCGGATGAGGAGCATGCCGTAGGCCGCGGCGCCGTCGGCGTACTCCGTCTCGGTGACGCGCGAGAGCTCCACGGTCTGCGGCTCCTTGAAGACCTCGCCGGTGAACTCGAGGCCGAGCCTGTCCTGTGGCAGAGGCGTGATGCGCACCTTGACGACGTGGGTGTCGACGACGAGAGAGTCGCCGTCCTGCTTGACGTCGCCCATCGGCTGGTCGGGGTTGGAGGCCACCGCGTAGGTGTCGCCGTCCTTCTGGATCTGGAGCAGGGTCATCTGCTCGCCGCCGCCGCCGATCCAGTAGCCGACGAGGGGGTCGTCCGCGCTCGCCGCGGAGTCGCCGCCGCAGGCGGCGAGCGCCACGGCGAGCGCGGCCACCGCGACCAGGGCGGCGAGGACGAGGGCGGCGCGCCGCCCGACGGAGCTCTTGCGCGGATCAGCCACGGTACGCGATCGCCTCGATCTCGACGTGCAGGTCCTTGGGGAGGCGCGCCACCTCTACGGTGGAGCGCGCCGGGTACGGCTCCTGGAAGAACTCGGCGTACACGTCGTTGACGGCGGCGAACTCGTCCATGTCCTTGAGGAAGATCGTCGTCTTGACCACGTGGCCCAGCGTCAGACCGGCGGCCTCGAGCGTGGTGCGCAGGTTCTCGAGGGCTTTGCGGGCCTGGTCCTTGGGCGTGTAGCCGACGATCTTGCCGTCTGGGGCCAGCGGGATCTGGCCGGAGATGAAGACGTAGTCGCCGGCGCCCACGGCGGGGGAGTACGGGCCGACGGCGGGTGCGCCGTCGGGGGACGCGTAGACCTGCTTCTCCATGGGGGTCTTCCTTTCGTGTGGGCCTGGGGTCAGGCGAGCAGCGCGCGCACGGCCACGTAGACCAGCGCGACTGCGATGAGCAGCACCGCGACGTAGAGGAAGCCCGAGATCGTCCTCGGGCTCGGGGGCTGGTCGTTCCTCGGCATCCTTGAGACTTTAGTAGCGTTGCGCGACGGCCGCCACCTGGAGCCGTGCGCCGCCGGGGAGCCACGCGACGCCCGCCAGGGTGACGGCGGGGTACGGCGGTGCGAACGCGGCCTCGAGCGCGGCGTCCAGCGAAGCGCGGTCGGCCGGGTCGACGAGGTGGATCTCGAGGCTCACGACGTCGTCGAGCGAGAGGCCCGTGGAGCGGAGCTGGTGGGCCAGGTTCTCGAGGGCTCTGGCCGCCTGCTCGGCCGCCGTGGCGCCGCCGACCTCTCCTCGTGCGTCCAGCGGCAGCTGCCCCGAGACGAACACCAGGTGCCCCGACGAGACGCCGGGCGACGCGGCGCCGAGCGGACCCGGCGCAAGGGAAGACCTGATGGGTGACCTGCTCATGCCCTGAGTGTTCCCCGCGCGCGCGGCGGGGATGCGCACGGGGAGGGGAGTGTGCCGGCGGGTCACTCGGAAATCGGGTACCCGCCGGGTCCCCGCGAACAGAGTGGGCGGCGAGCAGCACCACCGGGGGCCGCCGCTCGGCTCGGCGAGGCCGCCGGCGCGGCTCAGACGTCCAGGATCCTGGCCGCCAGGATGGCCGCGTTGCGGGCGCCGTTGATGGCGACGCACGCGACCGGCACGCCGGGCGGCATCTGCACGATGCTCAGCAGCGAGTCCATGCCGCCCAGGTCGCTCGTCTTGATCGGCACGCCGATCACGGGCAGATTGGTGTACGCGGCCAGCACGCCGGGCAGGGCCGCCGCCTTGCCGGCGCCGCCGATGAGCACCTTGAGCCCGCGGCTCTGCGCCGTCTTGGCGTAGTGCGCCACCTTGTCCGGGTCGCGGTGCGCCGAGAGCACGTTGATCTCGAACTTGATCTTGCGCTCCTGGAGCTCGACCACGGCCTTCTCCATCACCTCGCGGTCGCTCTCGCTGCCCATGACGATGCCGACGAGCACGGGCTCCATCTGGATGCCCTGCAGGATGGTCTCGACCTCGGTCTTCGTCTCTTCCACGTCATCTCTCCTTCTGGCGTCGCGGCGTCTCGCGGGACGCGCGGCTCAGCCGGCGAAGCCGGCCGGGAACAGGTCGAGCTCGCCGGCGCGCGCCTTGACGGCGCGCTCGGCGATGTCCGGCCGGATCTGCCGGCCGTCGAAGGTGATCTTGTCCACGCCCGCGTAGGCGCGGGCGCGCGCGGCCGCGAAGCCGTCGCCGAGCGCGCTCACGGCGAGCACGCGGCCGCCGGCGGTGACGACCTCGCCGTCCTGCAGCGCCGTGCCGGCGTGGTAGACGGTGACGCCGTCCAGGGCGGTCGCCTCGGCCAGGCCGCTGATGACGTCGCCTTTGTGGCTGGTCGCCGGGTAGCCCGCGGAGGCGAGCACGACGGTGACGCAGTCTTGCGGCTTCCAGAGCACCTTGCAGCCGCCGAGCTCGCTGTTGGCGGCGGCGGCGCAGTGCTCGAGCAGGTCGGAGTCGAGCCGCGGCAGCACCGCCTGCGTCTCGGGGTCGCCGAACCGGCAGTTGAACTCGAGCACCTTGACGCCGGAGTCGGTGACGATCAGGCCGGCGTACAGCACGCCGCGATACTTGACGCCGCGCTTGCGCAGCGCGGCCACGACCGGCTCGACCACGTGCTCCATCGCGGCGTCGATCGCCTTCTGCTCGAACCCCGGCACCGGGCAGTAGCTGCCCATGCCGCCGGTGTTGGGCCCCTGGTCGCCAGCGAAGATGCGTTTGTAGTCCTGCGCCGGCGCGAGCGGCACTGCCGCCTCGCCGTCGCAGAGCACCAGCAGCGAGACCTCGGAGCCGGTGAGGTACTCCTCGGTGATGAGCACGTCGCCGGCCTCGCCGAACTCGCGCGCGACGAAGCAGGCCCGGACGGCCTCGCGCGCCTCGTCCTTGTCCTTGCAGATCAGGACGCCCTTGCCGGCGGCCAGACCGTCGGCCTTGACGACCAGCGGGTAGTCCTCTCGGCCCTCCACGTCGGCGAGCGCCGGCTCCAGCCGATCGTGACGGCGGTACGCGCCGGTGGCCACGCCCCCGTCGGCCATCACTTCCTTGGCGAAGACCTTGCTGCCCTCGAGCTGAGAGGCCTCCCTGTTGGGGCCGAACACGGCGAGGCCGTGCTCCTCGAAGAGGTCGGTGAGCCCGATCACGAGCGGAGCCTCGGGACCGATCACGGTGAGGTCGACGTTCTCGCGGCTGGCGAAGTCGAGGAGCGCCGGCAGGTCGTCTGCGGCGATGGGGATGTTGTCTGCCTCTGCGGCGGTGCCGGCGTTGCCCGGGGCGCAGAAGATGCGCTCCGCGAGCGGGGACTGGGCGAAGGAATGGACGAGGGCGTGCTCCCTGCCGCCGCCGCCCACCACGAGCACGCGCATGAGGCCTCCGAGTGGTTGCATGACGGACGCACGCAAGTCTACTCGGGCGGGTCGGGCCGGGGAAGGGGGCGGCGCCGGACCGTGCCGGGCGCGGCGGCGGCCCGGTCGGAGCGTCTGCGGCGCCCGCCCGGGCCAGAGCCTGCGGCGCCCGCCCGGGCCAGAGTCTGCGGCCACCGCCCGGGTTGACCCGCCGCCGCCGCCTGAGCGAAGGTACCTGCAGGGGTGGCGGCCTGCGGGTCCGTGCGGCCGCCCGTCGCGGGAGGCACCGGTGGCGCGACTTGGATGGCGATCCAGCATCTTGCCGGCGGCGCTCGCCGCCGTCGTCGCCCTGCTCTGCTGCGCGCCGTCCGCCTCCGCCGGCGTCTCCATCGCTGCCGACCCGACGTTCGCCGAGCAGGCGCGCGTCGCCCGCGCCCTCGCGCGCCAGCGGCTCGTCGCCACCGAGGAGCGCACGCCCCGCCGTCACTACGCCTACTACACGCGCGACGACGTCTCCTGGAAGTACGCCGGGCCCGCCGGCTGGGCCTCCGGCTTCGTCCCCGGGGCGCTCTGGTCGGGGTACCAGATGACCGGGAGCCGCTGGTGGCGCGACCACGCGCTCTCCCGCCAGCGCCCCATCGCCGAGGAGGAGATCTCCGCCGCTTCTGTGAACCTCGGGGCGCTCTTCTACCCGAGCTTCGCCAGGGGGTACGCGCTCACCGGCGACCCGGCGCTCCGCCGCACGGCGCTCAGGGCGGCGAGGACCATGGCCCTGCGTTACGACCCGGAGGTGGGGGCGATGCTCTCGCGCTCCCACGAGGAGTTCAACGTCATCATCGACAGCCTGATGAAGTCGCAACTGCTGTGGTGGGCGGTCGAGAACGGAGCGCCCCCCGAGCTCGGCGACATCGCCAGGCAGCACGCGCTGACGATCGCCCGCGACTTCGTGCGCCCCGACGGGAGCACCTGGCACCTCGTGTTCTACGACTCCCTCACGGGAGGGGTGACGCGGCGCGACATGGGCAGCGCCTGGTCGGCCGACTCCACCTGGGCGCGCGGCCAGGCCTGGGCGATCCTCGGGTTCTCCGCGGCGTACCGGGAGACCTCGGACCCCCGGTTCCTCGCGGCGGCGCGCAAGTGCACCGACTGGTACCTCGCGCACCTGCCGGCGGACGATGTCCCGTTCTGGGACTTCGGGGACCCGGCGATCCCCGATTCCCCGCGTGACTCGTCGTCGGCCGCGATCGCGGCGTCGGGGATGATCGACCTGGCGCTCGCCGAGCCGTCGGCGGTACGGCGAGCCGCGTATCTGGACGCCGCGCGCGGCGTCCTCTCGAGCCTCATGTCGCCGGCGTACTTCTCCACTGGCGCCAATCCTGCCGTGCTCCTGCACGGCACCTACCTGTGGCGCAGCGGCATCGTCGACCGCGGCCTCGCCTACGGCGACGCCTTCTTCCTCGAGGCGCTGCTGCGCCTGCGCCGCGCCGACCCCCGGGTCGCCGAGCTCGAGGTGGTGCGCGCGCGGGCCGACAAGGGCTCGCCCGCCGGCGCCCTCGACGGCGACCTGGGCACCAGCTGGGTCTCGCGCGGCAAGGCGTCACTGGATCTGCGCCTGTCCGGGTCGCAGGAGGTGGGGGCGGTGCGCATCGCACTCGCGGGCGGCGACCGCCGTGCCGCCCTGCTGCGCGTCTCCGTCTCCCGGGACGGCGTGCGCTGGCGCCCCGTCCTGCGCACCGTGACCAGTGGCGAGACGGCCGGGCTCGAGACGTACGACTTCGCGGCCACGCCGGCCCGCTGGGTGCGCGTGAGCTGCGGCGGCACCACTACGGGGCCGGTCAACCGCCTGGCCGAGGTCCGCGTGCTGCCGCCGTTCTGACCGCGGTCGCGGAGAGCTGCGCCGCGGGCGGCCGGGCGCCGCGGCGGCCGCGCCGGAGACGATGAGGGGCGGGCCGTGCGGCCCGCCCCTCGTCGTCTCAGCCCCTCGCGCCGGTGACCCGGCGCGCCTCCCTCACCTGGGGAGGTTCACGGGGAGCCGGTTCAGCATGGCGAGCGTGAAGAGGACGTCCGTGGTGGTGTCGATCATGCCGTCCACGCGCGACTGCAGGTCGACCACGTCGGCGGCGCGCATCTTCTGCAGCCTGGCGATGGCCTTGTCGTACTGCCCCGCCTCGATGAGCGCCCACACCGGAGCCATGTCGAAGTGGTTGACCTGCTTGCCCATGGAGCCCCACGTCACCCGGTAGTAGTCGGGGTCGTGACGCGTGAGGTCCCAGTTGACGACGCTGGGCGAGAACAGGGTCGCGTACCAGTTGATCCCCACAGCGGCGAGGTCCTCGGAGGCTCCCTCGGCGTCCACGGGGTCGGCCTGCAGCTTGGCGATGGCCGAGTCCATGTACTCGATGTCCCACATCGTCTGCTGGTGCGGGTAGGCGGTGTAGTCCCAGGCGTCGAGCGCGTTGTAGCCCTTGAGCGAGCGCTTCGCGGCGCGCAGCGAGAGCTGGTTGGCGGACGCGACGGCCGCCCGCTTGACGTACCAGTGCCGGGCGGCCCACTTGTCGCCCTTCGTCTGGAGCCGGGCGGCCTGGGCGGCCAGGACGGTGGCGGAGTTCCCGTCCACCCCGGCCGCGACCAGCTCGTCGGGGTCGATGCTCGCGGCGAGGTCCTCACCACGGGCGCCGAAGTCGTACCACAGGGCGCCCTTGTCCATGCTCTTGAAGAGCTGGAAGAAGAACTTGTCGATCTCGGCCATGTAGTCCCAGTCGAGCTCCGAGGCGACCTCATAGGTGCTGTGGTACATCTCGTCGTAGCGCTCGCCGCCGGCCGAGATCTCGAAGCTGGGAACGCCCATGCCCTGGAAGCTCCAGCCGTTCTGCCACGTGCTCTGCGGTGTCTCGAGCGTGTAGCTGTTGGCCAGCGTGCCCTCGTCGACGCCGGCGGTGGCCTGGAAGTCGAGCCAGCTCGCCAGCTCGGGCGAGGTGTTGAAGTCCAGCGTGGCGCCCTCGCGGGCCATGAGCTCGATGCTCCACATGGCCGCGATCTTGCCGGCCCACTGCGGGTGCGCCTGTGTGATGAACCACCAGGCGCCGGTGCTCCAGTCGTACCAGCAGTTGGTGTAGCCGAACTCCTCGGCGGTGTCGAAGAAGAAGACGATGTCGCGATTGGGCTGGTAGCCGCTCATCTTCATCGCCTTGGCCAGGGCGAGCGTCTCGGCCACGGCGCCGGTGTCGTCGAGCCCGGCGCGCAGGTGCGCGTCGTGGTGCGCGTTGAGGATGACCTTCTGGCCGGAGCGGCTCTTGCCCTTGAGCGTGGCGACGACGTTGTAGCCGAACCCGCCGTCGTCGGCCATGGTGATGGCGACCTCGCTGGTGAACGTGGCCTCGACGCCGTCGGGACCGGCGCCGGCCAGCTCGGTCTTGAGCGCGTCGCCGTCCTGCTGCGAGAGGTAGATCATCGGCGCCCAGCGCATGTCGTACTCGCCGTCGTTGCCGCCCAGCGCGTCCGCCGCCCAGCTGTACCACGGGAACGAGGAGTACTCCGCGGTCGGGTCGCTGACGTTGCTGGTGAGGACCACGGCGGCGGCGCCGTGCTCGGCGGCCTCGGCGCCCTGCAGGTTGAACCAGAAGTTCTCCATGGAAGAGTCGACGAGGACGATCTTGCCGCGCACGTCGACCTTGTCGTAGTCGGCGGCGAGGCCGTTGCCGAGGTACACGACCTCGGCCGTGACGGGCTCGTCCACGCCGGGCACGCCGGCGAACTGCGAGCAGGTGTACTCCTCCTTGCCGACGGCGAGCGAGGCGCCGCGCACGTCCCAGACGTCCACGGGGACCTTCTCGAGGCGGACGTTGGAGAGGCCCATGGCGCGCAGCTTGTCGGCGATGTAGCGCGCCGACTGGTTGTCCGACGGCGTGCCGGCCAGCCGGTAGCCGAGCGGCGACGTGCCGAGGTTGTTCAGGTACGTCTCGACGTTCTGCGGATAGCCCTTGGCGAACAGGTAGTCGATGGCCTCGTCGTAGCTCATCGCGGACGCGGCGGCGGGCAGCAGGAGCACCGCCGCGGCGAGCGCGAGGACGAGCGCGAGGACGAACCGTCTGTGATGCATGTTGACCCCCCTGGTACTCGTGGACCGGAGCTCCGGGACTTGAGTCTCGCCGCGCGAGTGCGAAGAAGGACGTGGACCTGGTACCACCCCCTGGTACGGAAGATCGCCGGCTCGCGCTAGTCTGACCTCCGCGCGGCGCGGGTCAAAACAAACGGCCGCTGCCTTACCGATCTGCATCCCGCTGCTACCTTGAGAGCAGGCCAACCTGGAGGGAGCCATGAACGCTTCTCTGTATCGCGCCGGTGGGGGCCGGCGTATCCGGCCATCCGCGACCGTGCTGCTCGTCTGCTGCGCGCTGCTCGTGCTGCTGCTGTGCCTGGCCGGGCCGGCGGCCGCGTACGTGCCCGGCAAGCTCATCTGGAGCAAGAGCACCGGCACCGCCGCCCACGAGCGCGGCTTCGACGCGATCGCCAAGGCGCCCAACGGCCAGTTCTACGGCGTCGGCTGGGTCAGCATCGGGGGGCGTCAAGGGCGAGGACATCCTGGTCGTCAAGTACTCCGCCTCGGGCAAGGCCCTCTGGACCAGGACCTGGGACGGCGGCGGCGGAGCGAGCACCTACGACTGGGCGAACTACGCAGTCAGCGACGCCAAGGGCAACCTCTGGGTCGCGGGCGTCGGGGCCGGCACGTCCGGGAGCGACATCGTCACCATGAAGTTCAGCGCCTCCGGGGCGCGGAAGTGGGTCCAGCGGTGGAACGGCATGATCGTCGGCTGGCACCAGCCTCGAGGCCTCGCCCTCGACGCGCAGGGCAACTGCGTCGTCGTCGGGCACTGTGTACCGCGGGCCGAGCACCAGGACATCGTCGCCGTCAAGTACGACGCCGGCGGGAACCAGCAGTGGGTCGCCCGCTACAACCAGGACGACGGCGACCCCGCCGACGGCTCGAAGTGGGCCAACGGCGTCGCCGTGGACGGCGCCGGCAACGCCTACGTCTCCGGCGGCTCGCGACACGATTCGCTCACCCAGGCTCTGGTCGTGAAGTTCGCTGCCGCCGACGGAGCGCTGGCGCAGCAGGCGGTCTACGACGCGGCCGCCGGCTCGTGGGCCGATGCGATCGCCGTGCGCGGCCAGTCGGTGGTCCTCGGCGGCTCTGCGGCCCAGACCGAGTCGCAGGAGGCTGCACTGGTGGTGCGGTACGACCTGTCGCTCGCGGAGCAGGCCCGGCTGGAGTACCAGGACCCGCGCGGCGCCGACTCCCGCGAGTTCGTCAACGACGTCGCCATCGGGTCCGGCGGCAGCATCTTCGCCGCCGGCTACAGCAACTTCCCGCCGCCGGGCGGCAGCGGCTTCTACAACAGCGCGCTGCTGCTCAGATGGAGCGGCAGCGGCTCCGCCGCCTGGGCCAGGCTCTACAGGCCCAAGGGCCAGGGGGCTGAGGCCGTCCTGCTCATTCTTGACGGGTCGAACAACGCATACCTTGGCGGCTACGCCGACACGGAGGCCAGTGAGGAGAACGTGCTCCTGGCGAAGTACTCCGCGTCGGGAACCCGCAAGTGGGCGAAGACCTGGCACGACACCGGCAAGGACGACGACTCCGTCGGGGGGCTCGTGCTGAGCGGCTCGAAGACGCTGTACGTCGCTGCCGAGGGCAACGCCAAGGGCGACTTCTACCGCGCCGTCGCCCTGCGCTTCAATCGCTGATGCGGTGCGAGGGGCGCCGGGCCGGCGTGGCGGCGCCCGGCGCCCCTCTTCTCCGTCAGATCGACTTCTGGTACACGCGGAACGCCGCCGTGGCGAGCCAGCCGCACACGAGCGTGAAGACGAGCAGCCAGCCGATCCTGGCCCAGGACGACGCCCCAGTCGGGGCTCGCGACCAGCGCCTCCCGGCCGGCGTTGACCGCCCACTCCACCGGGTTGTAGGTGGCGACGCTCTGCATCCACCCCGGCATGAGCGCCCGCGCCATGAACACCGAGCTCATGAACGTCAGCGGGAGCAGCACGAAGTTGCTCACCGCGACCATGGTCTCCACGTTGCGGCTGAGCACGCCGATGGCGTTGCTGAGCGCGCCGACCGCCGTCCCCAGCAGCACGGAGGCGATGGTGAGCGCGGCGATCCCCAGCACGCCGCCGGGGTACTCGGCGCCGATGACGAGGCCCAGCACGACGATGATGACGGACTGGATCACGCCGACCAGCGCGCCCTGCAGCAGGCGCCCGGCGATGATCGAGCTCCGGCTCGCCGGGCTCACGAGGAACCTGTCGACCACGCCGCGGTCGATGTCCTCGATGAGGTCCATGCCGCTCCACCCGGCGCTGAACAGGCAGGTCATGACGACGATGCCCGGCGTGAGGAAGTCGATGTAGCTCGCGGCGCCGAACCCCGGGATCTCGACGATCTTGCGGAACAGGGCGCCGTACAGCAGCAGCCACACCACCGGCTGCACCAGTGAGATGAGGACCCAGGCCGGCTGCCGCAGCAGGTTGCGGAAGTGCCGCCGGGTCATGAACAGGGTGTCGGAGATGACATGGGTCATGGCTTCTTGACCTCCTGGTCGGCCTCGCTGAAGGCGCGGCCGGCGTAGCGCAGGTACACGTCGTCGAGCGACGGCCGGGACACGGTGACCGAGGCGACCTTGACGCCCTCGGCCTCGAGGGCGGCGAGCACGGCCGGGACGGCGCGGGCGCCGCTGTCGGCCCGCGCGCGCAGCGCGCGGGCCTCCACGGCGACGTCGTACAGGTCCGGGACCCTCTCGAGCGCCCGCCGGACCTCGCCGTCGAGCGTCTGCTCCTCGAGCTCGACGTGGATCGCGTCGCCGCGCATCTCGCCCTTGAGCTCGTCGGGCGTGCCCTCGGCGACCACCTTGCCGCGGTCGACGATGGCGAGCCGCCGGGCGAGGCTGTCCGCCTCCTCCAGGTAGTGCGTCGTCATGAGGATGGTGAGGCCCTCGTCGCCGGCGAGGCGCGCGATCTCGCTCCACATGTCCACGCGCGCCTCGGGGTCCAGGCCGGTGGTCGGCTCGTCGAGAAAGAGGACCTGCGGCCGGTGCATGAGGCCCACGGCGACGTCCAGCTTGCGCTGCATGCCGCCGGAGTAGCGTCTTGACGGTGCGGTCCGCGGCTTCGGCGAGACCGAAGCGGCCGATCAGTTCCTGCGCGCGGACGCGGAGCGCCTTGCCGCGCATGCCGTACACGCGGCCCTGCAGGTGCAGGTTCTCGCGCCCCGTCGCCTGCAGGTCGAGCCCCGACTTCTGCGCCACGCAGCCGATGGCGAGGCGCACCCTGGCCGGGTGACGGAGCACGTCGTGCCCGGCCACGAACGCCTCTCCGGCGTCCGGCCGCGAGAGCGTCGTGAGGATCTTGACGGCCGTCGACTTGCCGGCGCCGTTCGGCCCCAGCAGGCCGAACACGGAGCCCGCCTCGGCCGCCAGGCTCACGCCGTCCAGCGCGCGCACGTCGCCGCGGTAGGTCTTGACCAGCCCGCGCGCCTCGATCGCGTTGTCCATGCTTCCGTCCTTCCTCCCGCTCGGCGCCGCTCCGTCTGGGGCGCCGGTCCATGCCGTTCAACGGAAGTCAGTGTAGCGCTGATAATTAGATTGTCAAATGATTAGGTTGTGGTATCATCACTGCAGCGAAGGTTCCCGTCCTGCCGGGAGGTAGTGATGACCAAGCGTCAGACAGAAAGCGCCGCCCTCGTCGACGAGGTCGGCGTCGAGCTCGACGAACTGCGCCGCGCCGGCGACCAGCTGGACGAGGCCGTCGCGCTGCAGTTCGGCCTCAACCGCACCGACCTGCGCTGCCTCGGCATCCTGTATCGCCGCGGCCGCGTCACGGCCGGCGAGCTCGCCGAGGAGAGCGGCCTCACGCCGGGGGCGATCACCACCGTGCTCGACCGGCTGGAGCGGGGCGGGTACGCCAACCGTGTGCCCGACCCTGCGGACAGGCGCCGCGTGCTGGTGGTCTCCACCGTCGCGACGCGCGAGATCGGCGCCCGCATCCATGGAGAGATCGAGCTCGCCGCACGGCAGCTCCTCGACGGTCGCGAGGCGGCCGAGCTCACCTGCATCCGCGACTTCCTGCGCGGCACGCGCAGCGTGTACGAGGCGCAGATCGCCGCGCTCACGGCGGAGAGCGCGCCGGGCGCGCCGCCGCGCGAGGGCGGCGTCAAGGTCGAGCTGGCGCTGGAGGTCGGCGGCAAGGACAGGCCGGCGCAGAGCTCCGCACCCCTGGGCAGCGCCTCCGCGGGCCGCCTCGAGTTCACCAAGGGCGCCGCGAAGGTCAGCATCAAGGGCGACCCGGCTCTGAGCGACCTGTACCAGGCCACCTTCGTCGGCCCGGTGCCCGAGATCACCGTCATCGGCGGCTCGGTCGTCGTGCAGCAGCGCCGCCGGTTCCGGCCGTTCGACTGGCGCGCCCAGTCGGCCGACTTCTCGCTCTCGACCGCCGTGCCTTGGGACATCTCCCTGCGCGGCGGCATGTGGAAGCTGGCCGCCGACCTCACGGCGCTGCGCGTCACGAGCCTGGAGGTGACCGGAGGCGCCAGCGACATCGAGGTCCGGCTGCCCGCGCCGGAGGGCACCGTGCCGGTGCGGGTGTCCGGCGGCGCCAGCAAGGTCACGCTGCTCCGCCCGCGCGGCACGGAGGCTCGCGCGGAGGTCAGCGGCGGCGCGAGCCAGCTCGTCTTCGACGACCAGCGCCTCGGCGCCGTCGGCGGCCGCACGGTCCTGGCCTCCGGCGGGTTCGCCGACGCGGCCGACCGCTACGAGATCCGCTTCACCGGCGGCGCCAGTCAGGTGACGGTCGGGACGCTCTGACGTCGCGCGGCGGGCAGGTCGCGCGCGGCGACCGGGGCGGCGAGTGGGCCGCCCCGGTCGCCGGTCCACGCCCCGTCAGGCAGCCCGGAGCGTGCGCTCGCCGCCCTCCGTCTCTTCCGAGGGAGCGGCGCGCATCTGCTTGTTGCTGCCGCCGCCAGGCGAAGAAGGCGGCGATCGCCCCGCCGCCGCCGATCATCCACATCAAGGTGACGATCGGAGCTCCGACGTACGGGATCAGCCGGATGAGTTGCGACGCGATGATGCCGACGGTCATCGCCAGCATCAGGTTGTCGCTCCTGTAACCCACCACGCGCAGCAGGGCCCTGCCGAGGAACGCCCCGAACGCGAGGTAGCCGAACAGGAACACCAGCACGGCGGCGAACACCCACGGGATCGCCACGAGGATGCCGATGATGGTCACGACCAGCGCCAGCGTGACCAGTGGGACGATCACGATGGCCGTGAGGGCTCCCCAGCCGAGCGACGACCAGAAGTGGCCCGCGATCCGCTGCTCGGACGCGCGGGTCTGCCGCGGCATGACCGCGGCGATGAGCAGGCCGAGGAGCACGAGGAGCACGGTCGAGCCTGCCCAGCCGATCAGCGAGATGCCGGCGAACGGCGTGGCGATCGGCTCCCAGAAGCCGGAGCTGAACGCGTCCCGCGCCGCCGAGAGCGGCTCGTAGGTGGTGTCGCCGACGACGGTGGCGCCGGGCGCGCGCGTCAGAGTCCCGCCGACGACGATGACCGAGGTGTCGCCGGCTCCGCCGGCCGTACCCACTCGTGCCGACGGCTGCAGGGTGACGTCGGAGCCGATGCCTGCGACCGTGTTGCGCACGGTGCCGGCGATGGTGATGCTGCCGCCGAAGACGACGACGCTGTCCGCGGTGGTGCCGGCCGGCACGGTGACGTCCTGGTCGGCCTCGACGATGTTGCCCACGGACGTCTGCTGCCCGCCGGCCGTGGCCGCGCCGGCGGCCGGCGCGAGCGTCAGGATCCCCAGGAGGACGAGTACGGCGACGATGCTCCAGAACGTCGCCCTGCTCGGGAGGTCGGATACATGGAGGCGGCCAGACATGCCGCACCTCCTTGGTCGGAGTCACGGCGGTGACCACGCCGGTGGGCGCGGCCCCGCCCACATGCTGTCGGCGTTCCCGCGGGGCGACCGCGCTGACTGTTGCGCCGCCGTCGCGCCGCCGCGCACTGTGGTGATGCGCACGGCTCAGGAGTACCGTTGTGCGCAGGGTAGTCATCCAGTGACAGGAGGGAGTCATGGCAGAGACCATCGTCCATCCACGCCGACTCGCGATCGCGGTGCTCGTCGCCGGTGTCCTCCTGGCGGCGCTTGTCGCTTGGGCCGTGCAGCCCGCCGCCGCGGCCAGACGTCTCCCTGGGCAATCTGTCCTCGTCGTGCGCAGCGCCGGCGACCACGACGCGCTTTGGCTCCTCGCGCCCGGCGGCGGCGCCCCGACCGCCGCCGGCGAGCTGCCCGGTCGTGCCGGCGCCGTGGCCACGTCTCCCGGCGGCGCGAGTGCCGCCTACCTGCCGGCCAACGGCAGCCCGAGGGTCTGGATCGGCTTCGGGCCGCTGGGACCGAAGACCATCTCGCTCGCTGCGGCCGGCGTCCGCAGGGTCGACTCGCTCACATGGGTCGACGACCATCGCCTCCTCGTCTCCGGGGCCACGAGGGCGAAGGCGAGCTCCATGCAGGACCGGCTGTACCTCGTGAACGTCACGACCGGCAAGGCGGCGTCGTTCCGCGGCCTCCGCGGCGTCGAGCCGTACGGTGTGCCGGCGCTCGGCAAGGTCGTCTACACCAAGCTCACGGTCGTGAGGCCGGGGACGGCCGCCAACCAGCACTCACCGACCATCCGCGAGAGCCTCCGCTCGATCAAGCTCTCCGGGGGGACGGGGCGTACTGTGCTCAGCGAGACCTACACGCTCCGGGCGGACCGCCGCTCGTTCACTCACCCCAAGCTCTCGAGCGACGGCAAGTGGCTCATCTCGGGGACGACCGGAAGCGACGTCTCCGTGACCTACACGGTGCGCGAGGGCGACGGGCTTCCGCTGTACACGGTGTTCACGGCTGCACTGGACGTGACTGCCGGGTGGGACGCCTCGGGGCGCACCGCACTCGGCGGCACGCCGCAGTGGGGCATGGACCAGTCGTGCGTGTGGGTGTCGGAGCCGGGCAAGGGCACGCTCGCTTGTACTCCCGACGGCCTTCTGCCGAGCGTCATGATCACCGACCTCGCGTGGTCGGCCGACGGCGCGCTCGTCGCCGGAGCCCTCGACTGGAACACGACGCCTCAGACGCGTCACGTGTTCGTGATCCCGGGCGACCTGACCACGGCCACCGACCTGGGCGCCGGGCGGCTGCCGGTGTGGGCGCAGCCGTAAGGGCGTCGACAAGCGGCGCGGCGGCGGCTGCTAGACGGCGCCGCCGCGCCCGATGCTCCGCGGCAGGATGATCGTCTCGTCGCGTCCGGGGCCGACGGCGATGAACTTCACGCGCGTCTTGGTGAAGTCCGCGATGTACTGCACGTAGTCGCGCGCGTTCTGCGGCAGGTCCTGCCACGTCTCGCAGTCGCGGATGTCCTCGGTCCAGCCGGGGAGTTCCTCGTAGACCGGCTTGGCGTGGTGGAAGTGCGTCTGCAGCAGCGGGAACTCGTCGAGCACCCGGCGTCCGGCCTTGTACCGGGTGCACACCTTGAGCGTGTCCATGCCGGTGAGCACGTCCATCTTGGTGATGGCGAGGTGCGTGATGCCGTTGAGGCGCACGGCGTACTTGAGCGCCACCAGGTCGAGCCAGCCGCAGCGGCGCTCGCGGCCGGTCGTCGTGCCGAACTCGTGCCCGATGTCGCGCATGGCGACGCCCACCTCGTCGAAGAGCTCGGTGGGGAACGGCCCCTCGCCGACCCGCGTGGTGTACGCCTTGGCGACGCCGATGACGTGGTCGATGCGCGTGGGGCCGACGCCGGCGCCGGTGCACGCCGCGCCGGCGATCGTGTTGCTGCTCGTGACGAACGGGTAGCTGCCGAAGTCGATGTCGAGCAGCGCGCCCTGGGCGCCCTCGAAGAGGACGTGCTTGTTCTCGTCGAGGGCCGTGTTGACGAGCAGGCTGGCGTCGCAGATGAAGGGCTCGAAGCGCTCGCTGTAGCCGAGCAGCTCGTCCGTCACCTGGTCCGGGTCGAGCACGCCGATGTCGTAGCGCTGCAGCAGGAAGTTCTTCTCCTGCAGCGCCGTCCTGACCTTGCGGCGCAGGATCTTCTCGTCGAGCAGGTCCTGCACGCGGATGCCGATGCGCGTGTACTTGTCCACGTAGCACGGGCCGATGCCGCGGCCGGTGGTGCCGATCTTGTACTTGCCGAGCTGCTGCTCGTTGGCGCCGTCCAGCAGCAGGTGGTACGGCATGATGAGGTGGGCGTTGCCGCTGACGCGCAGGTTGTCGCAGCTGATGCCGCGCCCGCGCAGCGCCTCGATCTCGCCGAAGAGGATGTGCGGGTCGATGACGACGCCGTTGCCGATGACGCAGGTCTTGGCCTCGTACAGGATGCCCGAGGGGATGAGGTGGAACTTGAACTCCTCGCCGTCGCGGACGATGGTGTGGCCGGCGTTGTTGCCGCCCTGGAAGCGAGCGACCACGTCGGCCTTCTCGGCCAGCAGGTCGGTGATCTTGCCTTTGCCCTCGTCGCCCCACTGGGCGCCGACAACGACGGTACCGGGCACGGTGGTCTCCCTCCGTCTCGCTTGACTGCTTCGGCCGCCCTGAGGGTCGCGCTTCAGGATGCGCGCAGCCCAGCGGCGGCCGAGGGGATGGTGAAGTGAAGGACGTTCCCTTTTCGAAATCATAGGGAGGCGGGCGCGCTTTGACAATTGCGGTGCGGGCGAGGCGCCCCGCGATGAGTCGCCTGCGGTGCTCGTTCCGCGCCCGCAGGCCACCCTCCGCCCGCCGCTGCGGCGCTCCCCGCCGCCGGCGCGCCTGTACAATCGGGGCGAGATGTACGAGATCCTCGACGACGTCATCGCTGAGCTGCAGTCCGGGCGGCCGTTCGCCCTGGTCACGCTGGTCGCCGACCAGGGGTCGACGCCCCGCGCGGCCGGCGCCGAGATGCTGGTGCGCGAGGACGGGTCGATCGCCGGCAGCATCGGCGGCGGGCTGCTCGAGCACACGATGATGCGGGCCGCCGCGGAGGCGATCGCGGAGCGCGCCTGGCGCCGCGAGAGCCTCGACCTCGGCGGCACGGACCTCGCCGGCGGCGACAAGATGGTCTGCGGCGGCGCCGCGGAGACGCTGATCGCGTACGTGCCGCCGGCCGACGCGGAGCTGGCCGCCGCGTGCGCCGGCCTCCGCGAGGCGCGCGACGCAGGGCGCCGCGCCTGGTTCGTCACCGTCCCGCCGGCCGACGACCCGGATCGGCCGGTCCACGGGCGCGTCGAGCACTGCGCGCTGGACGAGGCCGGCGCCCTGGGCGGCGCCGCGGTCTGCGCCGTGGACGACCTGCGGCGGCTGACGGCGGCCGCCGCGCTCCACGGCACGGCGACCCTGCCCGACGGACGGGTCGCCGTCATGGAGCGCGTCGAACCGCCGGCGCTGGCCGTCGTCTGCGGCGCCGGTCACGTGGGCCGCGCCGTGGCTCCGCTGCTCGCCGGCCTGGGCTTCCGCGTCGTCGTCGTCGACGACCGCGAGGAGTTCGCCTCGGCGGAGCGGTTCCCGGGCGCCGAGGTCGTCGTGCGGCCGTTCGAGGGCGCGCTCGAGGCCGTCGGCGTGGACGAGCGCGCTTACGTGATCGTCGTCACGCGCGGGCACGTGCACGACCTGGGCGTGCTCGAGCAGGCGCTGCGCCTGCGCGCCCGCTACGCCGGCGTCATGGGCAGCCGCTCCAAGCGGGCGCGCATGCTCGCGGCGCTGCGTGAGGCCGGCTTGAGCGAAGAGGTCATCGCCGGCATCCACACGCCCATCGGCCTCGCCATCGGCGCCGAGACGCCGGCCGAGCTCGCCGTGAGCATCGCCGCCGAGATCGTGCAGGTCCGCTCCGGCCGGAGCGGCTGAGCGGTGGAGCGGCTCGGCGCCGTCGTCCTCGCGGCCGGCCGCTCGTCCCGCATGGGCGAGTTCAAGCCCCTGCTCGAGGTCGAGGGACGGTCGCTGCTCGCCTGGGCGATCGGCGCGTTCAAGGAGGTCGGCGTCGACGATGTGGTCGTGGTCGCCGGCCATCGCCGCGACGAGGTGGCAGCCGCGGCCGCGGCCGCCGGCGCCCAGGTGCTGACCAACGCCGAGTACGACTCCGGCATGTTCTCGTCCCTGCGCGTCGGCGTGCTGGGGCTCGACGAAGCGGCCGGCCGGTTCTTCGTGCTGCCGGCCGACGTGCCGCTCGTCCGGGCGGAGACCGTCGGCCGGCTCGTGCGCCAGGGCCGAGCTGCGCGGACCGCCGACGGCTCGAGGGCGGAGGTCGCGATCCCCGAACACGGAGGGATACCCGGTCATCCGCCGCTCCTCGCGGCCTCGCTGCGCCGGGACATCCGCGCGGCGGACCCGCCCGGCGGCCTGCGAGAGCTGCTGGACGCGCGCGCCGCGGCGACGGCGCGCGTCCCCGTCGACGACCCCGGCGTGCTGCTCGACGCCGATACGCCGGACGACCTCGCGCGCCTGCGCGAGCGGGCGCCGCGCGAGGCCCTGCCGGACGTGCAGCGCTGTCTGGCGCTCCTGGCCGCCCGGCCGGTGTCGCGTGAGCGCATCGCCCACTCGCTGGTGGTGGCCGGGGTCGCGGCCTCGCTCACGGCCGCCCTCAACGCCCGCGACCAGCACCTCGTCGCGCCGCTCGTCACCGCCGGGGCGCTGCTCCACGACATCGCCCGCGACCAGCCGCACCACGCCGGCGCGGGCGCCGACCTCCTGGGCGACCTCGGGTATCCACGCGTGGCGGCCGTCGTGCGCCCCCACGCGCGTCTCGGCGACCGCGTCGCCGACGAGCCCGACGAGGCGCACGTCGTCTACCTCGCGGACAAACTCGTCCAAGGCACGGAGGTGGTGGGCCTGGAGGCGCGCTTCGCCGCCCGCTTCGAGCGCTGGGCCGCGGACCCGGAGGCGCTCGAGGGCGTGCGCGCGCGCAAGGAGGAGGCGCAGAGGGTGCTGCGGCGCGTGGAGCAGGTCCTCGGCGCGCCGATCGACGAGGTGCTGCCCGAGGGGTCCGCTCCCGGAGAGGCCGGCCGGTCCTTCTTCCGCCGGCGCTAGTCCCGCGCGGCCGTCTGCGCCTCGGCCGCCGTCTCCGCCGCGTCCTCGATCCCGAGGATGCTCCGCGCGGCGATCACGCCGGCGGCCGAGGCCTGGATCAGGCCGCGGGTGATGCCGGCGCCGTCGCCGATGGCGTACAGGTTCTTGACCGGCGTCTGCAGGCCGTCGTCCAGCTCCGGCCGCGCCGAGTAGAACTTGACCTCCACTCCGTAGAGCAGCGTGTCGCGCCCGTTGACGCCGGGGGCGATCTTGTCCATCGCCGCCAGCATCTCGAGGATGTCGGTGAGGTGGCGGTAGGGGAGGACGAACGCCAGGTCACCTGCCGTCGCGCCCTGCAGCGTCGGCTGCACGGTCCCGCGGCGGATGCGGTCCATGGTGCTGCGGTGGCCCTGGTGCAGGTCGCCGAGGCGCTGCACGATGATGTCCTCGCCGAGCACGTTGGCCAGCCGGGCGATGCTCTTGCCGTAGGCGATGGGGTCGTCGAACGGCTCGGTGAAGTCGGTGCTGACCAGCAGGGCGAAGTTGGTGCGGTCGGTCTTGAAGTCGGCGTAGCTGTGGCCGTTGACGGTGACCACGTCGCCGTAGTTCTCCAGCGAGACGGCGCCGTAGGGGTTCATGCAGAACGTGCGTACCGGGTCGTCGAAGCGCGGCGTGTAGTAGATGAGCTTGCTCTCGTAGAGCGCCGTGGTGAGCGGCTCCATGACCGCCGCCGAGACCTCGACGCGCACCCCGATGTCCACCGGGTTGGTGCGCATCGTGATGTGCAGGCGCTTGCACTCCTCCATGAGCCAGGCGGCGCCGTCGCGGCCGGGCGCGGCGATGACGGCGTCGGACGTGAGCCGCGTGCCGTCCTCGAGGACGACGCCGGTGGCGCGCAGCTCGCTCTCGCCGGCGGGCTTCTCCGCGAGGATGCGGTCGACGCGGCTGCGGGTGAGCACCTCGACCCTGGTCTCGAGCTCGGCGCGCATGCGCGTGAGGATGTCGTAGGAGCGCTCGGTGCCCATGTGGCGCACCGGCGACTCGACGAGCGTCATGCCGTGGAGGAGCGCCTCCTTGCGGAACTTCTCGAACTTCTTGCCGCCGCCGTGGACCTCGTCGGGCGCCCCGTACTCGCGCCACACGCCGTCGACGTACCCGATGAGCTCGGTGAGGCGTGGCCTGCCCACGAACCGGTCCAGCCAGCCGCCGACGTCCGGCGTCAGCGTGAGCTTGCCGTCGCTGAAGGCTCCGGCGCCGCCCCAGCCGCAGGTGATGTCGCAGGGTTCGCAGCCGGCGCAGACACCGCTCTTGCGCGCCGGGCAGGCGCGGCGGCTGATGTCCGGGCCGCGCTCGACGACGAGCACCTTGGCGCCGTTCTGACGGACGAGCTCGAGTGCGGCGAAGATCCCGGCGGGGCCGGCGCCGACGACGATGACGTCGTAGTGGGAGCGTGCGGTATCCATAGGCTGTGGGCGGGGGAGGGTCGACAGAAGGGTCTGGAGTTCCCTTGTCGGGATGATAGCCGCGCGCTGAACGCCTGACAAACGTCGCGCGTCTCGAAGGTCATGGGAGCCGGGGGCGCGGGGAGCCCGCGCGGCGGGAGAGACGGAGGACGAGATGGCGAAGAGGATGCACGGAGGCCTGGCTGCCGGCGCGGCTGTGCTGGCGCTGGCCGCGCTCGGGGTCGGCCTGCTCGCGGGGTGCGGAAGCGGCGAGCCGGCGGAGCAGAGCTCGCCGCGGACGATCGCGGTCTCGCCGACCGCGCCGTCCGGCACGACGGTCGAAGCGGCCGTCGGCGACACGGTGGTCGTCTCGCTCGTGGCGAACGCGACCACGGGGTACGAGTGGCAGGTCACGGCCGGCGACACGTTCACGATCGAGAAGAGCGAGTACGTGCCGGACCCGAACCCGGACGGACTGGCCGGGTCGGGCGGTACGCAGGTCGTCACCCTCAAGGTGACCGCCGCCGGCACGTCGGACCTCACCGGCGTGTACGTGCGGCCCTGGGAGACGCCGTCGCCGAGCCCGGAGGCGGAGACGACGGTGACCATCGTCAGCGAGTGACCTCCGCGGGCGGCCGCCGCAGGTGCGCCGCCGAGGGGACGGGCCGCGGAGCGGTGCGGATGTGAGGCACCGTTGCGCAGCCCGTGTGCGGGCCGTCGGGGGGCGGCCCGCGGCGCGGGCGGCGGCGAAGGAGCCGCCAGAGTGCCGCAGGAGGACGGCGCCGGATCCGGGGCAGACCGGCGCCGTGGCGGCACGGGGGCGGGGACGAGGCGGGGCGGGCGGCCGGCGTGTTCTGACGGCCGCCCGCCTGCTCCCCGCTCACCCGTTCCTCGTCCTTTCTCACCCCGCTCGCGCTCTGCCCGCGCGCTCTGCGCGGGTCTCGGCGCTCGTGGCGGCTGCGGCGGCGGCCGGGGTTGCGCTGTGACCGCGCTCTGTTTCCGGGTACCCGTCGTGTACCCGTGTGCGCCTGGTCCGCCCTCCGGAGTCCGCTGACGGATACCCGCCGGGTCCCCCATTTCAGAGTGCGCCAGGAGCCTTTCGTCCCCGCCCTTCCCCCTCGCGCTCTCCCGCGCCGGCCGTCGCCCGCCGGCCTGCGTCACGCCGACCCGCGGCTGCCTGCGTTTGCCAGTCCGGGTGCCCGGTCGATACGCTGGCCGCACACGTTCTCATGACCCCGAGGTGAGCATGGACGACCCGGTCCGCGATCACGACCCGGTCCTCAGCCGGCGCAGCATCCGCAAGTACACCGACGAGCCCGTCGACGACGCCACCGTGGAGCGGCTGCTCCGCGCCGGCATGGCGGCGCCCTCCGCCGGCAACCAGCAGCCGTGGCAGTTCATCGTCATCCGCGACCGGGCGACGCTCACGCAGATCACGGAGTGGCACCCCTACGCCAGGATGCTGCCGTCGGCGCCGGTGGCGGTGCTCGTGCTCGGCGACCCCGGCAACGCCAAGTGGGCGGTGCTGTGGCCCCAGGACTGCGCCGCGTGTGTCGAAAACATGCTCATCGAGGCCGAGCTGCTCGGCCTGGGGGCCGTGTGGCTCGGCATCCACCCGCTGCCGGAGCGCGAGGAGGCGCTGCGCGGGCTGCTCGGCATCCCCGAGCACGTCGTGCCCTTCGCCATCGTCCCGTTCGGCCGGCCCCAGGAGCGCAAGCCTCCATCGGACAGGTACGACGAGGCGCGCATCCACCACGAGCGCTGGTGAGGACCGGCGGCGGGGCGGCTTGCGCGCGTCGGCCGCCCCCGCTGCTACCGTGCCGCTCCGTTCGTCAACGGCCCATCCCCTGTTTCTCCTGCCCCATCAGGGGGTACTCTTGGCATCCGACCCGTGCGCGGCGGGCGCCGCCCTCCGGCCTGGCGCCGGCGAGACAGGCCCCGCCCCACGGGTCGCTGTCACACGACCTGCAGACGGAGCGAAGGGGTGAGCCGTGCAAGGACCTGTCTGGGTCCCGACCATCGACGAAGCGAAAGTCCGTGACGGCGCGTACGTCGCCGTCTTCCCCAAGGGTCTCGGCGTGCTGCTGGCGCGCATCGACGGCGACCTCTTCGCGGTCGCCAACAAGTGCGCGCACATGGGCTGCCCGCTCGAGGGCGGCAAGCTCGAGGGCGCCGTCCTGACCTGTCCCTGCCACGACTGGCGGTTCGACCTCCGCAGCGGCGTGTTCCTCGATGCGCCGGAGCTCGCGCTGGCCACGTACCCGGTCAAGGTAGAGGACGGCAAGGTCCTCGTCGAGGTAGGGGGTGCGGCATGACCGATGAGGTCTTCGTCTACGCGCTCAGCACCTGCCCGTGGTGCCGCAAGACCAAGCAGTGGTTCGACGACAGCAAGATCGCCTACGAGACCGTGGACGTGGACAAGCTGCCGGACGACGAGCAGGACGCCGCCGCCGACAAGGCGTTCGAGCTCAGCGGCGGCCGTCGCTTTCCCGTCGTCGTCATCAACGGAGAGGTCATCGTCGGCTTCAGCCCCGACAAGTTCCTCGAGCACCTCAAGGGCTGGGGAGGGGGAGCATGAGCAGCGAGGCTCGCAAGGAGTCGCTCAGGTACCTGTTCGAGCGCGTCGTCACGCCGCTCGGCTTCAAGTTCACACCGGACGAGCAGATGGTCGACGACCTCCTCGAGGCCGAGGTCAAGCTGGAGCAGGATCTCGGCGCGCCGTTCTGCCCCTGTCAGGGGCGCAGCGGCGTGCGCGCCGAAGACATGAAGATCTGCTGTCCGTGCATCCCGTTCCACCGCGCGCACTTCGACGCGATGAAGCGCTGCTGGTGCGGCCTGTTCGTCCACCTGGACGTGACCGACCCGGACAGCCTGCCCCAGTTCCCGCCGGACGAGGTCTGATCATGTGGCACGACGTAGCGAAGACTGACGACATCGCCCCCGGCGGCATGAAGTACGTGCGCGCCGGCGACCCCGAGCGCGAGATCTGCCTCTGCGAGTTCGACGGCTCCTACTACGCGGTGAGCCGCCGCTGCGGCCACGAGAACGCACCGCTCAACGAGGGCGCCCTGGAGGGCTGGATCATCACCTGCCCGCACCACGACGCCCAGTTCGACATCCGCAGCGGCAAGAACCTCAGCTGGCCCATCGACCACGACATGGGTCCGGCGGAGGACATCCCCGAGCCGGTCAAGCGCTGGTTCAAGCTGCAGAAGCGCCTCGAATGGAAGACGAGGGTGCACGACCTGCACACGTACCCGGTGCGCGTGCAGGACGGCGCCATCGAAGTCGACGTGTGACGCCACCAACCGGCCGACGGCCGTAGAACAACCCGTAAGAGCAATCTCACGACCACAGGAGGAACGATGGCGTTCGAACTGCCGCCGCTCCCGTACGCGGAAGATGCGCTGGAGCCCGAGTACACCGCGCGCACGATCAGCTTCCACTACGGCAAGCACCACAAGACCTACGTCGACACCCTGAACAAGCTGGTGGACGGCACCGACCTCGCGGACAAGAGCCTCGAGGACGTGATCATGGCCGTGGCCGGCAAGCCGGACAAGCAGCCGGTGTTCAACAACGCGGCGCAGGTGTGGAACCACACCTTCTTCTGGAACGGCATGAAGCCGGGCGGCGGCGGCGCGCCGACCGGCGCCATGGCCGGGAAGATCGAGGCGCTCGGTGGCTACGAGAAGTTCGTCGAGGACTTCAAGGCCGCGGCTGTGGGGCGCTTCGGCTCGGGCTGGGCCTGGCTCGTCGCGGACAATGGCGAGGTCAAGATCGTGAGCACGCCCAACGCCGAGATGCCGGCGGCGCCGGGCGTCACGCCGCTGCTCGTGGTCGACGTGTGGGAGCACGCCTACTACCTCGACTACCAGAACCTGCGTCCCGTCTGGGTACAGACGTTCTTCGACAAGCTCGTCAACTGGGACTTCGTCAACGAGAACCTCGCGAAGGCCAAGTAAGCGGAGGACCTCCAGCCGGTCCGAGGCACGGTGCCGGCGGGGTCGGAGACCCGGAGGGCCGGCGGATGCGAGAGCGGCATCCGCCGGCCCTCACTGCGTAGGTGGCGGGTCGGCCCCGCCCTCCGGCCCCGCCCGCCGAGATCCCGTGGCGGGCGCGCGGGGTGGTGTGTGCATTGGGGGTCGGTGCCTCCGATGGTGCCAGCATGGTGCCATCGAAGCTGCCATCGCGGCGCCATCGAAGGCGCCATGGAAGAGCCATCGAAGGCACCTACCCCCGGCGACACATCCTCCCCTCTCGGCCCGGCCGCTTGCTTCGCGCGCGGCGTGCTCTATGCTCATAGGAGGTGGCCGGGAGCCGGAGGGACCTCTCGGCGTGGAGGCGCCGGGTGGCCCGTCTGGAGGGAGCTGCCGGCCGAGTCTTGGGGGGACCATGGGGCCGCGTCGATCCGTACTGCTTCTCTCTGCCCTGCTGTGCGCGCTCGCGCTCTGCTGCGCCGCGCCGGCGCTCGCGCTGCAACCCGCCGGCGACGGCTGGTACTGGGTGTCGCCGCAGCCGCAGGGGCACACGCTCAACGACGTCACCTTCGGCGACGCCTCGAATGCCTGGGCGGTCGGAGACGCCGGCGTGATCATGCACTCGTCCGACGCCGGCGCGACGTGGAGTTCGCAGTCCTCGCCGGTCACGGTGCCGCTCGGGTCCGTGGTCTTCGCCGACGCCCAGGAGGGATGGGCGGCCGGCGGGTACGGATGGTACTCGACGGAGCGGAGTGAGAGCGCCGGCGGCGCCATTCTGCACACCACCGACGGCGGCGTCACGTGGGTCGCCCAGGTGAGCGACCGGGAAGTGGCGTTCGCCGACATCGCCTTCGCCGGAGACCAGCAGGGCTGGGCCGTCGGCGGCCACGGCCTGATCCTCCACACCGCCGACGGCGGGGAGACATGGTCGCCGCAGGTCTCCGGCGTGACGCTCAACCTCACGTCCGTCGCGTTCGCGGATGCCCGGCACGGGTACGCGGCGATCGCCGACAGCGGCTTGATCGCCACCGAGGACGGCGGCACCACCTGGACGCGCCTCAAGTCCGACCTCTGGGGTCCGGGTATCGGCAGCCTCACCATCGGCCCAGGCGGCACGATCTGGGCGACGTTCGGCACCAGAGACGTCGAGGGTGAGTTCTCGCGGCTTGCACGCTCTACCGATGGAGGCCGCTCATGGAAGTATCCGAGGGTCAGCCGTGAGGATGCCCTCTGGGACGTAGTCGCCATCGGCGACGCCGTCTACGCGACCGGGCCTCTTCAGGGCCGGGCCACGGACGGCGGCGCCAGCCAGATCCTCGTCAGCCGCGACGCCGGCACGACGTGGACGCGCCACGTCGCCGGCCTGTCCGTCGAGTTCGGAGCGCTGGCCTGCAACGGGGGCGGCGCTCTGTGCGCCGTCGGCAACATGACCGCGACCAGCGTCGACGAGGGCGCCACGTGGAGAGGAGGGACGACGCACACCACCGCGCTGGTCGGTGTCGACATGGTCGGCCCGGCAGACGCCTGGGCTGTCGGGGTGGGTCCGTGGTTCATGGAGGCCGGCACGCAGGCGGCGGACAGGTCCCCGCTGGTGCACACGTCCAACAGCCTCGACTGGGTCGAGGCCTTCTCGCAGGCCGGCGAGTACTTCGCCGGCATCGATTTCGCCGACACGAAGCACGGCTGGGCCGTGGGCAAGCGCGGACTGATACGCCACACCGCCGACGGTGGGGTGACCTGGACCAGGCAGTCGAGTGGGACGACGAGGTCTCTCGTCGAGGTCGCGGCTCCGACGCCCGATGCGGCGTGGGTCATCGGCCTCGACGCCTCGGCGCGGACCTGGACGGCGACGCTCCTTCGCACCGTGGACGCCGGCTCGACCTGGACCCCGCTGACCTTGCCGACGAACGTCTACGCGTTCGCCCTGGGGGCGGTGTCCGCCGATCGCGCGTGGATCGGCGGCGTGAAACGCACGAAGAAGGGCTTCCAGGCGGTTGTCCTGGGGACCTCGGACGGAGGCGCCACCTGGAGTCGTCCCCGGCTTCCCGAGTCGCTGGGTCCGGAGAGTCTCACGTACGACATCGACTTCGTCGACGCGACGCACGGCTGGTGTCTCATCCTCGATCTGTTCGGGGCGTCGATGAACACACTGCTGGCGACGTCCGACGGTGGTGCGACGTGGAGCGAGGTCGGAAGAGGGCAGTTCGGCCGTGACGTGATGATCGACCTGGACTTCGTCGATGCCGTCCACGGCTGGGCATCGGGGAACTCGATCTACGCGACGTCCGACGGGGGAGCGACGTGGACGCGTGAGGTCTCGGGCGATCTGGTGAGCATGGCCTACCTCGTCTCCGGGTTCGACGCGAGCCACGCTCTCGCGACGGGTACCGGCGTGCTCTCCACGACCGACGCGCCCGGCCAGACGGGTGGACCGGTCACCCTCGTCGACATCGTGGGAGGGTGGTCTCGCACGAGCGTGGCCGCGACGCTCACGGCCTCCGAGGTCGGCGCATCCGCCCTTGCTTCCACGGAGTACCGCGTCGACGGCGGCGGGTGGACGGAGGGCCTCACGCCGCCGCCGTTTCTCGCGCCGGCCGACCACTCGGGAGACGGCACGCATGTCCTCGAGTACCGGTCGGCCGACACGGCCGGGAACGTGGAGCCGACGCAGACCGTGCGCGTGCGCGTCGACACGGTGAAGCCGGCGACGCGCCTCGGACGCTGTGTCCTGGGGCGCGACGGCGTCCTGCGTATGCGTCTTCGCGTGAACGACAGGAGTTGCCCGTCCATCGCCCGGTTCGGATTCACCGTCAAGACGCTCAGCGGGCGCCGGTTGGTCACCGCTCGCCGCTACGGGGGGCACCTCCGCACCAACAAGGCCGTCACGGTGCGCGACACCATGATCGGGGACCTTCTCGGCGCTGGTACGTACCGCATCTTCTTCCGCGCGACCGACCGGGCGGGCAACGTGCAGACGCGGTACGCGCGGGCTGTGCTGGTGGTGCGGCCTCACAAGCGACCGGCATGGGCGCGGCAGGCCGGCTCCTTCGTAGTGCCGTCGCCTGACGGGAGCCGCGCCGTGTACGACCTCGGCGGGCGGCGGTCCGGCGGGCAGACCGTGGTCCGGCGTGAGGTGCCGGCGACGGCGGGGGAGCGGCTGATCGCCGAGCTCCGCCGCCTGGTCCGCGCGTTCCCGTCGCCGACCCCTGAGGGCCGGTGAGTTGAGGCCGGCCAGTGTTCTCTGAGGCTGGCGGCGGCGAGGGGGCGGCGGGGACGGGAGAGTCCCCGCCGCCCCCTCGTGCGTACGACCGGCGGCGCTCAGCCCGCGGCGTTCAGCGTGCCGAGCCCGGCAAGACGGTCGAGCGGGAACGGCGGCGCCGAGAGCGGCCGCACGGCCAGGGAGAGCAGCAGCGCCGCGTTGTCGTCGCCGGCGATGCGGTTGCTGCCCAGGTGGCCGCAGGCGCGGCAGCGGTGCACGAGCGCCCACTCGCCGCGGCCGCGCACCCACACCGTGACCGGCTCCATCACGCCGCCACAGCAGGCGGCGCGGTCGCCGGGCACGGTGTCCAGGTGCACGCTGTACAGGCAGTGCGGGCAGTGGTTGCGGTGCTCGCTGCCCGCAGCCTCGAGGGGCACGAGCCGGCCGCAGCCGGCGCACGTGAAGTGCTCCCCGTGCGACTCGGCCGGGGCCGCGGGCCGGCCGCCGGCCGAGGTCGTTGAGCGGCCGGAGCCGTCGCCGGCCGGGGCCGGGTCCCCGTCGGCGGGGCGCGGGTCGTCCCCGTCGCCGCCGAGCAGCTTGCGGTAGCTCACGTAGCGGCTGCGCGGGACCGCGCCGTCGGCGACGGCGCGGCGGACGGCGCAGCCCGGCTCGTGCACGTGCGTGCAGTCGCGGAAGCGGCACGCGTCCACGTAGGGCGCGAACTCCGCGAACCCGGCGGCGAGCGTCGCCGGGTCGCCGCCTTCCACGCTGAACCTGCGGATGCCCGGCGTGTCGATCACCCGGATGCCGCCGGGCAGGTCGTAGAGCGCGGACGCGGTGGTGGTGTGGCGGCCGCGGCCGTCGCCGTCGCGGACGGCTCCGGTGCGGGCCGCGGCGTCTGCGCTCAACGCGTTGAGCAGCGACGATTTACCGACGCCGCTCTGGCCGACGAACACGCAGGTCCGCCCGGCGAGCGCCGCACGGACCTCGCCGACACCGTCACCCTGCCCGGCGCTGCACGGCAGCACCGGGACGCCGAGCGACCGGTAGGGCTGCAGGCGGGCGAGCAGCTCGTGCCGTCCGCCCTCGTCCAGGAGGTCGGTCTTGTTGACCACGAGGACGGGCCGCGCGCCGGACTGCTCCACGGCCACCAGGTAGCGGTCGATGAGCCGTGGATGGAGCGGCGGAGCCTGAGCGGCCACCACCACGACCACGAGGTCGACGTTGGCGGCGATGGCTCGCCGCCGCTGCGGCACGTGGGGATCGGCGCGGGCGAGCAGGCTGCGGCGGGGCAGCACCGCGGTGACGCGGTGCGCGTCGCCCCGCTGCTCCACGAGCACGTGGTCGCCCACGGCGAGCTCGCTCTGCTGCCGGCCGGCGAGGTCGGGCGGCAGAGCCGCCGGGACCTCGCGTCTCGAGCCGTCGTCGCCGAGCAGCACCGTGCAGGCGCCGGCCACGATGCCGGTCACCACGCCGCGGTCGCCGTCGCCGGCCGCCGCGCCTGGATGCGGCGCTGCGTCCGGCGCGTCGTCCAGTTCCGCGCCGACCAACTCGAGGAGGAAGTCCTCGAGCTCGAGCCGCGGTCCGCCGGGCTTGTGCGTCCTGAGCGCCGCCTTCCGGAGCTTGGCGGCGCGTTTGGTGAGTCTGTTCCGCTCGCCTGTGTCGAGCTCGGCGAGCAGGCTTCTGAGTCGTCTGCGTTGCTTCTTGTCCATCGCTGGAAGTGCCCTTCCGTCGGGTTCCGTCACGGTCGGGCGTGCAGGGGCGCGCCCGGGTGCGTCACCCGCGAGGGCTGTGGGTCGGACGTGCGCTCGGCGCGCGTCCCGCGCAAGCGGCGCTCGCCTGGAGCGCAGGCTGCCTACGACAGGGCCCTCGATCTGGGTGACGCGGGGATTCCGCTGACGGCCTTGGCAGTCATCACTTCGCCTCCTTCGGCTGGTGGATCAGGTGTCGTGCTTCGGGTCTGTGTGAGGCCGGCCGGCGCTCAGGGTGCTGCGAGAGCTGAGCGCCGGACGGCCGGCTGACTCATCGGCGCCCTGCGCCGAACGAGTCCATCGCGCGCATGCCGGACGAGCCGGGGCGTCCGCGGCGCGAGTCGCCGCCGCCCGGGTCTCCGGGGCCCGCGGCGCGCCGCAACCTGGCGGCGAAGGCCTCGAGCCGTTGACGTACGTGAAGGTGGTTCATGGTCGGTGTGTCCTTTCGGAACGTGAGAGTGTGTGCGTGCGCGCCAGCGCACCGGGGCTGCGTTCCGGCACCGGACCACTCATGGCGAAAGGGTGGAGATACAAGAAGGGCCGGCGCCGCGAGGGCTACCGGCCGGAGCGCCGCTCAGAACGAGCGGTTGCTCAGCAGGAGACCCTCACGAGGAACGCTGCGGTCTTGCCGCTGACGGTCTTGATTGCCATCTGTTCGCCTCCTCGTGAGTAGTGGTGATTGAACCGCGCGGCAGTTTACAGGACTCCGCGCCGGCCGCGCAAGGGGTGCGGCATGATTTGTCGGTTCCCGACACTCCACCCGGCTAACCACACGCCCGTCGACGGCGTCGACGGGTGGCCCTTGGTCGATCGAGCGTCGAGAAGTACTCTCTTGGCTGCAGACCGACGCCGTGCCACCCTCGAAGGTGCGGCGCGCGTCCGGACCGAGGGAAGGTACGCCATGATCAAGGGGTTCAGGGACTTCATCCTCCGCGGCAACGTCATCGATCTGGCCGTCGCGGTCGTCATCGGCGCCGCGTTCGGCGTCGTCATCAAGTCGTTCGTCGACGACATCCTCATGCAGATCATCGCGGCGATCGGCGGGCAGCCGGACTTCGCCGCACTCTCCTTCACCATCGGCAAGGGCGTGATCAAGTACGGCTCGTTCCTCAACGCGCTCATCTCGTTCCTGCTCATCGCCGCCGCTATCTACTTCATCGTCGTCCTGCCGATGAACAAGCTCGCCGAGCGACGCGCGCGGGGCGCCGACCCGACCACCAAGACCTGCCCCGAGTGCCTCAGCGAGATCCCGCACGGCGCGCGCAAGTGCGCGTTCTGCCAGTCCGAGCAGCCGGCGGAGGCCTGACGGCGCGGGGAGTCAGCGGTCGCGGTGCGGGCGGGGCGACGGCGCAGCCGACAACCACGCCTGCCTGTGGTAGTCTGCGGGCTCGCCCGGGCGCACTCCGGGCGAGCCTGAACCACGCCCGGAGGCCGAGCATGTCCCTGCAGCGACTGGACCTCGACGACCGCCAGGCCGTCATGTACTCGGAGGGCTCCGTGTGCGCGAGCACGCAGGAGCTCGTCGAGAGCTCCACGTTCGCGCGCGTGCTCGACCTCTACGTCGACCATCTCGAGGCGCACAACCCGCGAGGCCCTCGGCGAGCTGGGGCTGAGCGGGCGCGAGCGGCTGCTCGACCTCCTGCGCCTGCTCACCAACAACCCGCTCGAGCGCGTCTCCATCACCGCCTGCGCGCCGGGCGACCTGCTGGCGCGGCGCGAGCAGCTGCACGAGTTCGTCGAGGGCCTCTACGACTTCTGGCGGCGCTGGGACAGGTTCCTCGTGGTACGCGCCGAGGTGGCTCCGGCGCCGGGCGACAAGCGCCCGCTGCGCGGGTTCACCGAGGCGGTCGAGGCGCTCGCCCGGCTGGTCCGCGCCGCCTACCGTGACGTCGCCGAGAACATCACCGGCCGCCGCCCGCGCGTGCTGCGCCAGGTCGCGGCCGGCGCCGAGGTCGGCGTGTACGCCGTGCACCACAGGTGGCCGGTGCCGGCTCGCTACCGCGAGCTGCTCACCGGCATCCCCTTCGTCCGCGACCTGCTGCTCTATCCGCCGCTGCTGCTGGACCCGCCGATGAACACGCGCACGGGCCAGTTCGCGGAGGTCGAGGAGAACCCGCTCGACGGGCTCAAGCTGGAGCGGGAGGAGTGGCTCTGCTACCCGGCCATCGTCGGGCGGACGACCGTCTTCGTGTACTTCCAGCGCCGCTTCATGGGTCTCGGGATGAGCCTCGCCAACCTGTTCGAGGTCGCCTCGGACGAGGAGATCGCCGCCGGCCCCGACGCCGTGTATCTCTACGGCGTCCCCCCGGCGGCGCTCGCCCGCTTCGGCGACCTGCCCACCGTGTTCCACGACGACCGCCGCAGCCGCCTGCTGGTGGCGGCGGTCCCGCTGGAGGACCGCTTCGGCTACTTCGGCTACCTCAAGAAGATGGTCCTGACGCTGCACAACGTCGCCGCCATGGACCGCGGCGTCATGCCGTTCCACGGCGCCTACGCCCGGCTGGTCCTGGACGACGGCAGCCGGGCCACCGTGCTCCTCATCGGCGACACCGCCACCGGCAAGAGCGAGACGCTGGAGGCCCTGCGCGTGGCCGGCGAGGACCGCATCCGCGAGGTGCGCATCATCGCCGACGATATGGGCTCGCTCGAGGTGGGGCCTGGCGGCGAGCTGCTCGGGTTCGGCACCGAGATCGGCGCCTTCGTGCGCCTCGACGACCTGCAGCAGGGCTACGCGTTCGGCCAGCTGGACCGCTCGATCATCATGAGCCCCAGCAAGGTCAACGCCCGCGTCGTGCTGCCGGTCACCAGCCTGGACGACGTACTGCGCGGGTACCCCGTCGACTTCCTGCTGTACGCCAACAACCACGAGGTGGTCGACGCGGAGCACCCGGTGGTCGACCACCTCGAGGACGAAGAGGCCGCGCTCGGCGTCTTCCGTGACGGCGCGGCCATGAGCAAGGGGACGACGACGTCGACCGGCATCACCAACAGCTACTTCGCCAACCCGTTCGGCCCGGCGCAGCGCCGCGAACAGCACGAGGCGCTGGCCGCCTCCACGTTCGCGGCGGCGTTCCGGGCCGGCGTGTTCGTCGGGCAGCTGCGCACGCAGCTGGGGCTGCCCGGCGAGGAGTCCGCCGGCCCCCGCGCCGCCGCCCAGGCCCTGCTCGACCTCATCGCCGCGAAAGGAGCGCCGCGACCATGACCACCCTGTACGAGTCCGACGAGTCCGCCTGGAAGCTCATCAGCCGGGGCAAGGTGCGCGACGTCTACGAGTACGCGCCCAACCAGATGCTCATCGTCGTCAGCGACCGCCTCTCCGCCTTCGACGTCATCCTGCCGACGCCGATCGCCGACAAGGGAACCGTGCTCACCCAGATCTCCAACTTCTGGTTCGAGCAGACCGACGCCATCATCCCCAACCACCTGGTGGACCCGGACCCCTTCAGCACCGACGCGGAGCACAGGCACCTCGCCGGCCGCTCGGTGGTCGTGCACAGGGCCGAGGCGCTGCCGGTGGAGGCCATCGTGCGCGGCTACCTCACCGGGTCTGGACGCAAGGACTACGAGAAGACCGGCAAGGTGTGCGGGATCGACCTGCCGGAGGGCCTCGTCGAGGCCAGCCGGCTCCCGGAGCCGCTCTTCACGCCATCGACCAAGGCCGCCATCGGCGACCACGACGAGAACATCTCGTTCGAGGCGACCGTCGACCTCATCGGCCGCGAGATGGCGGAGAAGGTGCGCGACGCGGCGCTGGAGCTCTACTCGTTCGGTGCGGCCTACGCCCTGGAGCGCGGCATCATCATCGCCGACACCAAGTTCGAGTTCGGCATCCTCGACGGCGAGCTGATCCTCATCGACGAGGCCTTGACGCCCGACTCGTCGCGGTTCTGGCCGGCGGACGGCTACGAGCCCGGCAAGAGCCAGCCGAGCTACGACAAGCAGTACGTGCGCGACTACCTCGAGACGCTCGACTGGGACAAGACGGCGCCCGGTCCGGAGCTGCCGCCAGAGGTGGCCGCCAGGACCTCCGAGAAGTACCTGGAGGCGTGGCGCCGCCTGACGAAGACGTGACCGGCGGCCGGGACGGCGGACCGGGCCGGGGAGGCTCGAGCGGCGGGCTTTTCGGCCCGCCCGAGCCGGACGTCCCGCAGGCCTCCCTGCACTGGGAGCGGCGGTACGCGGCCGACGAGAAGATGTGGGGCGACGGTCCGAGCCTGCTCGCGCAACTCACCGTCGCCCGCCTGCGGCCGTACGCTTCTCCGGAGCTCCGGGTCCTGGACGTCGGCTGCGGCTACGGTCGCGACACGCGGTACCTCGCCACCGAGCTCAGCTGCCACGCCGTCGGCATCGACGGCTCGCCGGCGGCGATCGAGGCGGCTCGCAAGGAGCACAACAACGCCATCCGGCGCTCGGGCAAGATGGATCTGGACGCCGAGTACGTGGTGGCGGACCTTGCCTCGTTCGCGGCGGACCCCGCCCGCGCCGGCGCGTTCGACATCGTCTTCGCCTGCAACGTGTACCACCTGCTGGGGCCGATCGGCCGCCGGGAGTTCGCGGCGTCGTGCGCCGCCGCCGCCCGCCCCGGCGGCCTCCTCTTTCTCAGCTCGCTCTCGCCGCGCGACCCGGAGCACTACGCCAAGGGAGAGCCGGTCAGCGGCGAGGAGCGTAGCTGGGTCGACAAGGTGTACCTGCACTTCTGCACCGCCGAGGAGCTCGAGCGGGACTTCTCGGGGTTCGAGGTGATCGACCTCGAGGAGCGCGCCTACGACGAGACGCGGGCGGGCGCGCCGCCGCACCACCACACGAGCTGGTTCCTGGAGGGGCGCCGGCGCTGAGCCTGCGGCTCGCCGGCGCCTCGTTCCGCGGCGCTGAGCCTGCGGCTCGCCGGCGCCCGGCCGGCCCGGCGGCCTGCCGCGTCCCGGTTCCGGGTCGTCCGCGCTACGCCGGCAGGAACGGGTTGACGACCCGCAGCGGCCCGAACGCGCGCCCGTGCTGGAAGTCCTCGCTGTACAGCGTCCGGCAGCCGCCGGCGAGTGCGGCCTCGACGATGAGCGCGTCCCAGAACGAGATCGAATCACTCACCGTGCGGTCCATCGCTCTGAGCAGCATCGGAGCCTCAAGACGCACCAGGTTCTGGCCCGAGAACTCCTGGGCGGCGAGTCGTGCCGTTCCGGCGGCGAGGGGATGGTGCACCGTGCGTGTGGTGACGGCGTAGAACTCCTGCATGACCTGGGTGCTCACCGTCGCCGAGGCGTCGGCGCACGCGCTCAGGTACAGCCGCTCTGCGATCTGCTGCTTTTCTGGGTCGTCCATGCTGAACAGGTACACGAGGATGTTGGTGTCGAAGAAGACGGGGACCGCGGCCATCAGCGCAGGTGCCTGTCGTAGAGGTCCTCTCGCTTCCAGGTGATCGGCCCTACCTCCGTGGCGCTCTCGTGCGCCAGCGCGATGAGCCTCTTCGCCGACTCCAGGCGCTCAGATGCATTGCCGGTGTACTCGCGCAGGAACTCGCGCACCACCGCATTGACGGAGGTGCCGTCCCCCACTGCCTTGAGGCGCGCCTTCTTGAGGACGTCGTCCTCGATCGCGATCGTCAGGTTGGCCATGGTCACGCTCCCCTCTGTACTACACACGGGACCAGTGTAGCACGGGTTCACGAGTCGGCGGCGATCGCAGTGACCCAGGCTGGCGACGAAGGCAGCGCCACTGTGCCGTTGGTGGGCTACGGCACGATCTTGAAGATGGAGCCGGCGAGCGAGACCAGATAGAGCTCGCCGCGGGCGTCCTGCCCGAACGACGAGACCTGCGGCACCTTGCCGTCGAGCCCGGCGACGACGTGCCGCGTCCCGCCGGGCCCCTTCTTGGCCCACACGTGCCCCGAGCCCCAGTCGGCGAAGAGGTAGAAGCCGCGGAGGGCCGGGATCGCCGAGCCTCGGTACACGTAGCCGCCGGTCACGGAGTTGCCGAGGTCGCGGCCGTACTGGCTCACCGGGAACGTCAGCGCGCTCTTCGTGAGCCGTGAGGCCGTCCGCGCGTCGTAGACCAAGGCGCCCTCGTAGCCGTTCCAGCCGAAGTTTGCGCCCGCCGGCCGGCCCGGCCGCAGGTAGTCGATCTCCTCGCGGGCGCTCTGGCCCACGTCGCCGATCCAGAGCGCCCCGGTCTCGCTGTCAAACGAGAAGCGCCACGGGTTGCGGAGCCCCTTGGCGTAGATGGCCACGCGCACCGGCGAGGCGTTGACGTTGAGCCGCAGGAGCTTGCCGAGGCGGCTCCGGCCGTTCTGCGCGTATCCCTGCGGGTCGCCGCCGCTGCCGCCGTCACCCATGCCCACGTAGAGTCGTCCATCCGGCCCGAACTGAAGCTGACCGCCGTTGTGGTTGGAGTACGGCTGGTCGACCCGCAGGACGACCCGGGCACTCGAGGCGACGGCCGTGTCGGGCTCGCTGGCCGACGCCCGGTAGCGAACCACGCGCGTGTCGCCGGCGGTGTTCGTGTAGTTCACGTAGAACCGCCGGTTCGTCGCGTACCCGGGGTCGAACGCCATCGAGAGCAGCCCCTGCTCACCGCTCGTCGAGATCCGGCCGGAGATGTCGAGGAACGGCTTCGAGAGCACGGCGCCATCCCTGATGATGCGGATCGCGCCGGTCTTCTCGACCACGAAGAGGCGCGATGTGTCGCCACGCGGCGCCGTGAGGTAGACGGGCTGGGCAAACGTGCCCGGGAGCTTCTTGAGCGCGACGGCCGGGGGCGACGCCGCCGCGCGCGTGGCGGCGGCCGGCGCGGACAGGGGCGAAGCGGGCGTGGCCGACGTGGCCGCTCCCGGCGCCGGCGCCGGCTCGGTGGCGCCGGCGTTCTGGGCCGGCGGCGACCCGAGCGCGATCAGCGCCGCGAAGACCGCGAGTACGGCGGCGACACACAGGATGACCAGCAGTCGTTGCATGAAGGGTTCATTCCGCGCGCCGTCGCACTCGTAACCCTGCGTCGCGAATGCAGGCGGGATCCGGGACGATCGCGGCCATGCGGCGCCGGCCCGGAGCTGCCGGCGCGGGCCCTAGAGGTAGTCGGCGCGGAAGGCCGCCGCGCTGGCGGCCTCGGCGGCGCCGATGAGTGCCTGGAGGCTGACGAGCTCCTGCTCGTGGACGAGCAGGCGCACCTCGTCGACGCGGTCCACCGGCACCACGCCGCGGACGCTGCTGGTGAGCAGCACCCCGTCGTCCGGGCGCAGGTCGGCGACGCGCGCCCACGCCTCCACGACGGGGATGCCCGCGCCCGTCGCGAGCTCCTCGACCTTGGCGCGGAGCACGCCGGGGAGGATGTCGCCCTCGGCGGGCGGCGTGACGAGGCCGCCGCTGCGCACGACGAACACGTTGGAGGTCGCGCCCTCGAAGATCCGGCCCTCTCCGTCCACCAGCAGGGCGTCGTCCACGCCGGCCGCTCGCGCGGCGCGCTGCGCGAAGTACGACTGCATCACGGTCATCGCCTTGTACTGGGCGCTGACACGCACGCCCCGGTACGAGATCACGCGCAGGGGCCGGGCGGGGAAGTCGCGCCTGTCGGTCTGCACGAGCAGGTTGGGCGCGCCGTCCGGCGGCCCGGCGGTGACCAGCAGCCGGCAGGAGTTGTCGCCGCCGCCGTTGGCCTCGCTGAGCCGGCAGATCTGCTCGGCGAGCTCGGGCTTGTCGACGTTCTTGTGGAGCCCGAGCGCGGCGATGCCCAGCACGAGACGGGTCAGGTGCTCCTCGAAGAAGACCGGCACGCCCTCGGTCAGCTTGATCGTCTCGTAGAGGCCGAGGCCGTGGGTGAGCGCGCGGTCGGTGGCCGGCAGGGTCGCCTCCGCCTCGCCCATGAGCACGCCGTTGAGGATCAGCATCGTCATGGCGCAGAGTCTATCCCGCCGCGCCTGGGATGTGAGCGCGGCGCTCTCATCATCGCGGCGAACGTCGTGGCGCTCACCCTGCCCGTTCGGCGATGCTCGCGCTCACGGCGCGCAGCATCCCGGCCGCCTTGTGCAGGGTCTCGTGGTACTCGCGCACCGGCACCGAGTCGGCGACGATGCCGCCGCCGGCCTGCAGGAACAGCCGGTCGCCCTTGCGCACCAGCGTGCGGATGATGATGTTGAGGTCGAGCTGCCGCTCGGCGATCCAGCCGAACGACCCCGTGTACGGGCCGCGGCGCACCGTCTCGAGCTCGTCGATGATCTCCATGCAGCGCACCTTGGGGCAGCCGGTGATGGTGCCGCCGGGGAACATCGCCCTGATGAGGTCCACTGCGTCGCGCGAGGGGTGCAGATGGCCGCGCACGTTGCTCACGATGTGGATGACGTGACTGTAGAACTCGTTGACCATGAGCTCGTTGACGCGCACCGTGCCGTACTCGCAGACCCGGCCGAGGTCGTTGCGCTCCAGGTCGACCAGCATGATGTGTTCCGCGCGGTCCTTGGGGTCGAGGTTGAGCTCCTCGGTGAGGTCGTCGGGGGTGAGGGAGCCCCGGGGGCGCGTTCCGGCGATGGGGCGGGTCTCGGCCCAGCCCTCGGCGTCCAGGGAGACCAGGCGCTCCGGCGACGAGCTGATGAGCTCGTAGTCGCCGAAGTGCAGGTAGCCGGCGAACGGGCTGGGGTTCACGGTGCGCAGCGTGTCGTAGAGGTGGAGGCTCGGCAGCGCGTAGCACAGGTCCAGCCGCTGGCTGAGGTTCGCCTGGAAGATGTCGCCGGCGAAGACGTACTCGCGGGTGCGGCGCACGACCTCCTCGTACTCCGCCTGGGTGTAGTTGCTGCGGAACACAGGCAGGTCGTTGCCGTGGAGCGCGGCGGGGGAGGGGCGGCGCGCGGCCACCAGGGCTTCGCCCACGCGCGCCGCCGCGGCCGCCGCCGCGTCCGCGTCCGCGGCGAGGCGGTCGACGAGCACGGCCTCGCCGCTCTCGAGGTCGTAGCGCAGCAGCCTGCCCGGCAGGAAGACGTCGATGTCCGGGATGCCGAGGTCGTCGCGCACCGTGTCGGGCAGCCGCTCCAGATACCTCACGGCGTCGTAGGTGAGCAGGCCGAGCAGCGCCTCCGCCTCGGGCAGGTCGTCCCGGTCGTGTGCCGAGAGGCCGGACGTCGCGCCGCCGGCCGCCGGCGGACCATGGAGCGTCGCCAGCCGGGTGGCCTCCCGGAGCGCCTCGAACGGCGCCAGGGCGGTGAGGGCGGCGGCGCGTTCGGCGAGGGCGCGGGCCTGCGGCCCGCCCTCGCGCAGCACGCCGCCGCCGACGGTGACCTCGACGACCCCGGCCCGCGCCCGCAGGCGGAAGACGGGGTCCCACGCAAGATAGTGCCGGCGGGCCAGCTGCGGCGACCCGCCGGCCGAGTCCAGCAACGCCACGGGCGCCGCACCCTCGAGCCCGAGGGCGCGGATGAGCGCGACCGGGTCGAGCGCCGGCGTGTAGGACCGGGTGACGAACGCGCCGGCGCCCGTCAGGGGCGCGGTGGGCTCGGGCTGAGCGGAGACCGGAGTCATGCGGCACAGTGTACTCGCGGCGCGAACGCGGCGCCGCGCGACTCACCTACTCGTCGTCGCCGTACCCGTACTCCTCGGTCTGGCGCAGCGTGCGGAACTGCGTGTAGTCGCGCACGAACCCGAGGCGGATGAGCCCGGTGGGCCCGTTGCGGTGCTTGGCGATCTTGACCTTGACGACACCCTTGGACGCCGGGTCGCTGGGGTCTTCGTAGATGAACATGACCATGTCGGCGTCCTGCTCGATGGCGCCCGACTCGCGCAGGTCCGCGAGCTGCGGCTCCTTGTCGGCCCGCGCCTCCGGGGACCGGTTGAGCTGGCTGATGGCGATGACCGGCACGGCGAGCTCTCGCGCGAGCTGCTTCATGCCGCGCGAGATGTTGCTGACCTCCTGCTGGCGGTTGTCCGCGCGGCTGTCGCCGGCCATGAGCTGGAGGTAGTCGACGATGAGGAGGCTGAGCGGCATCTTGGCCTGGAGGCGGCGCGCCTTGGCGCGGAGCTCGAACATGTTGAGGCCGGCGGTGTCGTCGATGAAGATGTCGGCCTTCTCGAGCACGCCGGCCGCCTGGACGAGCTTGG
This sequence comes from uncultured Thermoleophilia bacterium, assembly GCA_963709635.1. Taxonomy (GTDB): domain Bacteria; phylum Actinomycetota; class Thermoleophilia; order UBA2241; family UBA2241; genus CAIXSE01. The sequence continues at coordinate 47,811 of CAVPXA010000001.1, forward strand.
CGTGGTCGTCCGGCGAGAGGCTGCCGGTGCGGACCTTGTGCGAGCTGACGCGCGCCGAGGAGCACATGAGGCGTTCGCCCAGCTCCTCGGCGCTCATCTCGAGGCTGAAGATGGCGACCGCGTGCTTGCCGCCACCGGGCTTGTGGCCCTCCGTGGCGATGTGCTGGGCCATGTTGAGCGCGAGGCTCGTCTTGCCGACGCCGGGGCGCGCGGCCAGCACGATGAGGTTGGCCTTCTGGAACCCGCCGGTGAGCCTGTCGATGCCTTCGAACCCGGTGGCGATGCCGGTGACGCCACGGTCGCCGTCGAGCGTGGCCAGGTGCTCGAAGTTGCGGACCAGCACCTGCTTGATGTGCTCGAACTCGCCGACGCTGCGCTGCTGCTGGATGGCGAACACCTTCTGCTCGCAGCGGTCGAGCAGGTCCACGGTGTCGCCGGGGTGCTGGTAGCCGAGCTCGGCGATCTCGTTGCCGACGCGGATGAGCGAGCGCAGCACGCTCTGCTCGCGCACGATGCCGGCGTAGTAGGCGGCGTTGGCCGCCGCGGGGACGAACTCGGCCAGCGTGTGGACGAACTCACGCCCGCCGCCGCGCTCGAGCATGCCCTCGCGGTCGAGCTGGGCGCTCAGGGTGACGACGTCGACCTCTTCACCGCGCTCGAACAGCGTGAGCACCCCTCGGTAGATGAGGCGGTGGGTGTCGCGGTAGAAGTCGTCCGCGGTGAGCAGCTCGGCGACCGCGGTGATGGCGTTGGGGTTGACCAGCATGGCGCCCAGCACCGACTGCTCCGCCTCGAGGTTGTGCGGCGGCAGGTGCGGACTCGCTGGCGGTTCCAGACGCTCGACGGCCATGGCTCCCCAAGCGGTAGGTGGTCGGTCAGGACCAGCAGTCTACTCGCTGGCGGGGACGGCTACCACGGTGCGGCGGGCGACGGAGCGGGGTAGTCAGTCTCGTGAACCCTAACGCTTCACTTGAGAGTAAGAGTCTGACGACGCAACGCTGGTGCTCGGGCGCGCCCGACGGGGAACCATCTGCTCATGGACGCTGGCCGCGGTCACGATCCGCGCTCGTCAGACGAGGCCGCCATCCGCGCGCTGGAGGCGGCCTACGACGCCGCCTGGGACGGGGCGACCTCCGGGCCCTGACCGCTCCGTTCACCCCGGACGCCACGATCGTCGACCCGTTCGGGGGGGTGAGCGCCGGCCGAGCGGAGATCGAGCGGCTGCTCGGGACGCTCTCGCGGGGAGCGGACGCGGGTCCACGCACGCCGGCAGGATCCTGGGTGTGCGCTTCGTGACCGACGACGTGGCCCTCGCGGACGGCGAAGCCGTGATCGAGGGCCTCAAGGCTCCCGACGGGGGCGCCCTGCCGCCCATCGTGCACCGCTTCACCGACGTCCTGGTGCGGGGCGGCGGGGGCTGGCGCATCGCCCAGATCCGGGCCTACGTGTTCATGACGGCCGGCCTGACGGAAACTGCTTGACAAACGGGTTTCCAGGGTGGAAACTGTTGCTGTAAGGAGTTTCCAGCAGCCGGGGAGGTGCCCGATGAGCGCGACGCAGAAGGAGATCGCCGAGGTGTTCCGCCGCCGGGTGGAAGAGGTCGGGTACGCCAAGGCCACGCTGGACGACGTGGCGCGCTCGCTCAAGATGTCGAAGAAGACGATCTACGTGCACTTCGACGGCAAGCGCGAGATCTACGCGTACATCGTCGAGCGGCAGGCGGCGCAGGAGAAGGCGCGGCTTAGCGCCATGCTGGCCGCGCTGCCCACCTGCGCCGCCAGGGTGGAGGCCGCGGTGCGCATCGTGATCGACATGGGGAGGCGCCACGTGGTGGAGACCGGGCGCGAGGAGTGGTTCGCGCAGTACGAGGTCGCCGCGGACGCGTTCCGCAAGGCCAACGGCGACCTCATCCGCGAGCTCGTGCAGGCCGGCATGGACTCAGGCGAGTTCGCGCCGGGAGACGCGGCGCTCGTCGAGCAGATGGTCACCGCGATGGTGATCGAGTACCTGCTCGTGGTGCGCGAGGACCCGTCCTACGACCGCGACGAGGAGCTCCTGGCGCGCATCATCAGGTTCATCGGTTAGGCAAGCCGAGGCCCGCCGCAGGCGGGCCTCTCTCGGGTCATGCGGAAACTGATGACTGATTGAGTTTCCACGGAAAGGAGTCGTCATGCGGTATCTCATCCTCGGTCTGCTGCTCTTCGCGGCGCACATCAATCTCGACCGCGCTGGTGCCGGCGGCTGCCGGCCAGGCGCCGCCGCCGTGGTGGGTCGGCGGGCGGCTGGTCTGGCCGTTCGGTCTCGACACGCGGACCCTGCTGCCGGCCGGCGGGCTGGTCGACACGGTCACGCCGATCCTTGGCATCGCCAGCGCGGTGTTCTTCCTGCTCGCCGCCGGCGCTCTGCTGCACTGGCTCGTGCCGGCACAGTGGTTCGTGGCGCTCCTCGTCGCCGGCGCGTCCTGCTCCGTGGTGCTGCAGGTGGTGTGGATCTCGCCGTGGGCGATCCTCCCCCTGCTCCTGGACGGCGTGCTTCTGTGGGCGTTCCTCGGCTCGCGGCTCAGCGTGCCCGGTCTCGAAGCGTAGGCCGGCGGCGGGGCCCTGCGGGCCCGCCGGCCCCCATGCGCGGAGAAGCCCCGGGAGAAGCGCGCTGCGCGCCTCTCCCGGGGCTTCCCGGTCTTGGTCTCTCAGCCGCGCGCCGTCAGGCGGGCGCGACGATGGTCTTGACGGTGGCGACGAAGCCCTCTGCGACCTCGACGTCGACCATGAAGGTGCCGAGTTCCTTGATCGGCTCCTCCAGCAGCACCTTGCGCTTGTCGATGGTGATGCCGCGCGCGTCCTTGATGGCGTCGGCGACGTCGGCGGACGTGATGCTGCCGAACAGGCGGTCGCCCTCGCCGGCCTTGGCGGCCAGCGTGATGACGGTCTTGTTGAGCGTGGCCGTGAACTCCTCGGCCTGCGCCGCCATGCGCACGTCGCGCGCCTTGCGCTCTTCTTCGCGACGGCGGAACTCGACGATCTTGCCCGGCGTGGCCGGCTCGGCCATCTTGCGCGGGATCAGGTAGTTGCGGGCGTAGCCCCGGGCCACGTTGGCGAGCTGGCCCTTGTCGCCGAGGTTCTCGACGTCCTGGAGCAGAATGACCTCCATGGAGCCCTCCTTCAGCGACTGACGTAGGGCAGGAGAGCCATCTCGCGCGCGTACTTGATGGCCGACGCCAGCTGGTTCTGGTGGCGACGGCACGTACCGGTGATGCGGCGCGAGCGGATCTTGCCCTTGTCGGACATCATGCGACGAAGGGTCGTGTGGTTCTTGTAATCGACCTCTTCGATCTTCTCTTTGCAGAAGTAGCAGTAGCGGCGACGGGCCTGGCCGAACCCTCCGGCCTTACCCTTCTTCTCGCGCCGCGGCTTGGGCTTGGAGCTGGGCATGCGTGTTCTCTCTCCTTACAGCGCCCGAAGGCGCGATCTCATCGTGCTCAGAACGGGATGTCGTCGTCGGGCTCGTTGGTGTCGGCTGCCCACGGCTCCACGGGCGCCGGCGCGGTCGCGCCACCCTGGCGCTGGCCGGCGGGCTGCTGGGAGCCGCCCTGCTGCTGGCCGTAGCTGCCGGTGCCGCCGCCTCCTCCGCCCTCGCGCGGGCCGATGAACTGCACGTTGTCGGCGACGATGGACACGGCCTGACGCTTCTGGCCGTCCTGCGTCTCCCACTCGCGCCAGCGCAAGCGGCCGGCGACGGCGACCTGACGACCCTTGGCGAGGTACTGCGCGCAGCGCTCGCCCTGACCGCCGAACACGTCGACGTCGAAGTAGTTGGGCTTGTCGCCCCACTCGCCCGACGTCGGGTCTTTGACGCGGTCGTTGACGGCGATGCGCAGGCTGCACACGCTGGTGCCGCTCGGCGTCGCCCGCAACTCGGGGTCGCGCGTGAGGTTGCCGACGATGACGACGCTGTTGATGGACCCGGCCACGATGGACTCCCTTTCCTCGTCGTGCCTAGGACTTCAGCCGCTTGGTCCCGAAACGCAGGACTTCGTCGGTGATGCTGAGCACGCGTTCGGTCTCGGCCAGGGTCTGGGGTGTCGCCGTGAACGTGATGATGGTGTAGACACCTTCGGATTCCTTCTTGATGTCGTACGCCAGCTTCCGCTTGCCCCACTCGTCGATGCCGGCGATGGCGCCGCCGTCCTTCTCGACGTTGGTGCGGAGACGGTCGATGATCTCCTTCTGGCGATCCTCGTCCGCGTTCGGGTTCACGATGAGCATGAGCTCATACCTGTTTATCCCAATCACCTCCTATGGTCTGTACGGCCCCAGCCACTGTGCTGGAGCAGGGGTGAACAGTCGCCTTGCGGCGTCGTGAACGGGCACCGTACCATCCCGGACCCTGCAGCGGCAACCGTACCGCGCGGGCCGGACGGCAGAAAAGGGTGACGCATCGGGGGCGCGGTGACGTTGCGGGAGGCCGGGAGCGCGGTGATGTCGCCGGCGTCCCGGGGGGAGCGCCGGCTCAGGTCTCGGCGACCAGCATGCTGGCGGCCGGCGCGGCGGTCTGCACCTCGCGGAGCACCAGCTCTCCGCCGTCGAGGCCGTCGACGCCCCAGATGGCCGCGAGGCGCGGCAGGCCCTTCTCGTCGGAGTGCATGTGGATGAAGAAGGGCCGCACGCGCGCGAGGAGCTCGCGTGCGTAGGTGTCGTCGCCGCCGAAGGCCGCGACGATGCCGTCCAGCGCGCGGTGAACGGTCTCCGCGCGGAACGTGGCCAGGCCGCCGGCCCTCGGGTCGTCGGCGAGGAGGCTGAAGAACTCGCGTACCTCCTCGGCGTGCATCTCCCCGATCACGAGGCGGCCCGGGTCCATGCGGCGCGCCTTGGCGAACAGCGACGGGATGTCGGTCTCGCCGTCCACGCCGAGACGCACGCAGAACGAGCGCTCCTTGAGCGCCGGCAGGTCGGGGCCGCGCTCCACGGCGACGAAGCGCTCGTCCACGGAGACGAGCTCGAACAGGGAGTTGAGCAGCGTCGACTTGCCGGTGGCGCGGTCGCCGAAGATGACCAGGGTGCGGCGGTCGCTCAGGAACTGGGCCAGCTTGGCGCCCTGCCCTCCGCTGAGGGTGCCGCCCTCCAGCAGGCCGCGGAAGGTGGTGGAGACCACCCCAGGCGCGCTCATCTCGCCGGCGTACATCAGCGAGGTGTGCGAGAAGAGGGTGGCGCGGCGCGCGACGAAGTGTTCGAGGTACGCGGTCACCTGCGCCTTGAGCAAGCTCCGCAGGATCTCGAGGTGCTCGCGCGTGCTCTCGCCCATGCGGGCGCGCTCGAGCTTGCTGATCGCCGTGTCGATCTCCTTGATGAGCGCGACCTGGACGGCGCGCAGCGCCTGGTCGCGGCCCTCGGCCGCGACGCCTTCCCGGGCGCCGTCGCGCTGCGCGTCGTCGATCGCGCCGGGGCCTGCGGCGGCGAGGCCCGTCCCGGACTGTACCGCGTCAGGGCCTCCCGCGAGGGGCGGCGCTGCTGGGGTGTCGGTCTCGACTGTCGTCATGGTCCCGGCAGGCGCGAGGGTCGGGGCGCACCTGCATGCCGTCCCTATCGGCAGCTTGGGCGGCGGGGATGAGTGGTATCGTCGGGGCATGACCGACGCGCCCGGAACGATCAGTGTGAGGCTCTTCGCGGGCCTCGAGCTCCGCGCGCGAGAGCAGCGTACGGCCTACGAGTTCGACCCTCGCGAAGTCTCCACCGTCGAGGCCGTCACGGGGGCCGTCGGGCTCCAGCCGGGCGCCGCCGGCCTCGTGCTGGTCAACGGCGTGCACGCCAGCGCGGGCCAGAAGCTGGACCCCGGCGACGAGGTCGCGCTGTTCCCGCCCCTGGGGGGCGGGTGAGAGCGCGCGACCCGGGCTCGCCGGGGCCGTTCGACGGCGCCGTGCGGCGCGAGCCTGCGCCAGGCGCGTCCGTCCCCGCGCCCCCCGCCGAGCCGCCGCCGACGCCCGCCACCCCGGAGCCGGCCGGCTCCCCTCCCGCCGCGCCGGCCGCCCGCGTCGCCGGCCGCACACGCGCCGGCCGAGCCGCGCCTCACGCGCGCCCACGGCGGGCACCGCTTCGCGTACGCCATCGTCGGGCTGCTCGCGGCGGCGACGCTCGTCTGCGTCGCGCTCATCGCCGCACGCTCCTGGTACTCGCACACGTACCACTACTGGTTCCTGCTGTGGAACCTCGTCCTCGCCTGGGTGCCGTTCGTGTTCGCCGCCCTCGCGTTCAGCCTGGCGGCCACGCGCCGGGCGGTGCTGTGGGTGTTCGTCGTGCTGGCCGCGCTGGTGTGGCTGGCGTTCTTCCCCAACGCCCCGTACATCCTCACCGACTTCCTCCACCTCGGCAGCATGGGCGACATCGTGCCCGGCTGGTACGACGTGCTCATGCTGTACTGGTTCGCCTGGACGGGCCTCATGCTCGGCGTGGTCTCGCTCTATCTGATGCACGAGATCGTCTCACGAGGCCTTGGCACGGTGGCCGGCTGGGTGTTCGTGGTGGCCGTCGCCGGCCTCGGGAGCGTGGGTATCTACCTCGGCCGGTTCCTGCGCTGGAACAGCTGGGACCTCGTGCGCCGGCCCGGCCCGCTCGCCAACGAGTTGCTCGGGCGCGTCACCGACCCGCACTCGCAGCCGCGGATCCTCGGGTTCACCGTGCTCTTCGCGCTGCTGTTCCTCTTCATCTACGTGGCCGTCTACATCTTCGCCAAGCTCACCAAGCCGCCCGGAGAGGAGCGCGGGGTCTGACGCCGGAGAGGAGCGCGGGGTCTGACGCCGGAGCCGCCCCGATGCCTCCGGCGCTTGCCCGCTGCCCTCCGGCGCTTGCTCGCGGCCCGGCGGCCTGCGTAGACTCCGGCCATGACCCCCGGCAACATCCCCCGACTCATCGAGACGCTGAAGGTCCACGGCGGCGACGACAAGCGCATCGCCTGCGAGGACGCCTTCAAGATCGCTCGCGACCTGGACGTGTCGCTCGCGGACGTCGGCCGCACCTGCAACGAGCTGGGCATCAAAGTGATGCAGTGCCAGCTCGGTTGCTTCTGAGCGAACTCCTCTGACGCGGGCGCACGGCGCCCGTGCCGTTCCCGTACGCCCGGGCTCGCAGTCGCACGGGCTCACCGGACCCTGCCGCCTCTCTGGCTTCTGCAGCCTCCGGCGGGGGGTATCGTGTTCGGGGGTCGGAGCCTCTTCCGGCACCCGATGCGGAGCCTGATGCGGAGCCTCATCCGGCACCCGATGCGGAGCCTGATGCGGAGCCTGATGCGGAGCCTCATCCGGCACCCGATGCGGAGCCTTATCGGGTGCCGATATGGGCTCCGGAAGAGGCTCCGGAAAGGGCTCCGGATGAGGCTCCGGAAAAGGCTCCGACCCCCCGGCGACATACCACCCACCTCGCGCGGACACGGCCATGCGCGCCACCCCGCACCTCGCGGCCGCCCCCGGCCTCACCTCCGTGGCGGTTTCCGGACTGTTTTAGTGGGCATTCCTTGAGTATGAACCTACTCTGGGCGGCGGCGCGCGCGAAGGCTGCGCCGCCGTCCGGCAACAGAATCCGGCCCGGCTCCCGCCGGGCTCAAGCATGAGGTGAGAAGCATGGCGACCGTGGTACCCAGGTCAGACGTGAGGCACTACCAGATGTACATCGACGGCCGCTGGACCGACGCGGCCGGCGGCGAGACCTACCAGGTGATCGATCCCGCGTCCGAAGAAGTGATCGCGAGCGTACCGAAGGGCGGCGTCGCCGACGCCGAGGCGGCGGTCCGCGCCGCCCGGGTGGCGTTCGACAGCGGCCCGTGGCCGAAGATGAAGGCCATGGAGCGCGCCGAGGTGCTGACCAGGGCCGCGGCGCTCCTGCGCGAGCGCGCCGAGGACCTCGCCCGGCTCGAGAGCCTGCAGATGGGCAAGCTCCTCGAGGAGGCGCGCGTGGACATGCAGGACACGGCGCACACCTTCGAACTGTACGCCGGCATGGTCCAGGACCAGCACGGCGAGACGCTCGAGGTGCCGGGCGAGACAATGAGCATGGTGGTACGCGAGCCCGTCGGCGTCACCGTGGGCATCACGCCGTGGAACTACCCGATGCTCATGGCGGCGTGGAAGGCCGGGCCCTCCCTCGCCGCCGGCAACGTGATGATCCTCAAGCCGGCCACTCTGAGCCCGCTCACCAACCTCGAGCTCGCCAGGGTCTTCGAGGAGGCCGGTCTGCCCAAGGGCGTCTTCCAGGTCGTGACGGGCCCGGGCGGGGAGGTCGGCGACTACCTGGCCGGCCACCAGGACGTCGACATGGTGGCCTTCACCGGCTCCGTCGAGGTCGGCAAGCACATCATGCGCAGGGCCGCCGAGAACGTGAAGAAGATCGGCCTGGAGCTCGGCGGCAAGAGCCCCAACATCGTGTTCGCCGACGCCGACTTCGAAGCTGCCGTCGACGGCGCCCTCATCGGCATCTTCGCCGGGACCGGCGAGGTGTGCTCGGCCGGGTCGCGGCTGCTCGTCGAGCGCTCCATCCACGATCGCTTCGTCGGCGAGCTCGTCAGTCGCGCGATGGCGATCAAGGTCGGCGACCCGCTCGACGCCGAGAGCGAGATGGGCCCCCTGGTGAGCAGGCAGCAACTCGAGACGGTCGAGAAGTACGTGGCGATCGGCAAGGAGGAGGGCGCCACGCTGGCGACCGGCGGCCACCGGCTCAGCGGCAGCGGCTTCTACTACGAGCCCACGATCTTCGTGGGCGTCGACAACTCGATGCGCATCGCCCAGGAGGAGATCTTCGGGCCGGTGCTCGTGGTGATCCCCTTCGACAGCGAGGAAGAGGCGATCCGCATCGCCAACGACACGATCTATGGGCTCGCCGGGGCGGTCTGGACCAAGGACGTCACGCGGGCGATGCGCGTGGTCAAGGCCCTGCGCGCCGGCATCACCTGGGTCAACACCTACCACCCGACGTACAGCGAGGCTCCGTGGGGCGGCTACAAGCAGAGCGGCATCGGCCGCGAGCTGGGCAGCTACGGCCTCGACGAGTACACCGAGGTCAAGCAGATCAACATCGACCTCACCGGCCGGCCGATGGGCGTGTACCAGCGCGGCAAGGCAGGCACGGGCTCGACGGGCTCGGGGATCGCGGGCGATAACGGCTCAGGTGCGAGCGGCTCAGGCGCGAGCGGCGGTAA
>CAVPXA010000002.1:0-78088 GCA_963709635.1 uncultured Thermoleophilia bacterium
CCCGTGCCGAAGCCGAGGCCGGAGATGTTGTGGTCGATGAGGCGCTTGATCTGCTCGACCTGCCGCTCCTCGTCGCCGACGAAGCCGTAGCCCGTGGTGAGCAGCAGCTCGCCGCCCTTGAGCCACTTGGTGGGGTCCGGCACCTCCGTGATGTGGACCCAGCGCACGGGGTTGCTGGTGGCCTTGCCGCCGGCCAGGAGCTTGAGGTCGAGCTCCGGGATCTCAAGGATGTCCTGTACGGTGATCATCGGCGGGATTCTACACTGTGTCCTAGTACAGGTCGAGAGTCACTGCGCTCGCAAAGCGCTGCGCTTTGTACATGCTGGCGATGACCGAGCGAAGGCCGCGCGTCAGGGGCGTTTGAGCACGCGGCCGGGAAGCTCCCCGGTGATCTCGCCCTCGTCCAGCACGGGGACCCCGTTGACGAGGACGACGTCGATGCCCTCCGGTGAGGCGTGCGGGATGTTCTCGAACGGGAACGCGTGCGGGAACAGGTTGGTGGCTCGGTCGCGCACTCGGTCGAGGTCGAACACGACGAGGTCGGCCTTGAGGCCGGGCCGGAGGGCCCCGCGGTCGAAGAGGCGGAAGCGCTGCGCCGGGAAGGAGGTCATCTTGCGGACGGCCTCCTCGAGGCGCAGCACCGGCTCCTTGCGCACGTAGCGCTCGAGCACGCCCGGGTACTCCCCGTAGCTGCACGGCCAGTAGAGCGACGGGTCGTCCTGCTCGTCCGGGGGCGCCATGACCAGCCCGTCCGAGCAGACCATCCCGATCGGGCTCTCCAGCAGCGCCCGGATGTTCTTCTCCTCGATGTAGTCGAAGAGCCCGATGATGTCGTCGTCCTCCTCCACGATGAGGTCGAGGAAGGTGTCGAAGGGGTCGGCGCCGCGCTCCGCGGCGATGGCGGCGACGGAGCGGCCGCGCAGCTCCGGGTGGCGGCCGGCGTGGAACACCACGATGCGCTCGAAGCGGCCGTGGCGCACGAGGCCCGCGTAGCCGGCGCCGGGCAGGGCGTCCTCCAGCACCTCCCGGCGCAGGGCGGCGCGCGCCTCCCGGTCCGACAGGAGGGCGATGAGCCCGTCGTGGTCCAGGTCGAGCACCGGCTGCGGCAGCGCCCTCGAGAACCGCGGCGCGAGGTCGGTGTGCACGTCGTTGTCGGTGGTCGCGTCCAGGCCGCCGCGGCGGGCCGCCTCGATGAGGCCGAGGTTGGCCGCGGCGTCCTCCGGCGCGCCCCACTTGGGCGCGTTGTGCGAGACCTCCACCGGGCACCCGGCCGCGCGCCCCAGCTCGAGCGCCTCGGCCACCGCCTGCAGGATCGTCTCGCGCTCCCCGCGCACGTGCGACGTGTAGATGCCCTGGTGGCGCGCGACCACGCGGCACAGGCGCAGCAGCTCGTCGGTGGTCGCGAAGCAGCCGGGCGGGTAGACGAGGCCGCTGGACATGCCGTGCGCGCCGGCGCGCATGCTGGCGTCCAGCAGCCGCTCCATGCGCGCCAGCTCGCGCTCGGTGACGGCCCGCTCCGCGAACCCGACCACCGCCAGCCGCAAGGCGCCGTGGCCGACGAGCGGCGCGATGTTGATCGCCTGGCCGCTCCGCCGCAGGGCGCCGAGGTACTGGCCGAAGGTGCGCCAGTCCCAGGCCACCGCCTCGAGACCCCAGGCGTAGTGCGCCCAGTTGTGTACCGCGTCGTCCCGGTGCTTCTCGGTGAGCGGAGCCGCCGACATGCCGCAGTTGCCGGTGACGTGCGTGGTCACGCCCTGGCGGACGGCGGTCTCGGCCTGGGGGTGCAGCAGGATCGTGAGGTCGGAGTGCGTGTGCGGGTCGATGAACCCCGGCGTGACGTACCTGTCGGCGGCGTCCACGGTGCGCCGGCCACGCAGCGTCCCCGGCGCGCCGATCGCGGCGATGCGGTCGCCCGAGACGGCGACGTCGCCGCGGTACCACGGGTTGCCGCAGCCGTCGACGATGCGGCCGCCGCTGACGACGAGGTCGTAGGTACTCATGCGCCCTCCATCTCGAACACCTGGTACGGGCTCTCGCACGGTGGCCCGGCGCAGGCGTACATCCGGCGCTCGTCGAGGTCGCAGATGAGGCTCCCGACCGTCATGCCCTGGTCCCCCGGCGGCAGCCCGGGCTCCGGGTGGCCGCAGATGCAGTCCTCCAGCGACGGATCGTGGGTGCGGAGCACCCGGGCCACGAGATCCACCGGATCCTCGCCGGCCGCCAGACCCTCTGCCAGCAGACGCTCGGCCGTGGTGAGCCGCACCGCGGACTCCCCGCCGCCGCACCCCTCGTAGACCTGCATCTCCGGGGAGACGTAGTGATTGGAGTGGGCCATGAAGCCCACGGCCGTGTGATCCATGAGCGCGTGCGCCGTGGCCGAGGTCTCGAGGTCCCACAGGCGGCCGCCGGTGTCGGCGAAGAACTGGTTGGTGCCGCGGGCGCGGGCGGCGAGCAGCCCCCTCTCCCGCGCCTCCTCGAGCGTCCGCGCCTCCAGCGTCGACCGGCGCACGAACACGTTGGGCACGCCGATGCGGTTGTCGGTGGAGTGCACGGAGTTGCTGACGTTGCCGATGCCGTGGCTGTTCATCCCCAGCATGAGGAGGTACGGCGCGCCGGCCAGCCCCATGACCCGGGTGCCGTCCGGGCCCGTGAGGTCGAAGAGGACGTTGTTGGCGGCGTCGACCACGTACCAGTCCATGTTGTGCCCCACGATGTGGCGGCCGCCGGCGACCACGGCCACAGCCGTGCAGTGGTCGCCGGAGTGCGGCGACCTGCCCGGGGCCGGAGCGACGGGCTCGTCGGAGGTGAACTCCTCGCCGCAGTTGAGGACGAGCAGCTGCGAGAGCGGCACGCCGGAGCCCTCGGCGAGACCCTCGAGCTCGTCAACGTACTGCGGCAGCCAGCGTCTGGCCTCCCGCTCGTACGCCGGCGTCTGGCGCTCGGCCTCCTCGAAGGTGAGCCGGCCGTGCGTCATGGTCGCGAAGTCGGTGCGGAAGAAGTCGACGGATGCCTGCACCCGCTCGCGGGCGGCCTCGCCGACGGCGCGGCCGAGCTCGCGGTACGTGCCCTTCGCCTGGACGTGGACGAACGGGATCGCCATGCCGACAGTCTACAGCCCGAGCGCGCGGCGCGGGTCGGGATGGCCGGAGATGCCGAGGTCGGCGGCGCAGCGGTCGATGAGCGCGACGAGCTCGTCGAGCACGTCGCCGGGAAGCCCTGCCGGCTCGCGGTCCACGAGCTCGGCGACCTTGTCCGAGGCGAGGTCGACGAGGCCGGCGCGCCCGGCCGCGAGCCACTCGCCGAGGCCTCCGCGGTAACTCAGCAGCGGGCTCACGAACTCGGAGCGGATGTAGCGCCGGGTGTGCTTCGCGCCCAGGAATCCCCTGCCGGAGAGCACACCGTCGACCATGGCCTCGACGTCGAGAGCATCGGGATCCCACGGACGTGGCGAGAGAGCGTAGCGCACGTTGTTGAGCACCTCGTCGTCGATGACGAGGACCTCGAGGCAGCTCGCCACGCCCGCCTGGATCTCGCCGATGCCGGAGAGGAGCCGCGGGCGCGCCGCGAGTCCGAGCAGGGCGTTGATGGAGCGTTCGTAGCCGAACTGCGTGTCCACGACCTTGCTGTCGCTGCACGGGCCGTAACAGTCGCAGGCGAGACCGCAGCGGCGCGCCAGCAGCACGGCCGCCGCGGAGGCGACTCCCGTCTCCGGGGTGCCGCTGACGACGACGCCGCTGCGCGGATCCACGGCGCTCAGCCGCGGGCCGTAGTAGACGGGCGTGCCGGGCGCCGCCACCTGGGTGAGCACCACGCCTGCGAGCACCTCGGCGTGCTGCTGCGCGATCGCCGCCGAGAGCGAGCCGGGGGCCGTGGTCGCCGCCGCGGGACACGGCAGGATCTCCACGGCCACGCCTCCCCGGCGCACCTGCTCGACCAGGGCGTCGGAGACGTCGCCGCCGAGAATCAGCGGGCTCACCGGCGAGAAGGCGAGGTCCACCGGGTACGTGCCGTCGCTCCCGTCCGCGCCGGTGACCGCCACCGCCATCTCCTGCAGGTAGAGCGTCTGGAAGGGATGTGAGATGCCGGGGCCGCCGATGGCCTTGTCGGTCTCCCAGGCGAGCACGAGGTACGAGTACAGCGGCTCCAGCAGGTCGGGGACGTCCTCGGGCTGCCACAGGGACGTGACCTGCTGCTGGTTCGTGAGGTGGTGCATGATCCTCGTCGCCAGCAGCTGGTCGCGCAGGGTCGCGCGCCGGCCGGCGCCGGTCCGCGGATCGCTCACGTCGCGGGCGCCGCCCATGTTGTGCACGTACGTCTGGGCGGGGCCGGGGTCCATGGCGAGCGAGAGCTCGGGGTCGCGCGCGGCCAGCACGTACTCCCGCGGGCAGGCGGCGAGCGCCTCGTCCACCACCGCGCGCGGGAAGACGACCCGCTCGCCGGCGGCCGTGCAGCCGCCCGCGAGCAGCAGGTCCCGAGCCGCGGACGACTCGACGCGCACGCCCGCCCGCTCCAGGAGGGCGAGCGCCGCGAGGTGCATCGCCTCGATGGCTTCGTCGGGCCAGAGTACGCCGAGGTCCGTCATGGGGTCTCCCTCCAGGTGGTGGTCGTATGCGCTGCGCCGCTCACGCGTCCTCCGTGCCCCGCGGCCGGCGCCGCAGGACGGCGAAGCCGACGGCGGCGACAGCGACGGCGCCGGCCACAACGCCCCACACCCAGGCCCTGGAGGCCTCGGCGGCGGGCCGCGCGGCGCGCAGTGGTCGCAGCGAAAGGTAGGTCGAGCGCAGCTGGTTCCAGAACGGCGCCCCGTCTCCGGCGGGCGCCATCACGTACCCGGCCCAGCGGTCGGTGCGGAACGCCTGCAGGTTCACGTTGTACCAGAGCACGATGGAGGGGTCGTCGCGGTAGAGCACCTTCTGCATCGCGTCGACGAGGTTCCTGCGGTGCTCGGTGTCCTCCGGGTCGGCGGCGTCGACCGCCTGCGCCTGCAGCATGTACAGGCGGTCGTACACCGGGTCCGAGTACCGGCTGTCGCTCCTGCTCATGATCTGACGTGTGGTGTACGTGCTCAGGATGAGACCCGGGTCGATGTCGCCGCCCCGACTCCAGACGAAGAGGTCGTAGTCGGCGTCCTCTAGCAGCATGGCGATGAACTCCGCCTCGTCCACGACCTCCAGACGCAGCTCGATGCCCGCGTCGAGGCACCAGCCGGCGATCATCCGCGCCGCCTCCTGGTCTGCCGGGTACTCCGTCAGGGCCGTGAGACGGAACGAGAGCTCGCGGCCGGCAGCGTCCTCGCGGACGCCGTCGCCGTCACGGTCCGAGTACCCCGCGTCGTCGAGGATCTGTTTGGCGCGACGGAGGTCGTGCCGGTAGAGCCCGTCCTTCGGCACCTCCCAGTGCCAGTCACCCTGGGCCGGAGAGAGCAGCGAGGTGCCGGGCTCGGCGAGGCCGGCCATCGCCGTCGCGACGAGCCTGTCCTTGTCGATGGCCCAGTGTACGGCCCGGCGGATGGACGCGTCGCGCAGCAGCGGGTCGCCCTTGCTCCGGCCGCTCTGCCAGCAGTTGAAGCCGAGCTCGTGGAAGCCGACGGCCGGGGCGGCCACCGTGGTGGTGCCCGGGACCGCGGCATACGCGGGCTGCATCGCCGCGGGGAAGTCCGCGACCGCATCCAGCTCCCCCGCCCGGTAGTCATCGAGGAGCGACGCCGGGTCGCGCCCGACGAGGAACGTGAGGCTGGTGAGCTCCGGCGGCCCGCCCAGCGCCTGCGGGTAGGCGGGATTGGGCGCGAGCGTGACCACCTTGCCCGGCTCCACGCTCGTCACGCGGAACGGGCCCGACCCGACGAACGGGAGGTTCTCGAACTCGTCCAGACGGTCGGGGTCGACCTTGCTCCAGATGTGCTCGGGCAGGATGGGGATGGCGATCCCGAGCATGTCGGACTTGGGTCGCCGCGTGGTGATGATCACGGTGCGGTCGTCCGGCGCCTGCACGTCTGTGACGCCGGAGAGGTACTGGGCGTACGCCGGCTGCTGCGTCTCGAGGACGAGGTCATAGGTGAAGACGACATCCCTCGCCGTGAGCGGCACCCCGTCCTGCCACTCCATGCCCTCCCGCAGGCGGAAGGTCCACGTGAGCCCGTTCTCCGAGGACTTCCAGCTGGTCGCGACGTCCGGGGCCGGACGGTAGTCGGCGTCGTACCAGGTGAGGAAGTCGTAGCCGAGGCGGAGGCACTCCCACGAGACCGGGCTCCGCGAGCGGAACGGGTTGACGCCGTCGCAGTCCTGCGAGGTGCCGATGCTGTAGGAGAGCGTGGCGGACGGCTCCGGCGAGGACGACGCCGCGGCCGCCGGGAGCGGCGCCGCGAGGACGAGCAGGAGCAGACGGCCGCGAGCAGCAGCGGGCGCGCGGCCGGCCCCGGCCGCCGCCACGACGTCACTTCGATCTCGTTTCGGGTCTCCTGTGCAT
Source organism: uncultured Thermoleophilia bacterium (assembly GCA_963709635.1). Classification (GTDB taxonomy): domain Bacteria; phylum Actinomycetota; class Thermoleophilia; order UBA2241; family UBA2241; genus CAIXSE01. The sequence continues at coordinate 6,466 of CAVPXA010000002.1, forward strand.
AGTCGAAGGCCGGCCGGGGCGGCGTACACGCCTCACGGCGTCGCCGCCCCGGCCGGCCCCTTCCGCTACTTGATCCTGATGCAGGCGGCATAGTGGTCGCCGCCGATGTGGACGTCCTCCGGATCGATCTCCTTGCAGGCGTCGATCGCCTCCGGGCAGCGCGGGTGGAACCTGCAGCCCGACGGGATGTGCTCCGGATTGGGGGTCTCTCCCTTGAGGATGACGTGCTCGCGCTTGGCCAGCGGGTCCGGCACCGGGATGACGCTGATCAGCGCCTTCGTGTACGGGTGCTTGGGGTTGGCCACGACCTCCTCGGTCTCGCCGATCTCGACGATGCGCCCGAGGTACATCACGGCGATGCGGTCGCTGATCACCCACGCGAGCGAGAGGTCGTGGGTGATGAAGATGTAGGTGACGCCGAGCTTCTCCTTCTCCTCGACCATCAGCTTGAGGATGTCGTTGCGGATGGAGACGTCGAGGGAGGCGACGGGCTCGTCGGCGACGATCACGTCGGGGTCGAGGACCGTGGCGCCGGCGATACAGACGCGCTGCCGCTGCCCTCCCGAGAGCTCGTGCGGGTAGCGGTACAGGTACTCCGTCGCCGGCCGCAGCCCGGCCTCGCTGATCGCGGTGATGACCTTCTCTTCCTTCTCGCGCTCGCTCGAGCAGACGCCGTTGACCTCGAGCGGCTCGGCGACGATGTCGAAGATCGTCTGCTTGGGATTGATGGAGTTGTACGGGTCCTGGAAGATGATCTGCGCCTTCTTGCGGTACTCGCGCAGCTCCTTGCTCGAGTACTTGCGCACCGGCTGGCCCTTGTACAGGATCTCGCCGCCGGTGGCCTCCTCCAGGCGCAGGATGGTGCGGCCGGTGGTCGTCTTGCCGCACCCCGACTCCCCGACGAGGGCGAGGATCTCGCCCTTCATCACCTGGAAGCTGATGTGGTCGACGGCCTTCACGAACTTCTTCTCGGTGGAGACCATGCTCTTGAAGAAGCTCTCGTGGATCGGGAAGTAGACCTCGAGGTCCCTGATGTCGAAGAGCACGTCGCCGGTCTCGGGAGCGAGCTTGAGGTCGGGGCGCTCGGTCTGGTCGGTGGCCATCGTCACACCTCCTTCGCGTCGGTCGCGGTGTCGTCGCCGACAGCAGGGGACGCGACGGGACGGCCCTTGGCGTGGGAGCAGCGCACGAAGTGCCCACGCTCGACTTCGATGAGGCCGGGGTGGTCGGTGAAGCAGGTGTCGTCGCGCTCGTCGCACCGCGGGCAGAAGGCGCAGCCCGGCGGAGGGTTGAGCAGGTTGGGCGGGTCGCCCTTGATGGAACTCACCATCTCGCGCTTCTCGTGGATGTTGGGGAACGCCTTGATGAGCTGGCGCGTGTAGGGGTGCGTCGCGTGGTTGAAGATGTCGGCGGTGGTGCCGCTCTCGACCACTTCGCCGGCGTACATGACGACGCCCTTGTCGCAGGTCTCGGCCATGACCGAGAGGTCGTGGCTGATGAGGACGAACGAGAGGTCGAGCTCCTTGCGCAGGCGCCCGATGAGCTCGAGGATCTGCGCCTGCACCATGACGTCGAGCGCCGTGGTGGGCTCGTCGCCGATGATGAGCTTGGGGTTGCACGCCAGCGCCATGGCGATCATGGCGCGCTGGCGCATGCCGCCCGAGAGCTGGTGCGGGAAGTCCATGAGGCGCTTGGGGTTGATGCCGACGAGGTCGTACAGCTCGCGGGCCCGTGCCATGGCCTGCTTCTCGCTGAGCCCCTCGTGGAGCTGGATGGGCTCGGCGATCTGCTTGCCGGTCTCCCTGACCGGGTTCAGCGCGTTCATCGCCCCCTGGAAGATGATGCTGATCTCCTTCCAGCGGATCTTGCTCATGCCGTACTCGGTGCGCTTGGCGAGGTTCTTGCCGTCGAAGAGCACCTCGCCGCCCACCACGCGGCCGTTCTCCGGCAGCAGCTTGAGGATGCTGAGCGCCGCCGTGGTCTTGCCGCAGCCGGACTCGCCGGCGAGGCCGAGGCTCTCGCCCGGCGCGACCGTGAAGCTGACGTCCTGCACGGCCTTGACGTTGCCCGAGCCGAGCTTGAAGTAGGTGGTGAGGCCGCGCACGTCGAGCAGGCCCTCGTGCTCGATGCGCTCGACGGGCTTCTTCTCGGAGGCGGGCTTCGCTTTGGTGGCTGACTTGGCCATCACTCGCCTCCCTTCTCGTCGTCCTCTATCTTGCCGCCGACCCAGCCCCCGCCGCCCTCAGGACGGATGGAGCCGCCGGCCGGCTTGTTGAAGTCGGGCATGGCGTCGTCGGTCTGGACGCCCGGCGTGAAGATGCCGCCGCCTCCGCCGACGCCCGCGCCGCCCACGACGGCCACGGCCGGCTCACCGCGGGCGGTGAAGCGGTTCTCCGAGTTGCTGTCTTCGCGCTTGCGCAGCTTGGGATCGAGCACCTCTTCGTAGGCCGTGCCGATGAAGGTGAACGCGAGCACCACGAGGATGACCGCGATACCCGGCGGCAGCAGGTACCACCAGGCCGGCAGGCCGGCGGCGCCGTTGACCCACGCGTAGTACAGCATGGTGCCCCAGCTGAAGTTGAGCGGGTCGCCGAGGCCGAGGAACGACAAGGTCGTCTCGGAGAGGATGGCGATGGCCACCACCAGCACGAGGTTGGCGAAGATGAGCGGCATCACGTTGGGCAGGATGTGCCTTCTCATCACGTGGCCCGTGCTGGAGCCGATCGCCCTGGCGCGCTCGATGAACTGCAGCTCGCGCACGCGCAGCGTGTCGGAGCGCACCATGCGGGCGGTGCCCGGCCAGCTGGTGATGCCGATGATGAGCACGATCATCCAGTAGTTCTGGCCCCAGGCGGCGGCCAGCACCATCGCCAGTGGTAACCACGGGATGACCAGGAACGCGTCCGTGAGCCGCATCAGGCTCTCCGACTTCCACCCGGCAGTGTACCCGGCCGTGATGCCGATGCCGGCGCCGAGGATGGTGGCCATGAACGCGGCGAGCAGACCGACCATGAGCGAGATGCGCGCGCTCCAGATGAACTGCGCGAGCACGCTCTGACCCACCTGGTCGGTGCCGAACCAGTTGTAGTAGTAGGCGGTCGGCGGGTGATACGGGCCGAAGAACTCGCCCGTCGCCGGGTCCTTGATCTGCGCGTTGGGGTCGAGCAGGGCGTGGTCGGCGAGGAACGGGGCGAACAGCGCCATGCCGATGAACACGACGAGGATGGCGAGACCCACCATGCCCTGCCAGTTGGCGCGGTAGAGCTTCCACACCTGGTGCGTGTTCCAGGTGAGCAGCTCGACCCGCTCCGGGTTGGCGACGGCCCAGACCCAGACGCACGCGGCGGCGAGCACCACGATGACCGTCTGGAGAGCCCAGTTGTACGCGAAGTCGTTGGCGCCGGCGGACCAGTCGCCGAAGCCGCCGCCGGCCAGCAAGGCCCACACGAGGAACAAGAGGCCCTCGACCAGCAGCAGGATGTTGAACACCCTGGCCTTGGTCCTGCGGGCCAGGTAGAGGACGCCGAACGCGAGGCACACGACGCCCAGCAGCACCATGATCCACGCGGGGTACGCGCCCACGGCGGGCGAGAAGAAGCCCTTGATCACCTCGGCGAGGCCGCTGGAGATGGGGACGTCCTTCGGATACGTGAGCAGCTCCAGGACGCACCAGACGATGATGGTCCAGAAGATGACCCAGTTCCGGAACCGCCGGGGGATCATGCCTGCACCCGCGGGTCGAGGTAGTAGTACATGATGTCGGCGATGAGGTTGGCGATGATGACGGCGATGCTGGCGATGAGGAACACCGCCTGCATCACCGGGTAGTCGCGCTTCTGCATCGACTCATAGGAGAGCAACCCCAGCCCCGGCCAGTTGAACACGCTCTCGGCGAGGATGGCGCCGGACATGACGAAGCCGAGGTTCATCATCACGACGGTGACCGTGGGCAGCATCGCGTTGGGCACCACGTGCTTCCAGAGGACGGAGTTCTCGCTGAGGCCCTTGGCGCGGGCGGTGAGCGCGTAGTCCTCCGTCATGACGCCGGTGATGGAACTGCGCATGATGAGGTGGTACTCGCCGACGTAGGCGATGGCGAAGGTGAACGCCGGCAGGAACAGGTGCCTCGCCAGCGACTGGAAGGCGGCGAAGCCGCTGAGCTCCACGCCGGGCTCCTCCATGCGCCCCGTGGGGAACCAGCGGAGCTTGGTGGCGAAGAGCATGATCATCAGGAGGCCGAACCAGAAGGTCGGCATGGCGTACAGGACCATCCCTAAGTTCGTGGTCACGACATCGTAGGTGCCGTTGCGTCTCCACCCCGCGAACACCCCCGTGATCATGCCGATGACGGTGGCGCCGATGGTGCCCACACCCACGAGCAGGACGGTGGGCCAGATGCGCTCGGCGACCACCTCCGTGACGGGGCGCTTCTCGGAGAACGACATGCCGAACTCGCCCTGCACGGTGTCGCGCCAGTAGAAGATGAACTGCTGCCACATCGGCTTGTCGAGGTTGAACGTCTTGCGCTGCTTCTCGATGACCGACGGGTCGGTCTTGCCCTTGGGGAGAAGGAGCCGGGCCGGGTCGCCCGGGAGGATGCGGAAGAGAGCGAAGTTGAACGAGGCCACGAGGATGATCGTGAGCAACGCGTTCAGCAGCTTTCGGATGAAGTACCTGTCGTTTGTCCACTGCACTGCGGGTCCCACGCCCGTCACGGAACGCCCGCGGACCCTGACCCCCTTCTCACATCCGTGGTTTGCCGGACCCCTGATGACGCCTGCGTGCTGTGCCTGCCGGACGGCCCCGGTCAGGGCCTCGGATGATTAGACGGAGGCTGCCTGCGGTTCCGTCGTCTCAGGAAGTCAGGATATGCGCGCAGGCGGAGGCGGGGCAAGGAGCGGCGTGCGGCCGCGCTCAGGCCCCGGGCAACTGCGCGTCGCGACCGGCGCGGCGCAGCGCCTCCACCAGGCGGTCGAGCGGCAGTGCGTACGCCGTGTTGCCGGCACGGCCGACCGTGGTGGTGGCGGCCGTGAGCGAGTTGCACACGCTCTCGGCGGTGGCGTCGACCGCGGCCTCGAAGAGCTCGTACATCTGGTCGTTGGCCACGCTGGCGAGCGCCAGCGGCTCGGGTGAGACGCGTGGCACGCGGTGCGCCGTGCTGACCGCGAGCATGATCTCGCCGCTGCCGTCGGACGCGTAGCTGCCGGTCGCCGCCAGGCCCAGGGAGCAGCGCTTGGCCATGCGCGTGCACTGCCGGGAGCTGAGCGGCGCGTCGGTGGCGAGCACCACGATGCACGAGCCCTCGCGGTTCTCGAGCGGCACGAGGTCGGTGATCTCGCGGCCGACGGGCACGCCGTCCACCAGCAGGCGGTGGCGCACGCCGAAGTTCGTCAGCGCCAGCACGCCCACCGTGTACCGGCCCCCGTGGGCGGTGACGAGGCGGGACGAGGTGCCGATGCCCGCCTTGAAGTCGTAGCACGACATGCCGGTGCCGGCCCCGACGCAGCCCTCGGCCACGGGGCCGTCCGCCGCGGACTCGAGCGCGGCCCACACATGCTCCTCGCGCACGTGCATGCCGCGCAGGTCGTTGAGGAACCCGTCGTCGCACTCGCCCACCACCGGCATGACGGCGTCGTCCAGGCCGACGCGAGGGTCACGCCGGATGAGCCAGCGCACGGTCGCATCGTACGCCTGCCCGGCGCTCTGCGAGTTGGTGAGGAGGATCGGCGTCTCGACGAGGCCCCACTCGCGGATGGCGCTGATGCCGATGAGCTCTCCCACGCCGTTGGCGGCATGGGCCCCGGCGACGACGCGGCCGTCCCAGAGGTCGTCGCCGGGCGGGAAGATCGCGGTGACTCCCGTGCGGGCGGGCCCGCTGCCCTGCGGCAGCTCGGGCCCGCCCCACGAGACCGTACAGTGACCGACGCGCACACCGGGCACATCGGTGATGGCGTTGAGAGGCCCGGCCGGCAACCTGCCGACGGCGACGCCGAGGTCGCGCAGGCGGCAGCGATCCGGGCGGGTCAACGCTGCTACTCCAGGATGCCGGCGCGGTGGGCCTTGAGGTACGAGCCGCAGAAGTTGTCCTCGCCGCGGAGCGCCTCGATGGACTTGATGGTCGCCATCATCTGCTTGTTGCGCACGTCGACGATCAGACCGTCGAGGCCGAGGCCGCCGCACATCGCCACGAAGGTGCGGTTGAGCAGGCCGCGGTTGGGCAGGCCGAAGCTCACGTTGCTGAGGCCGCCGGTGGTGCGGGACGGGAGGCGGTCCTTGACCAGCCTGAGCGTCTCCATGGTGACGCCGGGAGCGCTCGGGTCGGCGGAGACGGCCATGACCAGCGGGTCGATCCAGAGGTCCTCGGCCGGCAGGCCGGCGCCGGTGCACAGATCGAAGATCTGCTTGGCGACGGCAAAGCGGTCCTCGGCGGTCGGCGGGATGCCCTCGTCGCTGAGGCACAGGCCCACGACCGGGCACTTGTGCTTCTCGACGAGCGGCATGACGGCGTCGATGCGCGGCTGCTCACCGGAGATCGAGTTGATGAACGGCACCTTGCCGCCCTTGTCGATGATCGCCTGCACGCCGGCGTCGAGCGCCTTGGGATTGGCGGAGTCGACCATGAGCTGCATGTCGGTGACGCCCATGACGATCTCGATGAGCCAGAGAAGGTCGGCCACCTCGTCGCCGCCGGCTACGCCGCCGTTGACGTCGAGCAGGCCGGCGCCGGCGTCGATCTGGTCCTGCGCCAGTGTCTTGATGAACTCCGCGTCACGCGCCTGGATCGCCTCGGCGACCTGCTTGCGCGTCCCGTTGATCGATTCACCCATCAACAGCATTGAACAACCTCCACGACGATTACCCGGGACGGACGTCTGCAGAGTATATAGGCGGTGTGCCTGCGGCGCACCGCCTCTTGACCCGGCTGCGTCGGTAATCACGAATGCTTGTGCGCGGAGGAACCACCGCCGTGAGATCCCGGGCGAGGCGGCGGCGCGACGAGAGTCTCAGATGCCGTCGCCGGGCGGGACCATCCACTCAGGCGGTTGCTGCCGGCGATCGCTCGCGCGCCGCTCCCCGTTGCCCGGGCCGTACCCTGCGCGCCGCCGCTCCTCGACCCGGCGGTCCATGCGGACCTCGACGTCGTCGCGGCCGTGGAAGATCGCGCTGAAGTGCTCGTAGAGCCGCTGGCGCTCCGGCCCGGTCACGAACAGGACGTGCTCACGCTGTCTGGTCTCGTCGGCCATGCTGGTACTGTACCCACCGCGGGGCGGCTGCTACAGACCCCATGCGTAGCCGGGACTGGCCACACCCTCACGCATAGGTGATGTAGACCGTCTTGGTACGGGTGTAGAAGTCGAGCGCCGAGGGTCCCTGCTCCTTGAAGGTGTTGGCGCTGGACTGCTTGAAGCCGCCGAACGGGGCCTGGAGAGCGAGGCCCGTCGTGGGCTCGTTGACCTTGACGACGCCGGCCTCGATGCGGTCGACGAACGTGAGCGCGCGGCGCAGGTCGTTGGTCACGACGCTCGCCGCGAGCCCGTAGCCGACGGCGTTGGCCTTGAAGATGGCGTCGTCCAGGTCGCGCGCGCGGATGATGCCGAGCACGGGCCCGAAGATCTCCTCCTGCGCGAGCCGGCTGTGCGCCTCGACGCCGTCGAAGACGGTCGGGCGCAGGAAGTGGCCGTGCTCGCCGGCGCGGCCGCCGCCGGCGAGGAGTTCGGCCCCCTCCTCCTTGCCGATGCGCACGTAGTCGAGGTCGGTGGCGAGCTGGTCCTCGCTCACGGCGGGACCCATCTGCACGCCCTCGTCCAGGCCGTCGCCGACGTTGAGGGCGTTGGCGGCCTCCGCGAGCGCGGCGGCGAAGCGGTCCGCGATGCCCTCCTCGACGATCACGCGGCTGGTGGCCGTGCAGCTCTGGCCGGTGAGCGCGAAACCGCCCATGACGGCCAGCTTGACGGCCAGGCCGAGGTCGGCGTCCTCGAGGACGATGGTGGGGTTCTTGCCGCCCATCTCGAGCTGGACGCGCGCGAAGTGCTGCGTCGCGCGCGCGTAGATACGCGACCCCGTGTCGTGCGACCCCGTGAAGGTGAGCCCCTGCACCAGAGGGTCGCCGGCGAGCGCGGCGCCGACCACGGAGCCGGAGCCCGTGACGAAGTTGAGCACGCCGGCCGGCACGCCCGCGTCGACGAGGCACTCGACCAGCCGCAGCGCCGTGAGCGGCGTGGGAGAGGCGGGCTTGAAGACCACGGTGTTGCCGTAGACGAGCGCGGGCGCGAGCTTCCAGGCGGGGATGGCGATGGGGAAGTTCCAGGGAGTGATGGCCGCGACGACGCCGAGCGGCTCGCGGCGGCTGAAGAGCATGCCGTCGGGTGCGTTGGGCGGCAGGACGTCGCCGCCGGCCCGCCAGCCCTCCCCGCCGAAGTAGCGGAGGATGTCACGCGCGCGGAGGACCTCGCCCCTGGACTCGGCGAGCGTCTTGCCCTCTTCGCGCGTGAGCGTCCGGGCGACGTCCTCGAGGCGATCGGTGAGCAGCTCGGCGGCGCGGAAGAGGATCGCGCCGCGGGCCGGCGCCGGCGTCGCCCGCCAGGCGGGGAACGCCTCGGCAGCCGCGGCGGCCGCCTGGGCGGCATCCTCCGCCGTCGCCGCCGGGAAGACGGCGAGCACCTCGTCGGGGTCCGCCGGGTTCCTCGTCTCGAAGCCGGCACGGTCGCTCGACTCGACCCATCTGCCGCCGATGAGGTCCTTGCACGTCTCCATCGTCGCCCCCCGCAGTCGCGATGCCGTGAGCTCACCTGGGCGCAACGATACTACGGACGGCGCCCGCCGCGGCCGTACTCGTCGCGGCGGGCGCCGTCCGAGCCCGGAGTGGCCGGGACCCCAGGGTCAGGCCTCCGGCAGCGGCACGAGCGCCCGGTCCGAGAGGCGCAGCGTCTCGCGGTACCCGGCCGCACGTGCGTACGCGATGCCCTCGTCCCAGGCGCGGCCGACGTGCTCGACCTCGTGGGCGTCGGAGTCGATGGTCAGTGGGATGCCGCGCGCCCGCGCCGCGCGCAGGATCTCGGCCGACGGGTACATGACGCCCGCAGGGTCGGTGAAGCGGTCCGTGTTCAGCTCGATGGCGGCGCCGGACGCCGCGAGGGCGTCCAGCGCCGCGTCGATCTCGGCCTGCGCCGCCGGACCCGGCCGGTGCCCCCACAGGCTGATGTAGTCGAGGTGCGCGAGGATGTCGAACCGGCCCCACTCCGCCGCCTGCCGCGCGATGCGGTAGTAGGCGGCGAGCAGCGCATCCGGGTCGTCCCAGCGCGGGTCGCCGCGCAGCGCCGGATCGTCGAACACGAAGCCGTCGACCTCGTGGATGCCCAGCACGACGACCTCGAACGGCCAGGCCGAGAGGGCCACCTCCAGCTCGGCCTCCCGCCCCGCGACGTACTCGGCCTCGACGCCGAGCAGCACGCGGACGTCGTCGTGCCGCGCGGCCGCGGCCCGGACGTCGGCGACGTAGTCGCCGAGCTGCTCGGGCCGCAGCCACCAGTCCTCGTCCGGCCCCGGCGACGGCGTGAAGTGCTCGGCCACGGCGATCTCGGGCAGCCCGAGCTCGGCGGCCCGGCGCACGACGTCCTCGACCGTGCCCGACCCGTCGGACCACGCCGTGTGCACGTGGTAGTCACCCGGCGGACGCGGCGCGCGCTTCGTCCCGCCGGCGCGGGGCCCTGCCCGGTGGGCGCGCTCACTCCTCGACCGCGCGCCCGCGGCTGCGGCGGTTCAGCACCACGAGGATGACGACGCATGGCGACGGCGATCACGACGCCGACCACGACCCACAGCGTCGTCGACGATCCCTCGTTCGCCGCCGTCTCGGCCTCCGCCACCTTCGGCTTCAGCTCGAGATAGCTCTGGCGGTCGAGGAAGTTGTTCCACACGCTGCCGCCGACGTAGGGCTGCCAGCCCTCCCAGCGCTCGACGTTGACGGCCTGCAGCACGGACGGGTAGTCGATGACGATCATCGGCTGCTCCGCGTACATCACCGCCTGGCCCTGCTTGAGCAGCTCCATGCGCGCCGCCGGGTCCATCTCGCGGTACTGCTCCAGCGTGAGCCCGTCGTACTCCGCGTTGGACCAGTTCATCTCGTTGTAGTTCTCGATCTGGTCGGTGGTGAAGCAGGCGGCGGAGTCGCCGGGGTCGATGTAGCCCATGAAGTCCCAGAGCGCGAGGTCGTAGTCGGGCGCGTAGGTGTCGCCCTTGTAGTTCCAGATGTCGTCGCCGAGCGCGCCCTCGTCCACCACGGAGTAGTCGATGTCGAGGCCGATCTCCTGCAGCCAGCCGGCGATGAGCTTGCCCTGCACCTGGCTCTCCGGCGAGATGTCGCGAGCCCACAGGCGGAGCTTGATGGGCTCACCCTTCTTGTCCTCACGCACGCCGTCGCCGTCCGCGTCCTTGTAGCCGGCGGCGTCCATGAGCTGCCTCGCCTTCTCGAGGTCGAAGCCGATGGTGTCCGCCGCATCGGGCTGGTAGTAGGGGTTCGCCGCCTCGGGCCAGCCCTTCTCGGGGAAGAGGCCGTACCCCGGGTCGGCGAGGCCGCTCCAGGCGAGGCTGGCGCACTTCTCCCGGTCGATCGCCCAAGCCATGGCCACGCGGAACGCCGGGTCGACCAGGACGGGATTGCCCAGGGAATCCGGACTGTCGTAGCAGTTGACGTCGATGTACTCCCAGTTGTAGAGCGGATACGGGATGGCCTTGATGCCGGGTTCGCTCTGCAGTTGCTTGAACTGCGTGGCCGGGATGACCTGGGCGCCGTCGACAGCGCCGCTCTTGAGGTCCTGCACCATCGTGTCCGAGTTCGTGTAGTACTGGAAGATGACCTCGTCGATCGTCGGCTGCTTGCCCCAGTAGGTGGGATTGCGCACCAGCTTGACGTACTCGTCCTTCTCGAACTCCACCGTCTGGAACGGCCCGGAGCCGACGATCGGCACGGGATTGCGGAAGGTGTTGCTCAGCTCGTCCACACTGAGGTCGCCCCAGATGTGCTCCGGCAGGATGTAGATGTAGACCTGCGTGAGCAGCATGTTGGCTTTGGGCGCCGTGCAGGTGACCTTGAGGGTGGTGTCGTCGACGGCGACCGCCTTCTCGACGTCCTTCAGGTAGATCGCCAGGCTGAGCTCGTTCTCGATGATGGTGTTGAAGGTCCAGGCGACGTCGCGCGCCGTGAGCGGCTCGCCGTCCTGCCACGTGACGCCCTCGCGGATCTTGAAGGTCCACTCCTTCTCGTCCGCGGAGAGCGTCCAGTCCTCGGCCAGGCCCGTCTCTTTGGACGGCAGGCCGTCGGCGCCGACGGCGACCAGGGTGTCGTAGTTGAGGAGCCAGATCTCGTACGAGTTGCTGTAGCCGATGAAGGGGTTGAGGTTGAGAGGGCTCTCGCTCCACCCGAGCCGGAGCGTGACCTTCTCCCCGGCGGGCGAAGGCGATGACGAGGTGGCCGCGGAGACCACACCGGCGCAGGCGGCGACGAGTGTGAGCAAGACGATCACGGTGATGGTGAGGGTGACGACGCGATGTCGTCCGTGCCGTCCGCGCCGCCCGTTCCTGCGTCCGCTCATCTCGGTCTCCCTTGGTGCGGGTCCGGCGCTGTACGCAACGCCGACGATACCCGCGACGGTATCGAGCGTACGGTCGCACAGTCAAGCCTGAAGCGCCGCGGCGACGGCAGATGCTGCCGCGGCGTGATGAGCAGGCGGTCAGCGTCGCGTGAGCAGGCGGCGAGCGGCGGCGAGCAGCAGGTCGCCGGCGCCGGTCGACCCCTCGGAGCAGCCCAGCGCCGCGGGGGACATGTGTGATCGGGGGTCGGAGCCCGATGCGGAGCCTGATGCGGAGCCTGAGCGCCTGATGCGGAGCCTGATGCGGAGCCTGCATGCGGAGCTGATGCGCTCCGTGCCGAGAGGCTCCGGAAGAGGCTCCGACCCCCACGTCGCATACCCCCTCCCCCTCCCCCAGCGCCGCCCGAAGCCGGCCCGACAGCCGATCTCGACGGCCGCGCCCGAGCGAAGGCGGGTGCGTCGCGCGGCGGCGAGCGTCCGGCGGCGAGCAGGTCCGGCGGGAGCGTCCGGCGGCGAGCGTCCGGCGGCGAGCGTCCGGCGGCTGAGTCGCCCCGAACGGCGGAGGCCGGCGGTGCAGCCGCACCGCCGGCCTCCGACCGGACGCGAAAGAGACGTGCTCTTTCGTATGAAGCGCTGAGCTTCTGAGGATCACATCATCCCCGGCATACCGCCGGGCATGCCGCCACCCATGCCGCCGGCGCCGCCCTCTTCGGGCTTGTCGGCGACGATGCACTCGGTGGTGAGGATGTTCTTGGCGATCGACGCGGCGTTCTGGAGCGCCGAACGGGTGACCATGGCGGGGTCGATGATGCCGGCCTTGACCAGGTCCTCGTACTTGTCGGTGTCGGCGTTGAGGCCCTCGCCGGGCTTGAGGCCCTTGACCTTGTTCACCACGACCGAGCCCTCGAGGCCGGCGTTCTCGGCGATCTGACGCAGAGGCTCCTCGAGCGCGCGAGCGATGATCTGCTTGCCGGAGCGGAAGTCGACGTCGTCTGACTTCTTGTCGACCTTGATGGCGGAGATGGCGTTGACGAGCACGACGCCGCCGCCCGGCACGATGCCCTCTTCGAGAGCGGCGCGCGTGGCGTTGAGGGCGTCCTCGACGCGGTGCTTGGTCTCCTTCATCTCGACCTCGGTGGCCGCGCCGACCTTGATGACGGCCACGCCGCCGGCCAGCTTGGCGAGACGCTCCTGGAGCTTCTCACGGTCGAAGTCGGAGTCGGTGTTCTCGATCTCGCTCTTGATCTGCTTGATGCGGCCCTTGATGGCGTCGGTGTCGCCGGCGCCGTCGACGATGGTGGTGTTGTCCTTCGTCACGACGACCTTGCGGGCGCGGCCGAGCTGCGAGATCTGGGTGTTGTCGAGCTTGAGGCCCATCTCCTCGGTGATGACCTCGCCGCCGGTGAGGATGGCGATGTCCTCGAGCATGCGCTTGCGGCGGTCGCCGAAGCCGGGGGCCTTGACGGCGACGCTGGTGAACGTGCCGCGGAGCTTGTTCACGACGAGGGTCGCGAGGGCCTCACCCTCGACGTCCTCGGACACGATGAGGAGCTGCTTGCCGGCCTGGATGACCTTCTCGAGGATCGGAAGGAGATCCTGCACGGCGCCGACCTTCTGGTTGGCGATGAGGATGTAGGGATCCTCGAGCACGGCCTCCATACGGTCGGGGTCCGTGACCATGTACGGGCTGAGGTAGCCCTTGTCGAACTGCATGCCCTCGGTGAACTCGAGGTCGAGGCCGAAGGTGTTGCTCTCCTCGACGTTGACCACGCCGTCCTTGCCGACCTTCTCGATGGCGTCGGCGATGACGTCGCCCACACCGCGGTCGCGGGCGGAGATGGTGGCCACGCGGGCGATCTCCTCCTTGCCGGAGATCTCCTTGCTCTGCTTCGAGATGGAGGCGACGGCCTCGTTGACGGCCTCTTCGATGCCGTGCTTGATGGCCATCGGGTTGGCGCCGGCGGCTACCATGCGCAGACCCTCGCGCACGATCGCCTGGGCGAGCAGGGTGGCGGTGGTGGTGCCGTCACCGGCGATGTCGTTGGTCTTGGTCGCGACTTCCTTGACGAGCTGGGCGCCCTGGTTCTCGAAGACGTCCTCGAGCTCGATCTCGCGAGCGATGGTCACACCGTCGTTGGTGATCGTCGGGGCGCCGAACTTCTTGTCGAGCACCACGTACCGGCCCTTGGGGCCGAGGGTGATCTTCACGGCGTCGGCGAGCGCGTTCACACCGCGCTCGAGAGAGCGCCGGGCTTCGTCGTGATACTTGAGTTCCTTAGCCAAGATTCGTCAGCCTCCCCTCTTATTTTCCGACTACGGCCAGGATCTCGCTGGCGCGCAGAATCAGCAGTTCGTCACCGTCGGCGGTCTTGTACTCGGTACCCGCGTACTTGCCGTAGATGACCTTGTCGCCCTTCTTGACGTCCATGGGAACGCGGTTCTTGCCGGCCTCGTCCCACTTGCCGTCACCCGCCGCAACGACCTCACCCATCATCGGCTTCTCTTTGGCCGTGTCGGGGAGAACGATGCCGCTGGCGGTCTTCTCTTCTTCCTTGACCGCCTTGATGATGACGCGGTCTTCGAGCGGCTTGAGCTTCATGCAGCAACCCTCCTTGGTGTGTACACCGTGGTTTCCATCAGGCTTGGTTCTGGCACTCTCGGGGAGAGAGTGCTAATCCACACAGCTGCGTATGGTATGGCCGGTGGCGGGAGAAGTCAAACCAGCGGCCGTCTCCGCCCCTGAGTCACATCGCACGCACCGAATACTGCCCCCATGCAGGGCTTTCGTCGCTCTGAAGTTGCATGGCAGTCAGACTCGGCGAGTGCCGTCCCGGCTGCTGCCGGCCCGCGCGCGCGACTGGTCCGTGGCGGCGGGCGCAGCTAGGATGCGGGCATGAGCGCCGACACTCACCCGCGCCCGACGCACTCGCGATCGACCTGCCCTCGCGCGCGTTGCCCTCGCGCGGCTCGCGGGCGCGCTGCCGCGTGAGGGTGCTGCTGCAGCGCGTGAGCCGCGCGTCGGTGACCGTGGACGGCGCAGAGTGCGGCGTGGTCGGCCGCGGCTTTCTCGCCCTCGTGGGCGTGACCCACGAGGACGGTCCGGCCGCGGCCCGCAGACTCGCCGCCAAGACGGCGCGGCTGCGCGTGTTCGCCGACGACGCCGGGCTCATGAACCTGGCGCTCGCCGACGCCGGCGGCGCCGTGCTCGCCGTCTCGCAGTTCACGCTGTACGCCGACACCCGGCGCGGCAACCGCCCGAGCTTCACGGACGCCGCCCCACCCGAGCAGGGCGAAGCCGTCTACGAGGCCTTCGTGGAGGCGCTGCGCGCCGAAGGCGTGCCGGTCGAGACCGGCGTGTTCGGCGCGCACATGCAGGTCGACCTGGTCAATGACGGCCCGGTGACGATCCTTCTCGAAGCCTGACTCCACTCTCCGGGCCTGGTCTGCGGCAACAGAGACCGCTGAGAATGGTGACTGCAGGGGCACTCTGTCGTGCGACCACATTCGGCCGTGACTTGTGACCACAGTTGAGACCGGCTCTCCAGGAAGCGGTCACGAGCTGGCTGCCCCCGCCCGGACGCCGGCGTGTGGTCGCAGATGGCCTGGCTCTGCGACCACAAACAGAGTGGGCCGCGTGCACCTCCATTCGCGTCATCGGAGGCACGGTCCGGCGAGCGCCGCGCGTGCCTGCGAGCGAGCGCGTACGCGACGAAGGGACGGGGCTGCCCTCCGGCGGCCCCGCCCCTTCGCCGGCGCTCTCTCTCAGACCTCGTAGCCCTCCGCGTGCCGCGCGTCGGCGAGCTTCTCGCCGCTCTGCGGCACGTTCCTGTAGGCCGCGTAGCCGGCGAAGATGCCGCAGATCCAGGCGAACAGCCACGGGCCCCACCAGTAGTACAGGTACGGGGTCCAGCGGTACTGGCCGCGGTTGTACGTGTAGATGAGGCCGATCATCGCCGCGACGCAGACGATGACGCCGCCGACGCTCGGCCACTTGAAGCTGAGCAGCCCGCCGACCACCATGACGATCCCCAGCCCGACGAGCACGTGCACGCCGGACAGGTAGTCGGAGTAGATGCCGAAGAACTGCGGGATCCCGAAGACCGAATCGATCGAGCGGGCGTAGAGCCCGCCACCGATCGCGAACGCGCCGGCGATGATGCCGGCGATCGCCGTCAGGTTGGCGTACTTCTGGCCCTTCATGCCTGGCCTCCCTCAACCGCGGCGCCGAACTCGGTGAGCTCGCCGGCTGGCGTGATCGTGGAGCCCTCGAGCGCCTCGTCGGTGGTCCCCTTGTAGATGTTCTTGAAGATGAGGTAGGCGATGGGCCCGGTGAGGATGCCGGCAAGGCCGCCGATCATCCAATCCATGCCGTTCACGAACAGGGCGATGATGGCGATGGCGATGGGGAACGCCACCCAGACGCCGAGCGCGAAGGTGGGGAGCGGGACCCTGAAGGAGCGCGGCGCGTCGGGCTCCTTGATGCGCATGATCATCACCGTCAGGAAGATGAGCACGTAGGGGAACATGAGCAGGAACACGTCGATGGTGATGAGCGCGTCGAAGTTGAAGTTGATGAGCACCGCGTTCACGACGGCCATGAGAAGGATGGCCGCCCACGGCGTGCCCCAGCTCTTGTGGGTGCGCGCCGAGGAACCTCGGCAGCAGCCGGTCGCGCGACATCTGGAACTGCGGCCTGCGCGCCCGTCGCGAGGTAACCCGCGTACAGGCCGATGTTGGAGAGGATCGCGGACATCAACATCAGATAGCCGAAGAAGGTGCCGCCGGCGACCTTGGCGAGCACGACGAAGTCCTGGCCGCCGCCGCCCGTCCACATGTTGAGGTAGTTGTCCGGGCCGGCGACATTGGCGATACGGATGGCCGCCCAGACGGTCACGAAGTAGGTGGCGATGACCAGCGGGGTGCCGATCATCAGCGCCTTGGGGATGACCTTCTGCGGGTTCTGGATCTCGCCCGCGAGCGTGGACATCGACTCCCAGCCCGAGTACATCCACATCATGATCGCGAGCCCAAGGTTCAGGGAGGTGAGGAAGCTCTCGCCCTCAAGGAGCATCGGGCTGAACCCGCTGCCGGTGCCCTTGGTGATGCCGTACACGGTGAAGATGAGCAGCGGGCACCATGACGCCGATCTGGATGATGGTGAGCGACCAGCCGGTGAGCTCGAGGCCCCGTGATGTTGATGAAGGTGAACACGGCGACGATGGCGATGCCGATCGCCGCCCGTTCGGCGCCGCCGAACCCCCACTGGTTCTGCATGTAGTCGAGGGCGAGGGCCACGTAGACGGCCGAGTCGACGTACAGGGAGAGCGTCCACCACCAGCCGGCCTGGAAGCTCCAGTACTCGCCCATGCCGCGGCGGACCCAGCGGTACAGACCGCCGGCCTCCGGGACCATGGAACCGAGCTCCGAGGCGACGAACGCCATCGGCACGCTCCACACGAGCGGCAGGATGAGGATCATCAGGAGCGTCATGCCGGGGCCGGAGGACGAGACGACGTCCTCCATGCCGAACGAGCCGGAGCACGTGAGCGTGAACACGAACACGACTGCTGTGATCAGCCGCATCCGTACGCGCTTCAGCCCCTCATTGCGAAGAATCTCCGTCATACGGACCCCCCCAAGAGCACGTTTGACTACGTTCTACGACAGCGCCTCAGGGGCGAGTTGCCAGAGGTCCACCGCCAGCTTGTCGTTCTCACGGTAGTCTATCGGGACGTCGATGACAACGGGTCCCGGGTGACGGAGGGCGCGGGCGAGGAGGGGCTTGACGTCGCCCGCCTTCTCGGCGCGGAACCCCTCCACGCCGAACGAGCGGGCCAGAGTGACCAGATCGGGGTTGTCGAAGCGCGTGCCGGCGATGCGCCCGAACTTGCGCCGCTGGTGCATCTCGATGAGGCCGTAGCCTCCGTCGCTCCACACCAGGATCACGAACGGGAGGCCGAGCCGGCGCGCCGTCTCCAGCTCCTGGACGTTCATCAGGAAGCCGCCGTCGCCACTGATGCAGACGACCTTGCCGCGGCCGCGGCGCGCCAGCGCCGCGGCGATGGTCGCCGGCAGGCCGAAGCCCATGGCGGCGAACCCGTTGCTGATCAGTACCGTGTTGGGCTCGCGTGCCTCCCAGAAGCGCGCCACCCAGAGCTTGTGCGCGCCGACGTCGCTGACGAGCACGTCGTCCGGCGCCATCAGCTCGCGCAGGTCGTGGAGCACCCGTTGCGGCTTGATGGGGAAGTCCTCGTCGGTGCCGGCGTCGAGCACGCGGCGGAACGCGCGCCGGTACGGGCGCGCCTCGATGCTCGAGACCTTCTTGCCCTCGAGCAGCCCGGTGAGCTGGAAGAGGATACGGGAGAGGTCGCCGATGAGCTCCACCTCGGGGATGAACTGGGCGTCGATCTCGGGCGGCACGGTGTCGACGCAGATGATGCGCTGCCGCCCCTCCGGGTTCCAGGCGGAGGGCGGCCACTCGATCATGTCGTAGCCGATGGCCACCACGAGGTCGGCCCGGCCGAGCAGCCCCTGCGGGTAGTCCTGCCGGCGCAGGCCGGCGGTGAACAGGAAGTGCGGGTCGGAGGCGTCAAGGACACCCTTGCCCATGAAGGTCGTGATGACGTGCAGCCCCGTCTGCTCGCAGAACGCGCGCAGCGCCGGCGCGGCCTCCTGGCGCACCACGCCGTTGCCGGCCAGGACGACAGGCCGCTTGGCGCCGGTGATGATCTCCGCCGCGCGCAGGAGGCTGACGGGGTCGGCCTCGACCATCGCCTCGGGGCCGCGGGGCAGCGGCGCGCCGGTGACCGCGGTGCCCATGATGTCCTCCGGCAGCTCCAGGTGCGTCGCTCCGGGCTTCTCGGCGGCGGCGATGCTGAACGCCTTGCGCACCGCCTCCGGCACCATGCGCGGGTGATGGAGCCGCGTGTTCCACTTGGTCATCGGCGCCAGCATGTCGACGGTGTCGATGAACTGGTGCGTCGTGTCCTTGTGCATGCCGGCGAGGCCGGTCTGGCCGGTGAGCGCCACCAGCGGGGCGTGGTCGAGCGTGGCGTCGCCGACGCCCGTGGCCAGGTTGCTGGCGCCCGGGCCGAGGGTCGCTAGACAGACGCCCGGGCGCCCGGTGAGGCGGCCGTAGGCGTCGGCCATGAACGCGGCCCCCTGCTCGTGCCGCGTGGGCACGAAGGTGATGAGCTGCGAGCGGTCGAGGGCCTCACTGAGGTCCAGTGTCTCCTCGCCGGGGATGCCGAACACGAACTCCACACCCTCGTTCTCGAGGCAGTCGACGAAGAGGTCGGCGGCGGTACGAGGAGTCTCGCTGGTGGGCGCGGGCGGGAAGACGGAGTCGGGACGGTGCGTCATGCTGCGCTCGAGTCTAGCATTCCGGCACGGCGGGACGATGCAGCAGACCGGCCCAGTCCGAGCTGTTCGGACGGACACGATGTCGAGAGGGGGCTCGGGCGGCGGGCGGAGCGGGGCCGCGTCAGGCGCGGCGGGCGGCGCGCTTGCTCGGCGGGCGCGCCGCCTTGGCCTCGGCGTCGCTGGCGAAGGCGTCGAGGCCGAGGTAGTCCGGCCAGGGCAGCGCCGGCAGGAACCCGGCCGCGAGGCCGATCATGCCGGCGTTGTCGGTGCACAGGCTGAGCGGCGGCAGCGAGAGCTGCAGGCCCTCGGCCTCGCAGGCGTCCGTCAAGGCGCGGCGCAGGCCGGAGTTGGCGGCCACGCCGCCGGCGACGGCGACGCTCCGCAGGCCCTCGTGCCGCGCCCCGGCCACCGTCTTCTCGACGAGCTGGCGGACGATGGCCGCCTGGTACGAGGCGGCGATGTCGGCGCGGTGCGCCTCGACCTCCGCCTCGTCACGGCCCCTGAGGTCGTAGAGCAGCGCCGTCTTGAGGCCGCTGAAGCTGAAGCCGCGGCCCTTGCGGCACGGCGCGCGGAAAGCGGGCGAAGCCCGGGTCGCCGCGCGCCGCCAGCCGGTCGAGCTCCTTGCCGCCCGGGTACCCGAGGCCCAGCAGCCGGGCGCCTTTGTCGAACGCCTCGCCGGCCGCGTCGTCCATGGTCTTGGCGGCGACGCGGTAGCGCACGCCCTCCTCGACCACGGCGAGCAGTGTGTGCCCGCCGCTGGCGACGAGGCACACGAACGGCGCCGCCACGCCGAGGGCGTAGTTGGCGGCGATGTGCCCCTGCAGGTGGTTCACGGGGATCAAGGGCAGCCCGCGCCGGTAGGCGATGGACTTCGCCGTCGCCAGCCCCACGAGCAGGGCGCCGATGAGCCCCGGACCCTGCGTGACCGCGAGGGAGGCAAGGTCGTCCCAGCTCGCGCCGGCCTGGCTCATCGCCTCCGCGACCACCTCGTTGACGAGCTCCGTGTGGCGGCGTGAGGCCACCTCCGGCACCACGCCGCCGAACTGCGCGTGCAGCTCGTTCTGGGACGAGACGATCGACGAGAGCACTTCGCGGCCGCGCACGACCGCCGCGCTGGTGTCGTCGCAGGAGGTCTCGACGGCAAGGATGAGGCCGGCGGGAGCGAGCCTGCCGCGGTCACGCCGAGTCCCCTTCCCAGTCCTTCCACATGATGACGGCGTCCTCGCGGTCGTCGCTGTAGTAGGCCGGCCGGACGCCGGTGGAGACGAACCCGAAGCTCCGGTAGAGCTCGATCCCGGGTGCGTTCGAGACACGGACCTCCAGCGTGTGCCCCCGGTGCCCCTTGCGCTCGGTGATCTCGAAGTACGCCTCCAGCAGGTCCGACGCCACGTGCTCGCGGCGGGCCTCCTGGGCCACGCACAGGTTCATGAGGTGCCACACATCGACGAACATGTCGGCGATGAGATAGGCGACCACGCGTCCGCCCTCCTCGCAGACCAGGCAGATACCGGTCTCGCGAGCGAGCTGGCCGTGGAAGATGGCCAGCGACCAGGGCAGGGTGAACGTGCGCGCCTCGAGCGCCGCGACCGCCTCGAGGTCGGGGAACTGCATGGGGCGGATGACCCGCCGGCGGTCGATCCTGTCGGGGACGACCTGGAGGCTCACGAGGCGCCGCCGGCTGAGGGAGGCACGGGCGGCGCCGGAGCGGGCCGCACGGCAGCGACGCGCGGCTGCGCGTCGGGCGCGCGGCCGTAGATGGGCAGCACAGCGTCGGGGCCGCGGACGAGGCCGGGCGCGCCGCAGGCGGCCGCCCGGCCGACCATCGCGGCCGTCGGCGCCACGACGCCCGCGGCGCGCGGCGCCGTCGCGGGCAGCAGGTCGGCGTAGAGCACCGCGCCGTCGCCGCCCGTGAGCACGTCGCCGCGGGCGGCGAGCCAACTGGCGAGGTCGTCGGCGGGTACCACGGCGACGTCCTCGACCTGACGCAGGACGCCTCCGTCGCGCTCGAACACGGCCGCGAACACCTCGCGGCGGCGGCCGTCGACGAGCGGCACGAGCCTGCGGCCGGCCGCCTCCGGCGCGTCCGCGAGCGCGAGCGCGACGGCCGCGAGCGTCGGCACGCCGGCGAGGCCGGCCCTGCCGTCCGCCTGCGCGAGCGCCCGCGCGGTGGCGATGCCGATGCGCAGGCCGGTGAAGGCGCCGGGGCCGAGGCCGACGGCGACCGTGCCGACGGCCTCCCAGCCGGCGCCCGCCTCCTCCAGCACCTCGCGCACGAACGGCAGCAGGAGCTGCGAGTGCGCGGGGCCGCTGAGCGCCAGGCGCTCCGCGACGACGGACCCGTCGGCGGCGCAGAGCGCCGCCGAGCACGCCGTCGTCGCCGTCTCCAGCGCGAGGATCACGCTCGCGCCTTCGTCGCGTCGCCGGCGCCGGCTCGGCGGCTCCGAGACCCCTGGTCGGCCGCGCCCGCCGCCACCGCGGCCTCGAGCGCCGCCGGCCCCGAGAGCCGCGCCGTCCGGCTGCGGAGCGTGCGGTGGTCCAGCTCGATGCGCACGTCTGGAGTGGGAAGCGCGTCGCTGCCGGCGGCCGGCCACTCGACGAACGTCACGGCGTCCGCGCCGAGGTAGTCGTCCCAGGCGAAGAGCTCGGCGTCGGCTCCGCTGCTCAGCCGGTACAGGTCGAGGTGGTGCAACCGCTCCCCGTCGCGGCCGTGGTAGCTCTGCGCCAGCGTGAACGACGGGCTGGTGATGGCGCCGCGCACGCCGCGGGCGCGCAGGACCTCCCGCACCAGCGTGGTCTTGCCGGTGCCCAGGTCGCCCTCCACGGTGAGCAGCATCGGGGGGTGCAGGCGGGCGGCCAGCACGCGTGCGAGCTTCCGCGTCTGGGCCGGAGAGGCGAGGGTGAACGCGATCATCTAGAAGAGGCCGAGCTGCTCCGGTTCGGCCGGCGGACCTGCGGGGGCCGGCGGTGCCTGGGGCGCGGACGCGACGGCGGCCGGTGCGGGCTCGTCGCGCTCGGGTGGAGCCGCCTCTGGTTCACGCGACGCGGCTTCGGCCGGCGCGGCGCGAACGACCGGCGGCGCTGCCGCAGGGTCCGGCGCCGGTACAGCGGCGGCCGGGTCCGGCGCTGGGGCGGCGGCCGTCTCCGATGCCGACGCGACCGGGGCGGCGGCCGGGGCGGCATCCGCCGGCGAGAAGGCGCCCAGGACCGGGGCCGCATCCTCGTGCGCCGCGGCGGCCGGCGCCACGTCGCGGCGCAGGTGCTCGGGCGGCCGCCAGGCCGGCCGCTCCGCGGCCGGCGGCGCGGCCGCCTCTTCTCCCGGGGCGGGCGCCGCGTGCGCCAGCAGCTCGGGCAGCCGCGCGAAGTCCTCTTCGAGCGTGGTGCGCATAGCCGGCGTGTAGAGCGCCGCGGCCGGATGGAAGATCGGGTACAGGTACAGCGAGTGCCCGGCGATCTCCGTCGCCCTGGGCCGGCCGTGCACCTTGGTGATGCCGGTGGGATCGCCCGTCAGGAGCTTGGTGGCGAAGTTGCCGAGCGTGCAGATGACCTTGGGCCTGATGATCTCGATCTGCCGGAACAGGTACGGGCGGCAGGCGTCGATCTCCTCGGGCTGAGGGTCGCGGTTGTTGGGCGGACGGCTCTTGAGGACGTTGGCGATGTAGACCTGCTCGCGCGTCATGCCGATGGACGCGAGCAGCTGCTCGAGCAGCTTGCCGGCCTGGCCTACGAACGGCCGGCCCTGCTGGTCCTCGTGGTAGCCGGGCGCCTCGCCCACGAACATCAGGTCGGCGCCGGGGTCTCCCTCGCCGAACACGGCCTTGGTGCGCGTGGGCCCGAGCGCGCACCGGGAGCAGCTCTCGACCTCCTCGCGGAGGGCGTCGAGCGCCGCGATGACGTCGTCAGTGGCAGGTGCCACAGGACCCGGTGGCGCAAGTGGAGCAGCTCTTCTTGGCTCCCTTGCCGCCCATGTCGAGACTCGAGGAGTGGACGGCGAACGTGGAGAGCAGCCGGCAGACGTCGCCCGAGTGGCACTCCGGGCACACGGGCTTGGTGCCGTTGCGGATGAGCTCCTCGAACGCGGTACCGCACTGGTTGCAGCAGAATTCGTAGATCGGCATGGCGGTAGTGTACCGCAACGACGAGCTGATTGACCGCGCGCGCGCGAGGCCGTACGCTTGATGCTGGCCCGGCGCCGAGCCTCGGCAGGCGACCGGGACATCGCCTGTGCTGCACAGGCCTTGCGGCAGGCGCGGTACCTCCCCCACCGGGCGGACCGCAGCCGGAGAGGTCGGAGGCTTGACCATCGACGCCTATCGCTTCTGCGTCGTCGGTCCCGGACGTCTGGGATCGACCGTGCTCGCGGGCCTGCTCGAGGCACACCTCACCGTCTCCGCCGTCGGCGTTCACGCGGACGACGACACCAGCCTCTTCGACTTCGTCCCGCACGTACGCGTGCGCGACGCGGCGCTCGAGGCCGACGCCTGGTGGCTGGCCGTCCCCGACGACGAGATCTACACCGTCGCCGGGCGGCTGGCCGAGTCGCTGCCGGCGGTCCGCCGGCCGGGCGCGCCGCAGCCGCTCGCCATCCACTCGAGCGGCCTCGGGTCGGTGCACCTGCTCAAGCCCCTCTACGAACAGGGCGTGCGCGTCCTGTGCCTGCACCCGCTGCAGACGTTCGCCGGCGAGCCCAGGGCCGAACTGCTGCAGCGACGTCCCGTGCGCCGTCACGGCGCTGGAGGAGCGTGACCTGCAGCTCGGCGAGGAGCTCGCCGCCCGGCTGGGCATGCGGCCATTCCGGCTGGCCGACGAGCAGAAGACGCTGTACCACCTCGCGGCCGTCGTCGGCTGCAACCTGCTGGTCGCGCTCGAGAGCGAGGCCAAGCGCCTGATGGACGAGGCCACGGGCGACTCCCGCGGGCTCGACCACCTGGGCGCGCTGCTGCGGACGACCATGGAGAACCTGCTGCGGAGCGGCGAGCCGGCGTTCGCGCTCACCGGGCCGGTCGCCCGCGGCGACATCGGCACGGTGCGCGCGCACCTCCGGCTGCTCGACCGCGAGAGCCCGCGGCTGGCGCGCACGTACCGGGCGCTGAGCCTGGAGGCCCTCACCCTGGCGGCGCCGCGGCTCGACGACGAGCAGGTGACGACCCTGCAGGGGCTGCTCGGGGCCGGGGACGCCGGCTCCGCCGGCCCGGCCGGCCCCGAGGGGGCCGCGCCCACCGGCGGCCACTGGGCGGGGGGCCAGCCGTGATCGTCGCCCGGACCATCGCGGAGGCGCGGGCGGCGCTGCGCGAGCTCCCGCGCCCCCTCGGCTTCACGCCGACCATGGGCGCCCTCCACGCCGGGCACCTCAGCCTCGTGGAGGCGGCGAAGGCGCGCTGCGCGAGCGTCGCCGCCTCCGTCTTCGTCAACCCCACGCAGTTCGGCCGCGGCGAGGACTTCGACGCCTACCCCCGCGACGAGGCCCGCGACCTGCGCCTCCTTGAGGAGGCGGGCGTCGCGGTCGTCTTCGCGCCCGAGGCCGACGAGATGTACCCGGAGGGCTTCGCCACGAGCGTCCACGTCGGCGGCCCGCTCACCGAGAGCCTCGAGGGCGCCTCGCGCCCGGACCACTTCGACGGCGTCGCCGTCGTCGTCACCAAGCTGCTCGGCGTGGTGCAGCCCGACGTGCTGTTCCTCGGCGAGAAGGACGCGCAGCAACTCGCCGTCGTGCGCCGGTTCGTGCGCGACCTCGACCTGCCGGTCGAGGTGGCCGGCGTGCCGACGCTGCGCGAGCCGGACGGTCTCGCCATGAGCTCGCGCAACGTCTACCTCACGGCGGGCCAGCGCGCGCTGGCGCCGGACCTCTACCGCGCGCTGCTCGCCGGCGCCGCCGCGGCGGGCAAGCCCGGCGCGGCCGCCAAGGACGTCGTCGTGGCGGCCACCAGCGCCCTGCTCCTCCCCGCCGGCGGCCTCGACCCCGACGCCGTGGACGAGGCGCTCGCCCGCCCGCGCTTCAAGCTCGACTACATCGCCGTCGTGGACGAGGACTCCTTCGTCCCCGAGGGCGATCTGGGGCCGCGCTCCCGTCTCGTCGTCGCGGCCTTCCTCGGCTCCACCCGCCTCATCGACACCGTCTCGGTCGCCGTCGGCGGCCCACCAGCACAGTGACCCCCCAGCGCGTACCCCGTCCAGGACGCGACCAGCACGGAAGGAAGGACATCGTGAACCCAGTCGTCACCCCAGTCACCGCAGAGCCCAAGGTCTGCGAGGGCCTCCTCCGCGTCGTCACCGGCGCCGTGGAGTTCTCCAGCCGTGGCAATGCCGACATCATCCGGATCACGGACGAGGTGCGCGAGCGCGTCGCCGAGAGCGGTGTGCGGAGCGGCACCGTCACCGTGTTCGCCCCGGGCGCGACCGGCGCGATCACGACCATCGAGTACGAGCCCGGCGTCATCGAAGACGTGCAGGACGTGCTCGAGACCCTCACGCCGAGCGACCGCCTGTGGCAGCACAACATCAACAACGGCGACGGCAACGGGCACTCGCACATCCGCGCCGCGCTGGTCGGCCCGTCGGTGACCATCCCGGTCGTGGACGGCCGCCTCACGCTGGGCACCTGGCAGGAGATCGCCTTCTGCGACTTCGACGCGCGCCCGCGCGAGCGCAGCGTCGTGGTGCAGGTGATGGGCGTATGAGCGGGCGCACGCTCGTCCAGGTCGCGCTCGACTTCGTCGACCTGCCGCGCGCGCTGGAGGTCGCCCGCGAGGCGGTCGCCGGCGGCGCCGACTGGGTGGAGGCCGGCACGCCGCTCATCAAGGCCGAGGGCCTGAACGCCGTCAGGGCGCTGAAGGCCGAGTTCCCCGACAAGGTCATCGTCGCCGACATGAAGACGATGGACGCCGGCCGCACGGAGGTGGAGTACGCGGCCAAGGCCGGCGCCGGCGTGGTCGGCGTGCTCGGCGCCGCCAGCGACAGCACCATCAAGGAGTGCGCCGAGGCGGCGCGCAACTACGGCTGCAAGCTCATCGTCGACATGATCGAGGTCGCCGATCCCGTCGCGCGCGCGAATGCGCGCGCAGGAGCTCGGCGCCGACTACATCGGCATCCACACGGCGATCGACCAGCAGATGCGCGGCGAGGCCCCGTTCGACACCCTGAAGGCCGTCGCCGAAGCCGTCGACATCCCCGTCTCGGTGGCCGGCGGCATCAACAGCGAGACGGCCGCCGCGGCGGTCGAGGCGGGCGCCGCGATCGTCGTCGTCGGCGGCGCGATCATCAAGTCGGCCGACGCGGCGGCCGCGGCCGCGGAGATCCGCCGCGCCGTCGACGAGGGCGTCTGCATCGAGACCACCCTGTACAAACGCGCCGGCGAGGCCGACATCCGCACCGCGCTCGAGCAGGTCTCGACGGCCAACATCAGCGACGCCTGGCACCGGCAGCCGAGCCTGCCGGGCATCCGGCCGCTGCTGCCGGGCGCGCACATGTGCGGCCCGGCCGTCACCGTCCGCACCTACGCCGGCGACTGGGCCAAGCCGGTCGAGGCCATCGACGTCTGCAGGCCGGGCGACGTGCTCGTCGTCGACGCCTGCGACGCCACGCCGGCCATGTGGGGCGAGCTGGCCACGCACAGCGCGATGGTCAAGGGCATCGCCGGGCTGGTGGTGTGGGGCGCGATCCGCGACACGCCGGAGATCGCGCGCCTCGGGTTCCCCGCCTTCAGCAGCAAGGTCTGCGCCAACGCCGGCGAGCCCAAGGGCTTCGGCGAGATCAACGTCGGCATCACGGTCGCCGGTCAGACGGTGCGCCCGGGTGACTGGATCGTCGGTGACGACGACGGCGTCATGGTGCTGCCAAAGGAGCAGGCCGTGGAGCTCGCCAACCGCGCCATGGACGTGCTCGAGAAGGAGAACCGGATGCGCGGCGAGATCGACGCCGGCAAGACGCTCGCCGAGGTCGCCTACCTGCAGAAGTGGGAGAAGAAGAGCTAGGAGCAGAACAGCGCCCCGGAACGACGAAAGGGCGCGGCGGGCGGCCGGAAGAGCCGCCCGCCGCGCCCTTTCTCACGTCGTCACTTGACCGTCGTCCAGCTGGATCCGCCGTTGGCGGTCTTGAGGACCGTCGCGGCCTTGCCGGCGGAGGTGCGGCCTACGGCGTAGCCGGTCGCGCCGGCAAGGTCCACCGCGTACAGGCTCTTCGCGAGCGGCGCGGAGACGGCGCTCCAGGAGGTGCCGCCGTTGGAGGTCTTGAGGACGGCGGCTGCGCCGGTGCCGACGACGAGCCCCGCGGTGGCGCTGGAGAGGCACACGCCGCGCAGCTGGGTCGGCCCCGTGCGCGGCCCGGCCACGTACTTCCAGGCGGCGCCGGCCGTCGTGCTCGAGAACGCGAACGGGGTGGGCGGCAGGAGCTCGCAGTAGTCGCCGACGACGACCGCCGCGGCGGAGGTCTTGGAGGCGAACATGGCCGCGCCGCCCACCTCGCCGGTGGCGCCGACCGCCGGCCGCAGCAGCGCCGGAGCGGTCCAGGTGGCGCCGTCGGTGGTGCGCACGGCCGCCGGAGCGTTCGAGCCGGTCGCGCCGGAGCCCACACGCTGGATGCCGGCGCAGATCGCGCTCGTGGCGCTCACGGCGTCGAGCGCGATGGGGCACCAGCCCGCCGAGACGGCGGCCGCCTGCCACGTCACACCGCCGTCGGTCGTACGCAGTATCGCGCCCGCCGGCGTCCCCTGGAACGTCCCCGCGGCGACGCCGCCCGCGATCCAGCCGTTCTTCTAGTCGACGAACTTGACGGCCGAGTAGGCGTACGAGGCGTCGAACGCGCTCGAGAAGACCTTGATCCACGTCTTGCCGTCGGTGGTCCGCAGCACAGCGCCACCGGTACCGACCGCCCAGCCTGTCTTGCCATCGCTCAGCACGCAGACGTCCAGCAGCGTCGCCCCACCGGGTGTGGTCGTCTGGGTCTGCCAGGTCTTGCCGGCGGTGACCGTGCTCAGCACGGTGGCGTCGGATCCCACGACCCACCCGCTGCTTGCGCCGATGAAGTCCACCCCGAAGTACCCGGGGACGGCTGCTGCGGCCAGCCCGGGGAGCGCGAGCAGCGCGGCGACCACGATCGCGGCGAGGATGGCGGCCACTCCGGACCGGCATACGCGTGGGGTCATGCGCTTTGCTCCTCTCTGAGCAGGCCGAACACTGGACGCCGGGCTACTTGACCCGCGTCCAGGTCCGCCCGCCGTTGGTCGTGCGGATGACGAGCGGCTTCTGCGTGGCCACATGCAGCCCGGCAGCGTACCCGGTGGTCCTGCTCACGAAGTCCACCGCAAGAAGCTCGCGGCCGTAGGGGGTGCTCCTGACGCGCCATGTCTCGCCGCCGTCGGTCGTCTTGAGCACCGAAGGCGCATCCAGGCCCACCGCGTAGCCCACGGTGCCGCTCGCCATCTTCACCCCGGTGAGCTGCCGGGGACCGACGGGGGGCATGACCAGGCCCCACACGCCGCCGTGGTCCGCGCTCGTGAAGCCCCAGGTCAGCGGATGGTCGGTGAACGCCCCGACGACCACCATGCGGCCTCCAGACTGGTCGAAGTCCCCGACCTCGACGGAGCCGGGGAGCAGAGTCCACACCTGAGCCTCGGTGCCCCAGGTCTCCCCGTCGAACGTCTGCACGCAGCCGGGGTGGTTGGACCGCCTGCCCTCCTCCGCGCCCAGGCGCTGGACGCCCCAGCAGGTGGCCGAGTACGCACTGGAGGCGTCGAGAGCGACGGGACACCAGCCGCTGAACGTCGCGGCCGGAGCCGACCAGGTACGGCCGCCGTCGGTGCTCCTCCAGATGCCGCCCCACGGCATATCGGCGACGTACGCCGAGGGCGCCTGCCCGCCGCAGACCCAGCCCGTCGTCGCGGAGACGAACTTCACCGAGGTGAGGTCCGCTCCCGGGTCCGGGACGCTGAACCCGGTCACTTTGCGCCAGGTGCGGCCGTTGGTCGTGCGGTACACAGCGCCGCCGCTGCCCACCGCCCAGCCGTGGCGGCCGTCCCGCAGCATGCAGATGTCGGCGAGCAGCGGACCGCGCCGCTGGTAGTTCTGGCGGGTCCACGTCTTGCCGCCGTCGGTGGTGCGGACGATCGTCGCATTGCGCCCGACCGCCCACCCCTTCGTGGCCGAGATGAAGTCGACGCCGCGATATGCGGCGTTGACGGCCCGCGCGTCGGCGGCGCCCGCCATTTGCGCCGCCGCGACCAGCAGCAGGAACGCGGCAGACATGGTCAGCGCTCGAACGGATGTCCTCATGGCCTTCACTCCCCTCCGGTGAGCCTCCGGATCGCACCCGGCTCGGTCAGGTGCGGCGCGGCGTCCCGAGCCGCCGCTCTCCAGTCGTTCTGGTATCGGCGCGCGGCACACCGTTCGCGACTGGCGAGACGCGTGACAGCGCGAGGACGCGGGTTGCGAGCCGTGAGGATCAGGTGAGGTCCGGCCGGGGCGCGCCGACGGCGGAGAGCGGTCGCGTCAGCGCGCGCGGCGCGCGTACCAGTTGAACTGCAGGCTGGTGCCGGCCTGCTGGAAGCGGTCGTCCATGCTCGGCCCGCCCTCGGGGAAGAGGACGGCGAAGGAGTAGGTCCTCGTCTCCCTGGGTCTGAACACGCCGAGCTTGAGCATCGGCATCTGACGCAGGGGGCCGGTGTAGACCAGCTGCGGGCGGCGGCGCGCGGAGAGCCGCTTCACCGTGAGGACGAGACGGTACGAGAGGCGCCCGCCGCCCGTGCCCGGGGTCTCGAGGAGCTTGGAGAGGCCCAGGTAGAAGCGGGCGCGCACGCGGCCGGCGTTGCCGATCTTGACCGTGCCGGTCGTGCTGTCGCCGGGCAGCATGCCCTGCATGCCGACGAGGGCGTCGCCGCCCTTGCTGTTCTTGATGCGCACGCGGCCGCTGCGAGCGAGCTCGCGGAAGGCGTCGTCGTCCGTCGGCTTGACCGCCGCGTAGGCGACGGTGCCGAGCAGCACGAGGATGACGGCCGCTGCCGCCGCCACGGCAAGGCCGCGGCGGCCGAGGCGGCCACGTCCGATTCCGCGAGGGTGTCTGCCCTGTGTGTCCGTCGTTCCTCTCTCTGTCTTCTGCATGCTTGCCCGCACGCGCACGAGAGCGTACCGCGTCGCGAGCGGCGCGTAGTCTGGTTATCGGCAGTCAAGAGCGAAACCGTAGCCTTCTCTGGCAATGGAGCCGCCCCGCCGGATGAGCGTGCCGACGAGGCGACATTCTGCGATCGGTGTGAGCCGGGCGAGCGGCCCGGCCCGGACGGCGGCGAAGTCAGCCGGTCGACGCCGCCGTCCGGTCGAGCTCGATGGAGACGGGAGGCCAGGCGAGGTGGGCGCCGGGTCCCGTCTCTCCCCGTGAGGCACTGAGGGGGTGATGCACGCAGGCATCTGCCATGTGCAGAGCATCGGGCCTGGCTTTCCCACGGCCAATGAGGAAATGAGGACGAGGGTGGGGGGAGGCAGCCCGGGAGTGGGCGCCGGCGACGGTGTGCGGTCGTCCTCGGGGCCCGGAAGACCCCGGGGCCTCAAGCCCTCCCGGTGGCGTCGTGCGGGAGCCCGTCGTCCTCGATCTGCCGGGCGACCTGCTCGCCGGCCTCGCGCCACAGCGACCAGAGGAGCGAAAGCGCGATGAGGATGGCGGGGAGGCCGATCAGCGCGATGCGCACCGTGCGCATGCTGAGCGCCGCGAGCACATACCCGAGCAGCGGTACGTGGAAGGAGTAGCGCGCCTGCACCGGCTCGTTCAGGGTGATGGGGTTCCAGGGGTCTTCGGTCTCGTTGAAGTCGCCCTTGGTGCGGAACGCCGGCTGGCCCTCGGGGCCGGTCTCGACGGCGATGATGCGGTGCGTGACGGCGCCGGACATGCCGGGCGGGGTGAAGGTGATGATGTCGCCGGTCTCGAGCTGGGCGAGCGGCGTGATGCGCGAGTAGATGACCGAGCCCTTGGGGATGGTGCCGGTCATCGAGCCGCCGGTGATCACGTAGCGCTGCAGGCCGAGCAGGCCCGGCAGGAGGATCGCGGCGACGGCGAAGACGAGCGCCGCGACGCAGAGAGCCGTGACCAGGCGGCCGAGGTGGCGCTTCATCGCGGCGCCCCCTGCCTGAGCCGCCGCCGTGCGTCACGCAGACGACTCGAGACGGCGCGTGCGCCGGAGACGACCAGGCCACGACCGCCGCGGACGACGAGAGGGCCGTGCGGGCCTTCGTCTTCGTCGGGTGGTTCGTGGTCACGTGGGAGCTCCTTGTCGGGTCGTCTCGGGGGCGGAAGAGCGAGGGGGCGGGGCTAGGCCGTGTGGCCCGGCCCCGCCCCCTCGGATCAGAGTCAGGTCAGGGATCAGTCGCTGACAGCCGCCCAGTCGAACTGGATGCTCATGTTCGCACCCTGATAGGCGTTGTCACCCGTGGAGCGTACGAGGCACGCCGGGTCGGGGAAGGTGACCGTGAAGCTGAACGTCGTTGGCCGTCGCCGGCGCGCCAGAGCGAGGCCGCCGTTCAGGTCGAGGCGTTCGCGGGGACGGCGTCGAGCTTGCCGGCGTAGACCACATAGCCGGTGGTGGTCTTCATGATGACGCACGTCGAGCTGCAGCGACAGAGACTGCACCGCCGTCACGCCTGGCCGGGCTGACCAGATGCTGGTCGAAGCGCGACCCTGACGGTACCATGTCGTCCAACGTTGGTGATGGCGCGGTGCCCGTCGCGGAGTCGCCCGGCGCCATCTTGCTCGATCGAGTCGACCGTGCTGAAGATCGGCATTGTGGGCGCGTGCCGTCGGGCCATCTGGAGTTGCCGATGTCATGAGGGCACCGGCACTGAACACGTTGCCGGGGTTGGCCGAAGTGGCCGTGAAGCTGGCGCTCGACGCGACGAGTGCGGCGGCGGTGAGCACCAGGATGGCGAGCGTGGCGAGGACCATGATCCTCCGCTGGCCGAACAGGACCTTCATGCGCTTCATTTCTTCTATCCTCCGTGTGCCTCACTCGCGCCTTGCGAGTGCCACTTCGGCCCGGCCCCCCGGAGAGTGCGGGGCCGATCCCTTGCCGGTCTTGCGGGGTGACTCTCCTGGTGTCGCCTTGATGGGCAACAACCCGCAGCGGGAGCATGTATCGGCAGGGATACCTAGGCCTTTAGCCCTTTTCTGGGCTCGGCTAGACGGATGTACTAGGTATCCGTACCTAGATGCCTGGGTACCAGCCGGGAAAAGTGCTGCGCTTTGCAGGACGAAGATGGGCGGAGCATCGAAGACGGCCTGGATCGCGGACGACGGGGGCGGAGGCCTGGAGGGACGGGTGCCTAGGCGCCGCGGAAGGTCCTGACGGAGCGGCGTTCGGGGGCGCCGGCGGCGTGCGCCGCGGCGACGATGTCGCGGCGCAAGGGCCGGCGTGGCAGACGCACGAGGTGGCCGGCGCAGCGGCAGTCGCCGGCGCCGAAGCGGCGCGGCCGGCGCTCCGCGCCGGCGACCGCCGCCAGCGCGCCGGCGAGCTCGCACTCCCCCGCCGCGCCGTCGACCAGCCAGGCGCGCTCGGCGGGGAAGGCCGTGAAGAGGTAGTCGGCGTGCCAGCGCAGCGGCTTCTCGCGGGCGAGGTGGCGCGCCACACGCGCCTCGCGGGCGCGGAGCGCGCTCCCCACGTAGGCGTACCAGCCGCGCTCGAGGGTCACCGCGCCGAGCGAGCCGACGGCCAGCGTGGAGCGGCGCGGGACGCGCGTGAGGACCACGTACAGGCGGGTGACGACGGCGGCGCGCCGGCGGAAGTCCGGAGCGGGCGCCGGCGAGGTCACCGGTCCGGCGCCTCCCAGTCGGCCGGCTTGGCCGAGCGCGGCGGCAGGGTCGCTCCGCGGAGCCGGCGCGAGCCGGGCGCCATGCCGCCGCGGCGCGGCTGGCAGCGCGGGCAGTAGTGGGTGCCGCGGCCGCCGACGACGACCCGCTCCACGGTCGTCCCGCAGACGCGGCACGGCTCGCCCGTGCGCTGGTACACGCTCAGGATCTCCTGGAAGCTGCCGCGCTGCCCCGCGGGGTCGATGAAGCTCTCGATGCTCGACCCCTCGTGGTCGATGCCGGCCTGCAGGGTCTCGAGGACGGCCGCGTGCAGGCGCAGCGCCTCACGCGGCCCGACGCTCCCGGCCGCCCGCAGCGGGTGCAGGCGGGCGCGGAACAGCGCCTCGTCGGCGTAGATGTTGCCCACGCCGGCGATCCGCCGCTGGTCCATCAGGAACGCCTTGAGCGGCGCGCGTCTGTCCCGCAGCGCGCCGCGCAGGTACGCAGGCGTGAACTCGGGGCCGAACGGCTCGGGACCCATGCTCCGCGAGCCGAAGAACTCGTCCTCGGCCGCCGGCTCGAAGGCCCACAGGCGGCCGAACCGGCGCACGTCCTGGAAGAAGAGCGACGTCTCGGGCTCGAGGCGCCACACGAAGCGCGCCGGCCGCTCGCCCGGCTCCTGCCGGAACACCAGCTGGCCGGTCATGCGCAGGTGGACGACGGCTACGGACGGGCCGCGGTAGCCGCCGGTGGCGGCCCGCAGCGGGTCGCCCGCCTCGCCGGGGCCGGCCGGCCCGCCGGCAGCGCGGCCGGCCCTTCCGCCGCCCCAAGGTCCACCAGCAGGTACTTGCCGCGGCGGCGCAAGCCCGTCACCCGGCGCCCCGCCAGAAAGCCGTTCAGCTCCTGCTCCGTCTGCGCGCTCACCGTCCAGTCGTTGACCACGACCTCGCGCGAGCAGCAGCCCCGGCAGGCACGTCAGCAGGCGCCGCCGGACGGTCTCGACCTCGGGGAGCTCAGGCATCGCGTGAGCCCGCGCGGGGGCCGGCGGCCGCGTCGTCGCCCGCCTCATCGTCGTCGGCCCGGTCTCCACCACTCCAGCAGGAACGCTCTCGCCGTCTCGGCGTCGGTCACTTCGCCCGCCTCGACCTCCTCCTCCAGCGCGTCCAGCGCCTGCCCGACAGCCGGTCCCGGCTCGATGCCGAGCAGCACCATCACGTCGTCGCCGCCGAGCAGCTTGCGGCGCCGGCGCCTTGCTCACGCCGGTCCAGACCGTGCGCGCCAGGCGGTAGTGCCGCGCCATGGAGGTCAGCGAGGTCTTCTCCCCGCGCGTCGCCAGCCGGTCGCAGAGCGAGACGACCACCGACTCGAACACCCACGGGTCCACGTCGCGCCGGTACCGGGCCAGGGCCCGGCGCGTCAGCGGCTGCTCGCGCGTCAGGAACCCGAGACGGAGGTGCTGCCGGACGAGGGTGCCCACGTACTCCACGAAGCGGTTGCTGAAGTTCAGCCGCCGGCCGATGTCGGCGGCCATCTGGCGGCCGGTCTCGTCGTGGTGCCAGAAGATCACCCGGCCCTGGTCGTCCACCACCCGGACCACGGGCTTGCCGATGTCGTGCAGGAGGACGGCCCAGGCGACCGGGACCAGGGGCTCGACCCCGGGCATGCCCGCCTCCGCCGGGGTCGCAAGGAACCTGCGCCCGCCGAGCTGCGCGACCACGCCGACGACGTAGGTGAGCGCCTCGAGCGTGTGCTCGAACACGTCGAGGTGGTGGTACGGGTTCTGCTCGACGCCGCGCAGGCGGTCGACCTCGGGGAGGATGACCGCCAGCGCGCCCCACACGGCGAGGTCGCGGAGGGCGAACGGCGCGCCGCGCGTGGCGAGCAGCGCGCAGAGCTCGTCGCGGACGCGCTCGCCGCTCACACGCGCGAGGCCGGGCGCGGCGCGGAAGGCGGCCTCCGTGGCCGCGGCGTCCGGCACCAGGTCGAACACGCGCGCCAGGCGCGCCAGGCGCAGCACGCGCAGCGGGTCGTCGTCGAGCGACACCGGCGAGCACAGGCGCAGACGGCCGGCGGCGAGGTCGGAGAGCCCGCTGAGCGGGTCGACGATGTCGTCGCCGTCCAGCGGGCGTGCGAGCGCGTCCACGGTGACGTCGCGCGCTCGCAGGTCGGCCTCCAGGCGGACGGCGCGCGTGGCCGGGTCCGGCGGGTCGCCCGCCGGCCCCGCGCGCAGCGCGGCGACGTCGATGTGCAGCTCGCCGATCACGACCCGCCAGGTACCGAAGACGTCGGACGTGGAGTAGACGCCGCCGCCGAAGCGGTCGCCGAGCGCCCGCGCCAGCGGCTCCGGCCGCCCGTCGACGGCGATGTCGACGTCGCGGACGCGGCGCCCGAGCAGCTCGTCGCGCAGGCAGCCGCCGACGAGCCAGCCGGCCTCTCCGGGCGCGAGCGCCGTCAGCGCCGCCCGGGTGATCTCGTCGGAGGTCGGTGGCGTGACGAGGTACCGGGCGTTCATCGCGCTCAGGCCGAGGGCGAGACGCCGCGGTAGATGCGCACCACCCGCGGCGCCACGTCGCAGGCGACCTCGTAATTGATGGTCCCGAGCATGCGCGCCATCTCCTCGCAGAGGATGCGCGGCGTCTCCGGCGCGTCGAGACGGGGGCCCTCGGGAGCGCTCCAGGCGACGGTGGACCCGCCGGCCACGCCGTCCCCGGCGGGTCCGAAGAACACCACCTCGTCGCCGGCCACGCCCCAGTCGTCCGGCAGCTTGACCGTCATCTGGTCCATGCTGATGCGGCCGATGATGGGGCAGCGCCGGCCGGCCACGAGCACCTCCGCGCGGTTGCCCAGCGCGCGCCGCACGCCGTCGGCGTAGCCGACCGGCACGATGCCCACGCGCGTCAGCTCCACGCAGAAGTAGGTGCGTCCGTAGCCGATGGAGTCGCCCGGCACCATCTCGCGAACGCCGGCGATGTACGACATGAGCTTCATCGCCGGCCGCAGGCCGTCCCTGAAGGGGTCGTCGTTGGCCGGCGCCAGACCGTACAGGGCGATGCCGGTACGGACCATGTCGAAGTGGGCGCGCGGCCCGCGCAGCGTCGCCGCGCTGTTCGCCGTGTGGCACATGAGAGCCCGGGTACTTCTCCTTGAGCTCCTCGGCCAGCGTCTTGAAGCGGCTGCAGCTGCAGCTCGAAGAAGTTGGTCTCGGCCTCGTCGGCCGTGGCGAAGTGGCTCATCAGGCCGTGCAGCACGCCGCCGGCATGGGCCCGCTCGCACAGCTCGCGGGCCTCGTGCGCCATCACGCCGAGGCGGCCCATGCCGGTGTCGTACTTGACGTGCACCGGCACGCCGAGCCGGATCGCCTCGTCGATGAACTCGGGCGACCAGGCGACGACCTCGGCGCACGCCCGCGCGGCCCGCTCCAGCCCTGAGCCGGTGAGCGGCCCGAAGATCAGGATCGGCGCCTCCAGCCCCGCCTCGCGCAGCTCCTCGGCCTCCGGCGCCGTGGCCACGCCGAGCCAGGTGGAGCCGGCCTCCAGCGCCGCCCGCGCCGCGGGCACGGCGCCGTGCCCGTAGCCGGCGGCCTTGACGACGGCGCAGTGCACGGCGCCCTCGGGCAGGTCTCGCATCAACCTCCGGACGTTGTGACGGATCGCCTCGAGGTCGACCTCTGCGATCGCCCGGTGTCGTCCTGCCAGCACTCAGACCCCCAGGATCTTCATGATGTCGTGCCGGGTGACGATGCCCACGACGACGCCGTCGTCGTCCACCACCGGCACGCGGTCGAACCGGTGCTTGCTCATGAGCGTGGCGGCCATGCGCGCCGGGTCGTCGGGCCCGATCGTCTTCACCTTGTCGCCGTCGGTCATGAGCTGCTCGACGTTGGCCGCCGCGGCCTTCTCCACGCGCTCCCTGAACTTCTTCTCGCTCTCCAGGTAGATGATGCTGTCGAAGATCTCGAAGTAGTGCGGCAGGGCGATGTCGGCGTCCATCGCCATGAGGTCGCCCTCGGTGACGACGCCCACGAGCCGGCCGTCGTCGTCCACGACCGGCGCGCCCCCGATGCGCTGGTCGCGGAACAGCGCCACGAGGTCCTTGACCGCCAGGTCGGGCTTCACGGTGATGACCGGCGCGGTCATGATGTCGCGGGCCAGCGGCTCGCCCGGCACCGGATCAGTGGTGGTGCTCATCGCTCTCCTCCTGTGGACCGGCCTTGAGCCGCTCCACGGCGGCGGGCAGGTAGTGGAACAGGTCACTCGCGACCATCGCCTCGGTACCGACGGCCTCCTCGGACGCCAGATCGGCCGCGAGGCCGTGCAGGTACGCTCCGAGGCAGGCGGCCTCGGTGGCCGGCAGGCCCTTCGCGAGTTGCGCGGTGATGACACCGCTCAGCACGTCGCCCGTGCCGGGCGTGGCGAGGCCGGGGTTGCCGACCGGGACGACGTAGGCCACCCCGGATGGATCGGCGACGATGGTCGCCTCGCCCTTGAGGACGACGGTCGCGTTGGCGCGGTGCGCGGCCGAGACGGCGCACTCCAGCCGCTGGGCCGCCACCTCGTCGGCCGGACGGCCGATCAGGCGGCCCAGCTCGCCCTCGTGCGGCGTGATGACCGTGGGCGCGGTGCGCTCGGCGAGCAGCTCCAGCTTCTGGCCGAGCGCGTACAGCCCGTCGGCGTCCAGCAGCAGCGGGACGTCGATGCCGAGCAGCTCCCGCACGAGCGCCTGGGCGCCGTCGGTGCGGCCGAACCCGGGCCCCACGGCGGCCGCCTTGAGCTGCTCTGCCTGCTCGAAGAGCGCGGACCGGGCGGCCATGCCGAACTGGCCGTCCTCGCCCGGCACCGTGACGGTGATCACCTCGGCGTACGGCTTCTGCTCGCCGGCGCCGTCGGGCAGCGCGACGTGCACGAGGCCGGCGCCGCCCCTGAGGGCCGCGAACGCGGCCATGTGGGCGGCGCCCTCCATGCCCCTGGACCCGCCGGCGACGAGGACCGTCCCGACAGACCGCTTGTGGTCGAGCGACCCCTTGGGCACGACCAGCTCGCCCATCGCCTCGTCGGTCAGCAGCCACACCTTGGGATCCTGGTCGCACAGCGCCGGGATGCCGATCGGCGCCACGACGACCTCACCCGAGAAGGCGCCGCCGGGGGTGACGAAGTGGCCGACCTTGGCCGCGTGCAGCGTCACGGTGACGTCGGCGATCACGGCCGGGCCGTGGATCGAGCCGTTACTCGCGCCGACGCCGCTCATGATGTCGATGCTCACCACAGCGCCGGGCGCCTCGTTGATCAGCTGGATGACCGCCGCGGCCGGCCCCTTGGCGGCGCCGGTGAAGCCGGTGCCGAAGATCGCGTCGACCACGACGTCGGCCATCTCGGTGAGCACCACGGTGTCCTCTTCCAGCGCCCCGCCCGAGTCCGTCGCGGGGCGCACATCCACGCCGAGGCGCCCGAGGATCTCGAGGTTGAGCCTGGCGTCGCCCCGGTACTCCTCGGGCGCCGCCAGCACGAACACGGTGACCTCCACGCCCTGGTCGAAGAGCTCGCGCGCCACCACGAACCCGTCCCCGCCGTTGTTGCCCTTGCCGGCGAACACCACGGCCTCCTCGGGCTCGTAGCGCTCGAGGATCTCGGCGGCCACGGCCATCCCGGCGCGCTCCATGAGGTGCCCGCCGGGGATGCCGATGCCCTCGATCGCCAGGCCGTCGACCTTCTGCATGCCGTCGGCGCTGTACAGGGCCAGCAGCAGGGACTCATCCATGCGCGTCCTCCTTGAGTGCGGCGGCGATGGCGTAGGCCAGACCACCGGTGTGGCTGAGCGAGACCTCGACCCGCGTCACGCCAAGGCGCCGCGCGATGTCGGCGACGCCCCCGTGCAGCGCGATGAACGGTTTTCCCCCCGAGAGTACCTCGATGTCGCGCCAGACGAACCCGATGATACCGATTCCCAGCGCCTTGCCGACCGCCTCCTTGGCGGCGAAGCGGGCGGCGTAGCGCAGCCAGGGATCGGAGAAACCGTCGCAGTACGCGCGCTCCTGCTCGCTGAAGAGCCGCTCGTAGGCGCGCGGCAGCCGCTCGAGCAGCCTGCGGATGCGCGCGGCCTCGGTGACGTCGATACCGAGGCCGAACAGCATCCCGGCGGGCGGGATCTGCGGGAAGCTCAGCTCACTCATGCAGGCATTCTATCCGCCTTGCAGCTCGCGCTCCCCCGCCGCTCGGCGGTCACTCGACGGTGACGGTCTTGGCCAGGTTCCTCGGCTGGTCGACGTTGAGTCCCTTGATGGCGGCGATGTGGTACGCCAGCAGCTGCAGCGGGATGACGGTGAGGATCGGCGCCAGGTGGTGGTCGGTCTTGGGCACCCAGAGCACGTCCTTGGAGAGCTCACCGATCGCGTCGTTGCCGTCGGTCGCCACGGCGATCACGTCGGCTCCGCGTGCGCGGACCTCCTCGATGTTGCTGACCAGCTTGCCGAAGACCGGCCCGTCGTCGGCGACGACCACGACGGGCGACTCCGCGTCGAGCAGCGCGATGGGCCCGTGCTTCATCTCACCGGCGGCGTAGGCCTCCGTGGGGATGTAGCTGATCTCCTTGAGCTTGAGCGCGCCCTCGAGGCAGACGGCGTAGCCCATCCCGCGACCGAGGTAGAGGAAGAAGCGCTCGTCGTGGTAGCGCTGGGCGATCTGCTCCGAGGCGCTCGGGCGGGCGAGCAGCTGCTCGGCGAGCTCGGGTACGGTGCGGAGCTCATGCCCGAGCTGCTTGAGGTCGGTCTCGCTCATGGAGCCGCGCGCCCACGCCAGGCGCAGGGCGAGGAGCAGGAGGGCGGCGACCTGACTGGTGTGCGTCTTGGTCGCCGCCACGCCGACCTCAAGGCCGGCCCGCGTGAAGAGCACGAAGTCGGCGTCGCGCGTGGCTTGACTACCGAGGATGTTGGTCAGCGCGAGCACGGGCGAGCCGGCCTCCCGGGCGAGCCGCATGGCGGCCAGCGTGTCGGCCGTCTCGCCCGACTGGGTGATGCCGATGACCAGCGTGTCCGGGTCGAACACGGGCTGGCGGTAGCGGAACTCGCTGGCGACGTCGATCTGCACCGGCACGCGGGCCAGCTGCTCGATCGCGTAGCTCACGATGAGGCCCGCGTGGTACGAGGTACCGCAGGCGACGATGAAGATGCGCCGCACGCGGCGCAGGAACTCGTCGCCCAGCCCCACGACCTCGGAGAGGTCGACGGTGCCGTCCTCGCACAGACGCCCGGCGAGGGTGTCGCGCAGGGCGGCCGGCTGCTCGTGGATCTCCTTGAGCATGAACGTCTCGTAGCCGGCCTTCTCGGCCGCGTCGTCGTCGCCTGGGAACTCCGTCTCCTCGCGCTCGAGGACGTTGCCGGCGACGTCGCAGTACTCCGCGCCACCGGCGCGGAGCGTGACGACGTCGCCGTCCTCGAGCACCACGATCCGGCGCGTGTGCTGCAGAAACGCGGGGATGGCCGAGGCGAAGAACATCTCGTCCTCACCGACGCCGACCACCAGGGGCGTCTCGAGCCGCGTGCCGACCAGCAGGTCGGGCTCGTCGGCGGACATGGCGACGAACGAGTAGTGGCCCTCGAGCTCGCCGAGCGCCGCGCGCACCGCCGCCGGCAGACCCTCGTCCGCGTGCTCCTCGATGAGGTGCGCGACCACCTCGGCGTCGGTCTCACTGGAGAACGTGTGGCCGCGCTCCGTGAGTCGCGCCCGCAGGTCCTTGTAGTTCTCGACGATGCCGTTGAGCACGATGGAGATGCGGCCGCTGCAGTCGCTGTGCGGGTGCGCGTTCTCCTCGGTGGGCCTGCCGTGCGTCGCCCAGCGCGTGTGACCGAGGCCGATGCAGGCGTCCGAGCCGTTGTCGCCGGCGGCCCGGAACAACTCGTCCAGGTTGCCGACGGCGCGCACGCAGTCGATGCCGCCGGACTCGATGAGCGCGATGCCGGCCGAGTCGTAGCCGCGGTACTCCAGGCGCCTGAGGCCGTCGAGGATGATGGGCTTGCCGGGACGTCGCCCGACGTAGCCTACGATGCCGCACATGCGTGCTCCCTTCGGTGGGTCAGGGCGCAGATGGGCAGGCTGCGGACAGGCACCCTCGAGTCGCTTTGTCTCCGCCGTTACCAGCGGGGTTTGTCGACTCGATGACGACCGTGCCGGGCCGGGAGGCATCCGCCGAGTCTTTCGATGAACCTCCACCTCGTCACCCGCGCGGAGCCGCTCCCCCCGGGGGAGCCCGCCGCGCGGGCCAGGCGCTCAGTTGCTGACAGGTGTCCGCACCACCGGTCTGCTATGTCGGGGCGTATTGTACCCCGCCCGGCCGCTGCGCGTTCGCCGTCGGCTACGCGCGCTCGATGACCGCCGTGACGTCGAACTCCACGAGGAACTCGGGGCGGGCGAGGATCGCCGGCTGCACGTAGGTGCTGGCCGGCGGCTCCGAGACGAGGCGCGGCGCGTACTCCTGGTAGTACTTGAGCTCGGCGGCGCGCATCTGCTGGTAGTACTCGAGGTCCTTGAGCAGGATGATGGTCTTCACGATGTTCTCCATCGAGCTGCCCATCTCCTCGAGCACGGCGCGCACCTTGTCGAGGCAGGCGAAGACCTGGGCCTCGACCCCGACCGTCAGGCACGATCCGTCTTCGGTGCTCTGCGGCGTCATGCCCGAGAGGAAGGCGATGTTGCCCACCACGATGCCCGCCGCGTACTTGGGCGTGCCCGGATGCACGTTGGGATACGTCTGCTCGACTCCACCGATCTTGAACGGGTAGTACTTGACCTCATCACTCACGGGCGATCCCCTCCGTCAGGCCAGATGCTCCTCCACGACCGCCACGATGCGGTCGCAGGCTGTGTCCACGTCGTCCTGCGTGGGCGCCTCGGCCATCACGCGCACGAGCGGTTCGGTGCCGGACGGCCGCACGAGCACGCGGCCGGTGCCGTCCAGGCGGCGGGTCTCCTGCTCCACCGCCGCCCACACCGCGGCCGCGCCGTCCAGCTCGCCCAGGTCGCGCACGCGCACGTTGACGAGCTTCTGCGGCAGCCGCTCCATCACCGTCGCCGCCTCGGCCAGCGGCACGTCCATCTGTCGCAGCGCCTGCAGCAGCAGAAGCGACGTGGCGAGGCCGTCGCCGGTGGTGCTCACGTCACGGTTGATGATGTGGCCGGACTGCTCGCCGCCGAGCAGGTAGTCGCCCCTGAGCATCTCCGCCACCACGTAGCGGTCGCCGACCGCGGTGACGATCGCCTGGATGCCCTCTCGCTCCATGGCGAGATGGAAGCCCAGGTTGGTCATGACCGTGGTCACCACGGTATCGGCGCGGAGCTTGCCCTGGGCCTTCAGGTGCTTCGCGAGGATCGCGATGATGAAGTCGCCGTCGACGAGGTTGCCGGCGGCGTCGACGGCGAGCACGCGGTCGCCGTCGCCGTCGAAGGCGAGGCCGAGGTCGAAGCCGTCGTCGGCCACGACCTTCTGCAGCGCGGCCATGTGCGTGCTGCCGCAGCCCGCGTTGATGTTGGTGCCGTCGGGCCGGTCGAACAGCACCTCGACCTGCGCGCCCGACTCCTCGAGCGCCAGCGGCGCCGCCAGGTGCATGGCGCCGTTGGCACAGTCGATGGCGATCTTGATCCCGCTGAGGTCCAGCGGGATGCGCTTGACGACGTCCCAGACGTAGCCCTCGACGGCCCCCTCGAGCTGCTCGGCGCTGCCGAAGTCGGCGCCGGCGAGCGAGCTGAGGTCGTGGTGCTCGATGTGCGCCTCGATCTCGGCCTCCTCCTCGTCGCTCAGCTTGGTGCCGGCGCTCGAGAAGAACTTGATGCCGTTGTCGGCGAAGGGGTTGTGCGAGGCGCTGATGACGACGCCGGCGTCCGCGCCGCGCTGGTGCACCAGCGCGGCGAGCCCCGGCGTCGGGATCACGCCGGCGACCTCCACACGCGCGCCGCCGCTGGTGAGGCCGGCGGTGAGCGCCGCCTCGAGCATGGGGCCGCTGAGGCGCGTGTCGCGGCCGATGACGAACAGCGGATGCGGGCCGGCCTTCTGCGCGAGCACGACGGCCGCGGCGCGGCCCACCTGCACGGCGAACTCGGGCGTCAGCAGATCGCCGGCGACCCCACGGATGCCGTCCGTGCCGAAGTACTCACCCATCAGCGACCTCAGCCCTCTGCCGGACTTCGTCCCAACTGCCGAGACTGAGTCTCACGCCGAGCGCCTTCGCCATCAGCCAGACGGCCGCCACGGCGACGACGACCAGCACGGGGAAGAACACGATCTGCGGCCACTCGTCGGCGTTGAGCAACCGGATGATGAGGATCATGGCGACCGGCGCCGCCAGGACGATCGCGATCTTCTTCCACGCCGGAGCGGAGTTGCGCCGGTAACCGGGCGAAGTGCTGGAACGGGCCATCGAGGACTCCTCGGATTCGACTCGCGCCATGGTAGCA
The DNA here is from genome assembly GCA_963709635.1 of uncultured Thermoleophilia bacterium. GTDB lineage: Bacteria > Actinomycetota > Thermoleophilia > UBA2241 > UBA2241 > CAIXSE01. The sequence continues at coordinate 49,610 of CAVPXA010000002.1, forward strand.
CCCGCGGAGCCGGCCCGCCGCCCTCACGCGCGCTTGCTGACGTCCACTCCCTTGAGGATCTTCAGGTTGAGTCCTGGCGCGACAGGCAACCCTCAAGGGCCCAAGGCGCCGATCGGGATGACCGCGACACCGTCGGGGCGAGTGAAGGCGTAGCCGGATCCCACGATCACGCCGAGCAGCAGAGGCTTGCCGCCCGCACTCGCATCTACCCTCCCGGCGAGCGCGAGCAGCGAAGCGGCGCCCGCATGAACCTGATTGGCGCCGAGCTTGATCTCGAACGCTGCCCAGTTCCCATCGGGCATCTCGACGACCGCGTCAACTTCGAGACCGGTGTTGTCGCGGTACTGGAGCACCTGAGCGTCCAGCGCCTGCGCGTAGACGCGCAAGTCTCGCACCACCAGCGACTCGAACAGGAAGCCGAAGAGGCCAAGGTCCTTCAGCAGTTGGGCAGGCCCGATGCGCAGCGCCGCAACGGACAGTGACGGATCGACGAAGTGGCGCTTCACGCCACTGCGCATGACGGACTTGGAGCGCAAACGAGGCGACCATGGCGGCTGGTCCTCGATGATCATGAGCCTGTCGAGTGCATCCAGGTATTCGCGTACGGTCTCGCGGTCGAGCGGGCCATCGACACCTCCCGTGTCGCCAGCCAGGGTGACGATTGAGGCGTACGTGGCCACGTTACGTCCCAGTGAGCGCAGGAGACGCCCGATCCGATTGGGATCCCTGCGTGGCGCGATGCGACCCACGTCGACGCGTCTGATCTCGTCGAGGTAGTCGCGGTTGGCGCGGAGCGATTGCTCGGCCGGCCCAGAGTGGCCAGGCCATCCTCCGACCGCAACTCGCTCCGCGATGTCGGCGACCGCCAACCCGGGATCGGGGCATCTGACAGCTGCACCCGTGAGGAGTCGCGCCAACGACAGCTCACCGTTGGAGTGCCCCGTCTCGAAGAGGCTCATCGGCCGCATGCGCAGGCGAGAGATCCTGCCCGCACCCGTGTGTCTGGTGGCGTCGTCGGCCGGGACGGCCGAGCCGGTGAGGATGAACTGCGCCGGCTTGCCGCGATCGTCCACCGCTCGCCGCACATGGTTCCAGATGTTCGGCTCGAGCTGCCACTCGTCGATGAGGCGAGGTGCAGCGCCGTCGAGGACGAGGGAAGGATCGACGGCGGCGGCTTCCCGCGCCGTGGTGTCGATGTCAAGCAGGACCTCGCTGACCGCGGCACGCCGGGCCGTCTCGGTCTTGCCACAGGCTTTGGCCCCCTCGATGAGCACGGCCCCGCTTGCGCTCAACCGTGAGATCAGCTCGTCGTCGACGACTCGATTGATGTAGGTCATGGTTCCTTGGTGGTCGCGTTCAGTGGACCAACGGGGCCCGAGATGTCGGACCGAAGGTGGCTCAGGCCTCAGATTGTAACGGCGTCAAGCCTCAGAATGCAACGACTTCAGCCATCAGAATGTAACGGCAAGGCGGCCATGGCGATGCCCGCGACTTGCGCAAAGCGCACGAACGGCTCGACACCGTCATCGACGGGCTCTACCGGCTGAAGAAGCCTACAGAGGTCGAGCGTCTGTCGCGGCTCGGCGCGGAATACGCTGGGTGGACGATCGCGTCCGACATGGCTGGGAACGACGACGGGCCGCCTCTCGGCGGCCCGTCGGAGAAAGCAGATCTGTGCGCAGCGTCAGCGCTTGCTGAACTGCGGCTTCTTGCGCGCCTTGTGGAAGCCGGCCTTCTTGCGCTCGACCTGACGGTCGTCGCGCGTGAGGAACCCGGCGCGCTTGAGCGGCGTGCGGAGGGTCTCGTCGGCCTCGCAGAGGGCGCGGGCGATACCATGACGGACCGCGCCGGCCTGGGCGCTGATGCCGCCGCCGTACACGTTGACCCGGACGTCGAACTTGCCGGTGGTACGGGTGGTCTCGAACGGCATGAGCGCGATGGTCTCGAGGACCTTGCGACCGAAGTACTGGTCGATGTCGCGGCCGTTGATGGTGGTCTTGCCGGGGCCCGGAATGAGGATGACGCGCGCGACGCTGGTCTTGCGCTTGCCGGTCGCGCGATAGGTCACTGCATCAGCCACGCCTTACTCCTTGATCTCGAGCACTTCGGGGTTCTGCGCCTCGTGGGGATGCTCCGTGCCGGCGTAGATCTTGAGCTTGCGGAGCTGGGCGCGCCCGAGCTTGTTGTGAGGCAGCATGCCGCGCACGGCGTGGCGGATGATCTCCTCGGGGCGGCGAGCCTGGAGCTTGGCGTACGACTCGCTCTTGATGCCGCCGGGGTAGCCCGAGTGATGGTAGTACATCTTCTGCTCGGGCTTCTTGCCGGTCACGACGATCTGCTCGGCATTGACGATGACGACGAAGTCGCCGGTGTCGATGTTCGGCGTGTAGATTGCCTTGCGCTTGCCGCGCAGGCAGTCTGCGACGACGGTCGAGAGACGGCCCAGGGTATGGCCCTTGGCGTCCACGACGTACCACTTCTTCTCGATGGTGGAAGGCTTGGCGACGTAAGTCTTCATGCGCTCACTCGTTCGGTAGCAGGAACGCACGCCCGGCTCGGGCGCGCGAAGGGGGACTATAGCGAATCTGAGCGGGCGGCGCAACACGAGGCGCCGTGGACGCCGCCCGCCGCCTCGCGCGCCCTGCTCAGCCGACCGGCGTGGCGCCGGCCTGCTCGTGGAACGACAGCGCGCCGACCGCGCAGCCGATCCCTCCGACCACAGAGCGGAGGGTCTCGTCCTCGAGCGCCGCCGCGCCTGCTTCACCGGCGGCGGCGTGCAGGTCCTCGTCGCTCACCGCGAAGCCCTCGGCCGCCGCGAGCTCACAGAGCGCGCGCGGACGGGCGGCCTCCTCGAGGCCGCTCAGCGCGCGGGCCTTCTCCTGCAGCTCCTCGTCGGTCTCCAGCCGGGCGAAGAACGCCTTCAGGTCCTCTGCCGACATGCCGCTCCTCTCGTCCGGCGGCGTCCGCTCACCCGCGTGCGGTCGCGTCGCCCTTGGGATTCCCCGCCAGGAAGCCGGGCTCCACACACGAGACGCCGCCCGCGGCCGCGACCCCACGCAGCGTCTCGTCGTCGAGCGCGGCCGCTGCCGGGCCGTCGGCGGCCGCAGCCAGATCGTCGGCGGTCACCGAGAGGCCGAGCTCCGCCGCCAGCGCGCACAGCGCGGCGTCGCGAGCGTCCCCCGGCTCGCCGCTCAGCGCCCGCGCCCTCTGCTGCAACTCCGCGTCGGCCTCCAGCCTCGCGAAGAAGGTCCTCAGGTCCTCTGCCGACATCGCTCCTCCCGTCTGTCGCCGTCAGCCGCGGCCGGCGATCGCCGCCAGCCGCCGCCGGTAGGGACTCCTGTACAGCTCGCACGCGGCCGGGTCACGCCCCAGCAGGTCGCCCGTCGCGGCGTAGGCGAGCGCCCAGCACCCCGCGCCGCACTCGCCGAACTCGGCGCACGCCGCGCACTCCGGATTGTGCTCCAGGATCCGCGCCTTGGTCACCGTTACGGCCGCACGCAGGGAGTCGTCGTCCCATGCCTCGGAGAGTTCCGTGGCGAGCAGCGACGGCATCGCGTCCTGGAGCGGCGTGTCGATGAACCGCGGGCAGAGGATGAGCCGTCCGTCCGGCATCACGTAGACGGTCTCCTGGAGCAGCGCCCCGCAGTGGAGGTCCTCAGGCGAGCAGCGGTGGACGGGGCCGACCGGCGGCACGAACCCGCCCGGCGCCCCGGAGTACATGCCGCACAACGTGATCAGGTACGGGCGTCCGAGATCGAGCCAGCGGCGCAGGATCGCCGCCGCGGCCTCAGCCTGCGCATCGAGAGACAACGCGGTCGGCGCGCCGACCCAGCAGCCCACGGGGATCGGCGCGCTCACGTGCCATCCCGTCACGCCGAGCTCGGCCATCAGACCGGTCGCGGCGACGATGCCGTCCCGGGTCTCGGCGTCGAGACTGCTCGTCACGCTCACGCGGAAGCCGGCGGCCACGGCCCGGCGCGCCGCTTCCAGCGCCGAGCCTTCGGCGCCGGCACGGCCGCGCATGCCGTCGTGGGCGCCGACGCCGTCGTAGCTCAGGTGGATGACGGGGTCGGCGCCCAGCTCCCGCAGACGAACCAGCGCGTCGTCGTCCAGCAGCAGGCCGTTGGTGGAGATCTGGTGCACGCCGATGCGCCGCTCGATCAGCCTGCCGATGAGCTCCCAGATGTCGGCGCGCAGCAGCGGCTCGCCGCCGGTGAGGTGGACGCGCTGCACGCCGGCGCGCTCGAGCTGGTCAACGATGCGCAGCATGTCCGCGGTCGGAAGCTCGCCGTACCGCGCCTCCGGGGCCTCCATGTAACAGTGCCGGCAGGCGAGGTTGCAGCGCCCGGTGACCGCCCAGTTGGCGAACGCCAGATAGCGGTTGGCGGCCTGCCGGTGTCGCTGCCGCGGGTCGAGCTGCGTCCCCCGCGGGCACTCCAGGGCCATGCCCTTCTCGATCATGAGGTCGAGCGTCGCGCGGTGCGCGGGGAGGAAGAACGGCGAGGTGAAGTCGGTCGCGCCGTCGCAGCTTCGCGCGACCCAGGCGGCCGCCGGCGTGAGCGCCGGGTCCTCGCCCGTACGCCAGTTGACGAGGACCGCCGGACGGTCGCTGTAGCCGCGGAGGTGCCAGTCGGGCGCGAGCACCGCGTAGCGGCCGCTCGCGCCTTCGCTCGGGGACATCGGCGTCACGCACTCTCCTCGGTCGGCGGGGCCTCCCACCGCCGGGCGGCTCCGGCGCCCGGCGTCAGTCGAGACGCCGTATCCTGATCTCGTCGCCGGCGTCGAGCCCCAGCACCTCGGCCGCCGACCCGTTGTTGACCGCCACCGACGCCTGGCCGTAGCTGTCGATGAGCACGACGATGTCGCTGCGGCGCACAGACTGGAAGGTGCGCGCCACGCTCGCGAGGTAGCGCTCGTCGCCGGTGAGGAGCTCGACGTGGCCGGTGAGCCCGGCCTTCTCCAGGTCGCGGGCGCGGATGTTGAGCGCGACGTTGCCGAACCGGTCGACGAGCACCGCGACCGCCGTCAGGCCGTCGCGGTGCCGGCGGGGCTCCGGGTAGTCGATACGGTCGAGGTGGTCGGCGTCCAGCTCGGCTCCGACCGCGTCCAGCGAGAGGCCGGCCGCCAGACGGGCCGCGGCCGGCGCGAATACGTCGCGGCCGTGGAAGGTGGCGGAGAGCGGCATGAGCCACAGCTCCTGGTTGCTGAGCTCGTAGGCGGCGGCGACCCCGCCGTCGAGGTCGGCGGCGTGCATGAGCAGCCCGTTGTCCGGGCCGACGAAGAGCCGATCGCCGTGGCTGCGCAGGGCGATCGGCCGCCGCGGCCCGCCCACGCCCGGGTCGACGACCGCCAGGATCACCGCCCGGACCGGCATGTAGGGCAGCGTGTTGCGCAGCACCACCGCCCCGGCGAGCACGTCGCGCTCCGGCAGCCCGTGCGTGACGTCGATGACCCGGACGTCCGGCGCCAGCCGGGCGATGACCGCACGGCACACGCCGGCGAAGTCGTCGGTGTAGCCGTAGTCGCTGAAGAAGCAGATGGGCCTGTCCATGGCCCCGAACCTACGACGAAGCCACGCCGCGCGCAACAGTTTCGGGGGCACTCCCGGAGCCGATGCCGGCCTGCGCTCCGGATACACTTGCCTCCGATGCCCCTGGGGACGACCTCGCGGCGCGGCTCGAGCGCCCGACAGAGCGTCGGCGACGCCGTGCACCCCACACGCGAGAACGCGGGGCGGATCATCAAGCGCGCCGTGGAGCTCGCGCCCGAGTGCTTCGAGTGATCGCGGGCGCCGCGCGCCGCTGACCCGGCCCGGGAGGATTCCGCCCGGCAGCCCGGTCAGCGCGAGCGGGCGTCCTCCGCGATGGCCGAGACGAGGCCCGCGGCCGTGTACTCCCGGGCCTCCACCGCCACCGGCAGTCCCAGGCCGCGCAGCGTCTCGCTGGTGATCGGGCCGATGGAGCAAAGGCGGGCGCCGGCCAGCCGCTCGACGAGCGGGGTCCCGGCGCGGCCCGCGCCGGCAGCCACAGCCTCCAGAAGGCCGGCGAGCCGCTTGGCGGTGCTCGCCGAGGTGAACGTGATGTAGTCTGCCGCCTCCACGCGCGCCGCCGGCTCGGCGAGCTCCTCCACGGCGACGGTGTCGTAGATGTGGAGCACGTCGACCACGGCTCCCCGCGCGCGCAGCGTCTCAGGGAGCACGTCGCGCGCGTCGGCCGCGCACGGGATGAGCACACGGGCGCCGGCGGCGGCCGCCTCCGTGCCCTCGAGCGCATCCGCGAGCCCCTCAGCGACGTACTCGTCGGGCACCAGGTGGCACGAGAGGCCGTGCTTCTCGAGGGCCGCGGCGGTAGCGGGCCCGACGGCGGCGAGCACGGGCCCGGGCGGCATGCCGCCGTCCTCCGTGCCGCGCGCCAGGTAGCCGGCCCACACGCGCACGGCGTTGGTGCTCGTGAACACCACGAGCTGGTAGGCGGCGAGCTCCCGCAGGACGGCCGCGACCTCTTCGTCGAGGGGTCGCGGCTCGATACGGATGGTGGGCACCACGAGCACCTCGGCGCCGAGCGCCTCGAGCGGGCGCGCGAGTGAGGCCGCCTGCTCGCGCGGCCGGGTGACGACGACGGTGCGGCCGGCCAGCACGCGGTCCGGCGAGGACGCCGTGTCCGGGCCGGACGAGGTCACGGCGTGCGGATCTCGTCCAGGATGCCGCCGGCCCCGCGCTCGAGCAGCTCGGCGGCGAGGAGCACGCCGAGGCCCTCGGGGTCGCCGGCGGGCCGCGCCTGCGCGCCGCGCACCGAGCGCGCGCCGTCGAGCGAGCCCACGTAGGCGGCGAGCGCCAGCGTGCCGGCGGCGCTCTCGCCGGCCTCCCAGAGAGCGTGCGCGGCGATCGGCACCTGGCAGCCACCCTCCAGCGTGCCCAGGAGCGCCCGCTCCGCCTTGACGCAGAGCGCCGTCTGCGGGTGGTCGAGCGCCGCCCTGATCTCGAGCAGCCGCGGGTGGTCGGCGCGCGCCTCGATGGCGAGCGCGCCCTGGCCCACGGCCGGCAGCATCTCGTCGAACGCGAAGGCGAACCCGACAACCTCGGAGCGGCCGAGGCGCGAGAGCCCCGCGGCCGCGAGGATCGTCCCCGTCATCTCCTCCTCGACGAGCTTGCGCAGGCGCGTCTCGACGTTGCCGCGGATGTCGACCACGTCGAGGTCCGGGCGCAGCGCCAGGAGCTGCGAGCGCCGGCGCAGGCTCGAGCGTGCCCACGCGGGCGCCGTGTGGCACATCGTCCAGAGTGAGCGGCCCGTCGACGGACGCGCGGCCCTCGAGCAGCGCCGGGTTGGGCACGAACACGTCGCGCACGTCCTCGCGCTCGGTGAAGGCGATGATGTCCAGCCCCTCGGGCACGGCGGTGGGCATGTCCTTGGCGGAGTGCACGGCCACGTCGATGCGGTCCTCGAGCAGTGCGCTCTCGAGCTCCTTGGTGAAGAGTCCCTTGTCGCCGATCATGGCCAGCGGCGCGTCGAGGATCCTGTCGCCCTTGGTGCTGATGACCTCTATCTCCACGCGCAGGCCCGGGTGGCGCTCCGCCACGCGGTCGCGCACCCACTCCGCCTGCACGAGCGCGAGGCGGGAGCCGCGGGAGCCGATCCGGATCAGGTCCATCAAGCGTCCTCCGTTCCGGTGCCGCGCAGGTGGTGGACGGTGCCGCCGGCGGAGGGCGCGGGCGGCTCCTCGGCCTCCTGGGGCTGGGTGGTGGTCGAGGACGGCGCCGGCTGCGCCGGCGCCTCGCCGGGCGCCGCCTCGCCGGGCGCCGCCTCGCCGGACGGGGCCTCGCCCGCTTCCCCCGTCTCGAGGTCGAAGAGCGTACGCACGGCGTCCACGTACAGGTAGCACTGGTCGCGCCCCGCGACCTCCTTCATCTTCACGGTCGGCACGTGCAGGATCTTGTTGACGATGCTCGTGGTGAGCATGTCCACCCGCGCCCGCTGCTCCTCGGTGAGGTCGCTGAGGCGGTTGCCCAGGCGGTCGAGCTCGCTGCGGCGGATGTCCTCCACTGCCTCCCGCAGCATGGCGATGGTCGGCACCACCTCGAGGCTGCGCAGCCATTCGTTCATGCCCCCGAGCTCCTGCTCGACGATGCGCTCGGCGTGCGCCGCGTCCTTCTCGCGCTCGTGGCGGTTGTGCTCCACCACGTGCTGGAGGTCGTCGATGTCGTAGAGGTAGGCGTCGCGCACACGGTTGATCTCCGGGTCGAGGTCACGCGGCACGGCGATGTCGATGAGGAACATGGGGCGGTGCTTGCGGCGCTTGAAGGCGCGCTCCACCGTCTCCCGGGTGATCACGTAGTGCGGTGCGGAGGTCGAGCTGATGACGATGTCGGCGCGGGAGAGGTGCTGCTCGAGGTCCTCGAAGCGCACCGCCTCGCCGCCGACGCGCTGCGCGAGCTCCAGCGAGGTGTCGAGCGTGCGGTTGGCCACCAGGATCTTCTCGATGCCGTGAGCCTTGAGGTGCGTCGCCGTGAGCTCGCTGGTCTCGCCGGCGCCGACGATGAGCACGGTGTGGTCGCGCAGCTTGCCGAACACCTGCAGGGCGAGCTCGACGGCGGCCGAGCTGACGCTCACGGGCCGCTCGCCGATGGTGGTCTCGGTGCGCACGCGCTTGCCCACTTCGAGCGCGTGCCGGAACAGCCGGTTGAAGACCACGGCCGTGCAGCCGCCGTCACAGGCCATCTGGTAGGCGGCCTTGAGCTGGGCGACGATCTGCGCCTCGCCGACGACCATGCTGTCGAGGCTCGAGGTGACGCGGAAGAGATGCGAGATGGCGCCGTCGCCGGAGTAGCTGTAGAGCGACGGCTCGAGCTCTCCCGGCTCGACGCCGGCGTGCCGCGCCAGGTGCTGCAGCGCCGCCTGGCGCGCCGCGAGCGAGTCGCGCCCGTACAGGTACAGCTCGGTGCGGTTGCAGGTGCTGAGCGCGACGACCTCGCAGGCCACGCCCTCCTCCAGGAGTTCCTGGCTCAGACGCAGCGCGGCCTCCTCGTCCAGGGCAAGGCGCTCGCGCAGCTCCAGCGAGGCGGTCTTGTGGGAGATGCCGGCGACGACGACGTGCATGCGCTCAGCCCCCGTAGGTGTGGAAGCCGCTGAGGTACGGTACCGCAGCGAAACGGATGACGAGCAGCAGGACGAGGCCGGCGACGGCCAGCCACGAGACGGCGCGGCCCGACCAGTCGCCGCGCACGCGGCCGGCGATGAGCACCAGGTAGACGACCCAGGCGGCGCCGGAGAGCAGCACCATCGGGTCGGTCGCCCAGTCCGGCACCTTGAACGTCTCGGCGCGGATGACGCCGGCCGCCATGCCCATGGTGAGGAACGGGAGGCCGAGCAGCGTGGCGTGGTAGATGAGCCGCTCGAGCGCCGCGAGAGAGGGCAGGCGTCCGAGCACGCCGCCGGTCTTGCGGCGGTGCAGCAGACGCTCCTCGATCAGGTAGATGATGGCTGCGCCGCCGGCCACGTAGAGGCAGCCGATGGCGACCAGCATGACGATCACGTGGACGATGACGATGTCGCTGCGCAGCGCCGGGACCATGCCCTGCGGCGGGTCGTAGGAGATGAGGGCGATCGTGAGCAGCACGAGCACGACCGGCATCACGTACAGGCCCACGGCCTTGATCTTGGTGAACGACTCGAGCACGTGCCACACGAGCACGATCGCCCACGCCACCAGCACCAGCGACTCGTAGAGGCCGACGAACGGGAACCGGCCGGCGTCCACGCCGCGCAGGATCAGGCCGAGCGTCTGCGCGACCAGGCCGGCCGCGGCCACGACGAGCCCGAGCCGGTTCATCCACGGGCGCTGCGTGAAGAACCCGATGAGGAACACGGCGAACGCGGCCGCGTACAGCAGGTACGCGAGCCAGATCAGGATGACGGACGTCAGGGCCATCGGTCTCTGTCAGGCCGCCCCGCGCCCCGTGAGGCGCGTCGTGTGGGCGCGGAGCGTCACTCCGCGCCGCCGGCCGGCGCCTGCCGGCGCTTGGCCTCGTCCTCGAGCAGTTCGATGTCGCGCCTGAGCCCGCTGACGCGGCGCGCGCTCATGAAGTAGTAGACGATCAGCACGGCCAGGATGACGGCATAGGCCGCGGCGACGTACTTGACGCCTTCTTCGATGGTCATGGGTTCAGCCTCCCAGCGAGGTCTTGAGGTCGGTCACTCTGTCTTTGAGCATCTCGATCGCGAGGTCGCGGCGGATGAGCGCCGCGAGCAGCAGGGTCATGCCCACCATACTGATCATGAAGGCGACGAACATGCTCGTCTCCATGCCCGTGTCGCCGGCGGTGATGACCACCGGGTGCAGACCCTCGGGCATCAGGCGCGTGGCGAACCAGGTGATCGGCACGTCGATGAACGCGATGATGGCGAACACCGCCGCGTAGGTGGCGCGCCGCTGCTCCTCGTCGACGACGGAGCGCAGCACCCAGTACGCGGCGTAGAGGAAGCAGACGAGCAGGAACGTCGTCAGGCGCGGCTCCCAGGCCCACCAGGTGTCCCAGCTGGCCTTGCCCCAGATCATCCCCGTGATCATCACGAGGATGGCGAAGAGCAGGCCCAGGCGGATGCTGACGTAGCTGAGGCGGTCCCACTTGAGGTCCTGCGTGCGCAGGTACATGATCGCCGCCACGAACGCGACGCCGAACGCCACCAGCGACGTCTCGGCGATGGGCGCGTGGTAGTAGAAGATCTTCTGGCTGAAGCCCATCGACGACGAGTCGACGGGAGCCCACCAGAAGCCGAGCATCAGTCCGACGATGAGGAAGGCGCCGGCCCCGATGAACAGCGCCGGCGCGCTGACGAGCTTCTTCACGCTCACTCTCCTATGGCGAAGTCGTAGGTACCCCAGGCGACGACGAGGAACACCGCGTCGAACCCGAGGATGAACAGTATCCGGCCGCCCACCGTACCGAACCCCGCGCCGTCCGCGAAGACCAGCGTGGTCGCGCTGGTGGCGGCGACCAGCAGAGGGACGATGAGCGGCAGGAACAGGATCGGCAGCAGCAGGTCGCGCGAGCGCGTGTTCATGGAGATGGTCGCGAGCAGCGTGCCGAGCGCGCAGATGCCGACGTCGGCGAGCAGCAGCACGACGACGAACGGCAAGAGGTCGCCGACGAAGCTGCGCTCGATGAAGAAGAGCGCGAACACCGGCACGGCCACCACCTGGATGATCAGCAGGAACACGAGGTTGCCGAAGGTCTTGGCGAGGAAGATGGTGACGCGGTCCACCGGGCAGAGCAGCAGGCCGTCGAGGCAGTGCTCGTCCTTCTCCTGCGCGAACGAGCGGTTGAGCCCGAGCAGCATGGCGAAGATGAACGTCACCCACAGCATGCCGCCGGTGAAGTAGGTGAGGTCGGTCTGCCCCTTGACGGTGAACGCCCAGTGGAAGATCACCATCGCCAGCAGCACGAAGAGGATCATGCTCACGAGCATGTCCCGCGTGCGCAGCTCGCGGATGAGGTCCTTGCGGACGATCGCCTTGAACTGGGACCAGCCGCGACACTTCTACATCACGCTCCCGTCGTGGACGTGCTCACGGTACACGGCGCTGAACGACTCGTGGTCCACGCCGGCCGCGTGCTCGTAGGCGATGCGGCCGGCCTCGATGATCATCAGGTCGGTCCCCCACTCCAGGCCCTTGGCGATGTTGTGGGTGACCATGACGAACGTGTGCTCGTCGCGGATCTCGGTGAGCAGCCCGTCGAGGATGTCCACGGCGCGCGGGTCGAGCCCCGAGTGCGGCTCGTCGAGCAGGAGCACGCGCGGGCGGTGCAGGATGGCCCGCGCGATCGCGAGCCGCTGCCGCATGCCCTTGCTGTACGTGCGCACCACGTCGTGGCGGCGCGCGGACAGCTCGAGCCGCTCGAGCAGCTCGGTGATGCGCGCCTCGCGACCCTCCACGCCGTACATGTCGGCGTAGAAGCGCAGGTTCTCGTGCGCGGTCAGGTCCGGGTAGAGCATGGCGTTGTGCGAGATGAAGCCGATCGCCTTGCGCACCGGCATGGGGTCCTCACGGACGTCGTGGCCGGCGACCCTCACCGCGCCGCCGCTCGGCGCGAGCAGGGTGGCGAGCACGCGCAAGCGTCGTCGTCTTGCCGGCCCCGTTGGGGCCGAAGATGCTCAGGAACCCGCCGCGCGGCACGCCGAACGAGATGCCCTTGAGCACCTCGCGGCGGCCGAACGTCTTGCGCAGGCCCTCGACCTCGATCTCGAGGGGGGTCGCGCCGTCGTGCCGGTCGTGTTCGTCCGACATCGGCCGGCCTCCCTCAGGCGGTCGCGTCCGCCCCGGCGGGCTCGCCGACGCGGGCCTCCTGCTCCTGCTTGCGGCCCTTGGGCCACAGGGAGACGACGGCGCCGACGCACAGCAGGATCGAGCCGATCCAGACCCAGCGGATGAGCGGGAAGATGACGATACGCAGGGCGATCGTCTCGGAGGTGCCGTCGAACGGCTCGTCGGCGACCACGAACAGGTCCTCGAACGGCCGCCCGAGGATCACCGCGCGCACGGCGGCGCCGCTCATCGGGTAGACGTCGGTGTGCGGCACGACGGTGCCCAGCGACCGTCCATCCCTGGTCACGTCGAACGTCGCCTCGGCGCGCGTGGAGTTCTGCGCGCCACCGATCTCGGTCATGCCCTTGTAGGTCAGCGTGTAGCCGTTCAGGCTCGCGCTCTCGCCCGGCTTGACCTTGACGATGGTCGACTGCTCGACCTTGTACACGGTGGACCCGAGCAGGCCGGCGACCACGAGCACCATGCCCATGTGGACGACGTAGGAGGCGGTGCGGGTGCGGCTGCCGCTGAACGCCTTGCCGAGGCCGGACCAGAGGCTCTTGTCGGGTCCGGCCGCGCGCTTCGCCGAGCGCAGCACGAACTGGATGACGGCGCCGAAGGCGAAGCCGCACACCAGCATGCCGATGAAGCCCCAGATGTTGCTCTGGAACCCGAGGTACAGCCACAGCGGGATCGACAGCACCATGGTGACGGTCGGCAGGATCAGCGTCTTGCGCAGCTGCGCGCCGTCGGTCTTGCGCCAGGCGAGCAGCGGGCAGACGGCGATCATCGCGAGGATGACCACGCCGAGCGGCCGCGCCACGAGGTCGTAGGTGCTCGCGCCCACGGCGCGGTCCGGGAAGATGAGCGGCACGGCCACGGTGGCGAAGGCGACCGCCACGGCGAACAGCGTGAGCAGCAGGTTGGTCACGTAGTAGAGGAAGTCACGGGACAGCCAGCTCTCCACGTCGTCGTGGCTCTCGAAGGCACGCCAGCGCCAGGCGATGAGCCCGATGCTGCCGAGGGCCGTGACCACGAGGAAGGAGGAGAGGATCCAGATGAGCACCGGGTTCTTGCCGAAGGCGTGCACCGAGCTGATGAGGCCGGTGCGCGTGGTCCAGGTGGCGAGGATGGTGAACCAGAAGGTCAGCACGGCCAGGCCGAGCGACCAGCGCTTGAACAGCCCGCGCGCCTTGTAGAGCGTGAACGAGTGCAGCAGCGCGGTCGCCGTGAGCCACGGCACCAGCGAGGTGTTCTCCACGGCGTCCCAGGCCCAGTAGCCGCCGAAGCTGAGCACCACGTAGGCCCACCAGGCGCCGAGACCGATGCCCAGCGAGAGGAACAGCCAGCCGAACACGGCCCACTTCTGCGCGCGCCGCACCCAGAGCTTGTCCCCGCGGCCCAGCAGCAGCGTGCTGATGGCGAAGGCGAACGGCACCGCCAGGCCCACGTAGCCGATGAACAGCGTGGGCGGGTGGAAGACCATGCCGGGGTGCAGCAGCAGCGGGTTGAGGCCGAACGGGACCATCCCGGCTTCGGCCGCCAGGAACGGGTTGGAGCCCGGGTCGAACACCATGAGGGCGGCGAACACGGCGGAGATGACGCCGAGCACCGCCACCGCGCCGCCCGTCAGCCGCTCGAGGCGGTTGAGGTCGATGATGGCGACGATGATGGTCGCGATGGCGAGCACCACCAGCCAGAACAGGAACGAGCCCTGCTGCCCGGCCCAGAAGCCCGCGATACGGTAGAACGTGGACAGCGACGCGTCCGAGTTCTCCGCGACGTAGGCGAAGCTGAAGTCCTTCTTGAGGAACGCCTGCAGCAACACGGCCGCGGCGATCACGGTGGTCAGGAAGAACCCGTAGACGGCGTAGTAGCCGTTGCGCTGGAGGTCCTTGCGGTCCCAGCGCATGCCCATGAAGAGGAAGCCCGCCGCTGCGCACGCGAAGAAGAGCGCAGCCCAGAGCGAGTAGCGTCCGAGCTCGAGCATCAGATCTGCCTCACTGAACGGCTGCGGGGGAGGCCGACCCCTTGTACTTGCTCGGGCACTTGGTCTGGAGCTGGTCGGCGGTGATCAGCGCGCCGGTGCCGGCGTACTTGCCGATAACGACGACGTCCACCCCCGCCTCGAAGGTGTTGGGCATCTGCCCGCTGTAGAGCACGTTGACCGTGCCCTGCTTGCCGGTGAGGTCCTGGATGGCGAAGTGCACGCCGGTGGCGTCACGCTCGATGGTGCCGTCCAGGACCCTGCCGCCGACCTTGACGTTCTTGCCGTCGTACTGCCCGGTGGTGAGTTCCGAGACCTGACGGTAGTACGCGCCCTGCCGCTGGACGAGGACCACGACGCCGACGATGAAGACGACGACGATGACGCCGGTAGCGACGAGCAGACGAGTGCGGGATTTCTTGTTCAAGCGGATACCCCTGGTTGTATTGCCGGAGCTCGACTAGTGTAGCCGACGAACGGCATTCTTGCCATTTCCACTACGTGAAGGTGAGTATGCCTCGCGCCCGGCCGCCGCGCGACCCGGAGTCGCGCTCGCGGCGGCCTCCCCGTCCTCTCACGGCAGGAGAACTCGTGCGCGGCGGCGTAGCTAGCACCATGCCCATCGACAAACGTCGAGAGACGAAGGTCATCGCCGTCGTGGTCGCGGAAGTGATGGATGCCGGCGCCGGGGACCGCGAGAGAGTGCGGCGCACACTCGAGCGCGTCAACCAGCTCTTCCGGCCGGCGATCGCCGAGCCCTTCGGCCTCGCCGGCGACGACCGCGTCGACGGCGCCCTGGCCGACCCCGCCCAGACGCCTCTGTGCCTGAGCGTGCTGCGCGAACTGCTCGCCCCGCTGCAGTTGCGCGCCGGGGTCGGCGTCGGCGTCGTCGGCCATCTGCGCGAACCGGTCGGGACCGAGCGCGACGCCTACTCGGTCGCCCGTCGCGCCCTCCAGCTCGTGATCCGCGACAAGGGCCTCACCCGCTACCTCGGCACCGGCGACGCCGGCGACGTGCTGCTCGGCGCGCTCTGCCGGCTGGTGGATCCGCTCATCCGCGCGCGCACCGGCAAGCAGTGGGAGGCCATAGCGGCCTACCGCGAGCTCGGCCACCAGCGCGAGGTCGCCGAGCGTCTGGGCGTCACCCGCCAGAGCGTCGGCGACCGCCTGAGCGCCGGCAACCGGCGCGCGGTCGAGGAGGCCGACGCGGCTGTCGCCACCTACCTGAGCTACCAGCGCCGGCAGCTGTTCCGCGGCTGAGCCGGCGCTCCGGCAGCTGTTCCGCGGCTGAGCCGGCGCTCCGGCAGCGGTTCCGCGGCTGACCCGGCGCTCCGGCAGCGGTTCCGCGGCTGACCCGGCGCGTGAGCCGACCGCCGGGAGGCGGCGAGAGCCCAGTCGAGCCGGGCGCGACCGACGGTCGTGAGGCCGAGGTGCCCGCGCCAGACTGGTCCCCTATACGTTCTTCGAGATACCGGACCAGTCGCGCGCACGGACGCACGGGCGGACGAGCCCCGCGCGAACCGCGTCGGGTATCGGCCGGTGAGAGGCCGGCCGGGCTCCGTGAGGATCAGCCGGCGGGCGGCGCGCTCAGCGGCGCGTTGAGCGGAGCGCAGTCGCCGCCCAGGTCGAGCAGCTTCTCCACTCCGTGCGGCAGCGCCGCGGCGACCATCGAGAACTGCTCGCCACACGCGCGCGGGCTCCCCGGCATGTTGATGATGAGCGTCTTGCCGCGGATGCCGCTCACCGCGCGCGAGAGCATGGCGTGCGGCGTTTTGGCGAGCGAGCCGGCGCGCATGGCCTCGGCGAAGCCGGGCGCCTGACGGTCGAGCACCGTCAAGGTCGCCTCGGGCGTCACGTCCCGGCTGGTCATGCCGGTGCCGCCGGTCGTCAGGATGAGGTTGACCGGCGTCTCGTCGGCCCAGTGGCGCAGCGCCGCGGCGATCTGGTCGGCCTCGTCGGGCACGATCGCCCGCTCCACCTGCGCCACGCCGAGCTCGCGCAGCGCCTCCTCGAGCACGTCGCCGCTCGCGTCGTCGCGCTCGCCGCGGGCGCCCTTGTCGCTGGAGGTGAGCACGGCGGCGTGGATGAGGCTCCTCTTCTCCACGCGGATCTCGTCGCCGGCCTTGACCTCGCCGCCCTCGAGCACGCGCACGAAGATGCCCTCGCGCGGCATCACGCAGTCGCCGACCTGGTGGTAGATGGCGCAGTGCGCGTGGCACTCCTTGCCGATCTGGGTGACCTCCACGAGCGCCGGCCCGAGGTGCAGGCGCGCGCCGACGGGCAGGTCGCAGACGCGGATGCCCTCGGTGGTGATGTTCTCGCCGAAGTCGCCGACGTCCACGTCGCCGCCGGCGTCGCGCATCTTCTGCGCGCTCTCGTCGGCGAGCAGGCTGACCTGGCGGTGCCAGGGGCCGGCGTGGGCGTCGCTCTCGATGCCGTGCTCCACGACCAGCGTCACGGCGTCGACGGGCTTCTTCTGCACGCCCTTCTTCTCCGAGACGTTGACGGAGTGGACGCGGCCGTCCGGCGGGTGGCTCATGCGCTGCTCCTCGGCGCCGCGCGCGTCGCCGGCCTCCGCGCGTCCAGTGCCCGCTGCGGCCGCCGCTCTTCTCCAGCAGGCGCACGCCGGTGACCTCCATGCCGCGGTCCACGGCCTTGCACATGTCGTAGACCGTGAGCGCCGCCACCGACGCGGCGACCAGCGCCTCCATCTCGACACCGGTGCGGCCGCGCAGCCGCGCCTCCGTCGTGATGCGCAGGCCGGGGAGCGCCTCGTCGGCGTCGATCTCCACCGCCACCTTGGTGAGGTTGAGCTGGTGGCAGAGCGGGATGAGCTCGTGCGTGCGCTTGGCGGCCATGATGCCGGCCAGCCGCGCCACGGCGATCACATCGCCTTTGGGCGCGGCCTCGGAGGCGATGAGCGCGAGCGTCTCCGGCGCCATGACCACGGCCGCCTCGGCGCGCGCCACGCGCTCCGTCTCGTCCTTGCCGCCGACGTCCACCATGGCCGCGCGGCCGCGGTCGTCGAGGTGGCTGAGCCCGGACATCCTCACCCTCCGATCTGGGACATCGACCGCTCGTTGGCCAGGGCCTCGCTGCAGCGGTCGAAGGTCTTGCCGGCGACGGCCTTGCCGATCTCCGCGCGCAGGCCGTCTGGGTCCCCGAGCAGCGGCCTGATGTTGACCTCGCGGCCGGAGAACAGGCAGGTGCGCAGCCGGCCGTCGGCCGTGAGGCGCAGGCGGTTGCAGGTCTCGCAGAAGTGGTCGGACACGCCGGCGATGAAGCCGATGGTGCCGCGCGCGCCCGCGACCTTCCAGTACTGCGCCGGCCCGTGGCCGTAGGGCCCGTCGTGGCCGATGAGCACGTACTCCTGCATGAGCCGGCGCAGCACGTCCCCCGCGGGGAGCAGGCGCCCCTCGCCGCCGAGGTCCTCGTCTCCGGCGATGCGGCGGTCGAGCGGCATGAACTCGATGAAGCGCACGTGCACTTCGTACTCGCGCGTGAGCGCGACGAAGGCCTCCAGCTCCTCCTCCACGCCGGGCAGGAGCAGGGTGTTGATCTTGATGGGTGCGAACCCGGCGGAGAAGGCGGCGTCGATGCCGGCGAGCGTGTCCTCGAGGTGGCCGCCGCGGGTGATGCGCGCGAACCGGTCCGCGTCGAGACTGTCGAGGCTGATGTTGACCCGGTGCAGGCCGTTGGCTGCCAGCTCGCCGGCGTACCTGGGGAGCAGCAGACCGTTCGTCGTGAGCGAGATGTCGTGGATGCCGCTGGTGCGGCTGATCATGCCGACGAAGTCGGCGCAGCCGGTCCTCACCAGCGGCTCGCCGCCGGTGATACGCACCTTGGAGATGCCTGCGTCGGCGGCGGCGCGCGCGAACACGGCGAGCTCTTCGTAGCTGAGGATCTCGCCGTGGTCGCGCGCCTTGATCCCCTCCTCCGGCATGCAGTACGTGCAGCGGAGGTTGCAGCGGTCGGTGATGGAGAGGCGCAGGTAGTCGACCCGGCCCTGTTCGCGCGGCGTGGCGTCCATGGGGGCCCAGTGTACCGCCCGGCCGAGCGTTCGTCACACTGAAAGATAACGAAGGCGGCGCCCGTCGCGCCCGGTGCGCCGGGCGCCCGGATCCCGGAAGACGACGGACGCCGGGCGGCTGTGCCTGCACTCCCATCAGGAGTGGCCGCCCGGCGTCGCGTCGCGCCGGCCCCGGCGCGCGAGAACTGCCGGGGGACCGGGTGGCGCGGACGGGAGAATGGGCGAGAAACCCCGACCGCGCCGCCACGTCCCCAGGCGCCGCCGCGGACCGGCAGGCAGCAGGGAAAGGAGACCCGGCGCGAAGCCGGTGCTTTCTCCTTTCCGCACTGGGAGACACGGCGGTTTCCCGCTGTACCCTGCCGGCATCCGGCTCCGTAGGCGATGCCCGTAGGAGTCCGGCGCTCGGAGAAGCGCTGCCAGTATAAGGAATCCCTTAGCGTCCCGGCAAGGCGATTCTGCGCGGCCGGCCGTCAGCCTGCCGTCAGCACCGGTACGTCGGCCGGCAGCACGTGTACGTCGGCCGGTCGCACGCGCACGGCGACCTCGTGGCCGACGCCGATCCCGGCCGCCTCCAGCTCGGCGGCCGGGACCAGGGCCTCGAGCGGCGCGGGAGCGTCGAGGCCCACCAGGACGTGGCCGCCCTGCAGCGTGAGGCGCGTGACCGTGGCCGCCGGAGCTCCCGCCGCCGGAGCCGCCGAGAGGCGCACGTCCTCCGGCCGGATCACGACGGTCACATCGCCGTCGGGGAGCGGCCGGGCGACGGCCAGCCTGCCGCCGGCCTCCAGCACCGCGACGCTCGGGTCGGCCGGGTCGCGGCGCGCGGCCAGCACGTTACGCGCGCCGAGGAACCGGGCGACCGCCGCGTCGGCCGGCCGCCGCAGCACGTCCAGCGGCCGGCCCTGCTGGTGCAGCCGCCCGCCGATGAGCACGCTGCACTCGTCGGCGAGCGCGAACGCCTCGTCGCGGTCGTGGGTGACGTGGAGCACGGGCAGGCCGCGCTCGCGACAGACCTGCCGCAGCAGGTCCTGCAGCGACTCGCGCGCCTCGGGGTCCACGGCGCTGAGCGGCTCGTCGAGCAGCAGGGCGCGGGGCCGGGCGGCGAGCGCCCGCGCCAGCGCCACCCGCTGGCGCTCGCCGCCGGAGAGCGTGTCCGGGCGGCGACCGAGCAGGTCGCGCACGCCCACTGCGTCCGCGAGCCGCACGACCTCGGCCTCGATGCCGTCCCTGCCGCGTGCCGCTGAGCCGCCCTCTCCAGCCGCACCGGCGTCTCCTGCCCGGCCCGCGGCCCGCATCCCGTAGGCGATGTTCTTCGCCACGGTCAGATGCGGGAACAGCAGCCCGTCCTGGAACACGAGACCCACTCGGCGTCGCTCCGGCGCGAGGTCGCCGACGTCCGCGCCGGCGAGACGGATCTCCCCGCCGGAGGCGGGGAGCACGCCGGCCACGGCCTCGAGCACCAGGCTCTTGCCGGCGCCGCTCGGGCCGAGCAGCACGCCGTAGCTCCCGTCGGCGACCGTCAGGTCGACCGGTCCCACACGGAAGCCGCCGGCCACGACCTCGAGTCCGCGGAGCTCGATCACCGTGCACCGGTCCCGGAGCGGCGGCGCGGCACCAGGAACGAGCGCACCAGCAGGAACACCACGAACGCGACGATGACGATGAGCACCGCGGGCGGCTGCGCCGCGCGGAGCCCGAACCCCTCGAACCGCTCGAAGGTCAGCACCGAGATCACCTTGGGGTTGTACGCGAGGATCACGACGGCCCCGAACTCGCTGATCCCTCTCCCCCACATGAGCAGCGCGCCGGCCATGACCCCGCGCCACGCCTGCGGGAGCGTCACGCGGGCGAAGGCCCCGAACCGCGACGAGCCCAAGGTCCGCGCCACGTGCTCGTAGCGCGGGTCGACGAGCGCGAACGCCTCGCGCGCGCCGTCGACGAGGAACGGGAGGCTCACGAAGATCATCGCCAGCACGATGCCGGCGACGTTCTCGGTGAAGGTGATGCCAAGCGGCTCGAGGAGCCGTCCGACGACGCCCTGCCGGCCGTAGACGGTGAGCAGGGCGATGCCGGCGGCGGTGTGGGGAAAGACGATCGGCAGGTCGATGACGCCCTCGACCGCGCGCTTGCCCGGGAACTCCTTGCGCGCGAGCAGGTACGCGAGCGGCACGCCGACCACAAGGCCGATGACCGTGGTGATGAGCGCCGCCGTCAGCGTGAGGACCAGGGAGCGGCGCACGTCGTCCTGCCGCAGGGCCTCGCCCAGGAGGCCGGCGCCGGCGCCCACGATCATGCTCGCCGCCGGCAGGGCCACGAACGTGACGAGGACGACGCCGGCCACGGCGCAGAGCGCCCAGAACGGAGACACCCGGAGGCGCATCAGGCGGCGCTGGTCACTCCGCCGCCGCGCACGCCCGCCTCACCTCCTGCGGTGCGGCCGCCGGAGTCGTCCAGCTCCGGCGGCGTGAGCAGCGGCTGGTGGTCGGCCTCGAGGATGCGCCTTCCCTCGGGGCCGAGCAGGAAGGCGACGAACTCCCGCGCCAGCCCGGGCTCGGGCGCGTTGGCGGGGATCGTGAGGGCGTAGCGGATCACGTCCCCCGTGAACTCGGGGGTGACGCTGGCGAAGCGCTGGAAGTCGAGCTTGACGCTCACGGTCGCGTACTCCTCGCGACGGTCCGCGTCGCCGAGGTCGATCGCCTCGGGCAGCTCCACGTACTCGAGCCCGTGCTGGCGGGCGACGCTCTCGTACTCGAACGCGCAGTCCAGGTCGCCCGACTGGAGCAGTGCGACGAGCTGGATGCTGGCGCCGCGCAGGACCACGTTGGAGCCGCTGCTGGTCTCGAGGATCTCCGGGACCTCGATCACGTCCACGCCGTCATCCGCGCCGCCACGGTGCTCGACGGTGATGGGGGTGGTGAAGCGGCCCATCAGCATGTCCTCGAGCAGGTACGGCTCGCCGTACTCGCGCTCCGCGAGCTGCAGGACCATGAGCGCGCGGTAGCCGGCCGCGTCGAACCGCGGGTCGGCGAGGCCGAAGCGGACGTCGCCCTCCGTGAGCCGGCGATACCACGTCTCCGACGTGAGCTCGCCGGCCAGCGGGCTCCTGGGCGACACCGCCAGCACCATGCGATTGGTCGCGAACGAGCAGTACCAGTCCGCCCAAGGCTCGCCGGTCTCCGGGTCCTCACGGTCATACATCAGCGGTGGGATCAGCTGCTCGTCCGCGCTGGCGACGAAGTCCATGCGGTCGCCCAGCTCCGTGACGTGGCGCAGCACCTGGATGCTCCCGTGCGCCTCCGTGACGACGTCGACGCCCGGGTGCTTCTGCTCGAACGCCGCCGCGACCTTGTCGAACGGCACGATGAGGCTCCCGGCGTACATGAGCTTGACCCGCCGCTCGTCGGACCCGCAGCCGCCGGCCAAGGCGGCGAGGCAGAGGAGGACGGCGAGCGTGACCGTGATCCGGGTCGCGGTCACGCCCGGCCCCGTCGGGCGGCGCTGCGGCCACCCCACCGCCGCCTCCTCCTACCTCACCCGCACGACGATGCGTGCGATACCCCCCGGCATCTGAGCGTCGCTCAGGCCGGGACCGACGAGCCGCAAGGGGAAGTACTCGTCGGGGAGCTCTCCGCCGTCCACCTTGGACGACAGCACGATGCTGCTCTTGCCGGCGATGTCGCGGGAGTCGATGGTGACGACCTCGCCGGTGTTGGTCTCGATCTGGATGTCGTAGCCCTGCTTCGCGAGCTTGGCGTTGTAGGCGCCGGCGTCGTGCTTCTGCCCGTCGTCGACCATGCCGGCCACCAGGTAGAGCGGGACGCCCTCCCAGCGCCGGCCCTCGCCGTCGACCCAGCCGGAGCCGTGGCAGCCGGGCGAGGCGCAGTTGACGTAGGAGGCGCGGTCGATCTTGCCGGGCACCGCGCCCTCCAGCTGCACCTTCCAGGCCGCCGACGCCTTGGTGACGCTGACGCCCTCGAGCCACTTGATGGCCCAGTGCCCCTCGGTGACCTGCGCGGGCGTGTCCTGGGCGATGGCGAGCTTGAGCGGCCCGTCATCCTCGGGGATGGGCTCGCCCTCGTGCGCGTAGGCGACGAGGACGGTGAGCTCGCCGTCGGCGGGCTCCTCCTCCCCCGTCGCCGGGTCGAAGGTCGTGAACCCGTCCCCGGTGATCTGCCGGTACGAGAACGTCATGCCGTACCCGTCCTTGGCCACGATGGTGACGCCGTTGGCCTCGGAGATACCGCCGACGAGGTCGGCGAGATCGGTGAGCGGCACGCCCTTGTACTTCGACGGCGGCGTGATCACGCCGGTGCTGCTCTTGATGCCGGCGTACCCTTCGTAGGCCGGCAGCGCCTGCAGTTGCGCCAGGCTGAACGTCCTGGTGGCGTCGTCGCCCCGGACGGTGAGCACCACCGGACCCGTGTCTGCGGGAGACGGCGAGGCCTGGCCGCCGGAACCGCCGCCGCAGGCGACGACGGCGGCGGCCAGGCCGAGCGCGACCGCGACGGCCAGCGCGGCGAGGCCTCGCGACCTGGAGCGCGGCGCCGCGCTCCACGCGGCGCCGCGCCGGCCGGCGGCCCCCTGAAGCCCGTGGGATCACTTGGGCAGCAGGTAGATCTTGGAGATGCGGCCGAGCTGCGACTTGGACGCGGCACGACTTCGTCGGCCCGACGAGCTTGAGCGGATAGTAGGTGGCCGTGAGGTCAGACCCCATCAGCTTGTTGGCGAGGATGATGCTCGTCTTGTTGCGGATCGTGCGGGATCCCGACGATCGCGTACTTGCCCGTCGACGAGACCAGCTTGATCCGGTAGCCCTTGAGCGCGAGCGCCTCGTTGTAGGCGCCGTAGCTGTCGTGACCGGGGCCGCCGTCGACCTTGCCGATGCACAGGAACAGCGGCACGCCGCTCCAGGTCTTCTTGGTGGTGGGGTTGACCCACGAGAAGCCGTGGCAGCCGGGGGCCGCGCACGAGTCGTAGGAGACGCGGTCGAGCGTGTAGGTCTGGCGGGTGCCGTTGCGCCGCTTGAGGCCGTACATCTTGACCTTCCACTCGGCGACCGCGCCGCGCACGGTGACCCGGTCCACCCACTTGACCATCAGGTGGCCGTCGACGATCTGGTGGACGTTCGACTGCATGGCCACGAGGAGGCGCAGCGGTCCGTCGCCGGCCGGCGGCCCGGTGAGCGCCTGACCGTCGACCTCGTAGGCGAGGATCATGTCCCACCCGGCCTCGGCGGTCTCCTCCGCCTTGGTCGCCTCGTCGTAGAACTGCACGTCGGCGTGGCCGAAGATCTGGCCGTGGGTGTACGTCATCCCGTAGTCGTCCGACGCGAGGACGTCGCAGGAGTAGAGCGCGGACATGCCTCCCGCCGCGGCGAGGACATCACTGAGCTTGACGCCCTTGCAGGGGAGGTTGGGGTAGACGGTGCCGGCGCTGCTCTTCCAGCCGAAGTAGCCGGAGTACTCGGGCAGCGCCTTGAGCTGGGTCATCGTGAACGTCACGGGCTGGCCGTCGGCGCCGGTGACCGTGAGGACCACCGGGTCGGCGCCCCTGGCCTGCGGCGCGCCGGGCGCCACCGCGCCGGCCACCAGGACGGCGGCGACGGCGAGCAGCACCAGCAGCGCCATCGCCACTACTGTTCTGCGGACTCTCATACTTGCTCCCTCACAGATGGTCCTCCGGCGGCGGCGCGGCGGGGAGAATGGGCGAGAAACCCCCGCCGCGCCGTGTCTGCCGGAGCGGATGCCGGCTCAGAACCTGAGCCGGATCTTGATGACTCCGTAGGCCGACAGCTTGTTGTTGAACGGCTGCGTGATGGGCGGGCCCCCGACGAAGCGGAAGGGGGCCTCGCCGCCCTCGAGCAGCTTGCCGGCCTTCATCTTGGCGACGACCCAGTGCACGCGCGGCTTGCCGTTCTTCAGGATCAGCTTGCTGCTGATCTTGGGCTTGTAGCCGTCGCGGCAGTAGAACTGGATCGTGTAACCCTTCTTGGCCTTGGCCAGGTTGAACGAGCCCGGCTTGTTGTCGTCCACCTTGGCGAGCAGCTTGTGCAGCGACTGGCCCTTGTAGACGTACTTGAGCGACGGGTTGATGTCGCCCGCCTTGGTGCCGTCCCAGAAGGCCGTCGTCGGGAACTTGGCGATGGGCAGCACCACGGTCCGCCGGCCCTGCAGGGTCAGCGTCCAGCCGCCCTCAGGTGGGGCGTCCGGGTCGGTCGTGGCCACGGGCTGGGGCGTCTGCTCTACCGCCCCCGAGTCAAAAGGGGCTCTGCTGCGTCACCACCGGCTCGATGCTGATGCGCTGCACGCCGGCCGGCTTGCGGTTGCCGAAGATGCTCGTGTCGCTGGAGACCAGCTTGAGCGGCCAGTTGGGCTTCCAGGAGGCGTACTCGTCCACGGTCATCGGGTTCTTGATGGAGGCGGTGCCGAGCGTGAGCGGCTTGCCGTTCATCTGGTCGGCGACGACCAGCGCGTTCCTCAGCGTGGCGACCTCGAGGCTCGTGTAGCGGACCGTGAAGCCGTCGACGCCCTCGATCACCACGGTGTAGCCGGGCGCGGTGGTGGCGAGCTCGCGGTCGAAGCGGTCGACGCGGCCGCCGTCGATGCGGCCGACCAGCCGCCAGAGGGCGACGCCGGTGTAGGTGAGGTCGTCGCTGGGGTCGTCGGCCGTCTTGTTGTCGTCGACGACGGTGGCCTTGACCTTCGGGTCGGCCTGCCAGGCCTGGTACTTGTAGCTCGGCATGGACTGCTTGGCCTTGATGCCGCGCAGCTGCAGGAGCCAGCCGTAGGGCACGCCGGTGTCGACGCCCACGGCGCCCGAAGCGGTCGGCTCGATGCTGATGCGCTGCACGCCGGCCGGCTTGCGGTTGCCGAAGATGCTCGTGTCGCTGGAGACCAGCTTGAGCGGCCAGTTGGGCTTCCAGGAGGCGTACTCGTCCACGGTCATCGGGTTCTTGATGGAGGCGGTGCCGAGCGTGAGCGGCTTGCCGTTCATCTGGTCGGCGACGACCAGCGCGTTCCTCAGCGTGGCGACCTCGAGGCTCGTGTAGCGGACCGTGAAGCCGTCGACGCCCTCGATCACCACGGTGTAGCCGGGCGCGGTGGTGGCGAGCTCGCGGTCGAAGCGGTCGACGCGGCCGCCGTCGATGCGGCCGACCAGCCGCCAGAGGGCGACGCCGGTGTAGGTGAGGTCGTCGCTGGGGTCGTCGGCCGTCTTGTTGTCGTCGACGACGGTGGCCTTGACCTTCGGGTCGGCCTGCCAGGCCTGGTACTTGTAGCTCGGCATGGACTGCTTGGCCTTGATGCCGCGCAGCTGCAGGAGCCAGCCGTAGGGCACGCCGGTGTCGACGGCGCGCGCGGCGAACGCCGGCGCGGCGAGCACAAGCAGCATCGCGGCCGCACAGGCCGCGACAAAGGCAGATCTCTTCTTCATCCTCACTCCTCCCCAAGGGGTACGGTTCGCGCCGCTCCGAGAGAGGGGTGGGCCGTCGTGACTCCGGGGGCGGTGAGGCGTGAAGAACGCAGGCGCCTTCTCCTTTCCGCTCTGGGAGACACGGCGGTTTCCCGCTGTACCCTGCCGGCATCCGGCTCCGTAGGCGATGCCCGTAGGAGTCCGGCGCTCGGAGAAGCAGGTGCATTCTAAGGAATCCCTTAGCGTCCGGCAACACCGGACTGGATGAAGGAAGGGCCGGGGGCGTGGACAGCCTGTCCTGTCCACACCCCCGGCCCTCGAGGAGGCGGCCGCTTCCGCGGCCGCCCGATGACCCCGTGGCCCTACTTATCGATCATCACCTCGGTCGCCTTGATGACGACCTGCACGTCGTCGCCGGCCCTGAGGTCGAGCGACTCCGCCGAGTGGCGCGTGATGGCGGCGGCTACTTCGTTCCCCGCCACGTCGACGACGATCTCGGCCATCACCGTGCCGAGGACGATGCTCTTGACGGTGCCGGGCAGATGGTTGCGCGCGCTGAGACTCATGCTGATCCCTCCCAGGACGTTCGGGGCGCCGCGCGGCGCGACGACCCTCACCCAAGGATTACCCCCCGCCGCAACGCTAAGCAACGACGTAAGGTCGTTCTCGTACGCTAAATATCCGCTGACCGTGCTGCGGGGGCGTCGGCGGGACGAAAAGAGGGCGGCGGGCCCGAAGACCCGCCGCCCCATGTGCTCGGTGCGGCGCGCTACTGCACCGCATGCGGGCGTCTAGCGCGCCGCACCTCGTAAGTCAGTCAATGTCGCGTGCCTCCTTTCGCCGTGGCTCCCGGCCGGTACCGCCCGTGCTCTCCCAGCCACGGACCCCCCGGCCGCCTGCCCGTCCGAGCCCCTTGCGGGCCTTACGGCCCGAGCGGCTCGCGCAGGCAGGCGTCGGTCGGTGGTCCGCCGGTCTGCCAGTCCATCTCGCGGATGGCCACCATCTTCAGCTCCGTCATTTCCCGAATCGCGTATTTCAACCCCTCGCGGCCTATGCCGGAGCCCTTGATGCCGCCATAGGGCATGTGGTCCACACGGAACGTGGGCACCTCGTTGATCATGACGCCGCCGACCTCGAGGCGCCGCGCCGCATACAGCGCCTTGTTCAGGTCGTTGGTGAACACGCCGGCCTGCAGGCCCATGTCGCTGTCGTTGCTGATCTCGATGGCCTCGCACAGGTCGCGCGCCTTGAGGATGCTGAGCACGGGTCCGAAGACCTCCTTGGCACAGACCTTCATCTCGCGGGTCACGTCGGTCAGCACCGTAGGCCGCAGTCGGCCGTCTTCGGTCACGCCGCCTGTGGCGAGCGTCGCGCCCTGGTCCACGGCCTCCTGGATCCAGCCCTTGACCCGCTCGGTCTCCTCCTCGCTGATCAGCGACGCCACGTCGGTCGTCTCGTCGAGCGGATCGCCGACCTTGAGCGCCTCGACGAGCGGGATGAGCTTCTCCATGAACGCGTCGTACACCGCCCGGTGCACCACGACGCGCTGCACCGAGATGCAGATCTGGCCGGAGTTGGCGAACCCGCCGGCCACGACGCGCTGCACGGCGAGGTCCAGGTTGGCGTCGTCGTCGACGATGGTCGCCGAGTTGTTGCCCAGCTCCAGCGTGATCATCTTCATGCCGGCGTCGCTCGCGATCTGCCGCCCCACCGGCGGGCTGCCGGTGAAGCTCACCATGTTGGTGCGCTCGTCGGTGACCATGAGGTTGCCGATGGTGCGGCCGGAGCCGACGACGACCTGGAGCGTGCCGTCGGGCAGGCCGGCCTCGGCCAGCAGCTCCGCCAGCCGCAGGGCCGTCAGGGGCGTGTTGGAGGCCGGCTTGAGCACCACGGCGTTGCCGCCGGCCAGCGCCGGCGCCACCTTGTGGCTCACCAGGTTGAGCGGGAAGTTGAACGGCGAGATGGCGGCGATCACGCCGCGCGGCTCGCGGATGGTCCAGCCGAAGCGGTTCTCGCCGCTGGGGTCGGCGTCCATCTCGATCAGGTCGCCGGCCGTGCGCTTGGCCTCCTCACTCGCCCAGCGGAACGTGCTGGCGCCGCGCTTGGCCTCCACGCGCGCGTCCTTGAGCGGCTTGCCGCCCTCGGCCGCGATGATGCGCGCGATCTGCTCGGCGTTCTCCTCGATGAGGTGGGACGCGCGCTCGAGGATCGCCGCGCGCTTCCACGACGGCGTCCAGCGGAACGCCTCGGCGGCGGCTCGCGCGCGGTCCAGCACGCGGTCCATGTCCTCCAGCGTGGCCGTCGGGATGCGCGCCAGCTCCGCGCCGTCCCACGGCGCGCGCAGCGTCATCTCCTCTCCCGTGCCGTACGGCCCTGTGATCACGAGGTCCGGTGCGACGATGTCGCTCACCCGGATGCCCGTAGCTCCTCTGGTGCTCATGCGCCTGCCTCCCCCTCCGACGGCTTCGCGCCGGCAGCCGATCGTCTTCTCCTCCCGGCGTGCTTACCCGGCGGGGCCGGCCGGCTCACGCGCCGCCGATGGCGGCGCGCCTCGGCCGGCCCCTGCCGTCTCCCACCGGCGGACGGGACGGCGGCTCGTGCGCCGGCGCATGCCGGCGCCCTCTCCGCGGCCGCCCCGCCCTGGTCGGGACGTCACGGCCTGCAGTTCTCGCAGAACTGGACCCAGGCCTCGTCCGTCTTCTTCTCGCCCTCGCGGAACGGGCGCCGGTCGCTGAGCGGCACGACCTTGTGGCCG
>CAVPXA010000003.1:0-60405 GCA_963709635.1 uncultured Thermoleophilia bacterium
GATCCCCAGCGTCTCCGAGCCCGACTGCTTCGCCACCAACGGCATGAGCAACTCTCGGCACAACACGCCGTTCGCCACCAGCGGCATCATGGTGACGCTCGAACCGTGCGAATTCGGCAGCGACGACGTGTTGGCCGGTATGGAATTGCAGCGCCGCTCGAGAAGCTTGCCTTTGTCCTTGCGGGCAGCAACTACTCGGCGCCCATCCAAACCGGCCGATTTCTGGCCGGCCGCACGCCCCCGAAAGGGCAGCGTCTGGAGAGTTCCTTCCAACGTGGCACGACGGCAATGAATCTCAATGGGGTCTTGCCACCCATGGTCAACGCCGCGATCCGCTCCGGGCGGCCCGTGATGGACCGCAAGTGGCACGGTCACTTTCTCGCCATGCCAACCTTCTTGGTCCTGAGATGCGCGGCAGTTCGCCCCTGCGACATCGAGCGAGACATGGTGTCACCCCAATCGCCCGCCTGCCGGGGTCTCTACCCGGTGGGGGAGGGGGCCGGCCATTCCGGAGGGATCGTCAGCGCCGCCGTCGACGGCCTGATGAGTGCCAAACAGATCGTGCGACAATTCGCGCCCTGCGGATGACGAAGAAACGGTGCGCGGCACAGTCGGCGGACGACTCGGCCGGGTTCATATGGTTCCGGCGGGTCCGCCGGACCCCCCTGCCC
The DNA here is from genome assembly GCA_963709635.1 of uncultured Thermoleophilia bacterium. Lineage (GTDB taxonomy): Bacteria > Actinomycetota > Thermoleophilia > UBA2241 > UBA2241 > CAIXSE01. Next base: position 672 of record CAVPXA010000003.1, read on the forward strand.
CGCCGCATCGCGGGCGGGCGAGGCGATCCTGAGACGCCGGGCCGACGGATTAACGGTTTTTCAGCGAGTCGCGGATCTCGGTCAGCAGCTTGACTTCATCCGAGATCACGGGCGCCGGGGCCGGCTTGGCCTCTTCCTTCCTCTTCAAGCGTGTTGATCGCCTTGACCATCATGAAGACCGCAAGGGCCACGATAAGGAAGTCGATCGCCGCGTTGATGAACACTCCGTATTTGAGCTGAACAGCCGGGCGTCTTCGGCCGCCTCCTTCAAGGTGATCACCTTGTCCGCGAAATCCACGCCGCCCATCAGCATCCCCAGCGGCGGCATCAGCACGTCGTTCACCAGCGAAGACACGATTTTGCCGAACGCGCCGCCGATGATGATACCGACGGCCATGTCGATCATGTTGCCTTTGACCGCGAATTCCTTGAACTCTTTCAGCATGCCCATGTGATTTCTCCTTGCCTATATTTCTCCCGCCCACAGCGCCGCGATGATAACCCAATCCCGACCTCTGTCAATCCGTGAACCGCGGCTGAACCGTCGAGATCCAACCCGGCACCTAACTGCAGACCCCAGCGTTGCAGGAATCCTCAACCACGAATGCCACGAATCAACACGAATGAAGATATGGAGACAGGCGTTTTCTCGCTCATTGCGTACTGACGGTCGATAGCCATCAGCCTCAAACCTGTTTGCAGCGTTGTCAGCAGATTCCCAAACCGGAGAGGGGACATATTCCCGCCAGCGATGCGGGACACCCCAGAACTTGCCGCCACGGCATAAACACCAACATGCCCCACGCCACTTTCCGCACTTGGCTCGGCACATACCACCAGCACATGCCACAGATCGTCTCGGTCGGCTCACCGCTGAAACCGGCCGTCCTCCACACCGCGCAGCAAGTCGCAGAACGCCGAGAGGACTCCTCGTCCGTGACCCGCTGGGGCGGTCGCCCAGCTTCCGGGCAGCCAGCCGGATCAGCCGAGTCGAGATATCGCTGCCAGAGTTGCGCGCGGCCGCCAAGTCACCGACCCGGATCTGTTCCAACCACAGAGTGACCGATCGGTATCATGCGAGCCGGGTATATTCACACGCCATGGCAACGATGTCGCCCGCATCATGCCCGGCTGGATCCGATGGGTGGCTGACTGCCAGAGGCCACAGGATTGCATCTGCGCGTCTTGAGCCAAGGGTGAGGTGTGATCATCCAGCGCCGGAATCGCGCGTCAGCTGAGCCGCTGAGGCGTTCGGTGCTCACGCCGGACACCGCGGCAGAGCGTCACGTGGGAGTCTCTGTTGTGGCCCCCCTCATGTCCTTTTCGTTATCGCTGGCATGATCAAGCGGCGTCGGGTGACGCCTGGAAGATACGGGAATCAGAGATTCTTTCCGTGCGACTCCCCCTCGGCGTCAGGCCGGGACTTTTCCCGGTGCGGCAGGGATGCCGCTCGACGCAGTGCGGAGGAGCCGAATCGCTCTCGGATCTGGTCCCTTGTTACATCCATATCCGATTGCTTCCGCCGTTCGTCCTGGTCGAACAGAAGCCCTTGCCTCATGGCGGATGCGTCCAAGCCGGAGACCCCCATTCCCAACAGGCGTACCGGAAGATGACCGGCAGGAAGTCGTTCGCGGAAGATCGATCCGCAACGTGCCACAGTTCATCCGTGATGTCGGTGGATTCCGGCACTGTCTGTGAGCGGGTGATGGTAGAGAAGTCGGCAAAGCGGACCTTGAGGTGGACCACTCGACTCCGCAGTTTGTGCCGCCGTAGCCGCGAACCAACCTGCTACGACAGATTCAACAGCCAGGCCCGTAGCACCTCCTGATCATCAATATCCGTTGGTTGTAACCTCCGTCGCGCGCTACCGCGCCTTGCCTATCCTGCCTATAGTGACACATATTTGTCACTTATGGTGTACAACAAAGAGAGCTCCAGGGTAAAACATTGAAGCATCGCAATAATGTTTCACTGTCCTACCACAGGAGCCCATGCCGTGATTATTGAGGTCGAGGATCGGTTTTGCAAGGCTGCCAAGGTCTTTTCCAAGCTGCTCGCGCAACTCACACGGTCTGCCGAACAGGGGGAGGCCGTACATGAAGTGGAAGAAATGACGTGGAGCGGATTGATCGAAACGGGGCGGGAGACGATCGCGGCGTACATCCAGGGACAGGCGGAAGCCACCCCTTGCCCGCAGGTGATCGAGTACGAAGGAAAGACACTTCATCGTCTACCGGAACCACGCCTGCGAGAGTACGTGTCGGCATTCGGGCCAACGCCGTTTCGACGCGATGTGTACGCCACGCGAGAAACGCAACGCCAGGAAGTGGTGCCGTTGGACGCGAAACTTGGCATGCCCGAGGGAGACACGTCGTATCTGCTGCAAAAATGGAGCAGTACGCAGTGCATCAAGGAATCGTACCAGGAATCGCGGACCACGCTGTTGGGTATTCTCGGGTTCGCTCCGTCGGTCAACTGTATGGAAGACCTCGTGGCGGACGCGGCCGAGCATGCCGAGGCCTACTTCCAGGAGCAGGAACCAGTGGATCCGACCAAGGAGGCTGAGATCCTGGTAGTGACGAGTGATTGTAAAGGCGTTCCGATGCGCCGCATTGATGCGCCGAAGACGAAGCGCAACGACAAAGAGCCGCCACGGCAACACAAACGGCTGAAGAAAGGGGAGAAGAATGGTCAGAAGCGGATGGCCTGTGTCGGTGGCGTCTACTCCGTGGCTCCGTTTCACCGCACGGCCGACGAGGTGCTGGACGAGATCTTGCGTAAGGAACGGCAGGAACAACGTCCGAAGCCTCAGAATAAGCGCCTGCGTGCCGTGTTGACACGCGAGGCCGACGGTGAAGAAGTGAACGCCAAAGACGTGGTTTTCGACTGGCTCGCCGAGGAAGTCGAGGCGCGTGATCCACGAGAACGTCGGACGGTGGTGGCACTCATGGACGGCGAAACGAAACTACGCGATCTGCAGGAAGAGAAGGTAGGTCGCGCCATCGGTATCCTGGACATCTGGCACGTGATCGAATACCTCTGGACGTTGGCCTATTGCTTTCACGCGGACGGCAGTCGGGAGGCGGAGAAGTTCGTGGAGACATATTTGCGAAAACTGCTGGAAGGCAACGTCACTCGCGTGATCGGTGGGATTCGGCAAATGGTGACCAAGGGTCGACTCTCGAAACACCGGCGAGCAAAGGCCGAACAGTGCTTGAACTACTTCGCGGAACGGTGCGAATACATGAAGTACGACGAGTACCTGGCTGCGGGTTACCCGATCGGCAGCGGCATCGTGGAAGGCGCAATGCCGTCACCTCGTCAAGGACCGGATGGAACAGGCGGGGATGCGTTGGCGGATCGCTGGTGCACAAGCGATCCTCAGTTTACGAGCCATCTACCTCAACGACGACTGGAGCACGTTCCACGCAGAACGCATCCAAGCAGAACAGAGCACGCTGTACCCGTACAAAGAACGCTTGTCCGATCTCCTAGACTGCGCAGCCTAACGCGAAGTAGAGGTTACAACTGGGCCGTCAAAAACCAGGTAGCGGTCAGTTCTTCCATTTATCCCGTTTCCGTTCCTCGGGCGAAAGGCCGAAGAGCCAAGACGCCGCTTCGCTACGGATTGGCCGAGATTGTCCGTGGCCCAAGCGTGCAGATCCTTGGTCTTGACCGCCGCGAAGGCCGATCGAATCGCCTCGAACGTGGGCTTCACCACGGAGGCGGCCATGCCGAGAATCATCTTCGTGAAACCGCTGCGGCTTTGTTGACCTTCCAGCCGCTTGCCCTTGCCGATCAGTGATTCCAGGCACTCCGTGGATCCCACAACCGCTCGTCGGACATGGCCGCCTGAGATTGGTCTCGCACAAACTCGGTTAACGCTTCGATCAGCGGGTCTCCAAGGCGTCACCTCGCAAGTGGGCCAAACGCTGCTCCATCTCCTCGACGGCACCTCCGTGGTACCCTTCCCAACGCACGTAGTGGACCACTTGTTCGACAATGGCCAGGAGTCGTTGCCACTGCTCAATGGCGTCCGCAAATCCCTGATCGACTTGAACTCGATGGTAACCTTCCAGGGCTCAACATGGCTGCCGTCGTTGAGCGTCGGGTCGTTGAGAAAGCGCCGCATATCGGTCGCCCATTTGAGTACCGCCTCCAGATTCATGAATCGTGCTTGATCACGGACCACCGGAAGAGACAGGAAAGCCAAGGCGGTTTTCGCGCAGTGCTTTCTGCTCAGCCCACACTTTTGCAGGAACTCGCTCCAACGATCATCCTGGGTAGCATCTCTTCAAACAGAGCGCGGCCTTGTGCACCACGTGGCTGCTGTGGGTCACTTCGGGATGCGTCTCGCGAAACAGCGCAATGCCCTTCTGGAGATTGCGTCCACCGTCGCTGAGGATCGCTCGCGGCACACCGGTCCGTTCGATCACACGCCCCAACTGCTCGCCGATCACTTCGCCGGTCGATTCCACGCTTGGCTCGAGCAGCAGGCAATGCAGATCGTGGTGTCCAACGGACGACGATTCTGCTGCCGGGGACGCACGCGAACCCCCACCACCAGCAGACACTGGATGCTGTCCAATTGAATCGTGTGGTCGACCAACCACACCAGTGATCAGCGTGCTCCTTGGGACATGTCAGTTCGTGCAAACCCAAACGCAGATCCAAAGGCGCCCCGCTTCGGCACAGGGGGTCGGGAGAGCAAGGATCTTCTCGAAAATCAGCTGCATCGCGACGGCCTCGCCGTCAGGCTCAGGGGGGCCAGAAGGACCAGTTGAAGGAAGATCTGGATCAGCCCCAGCGGGTAGGAATGCCCGCTGGGCGAACGGTGCCAGCCATCAGGGGCGGGAATGATACCGTGTAGGGCACCACTCGCCGGAGCCTCAACCGGGCAGAACTCTCTTTTTTGTGCTGCCAGCAGTTGCTCGACTTCCTGAACGCGTCGGGTTGCGGCTTCGGCTTGAGCACGCCATTGCTCACGGCTCTTCTCGACAGCCCGCACCTGATTTGCGAGCAGCTTGCATCGCTGCTTTGCTTCCCTGCATTTCCGCCTCCATTTGTCACGACTGCCCTGGAAGAACCCCACCAACTTGTGCGGTGGACACGTAGCTGACGATGCTGTTGCCGGCGGAGCCGCGGCCGGAGTAGTAGATACCGCGGCCCAGGGCGAACTCGACGATGTCGCGCACGGCGAGGAAGTACTCGGCGAACCCGAGCTCCTCGACGACCTTGAGCTCGCGCTCGAGCCGCGCCGTGACCTCGGCGGTGAGCGGCCGGTAGCGCTCGGCGGCGCCCTCGAAGCAGCGCTTCCAGAGCAGCGAGAAGGCGGTCTCGCCCGGTGGAATCGGGTAGGCGGGGAAGAGGAGCCTGCCGAGCCCAAGGTCGAGGTTGCAGCGCGCGGCGATGCGCCCGGCGTTGGCGTACGCCTCCGGGTAGCGCTGGAACAGGCGGCGCATCTGGCCGGGGCCCTTGAGGTAGAGCTCGGCGTTCTTGCGCCCCAGCGGGTTGGGCAGCGGCTGGTTGGCGGCCTCGGCGGCGAGCACGTCGTGCAGGCCGGCGTCGGCCTTGACCGTGTAGTGGACGTCGCCGGTGGCGACGGTGGGGATGCGCAGCTCGTGGGCGAGGAGGTCGAGGGCGCGCAGCGAGGCGTCCGAGTCCGGCAGCAACTCGTGCTGCAACTCGATGAAGTAGTCGCGACCGAAGATGCGGTGGAAGACGGAGGCCGCGGCGCGGGCGCCGGCCTTGTCGCCGGCGAGCAGCCGCGACCAGACCTCGCCGCGGCGGCAGCCGCTGAGCGCGACGAGGTGGCCGCCGTGCTCGGCGAGGGTGGCGAGCCGGGCCAGCGGAGGCTCGCCCGGGTGCTCGAGGTGGGCGGCGCTGATGATGCGGCAGAGGTTGCTCCACCCGGTGTAGTCCTTGGCGAGCAGCACCAGGTGGTACCCGCCGGCGCCGGAGGCGCGGGCGGCGGAGGGGGGCACCGTGGCCGCCGCCTTGAGGTGGGCGATGCGGCCGTCCGGCGCGAGCGCGGCCGCCCGCGCGGCGCGCGCCTCGTCCGCGGACGCGCCCCCCGCGACGCCTGCCCGCCGCGCCTCCGGGTCGGCCGGCGGCTGTCGCCGCCGCCTGCGCCCGTGCGCGCCTCGCTCGCGCGCCGTCCGCCCCCGGCTCCCAGACCCGGCCGCCGGGGCCGACCGCCGGCTCGACCGTGAGCTCGACGCCGACGATGGGCTTGATGCCGGCGGCCTTGCACGCCTGGTAGAACCGGACGGCGCCGTACAGCCCCTCGTGGTCGGTGACGGCCAGCGCCGGCATGCCGAGCTCGGCGGCGCGCATGACCACCTCGTTGATGCGGCAGGCGCCGTCGCCGAAGGAGAACGTGGTGTGCAGATGCAGGTGGACGAAGCTCACGCGCAGGCTCCGGTGGCTGTTCATCCGACCTCCCGCTCGAGCGCCCACGCCTTGCTGAGGCGGTCGTAGCGCAGGTCGACGACGCGGCCGCCGGCGCGCACTCGCCAGTACGAGCGGCTGATGTGGCCCTCGTCCTTCCACCAGCCGGTCTCGAGGACCCACGTCTCGAGGACGCGCTCGACCTGGTAGCGGCGGCGGCGCCAGACGAAGGCGACCGGGCGCCGCGCCCGCTCGTCCCAGCTGACGGCGACCGGCACGGCCTCGCCGTTGGGCCCCGGGCGGCCGGCGCGCGCCCGGGCGGCGCCGGTGAGCCGCGGGAGACCGGCCGCCTCTGCGCGCTGTTGCCGCCGGCCTCTGCGGAGGGCTCGGACTGTCGCCGGAGGTGGCTCCGCCGCTCGGCATGTGGGGCTCCTGACGTGCGGGTGGACGGTGCTTCGGGGGCGATGAGCGTAACACGAACATATGTTCGTGTAAACGTCGGACGGAAAGGCGGGCCGCGGCGGCGTGACCCGAGGTCGGCGCGGCGCAGGGAGGTATGCGCTTCGGGGGGTCGGAGCCTCTTCCGGCACCTCATGCGGAGCCTCTTCCGGCACCGGATGAGGCTCCGACAAAGGCTCCGGATGAGGCTCCGACCCCCAGACACACATACTCCCTGCGGGCGGAGACCGGCGGCGCCAGTTCGGGCGTCGATCAAGGCGTCGAGCCGCGGTGGTGAGTGGTGTGGCGGAAGAGCCGGGCGCGGCCCGCCCGGCGGCGTCAGGCCGAGACGTCCACCTCGGCGAGGTCGTCCACCACCACGTCGGCGCCGGCTGCGCGCGAGCTCCGCCGCCTGGCCGAGCCGGTCGACGCCGATCACGAGGCCGAACCCGCCGCGGCGCCCGGCCTCGACGCCGGAGAGCGCGTCCTCGACCACCACGGAGCGCGCCGCCTCGACGCCCATGCGGCGCGCCGCCTCGAGGTACATCGCCGGGTCCGGCTTGCCGGGCAGCCCGACCTCCGCCGCCACCACGCCGTCCACGCGCACCTCGAAGAGGTCGGTCGTGCCGGTCACGTCCAGCACCATGGCGGTGTTCTTGCTGGACGACATGAGGCCGGTCCTGATGCCGGCCTCGTGCAACTGCCGGATGACCTCGATGGTCGACGGGAACGTCTTGACGCCGTGCTCGCGCACCTCGGCGTTGAAGAAGGCGTTCTTGCGGTTGCCGAGCCCGCAGACCGTCTCTCGTCCGGGAGTCGGAGGGATCGCCCATGGGCAGCTCGATGCCGCGGGAGAGGAGGAAGTCGCGCACGCCGTCGTAGCGCGGCTTGCCGTCCACGTAGCGGGCGTAGTCGGCGTCGAGGTCGAAGGGGCGGAGCGGGTCGGCGGCGGCGCGGGGCGGCGGCCGGACGGGGCGGCCTCCGGCGCGCCGCCGGTCGCCGCGCCCTCGCGCGCCGCCCGCTCCCGCAGGTACTCGTCGAAGAGCCGCTTCCAGGCCGCCGCGTGCACGGCGGCCGTCTGGGTGACGACGCCGTCCAGGTCGAAGATGACGGCGTCGTACCTGCTCCTGTCGATGGTCACGCGTGCTTCAGTCACGATCCGCCTCCCGTCCCGGTGGCCTCTCATGGTAGCCCTTCCCGCGGGCGCGGGCGCGCGTCACCGATGAAGGGGCTTCGCCCGCTGTATTCGTGGTGAACCGGGCGTGCCGGTGCGACGTCTCATCCTCACGCATGGAAGAGATAGCGACGTAGTTCGCACCCGATCGCGTCCAACAGTCAAAGCCCCGGGCTTGGTGACCCGGGGGCTGATGTGAGACCATGATGTCAGCGTCGCCGCGCCGCGGGGGAGCGCCGCACGGCGCGCTGGTCATCAACGGTCACAAGGGGGGTACCGTGAACCAGCACGTTCGTCTTCGTCCTGTCGTCCTGCTGCTGCTGGCGGCCGTGGTCGCCGTCTTCGGCCTGGTCTGGGCCATGGACGCCATGGGCTCGGAGAGCCCGGCGGCGGACACGTCCGCGGCCGCCGCCGCCGACGGCGGCAAGGTCATCTACAAGGTCGGCTGGACCAGACAGCCGGACAACCTCAACCCGTTCATCGGCTACGAGTCGCCGGCGTTCGAGATGTGGTACCTCACCTACGACTCGCTCGTGGGCTACGACCCCAAGACGCTCTCGCCGATGAAGGGCGAGGATTCGACCGGTCTCGCCACCGACTGGTCGGTGAGCGACGACGGCCTCACTGGACGTTCACCATCCGCAAGAACGCCAAGTGGGACGACGGCGTGCCGCTCACCGCCAAGGACGTCGCCTTCACCTACAACTACATCATCAACAACGAGATGGTCGAACTTCACCGCGTACACCAACCTCATCGAGAAGGCGACCGCGGTCGACGACTACACGGTGCGAGTTCGTGTGCTCCAAGCCCAAGCCGGACATGATCCGCCACTGGCTGCCCATCCTGCCCGAGCACGTCTGGTCGAAGATCTCGGCCAAGGAGGCGGGGCAGAGCTACCCGAACACTCCGCCCTGGGTGGGCTCCGGCCCCTTCAAGTGCGTGGAGTGGAAGAAGAACAACTACGTGAAGCTCGTCGCCAACCCCACCTGGTGGGGCCCCAAGCCCAAGATCGACGAGATCTACTTCACGTACTACACCAACGGCGACACGATGCTGCAGGACATCAAGGCCGGCAACATCGACGGCGCCTGCAACCTGATCCCCACCCAGGCCAAGCAGCTCGAGAACGAGCCCGGCATCACGGCGCGCACCGTCGTCGCGAACGGCTTCGACGAGCTCGCCTTCAACTGCTACGACGGGGCCCAGCAAGGGCCATCCCGCGCTCAAGGACGTGAAGTTCCGGCAGGCGCTCAACTACGCCATCGACCTGCAGAAGGTCGTCGACCTCGTGTTCATGGGCTCCACCGTGCCCGGCACGACGATCATCACGCCGAACTACTACCAGGACCCCGACTGGCACTGGGAGCCGCCGGCCGACGTCAAGTACTGGTTCGACCCGGAGAAGGCCAAGCGGCCGCTCGACGCGGCCGGGCTACACCGGACTCGGACGGCGACGGGCGGCGGGAGTACAAGGGCAAGCCCATCGAGCTGCGCCTGATCGCCGCGCTCGGAGTCGACCGAAGAGCAGCAGATGGCCAAGCTCATCGCCGGCTGGTTCCAGGACATCGGCATCAAGGTCAAGCTGGAGGTGATGGACTCGTCCACGCTGACCAGCACCATCCTGGCCGAGGAGAGACGGCGAGCTCACGCCCGACTACGACATGTTCATCTGGGGCTGGTACCTCGACTTCGACCCGGGCTCGATGCTGAGCTACTTCACCGAGGCGCAGATCGGCAACTGGAGCGACTGCTTCTGGACCGACGCCGAGTACGAGCAGCTCTACAAGCAGCAGGGCGAGGAGCTCGACCCGGTCAAGCGCAAGGAATACATCGACCGGATGCAGCAGATCCTCTACGAGCAGTCGCCGTACATCGTCACCGACTACCGGCCGGACTTCGAGGCCTACAACACCGAGCAAGTGGGAGGGCTACATCGCCATCCCCGACCCGAACGGCAACTCGCTGGTCCCGCCGTACGGCAACGGCGGCTACGCCAACTTCCTCACCATCCAGCCCAAGGTGGCCGAGACGACCGAGGAGAGCGGCAGCTCCACGGGCGTGTGGATCGCCGTGATCGCGGCCGTCGTCGTGCTGGCGATCGTCGTGGTCGTCGTCGTGAAGCGCCGCAAGCCGGAGACCGAGGTGGACTGACGCCGGCGGACTGACGGCCCGGGCGCGCGGAAGCGGGCCCCGGGTGCGTGAGCAAGACCGAGCGGGGGGCGGGCGCCGAGAGGCGCCCGCCCCCTTTCCGCGTTCAGCCGTTGGCCGCTCCCTGCCGATACACACGTTCGAGCGGCGCGGGCGCGGCTGCCGTGCGCCGCGGAGCCAAGCGGAGAGGGAGAGAGGACGTGAGCGAGCGGGGAACCGGGGCGGACGAATCGGTGCAGCTGTACAGGCTGCTCCGCTGGGGCCTGATCGTCGAGATACCGATCGTCGTCATCACCTCGACGAGCGCCGTGCTCGCAGGTTCGGCGGCGCTCGTCGCGCTGGCGGCGCAGTCCGGCATCGCGCTGGTCATCAACGCGTTCGCCGTGTACGCGATGCGCCAGGTGCTCAAGCACAACACCTACAGCCACCCCTACGGCGCCGGCAAGCTCGAGAACTTCTCCGCCTTCCTCTGCGGGGTGCTCTACATCCCGTCCGGCCTGTACGTGCTCTTCGACTCGGCCGAGCGGCTCATCCACGCGCCGGAGGTCGGGTACATCACCGGCCTGATCCCCGTGACGCTCACCTTCGCGACGGGGGCCGTGTTCTACACGCTCTCGACCCGCCTCAGGCGGCGCACCAAGGATCCCTCGCCGCTGCTCGTCGCCTACCGCGCCGACTACTTCATCGGCATGATGACCGACGGCGGCGTGCTCATCGCCTTCATCGTCGGCACGCTGCTCGTCGGCACGAGCCTGGGCGCGTTCGGCGACCGCATCGACCCGGCCGTGGCGCTCATCATGGCCTGCTACATGATCTGGGTGGGCGTGGACCTCGTGCGGCACAACTTCCGCGCGCTCATGGACCTGCCGCTGCCGGAGGAGCACCAGCTGACCATCACGCGCGTGCTGGCCAGCCACTACGAGCACTACGACAGCATCGGCACGCTCTACACGCGCACCAGCGGCAACCGCCGGTTCGTGGAGATCGAGCTGGGGTTCGACGGCGAGCGCACGGTGGAGCACGTGCACACGCTGAGCCGCCACATGGAGCGCGACCTGGCCGAGGAGGTGCCGGGCCTGCGCTTCCGCATCGTTCCGGTGTGGGGGCCGGAGGAGCCGGAGGCCGGCCGCGCCGGGTGAGATCGCCGACGAGGCGGCCGCGGAGGCGGCGTCCGGAGGCGGCCGCACGCACGGCTGCTGCGGTCGCGCGCGCCCGGACGCTGAGGCCGAGCCCGCGCCGGACGTCTGAGCCGCTCGCCGGCGGGCTGCGGAGACCTCCACGGCGAGCCTCGCCGGGGGCGGGGGTATGTCGCTTGCGCACCGGCGCCTTACATGGCACCACATCCGGAGCGTCACCGGCACCCACCGGCGCCGAGCGTCCGACCTCAAAACACAGCATCGCTCCTGCGGGTCGGCCGGTCGTGGCGATCGGCGCCGCGCGGCGTCAGCGTTCGCGGCTCCAGCCGCGCTCGCGGCGTCTGGCGCTTGCGCGGCGTGGGCGCCGGTCTCGTGCGCCTGCGCGACGGGCTCGCCCGCGGCGGCAAGGCGGACGGCGGCGAGCAGGCGGGCGGCGGCGGACGCCGCGTCTTCGCCGCCCGCGAGGAACGCGCGCAGGTCCACGACGCCCGGCGCCGCGCGGTGCGCCTCGACCCAGGAGTGCACGAGCAGCAGCTCGTCGACGGCCGCCGCCGGCAGCGGCGGGCGCGGCGGCTCGGCCGCGCGGAGCTCGGCGACGAACGCCGCGGCGGCCTCCTCGCCGAACGCGCCGCGGCCCACCTCGCGCTCCACGGCGACGCGGCCGCCGCGCACCCCCCAGAGCGCGACCCAGCCGCGGCGGTGCGCGGGGTAGACGAGCACGAGGTCGTCGCGCTCGGCGGCGCGCATGCGGCGCACCGTGCGCAGCACGCGCTCCAGCGTCTCGCGCTGGTTCTGCAGGCGCGCCGCCTGCTCGAACGCGAGCTGCCTGACCAGCGCCTGCTGGCGCCCGACGAGCCGCGCGTCGAGCTCGTCGCCGTCGCCCTCGAGCACGCGGCGCACCTCGCCGACCACCTCCGCGTACTCGCCGTTGAGGGGCTGCCTGCACGGCGAGAGGCAGGCGCCGGTGCCGGCGCGCTGGCAGGCGTGCTCGCGCCCGGCCTTGGGCAGGTGCGCGCAGGTGCGCAGCGGGAAGGCGCCGTTGATGGCCTCGACGAAGCGCCGGGCCAGGGCGGCCTTGCGGAACGGCCCGGCGTAGTACGAGCCGTCGTCGCGCAGGTTGGGCGTGGCGTACAGGCGCGGGTACTCCTCGGCGCTGAGCTTGACGTAGTGGTAGCTGCCGGCGCGCGTGCCGTGCGAGTTGTACGGCGGCCGGTGCTTGCCGATGAGCCGGCCCTCGAGCAGCAGCGCGCCGAACTCGGAGCCGGTCTCGACGACGTCGATGCGCTCGAGCAGCTCCAGCGCCTGCCGGGCGTGGAACGCCTGGCGCTGCAGGAAGTGGTCGCGCGTGCGGCGGCGCAGGTTCTCGGCCTTGCCGACGTACAGCGCCGCCCCCTTGGCGTCGCGCATGATGTACACGCCGGGCGAGGTCGGGACCTTCTCGGTGAGCGAGATCTTGTGGTAGTTGCGCCGCGTGCCCGGCTCGCAGAAGCGCGCGACCTCCTCCAGCGTGCTCATGCCCTGCTCCTGCAGCCAGGAGAGGAAGAGCAGGAGCAGCTCGCCCGTGGCCTGCGCGTCGTGGAGCGCGCGGTGCACGGGCTTGACCCGGGTGTCGAAGCGGTAGGCGAGGGCGCTCAGCGAGCACTTCTGCTGCGGGCAGAGCTTGCGCGCCATGCGCAGGGTGTCGAGCGCGGGCCGCGGGAACGTCTGCCCGCGCTGCTTGCCGAGCTCGTAGTCGAGGAAGCCGAGGTCGAACGGCGCGTTGTGCGCCACCAGCACCGAGTGCGCCGCGAAGTCGACGAACTTGGGCAGCACGACCTCGATGGGCGGCGCGCCGGCAGACGGTGTCGTCGTCGATGCCGGTGATGCCGGTGATGAAGGCCGGGATGGGCATGCCCGGGTTGACCAGCGCCGAGAACTCCGCGACCTCGCGCCCGCCCTCGATGCGCACGGCGCCGATCTCGGTGATCTTGCAGAAGCCGGGCGTGGCGCCGGTGGTCTCGATGTCGACCACGGTGAAGGCGACGTCGGCGAGGTCGCGGCGCTGCGCCCGCCACGCCGCGAGCCCGACGTGCACGTCGCTCTCCCAGGCGAAGCGCTCGTCGCTCTCGACGATGTCGGCGACGAGCTTGCGCATGAGCTCGGGAGGGCAGTTGGCGACGGGGAAGAGGCGGGGCCACACCTCGCGGTAGTCGAGGGCTTCGCCGGCCTGCTCGAGCAGGCCGTGGAACTCATCGACGGTGGTGAACGCCAGCTGCACGCGATAATCCTATTCCCACCGGCGGACGGATGCACGGCCTCCGATCGCTCCGGCCTGCCCGCCTCACGTCTGACGGATGCATCGCGTACACTGTCCGTGCAGGAGACCGGGATTCGATGTCCGTGAGGAGGTGTGACGGTGGGACTGCCGATCACCATCGAGCACGAGCGGATCAGCGAGTTCTGCCGTCGCAACCAGATCCGCCGTCTTTCGTTCTTCGGCTCGGTGTTGCGCGACGATTTCGGCCCGGAGAGTGACGTCGACGTACTCGTCGAGTTCGCGGCCGGCGCGAGCATCGGCTTCGTGGGCATGGCTCGGATGGAGCGGGAGCTCGGGGAGATGCTCGGGCGGCCCGTCGATCTGCGTACGCCGAACGAGCTCAGCCGCCATTTCCGCAGCAGCGTGCTCGCAGAGGCACTGGAAGAGTATGTCGCGTAGAGACGACGTCGTGCGGTTGCGCGACATGCTGGACGCGGCCGAGGCCGCGGTCCGTGTGCTCGGGGCGCACAGCGCAGCCGAACTGGAGAGCACGGAGGTGCTCGCGCTGGCGGTGCCGCACGCCGTCGAGATCGTCGGAGAGGCTGCGAGTCGCGTCTCCCGCCCATTCTGCGAGGCGCACCCGGAGATCCCCTGGAGTGAGGTCACCGGCATGCGCCACCGCATCGTGCACGACTACTTCGCCGTCGACTATCAGCGCCTCTGGGATACGGTGCGCGGCGACCTGCCGCCGCTCGTGGCTCAACTCCGGCGTCTGCTCGCCGAGGTGGACGCGGCGGACTGAGGCGGCGTGGACGGTCGCCCGTGAGGAGGGCGGCCTGCTGCGCGCCGAAGCTCGCCGGCGCCTTCGGCTTGCGTGCCTGCGACGTTCGTCGTTACGCTCGCGAGCGAACCGGGTAGGTGCTTGACGAGTTCCCGGAAGTCAGTGCTCCGGCGCCGCGGCGCAGCCGCCCTGCCGGAGCCCCTGCGCAGAGGAGTCACCCCGTGGATGTTGAGAAGCTTCACAACGAGGTCCTGCGCGCCTTCAACGACTCGTGCGTGATCGCCACCAGGCAGTACAGCGGCCGCGGCTTCCGTCCGGCCGCGGACGCCTACTACGAGGAGGACACGCGCGAGATCGTGGTGCGCTTCGACCTGGCCGGCATGGCGATGAGCGACATCGAGCTCCTCGTCGACCGGCGCGAGCTCGTCGTGCGCGGCGAGCGCACCTTCCAGACGAGGGAGGGCCGCGTCTATCAGCAGGTCGAGATGGACTACGGCCCGTTCGAGCGCCGCGTGCGCCTCATGGTCGACGTCGACCCGGAGGTCACCACGGCGACCTACGAGGCCGGCGTCCTCGAGGTGAGGCTCACGCTCACGCCGCAGGACCAGGGCGCCAGGAAGATCGACATCCAGACCGGGGGAGGTGACGAATGAGCGACGCAGCAACTCAATGAGCGATCCCAGCGAAGTCCAGGTCGAAGAGACCGCCGCGCAGGAGATCCCGGCGGTGCTGCCGGTGCTGCCGCTGCGCGACACCGTGGTCTTCCCCGACACGATGATCCCGCTGACCATCGGCCAGGAGCGGAGCATCAAGCTGATCGACGACGTGCTGGCCGGCGACCGGCTGCTGGCGATGGTGACCAGCAAGGACGCCGAGATCGAGACGCCCGGGCCGGACCTGCTCTACCCGGTCGGCACCGTCGGGCTCGCGCACAAGATGATCAAGCTGCCGGACGGCACCATGCGCATCCTGGTGCAGGGCCTGCAGCGCGTGCGCGTCAAGGAGTACGTGAGCGAGGAGCCGTACCTGGTCGCGCGCACCGAGAAGATCGAGGACACGGTCGCCGAGGGGCGCGGAGTCGGAGGCTCTGCGCGCCAGCCTGCTCAGCGTGTTCAGCAAGATCGTGGCGCTCGTGCCGTACCTGCCGGAAGAGCTCGAGATGGCCGCGGCCAACGTCGAGGAGCCGGGGCCGCTCACGTTCCTCATCGCCAGCACCATGCGCATCAAGGCGGAGGACAAGCAGGCGCTGCTCGAGGAGGACGACGTCGAGGCGCGCATGCGCAAGCTCATCGGCATCCTCACGCGCGAGCTCGACGTGCTGGAGCTCGGCTCCAAGATCCAGAGCGACGTGCGCGGCGAGATCGACAAGAGCCAGCGCGAGTACTTCCTGCGCCAGCAGCTCAAGGCGATCCAGCAGGAGCTCGGCGAGACCGACGAGCAAGAGGCCGAGATCAACGAGCTGCGCCAGAAGGTCGAGGAGCTGGCGCTCCCGGAGGAGGCCGACAAGGCGGCCCGCCGGGAGCTCGACCGCCTCAGCAACATCTCGCCGCAGAGCGCCGAGTACCCCGTGATCCGCACGTACCTCGACTGGATCATCACGCTGCCGTGGAACGTGCACAGCGAGGACAACCTCGACGTGGTGCACGCGCGCGAGATCCTCGACCGCGACCACTACGACCTCGAGAAGGTCAAGGACCGCATCCTCGAGTTCCTGGCCGTGCGCAAGCTCAAGGACGACCTGCACGGGCCGATCCTGTGCTTCGTCGGCCCGCCCGGCGTGGGCAAGACGAGCCTCGGCCACAGCATCGCCGAGGCGATGGGCCGCAAGTTCGAGCGCATCAGCGTCGGCGGCGTGCGCGACGAGGCCGAGATCCGCGGGCATCGCCGCACGTACGTGGGCGCGATGCCCGGCATCATCGTCCGCGCCATGCGCGACGCCGGCACCAACAACCCGCTGTTCATGATCGACGAGATCGACAAGATGGGCGCCGACTGGCGCGGCGACCCCTCGAGCGCGATGCTCGAGGTGCTGGACCCGGAGCAGAACATCAGCTTCCGCGACCACTACATGGACCTGCCGTTCGACCTCAGCCGGGTGCTCTTCATCACCACGGCCAACCAGCTCGAGCCCATCCCCGGGCCGCTGCGCGACCGCATGGAGATCATCAACCTCGCCGGCTACACCATCGAGGAGAAGCTCCACATCGCCAGGAAGTACCTGGTGCCGCGGCAGATCGAGGCCAACGGCCTCAAGCCGGGGCAGGTCAAGTTCCAGGACGCGGCGATCGTCGAGATCATCACGAGCTACACGCGTGAGGCCGGCGTGCGCAACGTCGAGCGCGAGATCGGCACCATCTGCCGCAAGCTCGCCCGCGAGGTGGCGGAGTCGAGCAACGGCAACCGCAAGCGCTTCACCGTCAACGTCAAGCGCGTGCACGAGCTGCTCGGCCGGCCGCGCGCCTACAGCGACGTCAAGCGGCGCACCAGCGACCCCGGCGTGGCCACCGGCCTCGCCTGGACGCCGGTCGGCGGCGACATCCTCTTCATCGAGGCGACGGCGATGCCCGGCAACGGCCACCTCACCGTGACCGGCCAGCTCGGCGACGTGATGAAGGAGTCGGCGATGGCGGCGATGAGCTACGTGCGCACGCACTCGCCGGAGCTCGGGCTCGACGACGACTACTTCCAGACGCACGACATCCACATCCACGTGCCCGCCGGCGCCATCCCCAAGGACGGCCCCAGCGCCGGCGTCACGATGGCCAGCGCGATCTGCTCGCTGGTCACCGGCACGCCGGTGAGCAACGACGTCGCCATGACCGGCGAGGTCACGCTGACCGGTCAGGTGCTGCCCATCGGCGGCCTCAAGG
Organism: uncultured Thermoleophilia bacterium; assembly: GCA_963709635.1. GTDB lineage: Bacteria > Actinomycetota > Thermoleophilia > UBA2241 > UBA2241 > CAIXSE01. The sequence goes on from CAVPXA010000003.1 coordinate 17,848, forward strand.
AGAAGACCCTGGCCGCGCAGCGGGCCGGCATCACCACGGTGATCCTGCCGAGTCGCAACGAGGCGGACCTCGAGGACGTGCCGGAGGAGCTGCGCAAGGGCATGACGTTCATCCCGGTCGACCGGGTCGAGCAGGTCTGGGAGGCCGCGATGGGCCTCAGGCTGGACGAGCGCGCGGCCCAGCTCATCGAGGCCGGCGACCTCATCGAGGAGGCCGGCGAGCTGCTCGAGAAGGCGCGCCGCAAGGCCGGCAACCGGGTCGCCGCGGCCGCGGCCGCCGACGGCAAGGCCGCCGCGGCGCGCAAGCCGGCGGCCAAGAAGCCGGCCGCAAAGGCCGCCGGCCAAGGCTGCCGCCAAGAAGCCGGCCGCGCGCAAGCAGCCGGCGCCCGGCAAGACGGCCCGGCCCAAGGCCACGCCGGCCAAGCCGAAGGGCGGCGCCAAGAAGACCACGGCCGCCCGCGGCAGGAGCGGGCGCAAGAAGTGAGCAGGGCGCAGACAGCGTGACGAGCGTCGGCGACGGGCCGGGGAGGAGTGTCTCCCCGGCCCGTCGCGCAAGGAGATCGAGGCGCGTTCGCCATGAGTGCGGCGAGCGTAGCGGGATTCATCCCGCGCCGGCCGGGTACCGATAGCAGTCGGAGGACCGCCCACGGGGACGGCGACGAAGGAGGGGAGCGTGAGCACGGGAGACGCAGCAGGCGGCGGCGCCGTCGTGGAGCGCGTGTTCGAGGCGAAGACCGACACCATCCCGGAGGTCATCGGCTTCATCGCCGGTGAGGCCGAGGCCTGGGGGCTCCACCCGCAGCGGCTCATGCAGCTCGAGCTGGCGGTGGAGGAGGCGGTGGTCAACATCTGCCTCTACGCCTACGAGGTGCCGCCCGGCGAGCTGCTCGTGCGCGTCGACTCGGGCGAGGAGCGGTTCCTCGTCGAGCTGGTCGACGAGGGCGTGCCGTTCGACCCGCTCGGCGTCGAGGAGCCCGACCTGCGGGCGCCGGCCGGCGAGCGGCAGGTCGGCGGGCTCGGCATCTTCCTCGTCCGCCGCGTGATGGACGAGGTCGCCTACAACCGGGACGGCGAGAGGAACATCCTCAGGCTCGTCATCCGGCGGACGTGAGACGAGCCGTACTGATCTGCGCGGCGGTGCTCTGCGCCGCCGCCGCGCTCGGCGCCGGCCTGTGGGCCGGCGCCCGCTCGGCGGACGCCGCCGTGCCGGCCAGCCGCGTCCGCCTCGTCCTGCAGTGGTCGCCGCAGGCGCAGTTCGCCGGCTACTACCTCGCGCTCGAGCAGGGCTTCTACCGCGAGCGCGGTCTGGACGTCGAGATCATCCCCGGCGGGCCGGCCGTCGACTCGCTCGCGTACCTCGCGGACGGCAAGGCGGAGTTCGCCACCGCGTTCCTCACCGGCGCCATCACGGCGGCCGGCGGCGGCGCCGAGATCGTCGACGTCTGCCAGGTCGTCAATCGCTCCAACCTGCTGCTCATCGCCCACCGCGACAAGGTCAAGGACCGCGACGACCTGGACCGTGCCCGCGTGAGCCTCTGGGGCTCGAGCTTCCAGGCCGCCTACATCGGCTTCTTCGAGGCGGCGGACGTCAAGCCGAGGATCCTGCCGCAGTACTACTCCGTGAACCTCTTCCTGCTCGGCGGCGCCGACGCGTGCGCGGCCATGGAGTACAACGAGTACGAGACCATCGTCCAGTCGGGCATCGACCCCGGCGACCTCACCGTCTTCTCGCTGCAGAAGAACGGGTTCGGGTTCCCCGAGGACGGCGTGTACACGACCGCCCGGAACGCGCGGCGCAACCCCGAGCTGTGCCGGGCGTTCGCGGAGGCGACGCTGGAGGGCTGGGCGTACTGCCGCGATCACCCCGAGGAGGCGGTCGCGAGCGTCATGGGCCACGCCCGCGACGCGCACGTGCCGACCAACAGCCGTGCACCAGCGCTGGATGCTCGACCACATCCTCGCGGCGATCTACCCGGCCGGGAGCCGACGCCTGGGAGCCGGGCGTGCTCTCGCGCGTGGACTACGAGCGCACGCGCGCGGTCATGATCGGCGAGGGCCTCATCAGGTCGGCGCCCTCCTACGAAGACTTCGTGCAGGAGGGCGCCCGCAGTGCTCCGTAGCCTGCCCATCGCCTGGCGCATCACGCTGCTCGTGCTGGTCGGCGCGGGCGTGGTGCTGGGCATCGTCAGCTTCGTCTCGTACACGTCGGCCCGCGACCTCCTCGAGCGGGAGAAGCAGGCCGAGTTCGCGGCGGTGTCCGCGGCCGACCGCCAACCGCATCGACGTGGTCGGGCGCTCGGTCGAGAAGGTCACCGAGGGGCTCGCGGTGACGGTCGACGACACCGAGCCGAGCCCGGCGCGGGCGCGCAAGCTGCTGCGCGGGACCGTGCGCGCCAACGACGAGCTCTACGCGGCCGGCATCGGCTACGAGCCCCGGCTCTACGACAACTTCGCGCCGTACGCCTACGAGCCCGGCGGCCAGTACGGCGACGCCTCCGCCGGCGACGAGGAGTCGAGCGCGCGCATCGTCGTCACCGACCTCGGCCGCGACGGCCGCGCCTACGAGGTGAACGACTGGTACCAGCTCCCCGTCCAGATGCGCCGGCCGGTGTGGACGGAGCCGTACTACCAGGAGGGAGGCGGCGAGGTCGTGCTCGCCACCTACGCCGTCCCCGTCCGCCTGCGCGACGACCCGGCGCCGGTGTCGGCCGTCGTCGCCGGCGACATCTCCCTGTTCTGGATGCGGCGGCTCCTGCAGGACATCGACCTCGGCGAGTCCGGGTACGCGTTCCTCATCAGCAAGACCGGCACGTTCATCGCCCACCCGGACCCGACGTTCATCATGAACGAGTCCGTCTTCAGCGTCGCCGCCTCGCGGGAGGACCCCGGGCTGCGCGCGATCGGCCAGAAGATGATCGCCGGGGAGTCCGGCTACGTGGCGTTCGACGGGCTCCGCTCGATGAAGCGCGACGAGCCCTCGTGGCTCGCCTACCGGCCGGTGTCGTCCACCGGCTGGTCTCTGGGCATCGTCGTCGCCGACAGCGAGATCAGCAGCGACGTGGTGGCGCTGAGCCGCATCCAGTGGGTCATCGCGCTGGCCGGCATCGCCGCGCTGCTCGTCATCACGCTGCTCATCGCCGGCTCCATCACGCGGCCCATCCGCGGCCTGGACGCCGCGACCCACGCGCTGGCGCACGGGGACCTGGACGCGCCCCTGCCGAAGGCCAAGGGGCGCGACGAGATCGCGCGCCTCACGACCTCGTTCAGCCAGATGCGCGACGACCTGCTGCAGCACATCGACGAGCTGCGCGAGTCCACGGCGGCGCAGGAGCGCATGCACAGCGAGCTGCGCATCGCGGCAGGCATCCAGATGGACCTCGTGCCGCGCACGTTCCCGCCGTTCCCCGAGCGGCACGACCTCGACCTCTTCGCCACGCTCGTGCCGGCGCGTGAGGTGGGCGGCGACTTCTACGACTTCGTCGAGATCGACGGCGACCGCCTGTGCCTCGCGGTCGCCGACGTCTCCGGCAAGGGCGTGCCGGCCGCCCTCCTCATGGCCGTCGGGCGCTCGTTCCTGCGCTCGCTGGTCCGTGAGGGCGGCAGCCCGGCCGAGGTCGTGTGCTCGCTCAACGACGAGCTCGCGGCCGAGAACGAGGCCAGCATGTTCATCACCATGTTCCTCGCCTTCGTCGACCTGCGCACCGGCGAGGTCCGCTACGCCAGCGCCGGCCACAACCCGCCGTTCCATGTGACCGCGGACGGTGCGGCGAGGCAGGTGCCGCGCGTGCGCGGCATCGCCCTCGGGGCCCGCCAGGGGATGGTGTACGACGAAGGGTCGTTCACGCTCGCGCCGGGAGACGTGCTGTTCCTCTACACGGACGGCGTGAGCGAGGCCATGGACGCGGAGGAGAAGATGTTCACCGAGCCGCGCATCGGCGAGGAGCTCGGCGCGGCCGTCGTCGGCGGATGGTGAGGCCGACGCCGGCGGCGTCTCGTGCGAGTCGGTCGTCGAGCGCCTGCTGGCCGCCGTGCGCCTGCACGCCGACGGCGTGGAGCAGTTCGACGACGTCACGATGCTGGCGTTCCGGTATCTCGGGCCGGATGGGGAGGACGGCCGGGGCGACGCGGGTGAGACGTACGGGCGCGCCGGGGGCGCTTGCCCCCGCGTCGCGCCTCCAGCAAGATAGGCAGCGCCGCGGCCGTCGCCGCGGAGGTGCCCGGGTCTGACAGGAGGAGTCATGGAGGTCGAGACCGTCGGAGATGTGACCCTCGTCACGCTGCCCGCCAGGGTCGACACGACCAGTGCGGGTGGCGTCGAGGAAGAGTTCAAGGGGCTGCTCGAGCAGGGGTCCCGCAAGCTCGTCGCCGACTTCGCGGGCAACGAGTACGTCTCGAGCGCCGGCCTGCGCGTGTTCCTCAGCGTCCTCAAGGCGCTGGAGAAGGACGGCGGCAAGATGGTGCTCTGCGCCATGCAGCCGTTCGTCGCCGACGTGTTCGAGATCTCGGGCTTCTCGGGGCTCTTCACGATCGTGGAGACGCGCGACGAGGCGGTCGCCGCGCTCGCCTGATACCCGCGGCGCCCACCTGAGGCCCGCTGCATTCAGCTCGTCCACTTGAGCGCGGAGCGCTCCGTCGGCGCTGCGCCTGCGCACTGGCCGCACAGGCCGCATGCCGTCCGAGTCGCAAGGTATGTCGTGTGCCGTCACGGTACGTCCAACGGTACTTCCAAACACCCCATGGTACTTCTGGACGTACGCCTAACGGTGCCAGTCCGGAATGCGACTACGTGTCGGCGGAACGCGGTCTCCCGTTCACTCGCCGCTCGTCTCCCAGGGTAGGCCCACGGGCGGGGCGCCGCCGCCGTCCGACGGCTCGGGCCGTCAGCGTGTGCGGCGGAAGCCGAGCATGGTCACGTCGTCGTACTGCTCGGCGCCGGCCACGAACCCGTCCACGGCCTCCCGCACGGACCGTCATCAGCTGCAGCGCGCCGCCGGCCGCGCCAGTCTCGCGCAGGACCGACTCCAGGCGCTCCGTGCCGAACATCCGCTCGCTCCGGTCCATGGCCTCGGTGACGCCGTCGGTGAAGAGCAGGAGCGCGTCGCCGGGCTCGAGCGTGAGGCTCGCGCGGCCGAACGATGCCGACGGTGAGACGCCGAGCCCCGGGCCGGCGGTGCGCGCCACCGTCTCGACCGCGCCGCCGGCGCGCACCACCGAGGGTGGCAGGTGGCCGCCGGTGGAGTACGTGAGCTCGCCGGTGCTCACGCGGTAGACGCCGTAGAACAGGGTGACGAACATGGCGGCGTCGTTGCCGCGGCAGAGCGGCGTGTTGACCTGGGCGAGCACCTCGGCCGGGTCGAGGGACCGGGTCCCGGCCGCCCGCAGCAGCGTGATCGTCACCGCCATGAACAGCGACGCCGGCACGCCCTTGCCGGCGACGTCGCCGATGGCGAGGCACAGGTGGTCGTCGTCGTAGAGGAAGAAGTCGTAGAGGTCGCCGCCCACCTCGCGCGCCGGCTCCAGCAGCGCGTGCAGGTCGAACTCCTCGCGCTCCGGGAACGGCGGGAAGATGGAGGGCACGATGGAACGCTGGATGTCCCGCGCCACCGTGAGCTCACCCTCCATGCGCTCCTTCTGCGCCGCCGTCTCGCGCTCGCGCGCCTCGTTGCGCACGATGAAGACGAACAGGCCCATGCCGGCGGCGTTGACCAGGATCATCGGGACGATGACGTCCTCGACGAGCTGCAGCGCCGCGTCGAAGGGCTCGGCCATGAGCAGGTTGAGCCCCATGAGCACCGACTCGGTGAAGACGGCGAGGAGCATGGCCGCCCACACCGGCGCGACGCGCCGCTTGAACAGCAGGAACACGGCGCCGCCGGCGGCGCCGGCGGCCACCGCGCCCAGGGCCGACGGCACCGCCGTCCAGCCGCCCATCGCCAGCCGCTGCGCACCGCCGATGAGGCCGGCGCCGATGCCGACCACCGGCCCGCCGATGAGCCCTCCCAGGGCGGGCCCGAGGTCGCGCGTGTTGGCGATGGCCCCGTTGACGTCGACCCCGGACAGCGTGCCCCACACCGAGAAGATGCCGAAGATGAGCACCAGCAGCAGGCGCCCGCGGCCGCCCGAGCTGGTCGTCCAGCACCTGGCGGTACAGCCTGGTGCGCGTGAAGAGGTAGGCGACCACGATCACGACCGCCATGCTCTTGACGAGGTCGACGACCAGGGTGAACTCGAGACCCTCGAAGCTCATCAAGCCTCGCGGCGGTCGTTGGCGCGGATGTAGGCGAGGAGGTCGCGCGTGGCCTGGTCCTCCACCTGCATGGCGTCGTAGTCGACGAGTACCCCGTTGAAGTACTGGAGGATGAGCCAGTCGCCGGAGCGGCCGCCGGGCAGGATGCCGGTGAAGAGGAACCCGGCGTCCTCGAGCGCGGCCGCCACCCTGCCCGTGCCCGGCCGGCTGAGGTCGAGGTACACGTTGACGACGGCGACGTTGTCGCGGAGCTGGCGCAGCACCTCGCTGCGGATGTGCTGCGCCAGGTCGCGGCCGTAGGTCGGGATGCGGACCATGGCGACCGCGCGCCTCGGGTTGACGCTCACGTCGAGCTGCGGCTCGCCGCGGTGCGCGACCCGCGAGAGCGCGGCGAACTCGACCTTGACGCCCAGGCGGGAGTAGATGCCGGCGATGGCCTCGCGGTGACGCCTGGGCGCGTAGACGCGCGTGACCTGCGGCTCGGTCAGGTACTTGAACCCCAGGATGACCGAGCGCCGCGCGCTCGCCTCCCCGGCGATGCCCTCAAAGGCCATCGTCGCCGGCGAGTACGCGAGCAGGAACCCGCTGTCCACGAACCCGAGGCGGTGGCAGAACTTCTGCGTGAACGTGTGGACCGTGACCTCCTCGATGAAGAGGCCGTGGAGGCCGCGGGCCAGCGCCTCGGCGTCCAGGTACTCACCGAGGCGCCGGGCGACAGACTGGCCGCGGAACTTGGCCTTGGTGGCCACCACGGCGAGGTCGGCTACCTCGTGCGTGTCCTCGGGGAAGACCAGCGCCGCGTGGCCGGCGACCTCGCCGTCGGCGGCGCTCGCCACCGCCGAGACCATGTCGCCGGCCTCGTTGAGCGCCACCACCCGGTCCGGGTAGTAGAGATGCTCGTTGACGTAGGTGTAGCGGTAGGCGTCGTAGATGCAGCGGCAGACCTCGATGGCCTGGTCCGGGCGCAGCGGGCCGATGTCGAGCTGCGCCCGCTCCGCCGCGGGCACGTGCTCGGGCTCCGCCAGAGGCGCCTCCTCGGCCGGCGGCGCGGTGGCGATGGTGTCCGCCGGCAGGTACTTGACGATCACCGTCTCCTTGCCGCGGCTGCCGAGGTTGTGGAACTCTACCGCGTCCGCGGACCGCTGGATGAGGAAGCTGCCGAGGCCGGCGCCGGTCTGGGTCTCGAGGTCGGCGCCGGGGTCGTACTCGGGGGCGAGGGAGGGGTCCCACGGCAGACCCTCGTCGTGCACCGTGATCTGGATGCCGGCGGGGATGCTCTCGCAGGCGACGTCGAACCTCCCGCTCTCGTCGCCGCCGAACGCCCCGTAGATCACGTTGGTGGCCGCCTCCTCCATGACCAGGTCGAGGCGGCCCAGCTCCTCGTCCGGGAACCCGGCCTCGCGCGCGTACTCGCGCACGAACGCCTGCACCATGGGCAGGAAGGCGAGCGAGCTCGGCACGGTGAGCGTGCAGCGACGCGCCTCCGTGCCCGGCTCGTGCTCCGTCATCCGATCCCTCCTCCGTGGTGGCCCCGCAGGCCGTCTGCGTGCGTGTGGCGGACCGTCTGCCGCCTTGCTCCACGCCCCGCCGCACCATACCCTACCCGTGGAACGCGCCGGTATGCCCGGCGCGGCTTTCGCGAAGGGAACCGGGTGGCCGACGAGACGACGGACGACGTCCAGCTGAGCGAGCCGAGCGCGGCGACGCTGGGACGGGCCGCGCCCGGCTTGGTCCTGCTGCTGCTCGCCGACGCGGCCGTGGTGTGGGCTGCCTGGGCCGGCGAGTGGTCGGTGCTGGCCGTCGTGATCGCCTGCGTCATCGACGGCCTCGCCGACGGTGTGTTCGCCTGGCTGCGCGCCCGCGCCTCGTTCGCCGCCGGCTCCGCCACGGACGAGCGCGACAAGGTGCTCGTGCGCGAGTTCATCAAGACCTACATCATCGTCGTGGGCGCCCAGGCGATCATCGCCTACATGGTGTTCAGCGGCCTGCTGCTCAAGCCCGGCGGCGAGGCGCCCGTCCGGCCCGGCGCGCCGTTCGTCACCTGGCAGTTCTGGGCCGTGGTGGCCGGCCTCGTGGTCATGCGCGCCGCCGTGTACTGGTGGGACTTCGTGCGCGGCGGCGAGGCCGAGGTCATCCCGCCGGAGGCGGTGGTCTCGGAGCCGCTCCGCCGCCTCTTGATCCTGCAGTTCGGCGTGCTGGCCGGCGCGCTGCTCGTGTACTGGGTCTTCGACTCGGCGCTCACCGGCCTCGTCGTGCTCCTCGTCGCGAAGACGGCCGCGGACCTCCTGCTGGCCGTCCTCGAGCGTCTGCGCGCGGCGCGCATCACGGCGGCCGTGGCCGCCGGGGTCGTGCCGCGCGGCGTCCCGGCCAGGTCGCGCGCCCGGCGCGGCGGCCGCAAGCGCCGCCGCTGACACTACTTGCCTCACCATCCTCCGCTTCGATATGATATCGCCATACCACGATGCGATATGGCAGGCCGCGAGCCATGGGGCACCCGCGGCATTGCCTTGTCTTCCGTCGTCGTTCTACGATGGCGAATCTGTGGAGCCTGTCCGCCCGTGCCGGGCGGAGCTTGAACCTGTGAGGGGGTGCTCAGCGTGAGCGCACAAGAGCGCGAGACGGCCAACGTCGGCGCGGGCCTGTGGAAGGGCATCGGCATGTGGGCCTGGATCCTCTTCCGCATCAGCGGCCTCGTCCTTGCCGCCTACCTGTTCGTCCACGTCTGGGTCATCTCCCAGGGGCGCGCGAGCGGGGCGGAGACGCTCGACAGCTTCTTCGAGTTCTTCGACAAGCCGTTCCTGGTGCTTCTGGACATGATCCTGGTCGGTGCGGTGCTCTACCACGCCCTCAACGGCGTGCGCATCCTGCTCATGGACTTCGGCGTGGGCATCAAGAACCACAAGGCCGTCTTCTGGATCTGCATGCTGATCGCCGCCGCAGCGGTGTGGGGGTTCGCCTACAAGGCCATCCCCTTCATCTTCTAGGGAGGGGAACGTGAGGACCGAGACACTCGATCGCAGCGCCGGCGGCATGTGGGCCTGGCTGGGCCAGCGGGTCACCGCCGTCGTGATCCTCGTCACCATCATGGTCCACCTGGTGCTCACGCACTTCGTGGCCATCGGCGAGCTGAGCTACGACAACATCGGCGAGCGGCTGGCGGTCACCGCCGTGCTCGTCAACGACATCCTGCTGCTGGTCGCCGTCACCTACCACGCGCTCAACGGCGTGCGCATGGTGCTGCTCGACTACGGCTTCAAGGGCACCGGGGTCCGGCGCGGGCTGGCCGCGTTCCTCTGGGTCGCCGGCATCCTGGCGGTCGTCTACGGCATCTGGGCCCTCTGGGTCTGGGTGAGCTGAGGGAGGAGCGCATGCCACACCATCAGCTCATCGTCGTCGGCGGCGGCCTCTCCGGGCTCCGCGCCGCCGTGGAGGCCAAGGCGGCCGGTCTGGACGTGGCGATCCTCAGCCAGGTCCACCCCGGCCGCAGCCACTCGGGCGCCGCGCAGGGCGGCATCAACGCGGCGCTGGCCAATCACCCGGACGCTCACGACGACACCCCGGAGAAGCACGCGTTCGACACCGTCAAGGGCTCGGACTACCTGGCCGACCAGGACACCGCCATCCAGATGACCAAGGACGCCCCCGGCGTCATCTTCGAGATGGACCACTGGGGCTGCCCGTTCAGCCGGCTCGACGACGGGCGCATCGCCCAGCGGCCGTTCGGCGGCGCCGGGTACCCGCGCACCTGCTACGGCGCCGACAAGACCGGCCACTACCTGCTGCACACGCTGGTCGAGCGCGCCTACGAGCGCGGCGTCAAGATGTACATCGAGGTGTTCGTCACCTCGCTGATCGTGGACGAAGGCCGCTGCCGCGGCGTCGTCGCCTACGACATGATCAACGGCGGGTTCCACGCCTTCACGGCCGACGCCGTGGTCATGGCCACGGGCGGCGCCGGCCGCATCTACGGCAACTCCACCAACGCCATCATCAGCACCGGCGCCGGCGCGGCAATGGCCTACCAGGCCGGTGTGCCCGCCGAGGACATGGAGTTCATCCAGTTCCACCCCACGGGCCTGCTCACCACGCACATCCTCATGAGCGAGGCGTGCCGCGGTGAGGGCGGCTATCTCGTCAACGGCGAGGGCGAGCGCTTCATGGCCAGGTACGCGCCCAAGGCCATGGAGCTGGCGCCGCGCGACATCACCGCCCGCTCCATCACCACCGAGATCAACGAGGGCCGCGGCATCGGCGGCTCGGACTACGTCCACCTCGACCTCCGTCACCTCGGCGCCGAGAAGATCCTCGAGCGCCTGCCCGGCATCCGCGACATCGCCATCCACTTCGAGGGCGTCGACCCCATCGAGGAGCCCATCCCGATCCGCCCCGTGCAGCACTACACCATGGGCGGCATCGACACGGATGTGGACGGCCGCACGAAGCTGCCGGGGTTCTACGCCGCCGGCGAGTGCGCCTGCGTCAGTGTGCACGGCGCCAACCGGCTCGGCGGCAACTCGCTGCTCGAGACCATCGTCTTCGGCCGCCGCGCCGGCATGGCCGTCGTGGCCGACCTCGAGGGCGGGGCCTCGGCCGGCGACCCCGCGGCGGCCGCCGCGGGCGCCGTCGCCGCCATGGAGGCCCGTGTCGCCGAGCTGGCCGCCCGCGGCGCGGACGGAGCCGACGCCTACGCCATCCGCGCCGAGATGATCGCCACCACGCGCGACTACTTCGGCGTCTTCCGCGAGGACAGCGTCATGCGCACCGGCCTCGAGACCCTGCGCCGCCTCAAGGAGCGCTGCGGCCGCGTCGGCCTGCGCAACGCCGCCGGCGTGTTCAACCTCGACCTCATGCGCACGCTCGAGCTCGAGGGCATGGTCGACCTCGCGCTCTGCGTCGCCGAGGGCGCGATCGCGCGCACCGAGTCGCGCGGATCGCACTCGCGCACCGACTTCCCGGCGCGCGACGACGAGCAGTGGCTCAAACACACGCTCGCGTACCACACCCCCGAGGGACCGCGGCTCGAGTACGTGCCCGTCACCCTCGGCCCCTTCGAGCCTCAGGAGCGGAAGTACTGATGCGCACGGTCAACTTCCACATCAAGCGCTACGACCCGGCGCGCGACGAGAAGGGCAGCTCGCGCGTCCAGCAGTTCGAGGTCCCGTACGAGACCAGCCTCACGGTCCTCGAGGGTCTCTTCCACATCCAGGAGCAGCTGGACGGCTCGCTCGCGTTCCGCTACTGCTGCCGCGCGTCCATCTGCGGGTCGTGCGCCATGTACATCAACGGCCGCTACCGGCTGGCCTGCCAGACCAACGTGCTGCACCTGCACACCGACGAGGTGCACATCGCGCCGCTGCCGCACATGCCGCTGGTCAAGGACCTCGTGTGCGACATGGACGACTTCTTCGCCAAGTACGAGTACATCCAGCCGTGGCTCATCCGCCACAGCCAGGAGCCGGCGAAGGAGATCCTGCAGTCGCCGGCCGACCGCCACAAGCTCAACATGCCCATCGACTGCATCCTCTGCGGCGCCTGCTACAGCAGTTGCCCGTCGGTGTGGGGCGAGGACAACTACATCGGCCCGGCGGCGCTGCTCAAGGCGTACCGGTTCGAGGTCGACTCGCGCGACGAGGCCAAGAAGGAGCGCATGCCGACCTGGGACAACGAGCGCGGAGCCTACCGCTGCCACACGATCACCAACTGCATCGAGGCCTGCCCGAAGGAGCTGAACCCGACGGAGGGCATCCAGTGGCTCAAGATGGCGGCCGTGCGCCGGAGGCTGTTCGGCCGCGCCAAGTGACGGGCCCGGCCGCGCGCGAAGCGCGGCTCCGGGCTTGATGAGCACCGCCGAGGGGGCGGGCGGCCGGAAGCGCCGCCCGCCCCTTGTGCGTCCCGGGGCGGCCGGTGCGCCGCCCGCCCTCGTGCGTCTGGGCGCCCGCCCCCAGCCCGTCGGGGCCCGGCGGTCGTCGTCGCCGCGGCAACAGCGTTGAAGGCTGCTGTGCGTCGCACGGGAGGAGGCCCCTGGGGGGGTGCGCTGCGGGGGCGCTCGTAAGACGTAGAGCCAAAGTAGATACATCTGGCGAGCCCCGGCACGGCGCGCGCCGGGATGTATCTACAACGTATCTACGTCCTTCCGAGGGCACGACCACACACTGCCGGCCGGCGCCCGCGGCCGGCGCCGCGGCGGCGGACCCGCACCTCCCCCGGGCTTGAGCGCGGACGGCTCAGGCGAGGCCGTCGAGCGTGGCGATGAGCACGCCGGCGACGGTGACGGCGGCGGCGAGCGTGAGGCGCAGCCCCGGACGCTCGCGCAGGAAGACGACGCCGAAGACGATGGAGAACACCGGCGTCGTCGCCATGATCAGCATCGCCAGCAACGGCCCGAGGGCGACGATGGTGAGGTAGAAGAGCACGCTCACCGCCGCCTCGAGGAGGCCGGCCAGGACGATGAGCCGCATGGCGGAGCGGCGCGCCTCCGATGTCAGCGGGCGCGCCGCTATCGGCGGCCGGCGCCACAGCAGCAGCGCGCCGAGCATGAGCGCGCCGAACACCTGGCTGAGGAGCATCATGGTCGCCGTCACCCTGCCGTAGGCCTCGGCGGCCTGGTCGATGAGCACGGGGCCGAGGCCCCATCCGGCGGCGGTGAGCACGGCCAGGCCGATGAGCCTGGCCTTGGCGGCGCCGGTGTGCGCCGCCGGGGGCGGGCAGTCCGCGCCGCGGCCAGGCCGTCCGGGGAGGGGCGAGTGGCGGCGAGGCTGTCCGCGGAGGGGCAGTCGCGGGCGGCGGGCTCGTCGGGGAGCACCTCGCCGTGGGCGGCGCCCGCCAGCGCGGCCGCGCCGGTCAGCTCCGCCCCCCGGCGCGCCGGCGCCCTCGTCCATCCAGCGCGAGATGAGCACCACGCCGGCCATGGTCACCGCCATGCCGGCCAGGGTAGCGGCCCCGAACGAGGCGCCCACGATGAGCCAGGCGAAGAGCGCCGTCCACACGGGGTCGGTGCTCGTGATCGGCGCGATCACCGCGACCCGCTCGCCGCGCAGGGCGAAGTAGTAAGCGTTGAAGGCCACGACCCAGGTGCCGACAGCCGCCAGGGCTATCCAGCCGGCGGCCTCGGCGTTGATGCCGAATCCGTTGCTCCACAGGTCGAACACGGTGAGCGGCACGGTGATCGCCAGCAGCCCTCCGATGGCCACCAGGCGGATGAAGAAGTTGACCGCGACCGGGGTCACGGACTCGAGGATCTTCTTGTTGACGACCACGACCAGCGCCCACAGCGCGGTCATGACGAAGGCGGCGACGATCCAGGCTGCGTAGGCGCTCGTGGCTGCTCCCCCCGGGGCTCCGCTGCGGTGTCTGCCCCCCGCGCAGTCTACCCCCGGCAGGTATACTCCCGGCAACGAATGCATCCCTGCGCCCGGCGCAGAGTGGAGGGCACATGAAGACGTCAGTGGGCAAGACCAAACTCGAGATCGCCAGCGGCGACATCACCCAGCTCGAGGTCGACGCCGTCGTCGCACCGGCCTCCGTGGAGCTGTGGATGGACCACGGAGTCGCGGCCGCCATCAAGCGCGCCGGCGGCGAAGCGGTCGAGAAGGAAGCGGTCCTCCAGGGCCCCGTCAAGGTGGGCGAGGCCGTCATCACCACCGGCCACGACCTCAGGGCGCGCTGGGTCATCCACGTGGCGCTTTCCGAGTCCGGCCCCAGCGCCGACGCCGGCGGTATCTCCGCGGCGACGCGCGCCGCGCTCGCCGCGGCCGAGCGGGCTCACTCGCGCTCCGTCGCCATGCCCGCGTTCGGCACCGGCGCCTGCGCGTTCCCGCTCTACCAGTGCTCGAGCCTGATGGTCACCGAGACGGTCGCGTACCTCAAGGAGCACCCGCGCACGGCGCTCCGCCACATCATGTTCAGCGTCTACGACGACGCGGCCCGGGCGGCGTTCAAGAACGCCCTGGCGGGCATCAGCCGCTTCTAGAGCGACCCAGCCGGCCGGGGGGAGGTCACTCCTCGTCGGTGTGCGCCTCGGGGTCCCGCTCCCAGTTTCGCCCGAACACGATCTTGATCAGGAACGGCGCCAGGATCGTCGTCGCCAGCACCATGCCGAGGATGTCGGCGTAGATGTCGTCGCTCGATGGCGCCGGCGGCGAGCGCGATAGCCGGCGACGACGATGCCCACTTCGCCGCGCGGGATCATGCCGACGCCGACCTCGCGCGCGATCTGCGGGCCCTCCGCGCGCGCGCCGATCGAGCCGCCGAGGTACTTGGTCACCACCGCGAGCGCCGTGAAGACCGCGATGGCCAGCAGGACCGACGGCTTGGTGAACGCGGCGAAGTCGAGGTACGTGCCCATGAGCACGAAGAAGAACGGCGTGAAGAACCAGGCGAGGGGCTCGAACCGCTTGACGATGCCGGTGTGCTGCTTGAGCTCGCTCATCGTGAGCCCGGCGATGAAGGCGCCGACGATGGCCGCCAGGCCGATGTAGTCGGCGAGCAGCGAGAGCGCGAGCGTGAGGACCACGCCGATCTCGAAGAGGATGGAGACGCGCAGGTCCTTGAGCCAGGCGCGGAGCTTGACGACGAGCTTGGGGCCGAAGAAGCCGAACATCCCGACGTAGGCGATAGCCTCCAGGATGAGCAGCACGAGGTTGAAGACGTCGAAGCTGCCGAGCGCCGTGCCGCTCACGACGACGAGGACGATGAGGCCGAGGACGTCGTCGAGCACGGCCGCGGCGAGGATGATGCGTACCGAGCGCTTCTCGCTGTGCCCGAGCTCTCGAAGCGCGCGCACCGTGATGCCGACGGAGGTGGCGGTGAGCGCGGTGGCCATGAAGAGCGCCGCGCTCGACTCCCAGCCGAAGAGCAGGCCCAGCAGCAGGCCGCCGATGAACGGCAGGGCGGCGCCGAGCAGCGCCACCCTGATCGCCGCGGCCCGGGTCTCGAGCAGCTCGGCAACGTGCGTCTCGAGCCCGGCCATGAAGAGCAGCATGATGACGCCGAGCTCGGCGAAGGTGTCGAGGATCTCGTCCGGATTGGATCACGTCGAGCAGCTGCGGCCCGAGGATGGCGCCGGCGAGCAGTTCGCCGACGACCACGGGCAGCTTGAAGCGCTGGAAGAGGTGACCGAGCAGGCGCGCCGCGGTGAACGCCAGGAAGAGCGTCAGCAGAGCCTCGGTGTGTCCGGACACGCTCCTCCTCTCGTTTCGTCCACGGTATCCTCGTACCCGGAACGGTCGAGGAGGGTGTATGAACGGGAGTCTAACGGATGTCGGCGGGCTGGCCGTGGGCCACTGTACCGACCTTGATGCGGCCACCGGGTGCACCGTCGTGCTGTGCGACGGGGAGGGCGCCGTGGCGGGCGTGGACGTCCGCGGGTCGGCGCCCGGGAACGCGTGAGACCGACCTGCTCGACCCGGTGAACGCCGTGCAGCGCGTGCACGCGGTGCTGATCGGCGGCGGGAGCGCGTTCGGCCTCGACGCCGCCTGCGGCGTGATGCGCTGGCTGGAGGCGCAGGGCCGCGGGGTGGAGGTGGGCCCGCTGCGCGTGCCCATCGTCCCCGCGGCCGTGCTCTTCGACCTGCCGGTGGGGCGGCCGGACGTGCGTCCGGACGCGGCCGCCGGCGAGGCCGCCTGCGAGGCCGCCTCCAGGGAGCCGGTGCCGCAGGGCTGCGTCGGCGCCGGCACCGGGGCGACCGTGGGCAAGGTGCCGGGGTTCGAGCATGCCACCAAGAGCGGGCTCGGCTCGGCGAGCGTGCGGCTCGCCGGCGGGGTCACCGTCGGCGCGCTGGTGGCGGTCAACGCCGCCGGCGACGTGGTCGACCCGGCGAGCGGCTCCGTGGTCGCCGGGCCGCGGCGGGAGGGCGGAGGCTTCATCCGCACCACGGAGTGGCTGCGCGAGCACCCGCCGGAGGTGGGCGTCGGCCAGAGCACGACCCTGGCGGTCGTGGCCACCGACGCCGAGCTCACCAAGCCGGAGGCTGCCAAGGTCGCGCAGATGGCGCACGACGGCCTTGCGCGCACCATCGACCCCGTGCACACGATGCTGGACGGAGACACCGTGTTCGCGCTCGCGACCGGCGCCGCCGGCGTGCGCGCCGACGTCACCGCCGTCGGCGCGGCCGCGGCCACGGCGCTCGCCGAGGCCGTGCTCGCCGCCGTCCGCGCGGCGACGTCGCTCGCGGGCGTGCGCGGCGGCGGTGCGCGACCTGCCGGCGGGTCAGCCGCCGAGCGCGTAGCGGCGGCGCTCGCGCAGCGGCCCGCTCGGCGTCTCCTCCACGAGGAGCAGTTCGGTCGCGCGGCAGGGGAGAGGCAGGCGGGGCGCGAGCGCCGTCTCGATGAGCCTCGCGCTCGCTCGCCGGGGGATCGAGCGCGATCACCACGTGCGGAGCCACGTCGTCGTACGCGCCGCCGAACGGCGGGCACTCCGGCCACTCGTCCCAGAGGCGCCGGGTGAGCGCGCGGAACGGCGCCGCCGGCTCCGGCAGCAGCACGGCGGCGTCGGCGAGCTCGGCCACGCGCGTGAGCGCGAACGTGAATGCGGGCACGCCTGCGAGCAGCTCCTCGAGGCGGCGCTCGACGGCCGCGTCGATCGCCTCGACCGGAAGGAACGGCCAGAGCGCCGTGACGTGCGGCGGCAGGGCGCGGCCTGCCGCCGGCAGGGTGCGCGTCCAGGGAGCGAGCAGGCCGGCCGCCGCTTCGACCGGCACGACCAGGCCGGTGGAGAGCGGGCGGCTCATGCGGCGACCTCCGGCCGCCCGCCGGCGCCGGTCGCCGTCCGCGGCCCGTGCGGCGCGCTCACGCGAGCCCCTCGTGCCGGTCCTGCAGCGCGCGCAGGAGGCCGAAGCAGCCGGTGAGCATCATGTCGCCGTGGGGCGCCGCGAACTCGGCCGGCAGCTCGCTGCCGGCGAGCAGGTCGCGGCGCGGCCCGGTGACGATGAGCGGCAGGCCAGGACGGCGAGGTCGCGCCGCCGGCGTCCACTCGCGGCGCCGGCGGCGTCCGGCGCGAGCACGGCGCCGTGCCCGTGGTCGTCGCGGACCTCTTCGCTGTGCAGGTCGCCGGCCAGCCAGCGGCTCAGCCGCAGACTCGAGACCGGCGCGGTCCAGGCAGACGGTGTGGTGCTCGAACACGCCGGCCACACGGCCCTCCAGCGCCAGCAGGCAGACCGTGTGGCCGTTGCCGATGTTGACGAGCACGGCGTCCTCGGCGCCCTCGGGGAGGGCGCCGTAGAGGGCCGCCGGGCCGGTGTCGCCGGTGAGCACCGGCCGGTCGCCGGCGAGACCGGCCGCCGCGTCCGCTGCCGCTCGCAAGTCGGGTGAGCTCCGGCGGGACGTCCCCCGCGTCGTAGAAGAGGTCGGCGATCCGCCGGCGCTGCGCGAGCGCACGCTCCCACAGGGAGAAGCGCAGCACGCGGTTGGAGCTCGCCCGGGGCGTAGCCGTGGTCCTGCACGGCGACGGCCACGGCCGCGAACACCGGCTCCACGCCGAGCAGGCGCAAGGCCTGCGTGAGCGCCGCCGCGTCCAGGTCGCCGGAGGCGACCTCGGCGGCGGCGCCGGCCGGCAGACGCCGCAGCACTTCGTCGGCGGCGCCGTCGCCCGACCACCCGCGCGCCCAGAGCGCGTACCTTGTCGAGGTCGTCGGCGAAGCTGGCGGCGGCCGACTCCGTGGCCACGAACGGGTGTCCGGCGGCGAGGTGGGCCTTCATCGCCTGCGTCACCGCGCCGCCGCCCATCACCGGGCCGCGGAAGACCACCGTCCGGCCCGCGGCCGTCGCCGCCGCGATGCGCGCTCCGGCCACCTGGGTGGCCGAGGGCACCACGAGCTTGACGGCGTTCTCCAGCGGCTGGCCGGGGCGCGTGAGCAGGATGTCCGTGGTGCCGGCGCCGACGTCGACGGCGAGCACGCCTCCGGACCCCGGGCCGTAGCTCGCCTCGCCGCCCCGGCTCGGCGCCCGCCGGCGCTCGTCTCACGACGGCGCTCGTCTCACGGCCGGCGCCGGCCTGCGCGGCTGGAGTCACGGTGCCGGACGCCTCGGGCCCGCCGGCCTCAGGCCGGCTGCCGTGTGGGCACGCCGCTGAAGCGGAGCTTCCAGACGTTGACCAGGGCCTCGAGGAAGATGTCGCCGCTCATCTTGCTCTCGCCGACCTTGCGGTCGACGAAGATGATGGGCAGCTCGACGACCTTGAAGCCCAGCTTGTGCGCGCGGTAGGTCATCTCGATCTGGAAGCCGTAGCCCTTGGCGTTGACGGCGTCGAGGTCGATGGCCTCGAGCACCTCCCGCCGGAAGCACTTGTAGCCGCCGGTGAGGTCGTGCTGGGGCAGGCCGAGGATGGTCTGCGCGTACAGGCAGCCACCGCGGCTGATGACCTTGCGCGAGAGACTCCAGTTCTCCACGCCGCCGCCCTTGACGTAGCGCGAGCCGAGCACGACGTCGGCGCCCTGGTCGATGCAGCGCAGGAAGTGCGGGAGGTAGGAGGCGTCGTGACTGAGGTCGGCGTCCATCTCGAAGATGCGCTCGGCGCCCAGGGCCATGGCCTCGCGGAACCCGGCGAAGTACGCCTTCGCGAGGCCCTCCTTGGCGGCCCGGTGCAGGACGCTCACGTCCGGCACCTCGCGCGCGAGCTCGTCGGCGAGCTTGCCCGGTGCCGTCCGGCGAATCGTCGTCGACGATCAGCGTGTGCAGTTGCACGCCGTGCCCGTCGGCGACCTCGCGGATGCGGCCGAGGGCGTGCCGCAGGTTCTCGCGCTCGTTGTAGGTGGGGAGGACGATGACGTTCACAGGCTGAGTATATCGCGCCGCCTCCGCCTCCTCCGTCCGCCCTCTCTGGTAGCGTCCGCCTGCCGCTGCGGAAGCGCCCTCCCCCTGTGCCGTAGGGCACGTACTCATACCCTCAGGTAGAGGGTTACGGTTGGCGAGCGGAAAAGGCGTGGTCAAAGACGGCAAGGATGCTTGCGGGGCAACGCGAATACACTATAGTGGTGTCCGCACCGACCGGGGGCACTACATCTTGTGGTGAGGCGGATTCCTGTGCGTTGTCCATTCTGCAACAGCGATGAGAGCAAAGTCGTCGATTCGCGCGACTCCGAGGCCGGCGACGCGATCCGCCGCCGCCGCGAGTGCCTGGCGTGCGAGCGCCGCTACACGACCTACGAACGCATCGAAGAGGTACCGCTCATGGTGGTCAAGAGCGACGGCAGAGAAGAGCTGTTCACGCGGCAGAAGGTCCTCAACGGACTCCTGCGCGCGTGCGAGAAGCGGGCCATCCCGCTCGACCGCCTCGAGCGGACCTGCGACGACATCGAGAACGACCTGCGCCGCGTGTCGGGGCGCCCGGTGACCACCAGGATGGTGGGGGAGCGGGCGCTGCGCCACCTGCGCGACATCGACAAGGTGGCGTACATCAGGTTCGCCTCCGTGTACCGGCAGTTCGAGGACATCGAGGAGTTCGAGCAGGAGCTCGCCAAGCTGGAGCTCGCGGGCGTCGAGCCGCTGCCCGGCGAGGAGCCGCTCCCGGGCATCGACGCCGAAGAGAGCTACCTGGACGAGATCATCTTCACCACACCGCACGCGGTGACTACTCAGGGGAGAACGGGGCATGACTGACACGGGGAAGGCAGTGATCGAGCTGTCGCCAAACGCACTCAAGGTGCTCCAGCGCCGCTACCTCAAGAAGGGTGAGAACGGCGAGGCGCTCGAGACCCCCGAGGAGATGTTCCGGCGGGTCGCACGCGCCATCGCCCAGGCCGAACGCCTGTACAACCCCGCGGCTCCCGTGGAGGAGTGGGAGGACACCTTCTACCGGCTCATGACGAGCCTGGAGTTCCTCCCCAACAGCCCCACCCTCATGAACGCCGGCCGCGAGCTCGGCCAGCTCTCCGCATGTTTCGTCCTCCCCGTGGGCGACTCCATGGAGTCCATCTTCGAGGCCATCAAGAACACCGCCCTCATCCACAAGAGCGGCGGCGGCACCGGCTTCTCCTTCTCGCGCGTGCGCCCGCACAACGACGTGGTCAACAGCACCCGGGGCGTCTCCAGTGGCCCGCTCTCGTTCATGAGCGTGTTCGACGCCGCCACCGAGACCATCAAGCAGGGCGGCACGCGCCGCGGCGCCAACATGGGCATCATGCGCGTCGACCACCCGGACATCCTCGACTTCATCAGCGCCAAGCAGGACGACGACCGGCTCAACAACTTCAACATCTCGGTCGCCGTCACCGACGCGTTCATGCGCGCCGTAGAGGCCGACGAGGAGTACGCGCTGGTCAACCCGCGCTCCGGCGAGTCGGTCCAGAAGCTCAACGCGCGCAAGGTCTTCAAGAACATGGTCAACCTCGCCTGGAAGAACGGCGACCCCGGCATCGTGTTCATCGACCGCATCAACGAGGACAATCCCACGCCGCAGCTGGGTGAGATCGAGAGCACGAATCCCTGCGTCACCGGGGAGACCCTGGTGTACACAGACGGTGGTCTGCGGCGCATCGTCGACCTGTACGAGGGTCGCCGTCGGCCCGGCCTGGTCCTCGACAGCCGTAGGGCCGGCGACCGCACGCAGGCCAAAGCCTCGAAGGTGGTCGCGAGCGGTGTCAAGCCGGTCTTCCGGCTCAGCACCGTGGAGGGGTACGAGCTCCGGCTGACCGCCGATCATCGTGTCAAGACCGCCCGCGGGTGGGTGCCGGCGGGCGAGTTGACCCAGGGCGACCGCATCCACATCCTCGACCGCAAGGGCGGCTTCGGCAGCACTGGTTCAAGCCGCCTCGGCACGCTGCTCGGCTGGCTCGTCGGAGACGGCACCATGAAGGCCACCGAGGTCGTGCTCTCGTTCTTCGGCGACGAGAAGCAGGAGCTGGCTCCGGTCTTCGCCGGCCTCATGCAGGAGGAGGTCGAGGGCACGCAGATCCTCGATCGCGCCTACACGACGGCGGGTACCACGTGGGCGGCCGGGACGAGTACCGCATCAAGTCCACGCGCTTCTGGCGCGTCGCCGAGGAGCAGGGGTTACGGCCCGGCGGCAAGCACAAGGTGCCGGAGAGCGTGCTCGCCGGCTGCGAGGGGATGCAGCGCGGGTTCCTCACGGCGCTCTTCACCGCCGACGGGCACGTCAGCGGCTCGCCGGAGAAGGGCGTGAGCGTGCGCCTCACCTCCATCAGCCGCTCGCTGCTCCGGGACGTGCAGCGGCTGCTGCTCAACTTCGGCATCCCGTCGCGCATCTACGAGGGCCGCCGGCCGCAGGGCCAGAGGGAGCTCCCGGACGGCCGCGGAGGTACGGCGTTCTACGACTGCCAGGCGTACCACGACCTCGTCGTCTCTCGCGGCGGCCTGCGGCAGTTCGCCGACGAGATCGGCTTCATGAGCGAGGCCAAGCAGAGCAAGCTCCTCGCGCTGCTCGAGGGTTATCGCCGTGGTCCGTACCGGCAGCCCTTCACGGCCAGGTTCAGCGCGCTCGAGCCAGACGGCATGGAGATGGTGTACGACGTCACCGAGCCGCTCACCCACTCCTTCGTCGCCAACGGGCTGGTCATCCACAACTGCGGTGAGCAGCCCTTGCTCCCGTACGAGAGCTGCAACCTGGGCTCCATCAACCTCTCGCGCATGGTGCCGGACGGGCACATCGACTACGGCGCGCTCGGGCGTGTGGTGCGCACCGCCGTCCGCTTCCTCGACGACGTCATCGACGTCAACCGCTACCCGCTGCCCGAGATCGAGGAGATGACCAAGGGCAACCGCAAGATCGGCCTCGGCGTCATGGGCTTCGCCGACATGCTCCTGCGCCTGCAGGTGCCCTACGACTCGGAGGAGGCCTGCCGCATCGCCGGCGAGGTCATGGGCTTCATCCACGACGAGGCGCGGGCCGAGAGCGAGGAGCTCGCGCGCGAGCGCGGCGTGTTCCCCAACTTCGAGGGCTCCAGCTTCGACAGGCCGGAGGGCGCGCGCGTGCGCAACGCCACCGTCACCACCATCGCGCCCACCGGCACCATCAGCATCATCGCCGGCTGCTCGAGCGGCATCGAGCCGCTCTTCGCGCTCAGCTACGTGCGCGCCAACGTGCTCGACGACGACCGCATGGTCGAGGGTCACCCGTACTTCGAGCAGGTCGCGCGCGAGCGCGGCTTCCACAGCGACGAGCTCATGAAGAAGATCGCCGAGGTGGGCTCCGCGCGCCACGTGGACGGCGTCCCCGCCGACGTGCAGGGCGTGTTCGCCACGGCGCACGACATCACGCCCGAGTGGCACATCAAGCTGCAGGCGGCGTTCCAGAAGAGCACCGACAACGCCGTGTCCAAGACCGTCAACTTCCCCAACGAGGCCACGCTCGACGACGTCGAGAACGTCTACCGCATGGCGTTCCGCACCGGGTGCAAGGGCGTCACCATCTACCGCGACGGCAGCCGCGACGAGCAGGTGCTCAACGTCGGCCAGACCAAGAAGAGGCGCGAGCCCGATCCCGCCATCGGCGGCATCGCCACCACGCGGCCTTCGCGCCCGCAGCTCCTCACCGGTGAGACGCAGCGCATGGACACCGGCTGCGGCAAGCTCTTCGTCATCATGAACGACGACGAGTACGGCGCCCGCGAGGTCTTCGCCAACATGGGCAAGGCCGGCGGGTGCGCCTCCAGCAACACCGAGGCGCTGGGCCGGCTCATCTCCCTGGCGCTCAAGAAGGGCGCGTCTCCGCAGGAGGTCGTCGAGCAGCTCAAGGGTATCCGCTGTCACGTGCCCTACGGCATGGGCCCCAACGCCACGCTCAGCTGCGCCGACGCCATCGGCAAGGCGCTCGAGCGGCGGTACGTGGCCGGCGCCGCGGCGCAGGCCGGCCACGCGCCGGAGCCGCAGCTCTCCTTCGTCGAGGTGGCCCAGGGCGCGTGCCCCGACTGCGGCGGCTCCATGCGCCACGAGGGCGGCTGTGCCGTGTGCAACGACCCGGGGTGCAGCTACAGCAAGTGCAGCTGACAGGGCGGGTGCCGCCTCTGTGCCAGTTCGCGTGCCGTGTGCCGCGGCGGGTACAGTAGGCAGGTGAGCCGCGGCTGCGGCTCACCGAGCGCGATGACCACGACCACGGGAGGAGTGCCATGAGCGATCCCAAGCCCGATGCGGCCCCCATGGGCGGGGGTGGCGTCACCATCTCCGACAGTGTGGTAGCCAAGGTCGCGTTCAAGGCCATCGGCGGCATCGAGGGCATCCACGCCCTGGGCGGCACCAGCGCTCGCGCCCTCGCCGGCCTGCGCGGCGACAAGGGCACGCCGGGCATCTCGGTCGATCTGCGCGAGGGCAGCGTGGACATCGACATCACCATGAGCATCGTCTTCGGGGCGAGCGTGCCGGCGATCGCCGAGGCCTGCCGCAAGGCCGTCTCGGACCAGGTCGAGGCCACCACCGGCCTCCCCGTGCGCGCGGTCAACGTGCTCGTCACCGACGTCGTCTTCCAGGAGGACCAGGCTGGCGGCGCGGGCTGAGAGACGCCGGCCCGCCGGATCGGCGGCCGGCTCCATCACCCGCATCGCGACGTTCCTGCTGCTCCTGGCGAGCGGCATCGTCGCGGCGCTGTTCGCCATCAGGCTCGTGGCCGTGGCCGCCGGCTGGGCGTTCTCGCCGTTCGACTACATCACCCCGAGCTCGGGGCACGCGCTGCTTGCCTGGCTGCTCGTCATCGCCATGGCCGTGCTGGCCGGGCTCGTCTGGCTGGTCCTGCGGCACGACGCCGACGCACTGTGGCTGGCTTCGCCGGCCGGCGACGGCGGCGTGCTCGCGCCCAAGGCGGACCTCGAGCGGCTCGTCTCCAGCGCCGCCGCCCGCGCGCACCCCGACGTCGTGCGCGCGGAGGCCGAGCTCTGGCAGCGTGGAGCCGAGCTCCGCGGGCGGGTGCGCATCTGGGCGCGACCGCTGGCCGACGCAGAGAGCGTCCGCGCCGCCGTCGAGGCGGCCGCCCGTCGCCAGACCGGCCGCCTCACCCAGACCGATCTCGGCCGCGCCGACATCCGTGTCAGGGTCCTCAAGGTCGCGCAGCTCGTGAGGTACCTGCCGTGACGCCGCTGGCCAGGGTCATCGCGGTGATCGCCGGCGTCGTCGCGCTGCTGCTCTGTGGCGCCGCCCTCGTGCGCCAGGCGGCGCTGGCCACCAGCACCGGCCTCACGTGGAAGGGCTCCACGTGGTGGGCGGACCTCACCGCGACTTCGTCCACCGAGACCATCGTTGCGGCGGCCGTCGTCGCCGCGGTCACCGTCGGGCTCATCGTCCTCGCGTACCGCCAGGTCCAGCCCTCCGTGCCGCCCCAGGTCATCGAGTTCGCCGTCGACGACGGCACCGCCAGGCTCTCCGTGCCGGCGCTGCGCAAGGCTCTCCGGCGCCGCTTCGAGACCATGCTGCCCGGGTCACAGGTCGGCGAGGTCGCGGTAGGCAAGGACGACGCGGGGTGGCGCGTGCGCGTCGAGGCGGACGTCCCCATCTGCGATCTGCGGGACGTCCAGGGCTCGGTGCTCCAGGCGTTCCGCGACGATATGCGCAAGGTCGCCGGCATCGAGATCTCGAGCCTCGATCTCGTGGTGACGTCGATGCGGCCGGCGGCGAAGAAGGCCCGATGACGCAGCGAAGACCTGGGAATCACCAGGTCTTCGTGAGAAGGCTCCCCGTGGTCGCTGGGGTGTCGCGCTTCTCCGCGTATCGAGCTGTGCGATACGCCAGTACTGTTCCCGCCGGCGCCGCGCCCGCAACCCCGTTGGCCGTCGCCCGATGAGCGCCGTCCTCCCGCCGGAGTTCCGCCCGGCGCTCGTGGCCGCCGATCTGGACGGCACCCTCGTGGACCGTGCCGTCACCTGGGCCGACGGGCTGCCGGAGGCGCTGGCCGGCGTGCGTGCGGCCGGTGTGCCTGCTGTCGTCTGCACCGGCCGCATGCTCCAGAGCGTGCAGCGTGTGGCCGCCCGCCTCGGCGTCACCGAGGGGCCCGTGGTGTGCTACCAGGGCGCGCTGGTCGCCGACATCGGCACCGGGGAGTGGTGGCGCCACACGCCCATGGACGGCGACGCCGCGGCGGAGGTCGTTCGTCACGTGCGTTCCATGGGCCGGCAACTCAACGCGTACATCGACGACCGTCTCTACGTCGAGGAGCTCACGCCATGGGCGCGGCGCTACGCCGACCACGTGGAGGTCGGCATCGAGAGCGTGCCGGACCTCGAGGACGAGGTGCGCCGCCGCCCGCCGACCAAGCTCGTCCTCGTCACCTCCGTGGACGACGTGGATGCGATCCTCCCCGGTCTCCAGGAGCTCTGGACGGGGAGGCTCTACGTCGTGCGCTCGCAGCCCGAGTACATCGAGTTCGCCGATGCCTCGGTGAGCAAGAGCGCCGCGCTCGCCTGGCTCTGCGACCGGCTCGGACTCCCGCGCGAGGGCGTCGTGACCCTCGGCGACGGCATGAACGACGTGGACATGCTGCGCTGGGCCGGCCTCGGGGTCGCGGTGGCGGAGGCGGCGCAGCCCGTGCGGGACGCCGCCGACCTCGTGGTCCCGCGCGCGCAGGTGCCCGCCCTCTTGCGCGCGCTCGCGGAGCGTGCGCAAGGCGGTTCTACCGGCTGAGCGACAAAAGCGAAGGCGGCGCCTGGAGGGGTGGCGCCGCCTTCGAGGGGCCTCGGTGCTGGTGGGAAAGCACCGGTCTTTGTCCCCCTGACGGGACACGCTGTTCAGCAGTTTTGACTGTGAAAGCGCTCCAAAAGAATACGCTCGCTATCAGGAACGGTCAAGGCTCGGTGAGCCTGAACGTGTGAAGAAATGTTGCGGGCCGCCGTGCGCGCGTCAGTCGCGGCCGGCGCCGCTCAGCCCGATGCGCTTCTTGACCTCCACGTAGCGCGCCCGGAGGACGCGCTCGTGGGCGCGCTCCTCGTGCAGCAGCTGCTCGAACACCGCGCACGCCTCGGGGTCCACGCAGCGCTCGAGGCCGCGGCGGTACTTCTCCTGGGCGGCGCGCTCGTCGGTGATGGCCTCCTCCAGGATGGCGAGGAGGTCCTCGTCGCCGAGAGGGAGTGGCTGAGCGTCGCCGCCGGCACGGTCGTCGGCCGATCCGCCGTAGCTCGCGGGCGCGGTCATCGGACCTCCTTCGTCATCTTGAGCGTGAAGCTGAGGGGAAAGTCCTCGTGGTGGCCCTTGACGCGCTGCATGCCGCGCGTCGTCCTTCTCGACGAACTCGAAGGGCAGGCCGGGCACCGTGTACGGCAGCTCATGGAGGAAGTCGAGGCGAAGGCCCCGGCGCAGCAGCGGGTCGATGATCTCGGCGAAGCCGTGCAGCCACTCGAACGTCACCGTGTGCTCGGGCTTCGCGTCCGGGACCGCGTAGTCGCCGTCCTCGTCGAAGCGCTGCGGCACGCCGTACATGAAGTACGGGTAGCCGATGCGCAGAGAGTCCGGCGTGGCGTCGTCGGCGAGCAGGAACGCGTAAGGGTGGAACTCGGCGACGTAGAGGACGCCGCCCGGCTTGAGGAACCGGTCGATCACGTCGGCCCAGCTGCTCCAGGTCGCCCAGCCAGATCAGTGCGCCCCAGGAGGTGAAGACGACGTCGAAGGAGCCGGACAGCTTGTCCGGCAAGCTCGCGACGTCGCTCTGCACGAACGTGGCGCGCCTGGCGAGGCCGACCTCGCGCGCCAGCGAACGCGCCGTCCTGATGCCCTCGCCGGAGAAGTCGACACCGGTGACGACGGCGCCCTTGCGGGCCCAGCTCAGCGTGTCGAGGCCGAAGTGGCACTGCAAGTGCAGCAGCGTCGTTCCCTCACCGACCAGCGGTCCGAGCTCGCCGAGCTCGATCTCGCTCAGCGACGTCTTTCCGGCCTTGAACCCGGCGACGTCGTACAGCTCCGAGCCGACGTGCAGGCCCACGGCCTCGTCCCAGCTCTGGAGGTTGGCCTTGAGGTAGTCGTCGAGCATCTCAGGCCTCCCCGTCCGCGGGCTTGCTCGGCGCGCAGTGAGTAGCTGAGCGGAAGGTCCTTGCGCAGTCCGCCCTTGCCGTCCGGGAGCCACCACCAGCGGTCATCGTCCTGGACCATCCAGTCCCAGAACGGGAGCCGGGGAGGTGGGGAACTCGTGCAGGTGCTCGAGCCGGAGGCCGGCGCCGATGAGAGCGCCGGTGACTTCGGCGAGGCTGTGCTGCCAGCCGTAGGCGACGAGGCCGGTCGTGTCGGCGTCGCGGTCGGCGTAACTGCCCTCGCACTGGTCGACGTCCGGCTGGTCGGGAGCCGGTTGCAGGCGGTACTTGACCTGCACGTCGTGCTCGCCGGGCACCTCGTCGAGGGCCGTCGGCGAACGGGTGGAGCTCGGCCATGTAGAAGGTGCCGCCCGGCTCGAGGTGCCGCGCGACGATGCCGGCCCAGCGCTCCAGGTCGGGCAGCCACTCGATGGCGCCCCAGCTGACGAAGACCACGTCGAACAGGCGGTCGCCGAGGTGTGCGTCGGCGTCGTAGAGGTCGGCGCAGACGAACTCGGCGCGGCCGGACAGGCCGACCTCGCCGGCCAGGCGCCGCGCCAGCGCGATCGCCTCGTCGCTGAAGTCGAGGCCCACGACGCGCGCGCCCAGGCGCGCCCAGCTCAGCGTGTCGAGCCCGAAGTGGCACTGCAGGTGCAGCAGGGCCGTGCCCTCGTGGATGAAGGGCCCGAGCTCCTCGCGCTCCAGCGGCCAGAGCGACGAGGCTCCCGCCTTGAACCCCTCCACGTCGTAGAAGTCGCTCTTCTCGTGGATCCTGGTCCAGTGGTTCCAGAGCTCGAGGTTGGCGGCGCGCGCCTCGGGCGGGAGGGGGTGGCCCGGCCCGTGGCCGCGGGGGTCGGAGCGGGCGCCGGCGTCGCCGCCGGTCTCGCGCGGGCCGGTCAAGGCGCCAGCCTCTCGAGCGTCCAGTCTCCGCCCTCGTCCAGGCGCAGCGAGAACCGGCCCGGGCACATGCGGCACTTGACCTCCGCGCCCTCGGAGGGGACCCGCCCGAAGTCGAGCTCCCACCCGCACAGCGGGCAGAGGAGGACCACCGGCGTGGCGGTCTCCTGCAGGCTTTTGAGGACGCGGCGCAGACCGTTGCGGTGACCGGACTCGCTGCGCGCGAGCTCCTTGAAGAGCTCCGTGAGCTCGTGGTCCTCGGCCCTGTAGGCGAAGTGGCCGTAGATGACGACGGCCTCGTCCTCGAAGTCGTAGTCGGCGCGGAGGGCGGCGAAGTCGCCGGCGCGGCCGCGCACCTCGTCCACGGCCGCCAGCGGGTGGCGCCCGGTCGCGTCCGGGTCGAGCGCGGCGGCCGTCAGGTCGGCCCGCGCGGGGGCGTCGGCGTCAGGGTCCTCGCCGTGGCGGCGCAGCCAGCCCTCGAGCAGCTCGCGGTGCTGGGTCTCGTTGCGACGCAGCGACTCCCAGTAGCTCACAAGCCGCGGGTCGTCCGAGGCGGCGGGGTGGACCACGTACCGCACCGCCGCCTCGCGCTCCAGCCGGAGCGCCTCGCGGGCGATGGCGATGTCGAGCTCGGCGGCCAGGACACGCTCCTGTCAGTCGGGCACGCGGTAGGCGACGGCGCGCATGAGGCCGATGGTCTCTCCGGTCTCACCTACGGTGGTGCTGTCGCTCACGGAGTACACCTTGTCGGCGCCCTCCTCCTGAAGGAACGCCTGCACCTGCGCGTCGAGGTCGTGCAGTTCCCGCATGGTGGCGAACATCTTGATCGGTGTCGCGAACGTCCTCACCTTGATCATCGGTGCTCCTCTCGTGGGTGCCTGGGCCGGCCGTCCGCCGGTGAGTGGTGCATTACCGCAGGCGACGTAAGCATAACGCCCCCGGGAGTCGATCCGGCATTGTGAGCAGGGTGCGAGACACTACCCCCGGTTTCGCAGCCACGACGGTCCGTCTAGGGCGAAAACAGTATTTTGTGCCCTTAGAGCATCGGAAGCATTGGCTTGTGAAGAAGAGTGCGATATGTTCGCATGCGTGGAGACCACCTACGACAGAGAGGGTACGTACCTCGGCCGTCTCGCCGACGTCTTCGGCGACCCCACCCGGCGCAACATCTACCGGCATCTGCGGTCCTGCGACGGCCCTCAGTCGGCCACCGAGGTGGCCGAGGTCTTCGGCCTGCACCGCACGGTGGCCCGCGCCCACCTGGAGAAGCTCGGCGAGCTCGGGCTCGTCTCCACCGCCACGCGCCGGCGTCCCGGCGGCGGCCGGCCGGCCAAGATCTATTCCGTCACCGACGACCGTCTGGAGATCATGCTGCCGCCGCGCCGCTACGAGCGGCTGGCGCGGCTGCTCCTGCAGCTCGTGAGCGAGACCGTGGACCCGGACGTCGCGTCCTCCACGGCGGCCACGCTCGGCCGCGCGTTCGGTGAGCAGACCGCGGTCGACTTCGCCGGAGGCAACGGGCAGCCGGCGGTCAAGCTCTCGCCGCGCGCCGTCATGGACTGGATGGACCTGGCGGGCTACGGCGCCACCCTGTCGTCCAACGGCAACGACACCACGGTCATCGAGGTGCACAACTGCGTGTACCGGGAGCTCTCCGAGCAGTATCCGGACGTGGTGTGCGCGTTCGACCGCAGCATGCTCTGCGGCATGCTGGGTGTGGACGCCTCGGTGCACACGCAGACACACGCGATGAGCAGCGGCGACACGTACTGTCGCCACGAGTTCACGCTCTAGGACCCCGCCCGACCGGTCGCCGCGCCTCAGCGCTGCAGGCCGATCCGGTCTCCTTCTGCGTCGTCAGAGGACCTTGAGCTTCTTGCCGTTGCTCTTCGCGCCGCCGACGGTGACCGTCACGGTCTTGGCGCCTTTGCTGAGCCGTGGCACCTTGACCCTGATCTTCGTGTTCGTCCACGAGACGTAGGTGCCGGCCGACTTGGAGCCGAACTTCACGACGCTCTTGCCGCGCGTCGCGCCGAAGCCGGCACCCTTGATCGTGATGGTCGCGCCGACCCTGCCGCGTGACGGACTGAGACCGGTCAGCGCGGGCTTCACCTTGAACGTCATGGGCATCGAGGACCCGCCGGCGGTCGTGACGGAGACGGCGACGGAGCCTGAGGCGCCGGCAGGGACCTTGCAGGTGATCGCCGTATCGCTCCATGCCGTGGCCGGCGTTGCGAGTGAGCCGAACATGATGGCGCTCGTTCCCTGCGCTGCACCGAAACCGCTGCCGCCCAGGATGACGGCAGAGCCGGGCGTCCCCGATGCCGGCGAGAGAGAAGCCAGTGTCGGGGCCGGCGGGGCGGGAAAGGCGTCGGGGGGGTGACGGGTGAAGTGTCGCGGCGCCGCTGGCGATGCCTCCGACGGTCACCGTCACGGCGGCCTGCCCTGGAAGCAGACCGGCAGGCACCGTCGCCGTGATCTGCGTGTCGGCCCAGGCAGTCGTCGCGGCCGTCGTTCCCCCGAAGGTCACGGTGCTCGTGCCCTTGGTCGCGCCGAAGTTCGCGCCTTCGATCTGCACGGGGCTGCCGACGGCGCCGCTGGTCGGGTGAGACCGACGTGATGGAAGGCGCAGGCGTGCCGACGGTCACGAGGAAGTTGACCTTGATCGCCGATCCTTTGTCGGTGGTCACTCTCATGCTGGCACACCCGGCCGGCAGGCCGGCTGGAACCGTCGCGAGGATGTGCCGATAGGACCAGGACGTGATCGCGGCCGTCACCCAGCTTGATGTGCCGCAGTGTTGTAGAAGTCCAAGCTGCCGCCAGCTACCGACCTGGGTGAGGCCGAAATGGTCGCCGAACAGGTCGAACGGCGGTGCCGGCGGGGCCGAGTCCACGGCGTGCAGCGAGAACAACACCGGCGCCGGCCGCGTGACCGTGAGCTGCACCGCGTTGCTCGTGCCGCGTGGGGTCTGCACGGTCACATTCGACGCTCCCCTCGAGTCCCGGCGGCAGCTTCGCCTCCACCCACGAGTCGCGCCAGGTCTGGCGGTCCGCCCAGACGCCGTTCACGAGGAGCCGGGTCGTGGCGTCGTCGACGAACGGCCCGAGGCGGATGCCGCGAACGGTGACCGGTGCCCCGTGTCGGCGACGACGCTCGTCGGCGAGACGCTGTCGAGATGTGGGACGATCTCCGTGGCGCTGTCGCCGACCTTCTGGGCGAGCACGGCGGCCGACGTCACTGTCGGCCCGTCGGCGGCGGCCGCGGCCCAAACGGCGCCGAGGGCGCCGTCGCTGGTGCGCACGACGGTTGGCGTCGACGGGTAGGTGAGGTCGTGGGGCCCATACCACACCGCCGCGCCCTCCTTGTTCGTGCCCCAGGAGAGGGCGCCGTCTGCGCCGACGTGCTGGCCGTAGACGGCTTCCTCCGAGTAGGTGATCGAGCCACTCGAGTAGCTGATGACCGAGTTCCGCCAGTCGGGCCAGGCGACGTAGACGCCGCCGGCACCGTCGCCGCAGGCGTCCATGTGCACCACGCCGACCGGCTGGTAGAAGGCCCCAGAGACGTTCAGGACGCGGATTCCGCCGGTACTGGCGGCGCCCCACTGCGTCACGCCGGTCGAGTCGATGCGGTTGGCGCAGATGAACGGGCAGTCGTAGATGCCGCTCCCCATGTCGTAGGCGTGATCCGTCCAGACGGCGACGGCGCCGTTCGGGCTGCCGGGCGCGAGGTGGAGGGCGTCTTGCGTCGCCGCCGCCGTGCACAGCGGTTGGCCGGCCGCGGCCCAGAGGACGGCGCCGTCGCTGATACGCACCTTCTGCGCATAGATGTCGGTCTCGGATGCCGTCGGGGTGCCCTCATCCTTGTGGCGCATGTCCTCCCAGGCCACGATCGCGTTTCCGGCGCCGTCGTAGACGATCTGCGGGGATGCCTGGTAGTGGACCAGAGGCGCGCCGACGTCGGCCACGGCGGTCGGCGCCGCGGCGACCGTGCCGCCGGCCGTGACGCGCACCACGTAGACCCTCTGCCACGCGTTGCCGGCCGCCCACGGGCCGCGCACGAAGGTGGCCATCGCGCCGCCGGCGCCGTCACTGGCGAGCGGGCCGGGGAAGACCACCGTGTCTTCCGGGTCCGCCCCGTCGAGGTCGTCGAGGGCGATGTTCACGCCACCCGCCGTCCACAGGGCGGCCCCGGCGGCGTTCAGGCGCTGCGCGCGCATGCCGATCGGAGCGACGCCCCCGTGCAGCCACGCGATGATGGCGCCTCCGCCACCGTCGGCGAGGACCTGCGGATCCGTGTTGCCGCCGAAGTAGTCCGCCCCGCCGTCGATGAGGACCCCGCCCGCCGTCCACTGTACGGCCCCGGCGGCGTCCAGTCGCTGGGCGTAGAGCACGCTGGCGATGGACGGGGCGTTGCGCTCGTCTTTCCACACCACGATCACTCCGCCGGCGCCGTCGCTCGTGCAGACGAACTCGTTCTGGTTGTTGTCCGCTGCACACACCACCTTGGGCGTCTCGCCCCACGGCTTGCTCCCGTTGGCCGCGACGCGCTGGGCGACCAGGTCGTCGCCGTTGCCTGGGACGCTCGAGACGATGATGACGCCGCCGGTGCCGTCCGGGCAGGCGGCGGTGCTCGGAGTGTCGTCAAGGCCGGAGAGGGCGGGCACGCCGCCGGCGGGCCAGGCGAGCGTGCCGCTGCCGGCGAGGGCCGCCGGCGCGGCCAGCGACAGCGCGAGGAGCGCAAGCGCGACAAGAGGCAGGAGGATCACGAGCGATGAACGAGCGCCGATCTCGGCGGAGTGAATGGATTCCCTGGCCATGGCGGTCAACCCCCCTGGGCGGCCGGGCGAGCACCCGGCGGACTTCCTCTCCTCCATCACACTACGCCGCCCGACGGGTGATTGAAAAACGTTCATGCCGTAGTCAGCTGCAGTGGCCGTACGACGGCGCCGAGGTCCTGTCGATCCGCGACCCTCGCATCCTCCGCCCGGCAGTCCCCAGCCGAGCGGTCAGGCTCGGTCTGTGACCGCCCCGTGACCCCGTCCTTGGGAGCGCCCGCTCCGCCCCGTAGGCGGTAGCCCTCCACGCTCCGCGCGACCCGACGACGAGCCTCCTTGTCGCGCGCCCTGCTTCGTACCGCGCAGTCTCACGCCCAGGGTGAGGCGGGGGCCTCCGGCGCTTCGGGGGCCTGGGGTGCGCCGGGGAGGTCCGCCGGCGTCACATCGGCTGAGCCTCCGGCGACGGCCGGAGTGTCGGAGGGCTCGGAGGCCGGGCCGCCGGTCGGCGGGGCCGACGGCGGAGGCGCTGGGTCCGCAGGCGCGCCGGCTCCCATGTCCACCGCCGGCGCCACCGCGCCGGCGCCCATCTCCGCCGCCGCCGCTTCGCCGGAGGACGGGCCGCCCGCGGGCGTGGGCTCGCGGCGACCGTCCTGCGCGAGCGAGGCCGGGTGCCAGTCCGCGTTGCGCGGGTCGTACCGGCCGCGGCGCACGCGCCCGCTCCGGAGCGCGGCGAACAGCGTCCAGAGCGCCGGCGCCGACCACGATGAAGACGACCGGCAGGACGATCAGCGGTCTCCACACGCCGAGCGGGCCGCCCGCGAAGATGAGGAAGAGCACCGCGAAGACGGCCCAGCCGAGGCAGCCGCAGCCGGGGCCGCGCTTGGCCGTAGGGGCCGGCGCCTCGACCAGGTGATCGCGGTGCTCGGGGAGCTGGTTCAAGCCGGCGCCGACTCGTCCCTCGCCGGCGTGCGCCCTGTGAACGCGTCCATCGCGTTGTTGAGGCCGAAGAAGTCGGCCAGCTGGTCGAAGGCCCAGACGGGCAGCATGCGCATCATCGGCAGCGTGCTCACCATGAGCGGCATCTGCACGAGCGGCTCGTTGCGCCTGACGGCCTTGAGGACGCGGTCGGCGACCTCCTGCTCCTTGAGCACCGGGAGCAGGAGGGGGAACCGCGTCTTCACGCCCTGGAACATGCCCGTGTCGATGTAGAACGGGCAGATCACCGTGGTCTTGACGCCGGGGGAGCCGCGCCGGAGCTCCTGGCGCAGCGACTCGTTGAAGCCGACGGCGGCGAACTTGCTCGCCGCGTAGTCGGTCTCGCGTGCGGTGCCGATGAGGCCCGCGGCGGAGGCCACGGTGACGAGGTGGCCGCTCCCGCGCTCCTTCATCGCCGGCAGGAACGCCTTGGTCGTCCAGTACAGCGCCAGCGTGTTGACGGCGAAGGTGCGCTCGATCTGCTCGTCCGGCAGGTCCAGCAGCGGCTTGCCGCTGACGATGCCGGCGTTGTTGACCAGCACGTCGACGTCGCCGGCGGCCGCGCGCACCTCGTCCGCGCGCGCGTACACCTGCTCGCGGTCGCTCACGTCGCAGGCGAACGCGTGCGCCGCGGACGGCGCCGGCCTCGGAGGCCTCCATCGCCACGCGTGCCGGCGCCCTCCTCGTCCAGGTCCCAGATCGTCACCGCGGCGCCGACGCGGGCACAGCCCAGCGCGAGCAGCCGGCCGATGCCGCGCGCCCCGCCGGTGACGAGGACGTGCTTGTTGTGCAGGGCGGTCATCCTCGCCTCCTCACTTGATGCCGGGCACGTGCTTGAGCAGGCTCACGGCCTGCTTCATCACGGCCGCGTACTGGCCGTGACTCAGGAACGGCGGCGTGCCGATGTTGAGCACGCGCTCCACCGCCACCGTCTGCGACGAGGTGTACTTGACGATCCCGTGGCGGCCGTGACGGCGGCCGAGCCCGCTCTGCTTCCAGCCGCCCATGGGCGCCGCCGACGCCCAGGTGGCTGCGTAGGCCTCGTTCACGTTGACCGTGCCGGACTCGATGCGGCCGGCGATCTCACGGCCGGCCTTGACGTCGCGCGTCCACACGCTGGCGTTGAGTCCGTACTCGCTGTCGTTGGCGCGCGCGACCATCTCGTCGACCGAGGCGCAGCGGTAGACGGCCGCGACGGGGCCGAAGGTCTCGGCGCGGCACACCTCCATCTCCTCGGTCACTCCGGCGAGGAGCGTCGGCTCGTAGAAGTACGGGCCGAGGTCGGGGCGCGGCCTGCCGCCGGCCAGGACCTCGGCGCCCTTGCCCACCGCATCGTCGACGTGCGCCGTGATCTTGGCGAGCTGGTCGGCGCTCGCGAGCGAGCCCACGTCGTCGCCGAAGGCGAGGCTGGGTCCGAGCTTGAGGCCGGAGAGCCGCTCGGCCAGGCGCGGGACGAACGCGTCGTAGACGGCGTCGTGCACGTAGATCCGCTCGATGCTGATGCAGAGCTGGCCGCTGTTGGACGTGATGCCCTGTACGGCGCCGGGGACGGCGCGCCACAGCGGCGCGTCCGGCAGCACGAGAAGGGCGTTCTTGCCGCCGAGTTCCATGGCGCAGCTCATGAGCCGCTCGCCGCACTGCGCCGCCACCTTGCGGCCGGTCGCGGACGAGCCCGTGAACATGATGAAGTCGGTGTGCTCGATGAGCGGCGTGCCGAGCTCGGCGCCGCGGCCGGTCACGACCTGGAGGAGGCCGTGCGGGAGTCCCGCCTCCTCAAGAAGGCCGGCCGCCCACAGCGTGCTGAACGGCGTGGAGGCATCCGGCTTGACGACCACGCCGTTGCCGGCCGCCAGCGCCGGCAGGGCGTCGCCGATGCCGAGCGTGAACGGGTAGTTCCAGGGCGCAATGATGCCGACGACGCCGCGCGGGCGGTGGTGGACGCGCGTGGACGTGAGCACGGGCAGCGCCCCCTGGGCCCGCGCCGGCCGCAGGAACCCCGGCGCGGTGTGCCCGTAGTAGCGCGCCTGGATGGCGACGTCCAGGACCTCCTCGAACGCGTGGATGCGCGCCTTGCCGCTCTCGAGCTGGATCACGTCCATGATCTCGTCGGCGTTGGCGAGCACCAGGTCGTGGTAGCGCAGGAGCACGGCGGCGCGGTCGGCCACGGGGAGCGCCGCCCAGTCCGCCTGCGCCTCGCGCGCCGCGGCGCAGGCCGACTCCACGTCCGCCGGGGCTCCCTGGGGTACCTCGGCGAGGACGGCGCCGGTGCACGGCGCCTCGACCGGCGTCATGGGGCAGTGCGGGGCGACGGCCGCGCGCGCCGCGAGGCGCGCGAGCATCGCCGCGCTCACGCGCGGGGACCACTGCTTGTGTGCCGCGGCGGGCGCGGTCCCCGCGCCGGCCGCGGCGTTCGGCTTCGTCGTCTGTGTCATCGTTCCCTCCCGCCCCGGGCGGTCGCGCGTCAGCGCCGCCGGGCCCGCTTGTCGTCGTGCATGCTCTGGTCGGCACGCTCGATGAGCTCCTGCAAGGTCACGCGGTCGCCCGGGTCCCAGTCGACCGCTCCCACGCCGAGCGACAGCTTGAACTGCCGGCTGTTCGTGCCGTTGGCGCGCTCCAGACGGCGCCGCAGGCGCGCCACCAGGTCCGCGGTGACCGCCGGCCCGTCCTCCACGAGGATCACGAACTCGTCCCCGGCCACGCGCCCCGCCACGTCCGACTCCCGGACGCTGGCGCGGACCGCGTCGGCGACGGTGCGCAGCGCCTCGTCGCCGTGCGCGTGACCGAAGCGCTCGTTGACCGACTTCAGGTCGTCGACGTCCAGGTAGATCACGCCGAGCCCGCGCCCCCGGCGCCGGGCGATGCGCAGGGTGTGCTCGCCCAGCGCGAAGAACCCGCGCCGGTTGTACAGCCCGGTCAGCTCGTCGGTGAGCGAGAGCATGCGCAGCTGCTCCTCACGCTGGCGCAGCGCCGTCTCGGCCGCCTTCTGCGGCGTGATGTCGATGATGTAACCCTCGTAGGCGGTGACGGCGTCGTCGTCGCCGCGCACCGTGTGCGTGAAGTCGCGGATCCAGTGCGTCTCGCCCTCGGCGTCCGCGATCCGGTACTCCTGCACCCAGCTCTCGAGCCCGGTGCGGGACTTGTCGTTGCCGTCGTCGCTGATCCAGTCGAGGTCGGCGGGGTCGACGATGCTCGAGTAGCTGCGGCGGCCGCTGGTGAACTCCTCCGGCGTGTAGCCGTAGGCGCTGATGTTGGGGGAGACGTACTGCACCATGCCCTCGTCGCTCACGTCCCAGCGGAACGTGACCACCGGTCCGGCGACGAGCAGGTCGCGCTCGCGTTGCAGGTCGGCCTCGGCCTGCGTGCGGCGCGCGATCTCGTCGGTGAGGGCGCGCTCGCGCTCCTCGAGGAGCCCCACCATTGAGTTGAAGGCCTCGGAGAACTCGCCCATGAAGTCGATGCGCTGGGCGTAGTCGCCGCGGGCGATCTCCTGGGTCTGCCGCGTGAGCTGGCTGAGGTGCGCGTGCATCTCGACGAGCGGGCCGGCCAGGCGGTTCTCGGGAGAGGGCAGCGGGGCCGAGAGCTCGCCGCGCGAGAGCGGCAGGAGGAAGTCGCGGACCTCTATCAGGACGCGGATCAGGTGGTTGACGGTGTGGGCCAGGGGGAGGGCCGTGGGGGAACACGTCGACTCCGCGACGAAGCGGGCGCCGCGGCCGGCCAGCAGGTCGGAGAGGACCGAGTCGATCTCCTCGACGCAGGTCTCGATGTCGTCGCGGGCGCGGTCTTCGACGTGCGGCGTCACGGCGTGACGCCTCGTGCGCCGCCGGTGGGCGTGCGCTGTGTGGTGCCCGCGGCCGTCTGCTGTGCGTTGCCCGTGGGGCTGCGAACGAGCATCGTCGTCCCCGTCTCCTCGACCCCTTGTCCGGGCAGTCTACACCCGCGGACTCCGTGCTGCGGGGCGGGGGTATCTCGCGCGCCGCGGCGAAGAAGACGGCGAGCGCTCTGAGGAGGCTGACGGTGACACCCTGGTGGCGCGCGAGCGTGCTCGCGGCGGCCGGCGCGGCGACGCTGCTCGCCGGCTGCGGTATCCGCGTGTCCGCGGAGCCGTCGCCCGTGCCGTCGCGGACGCCGGCGGTGCTCGCCGCCGCGCCTGCCTCACCCGAGACGACCGCGACGCCGTCGTCCGCGCCGTCGCTCGTGCCGCTGACGCCGTCTGCCCCGTCCTCGGCGACGCCGGTCGTGCCCTCTCCCGAGCCTTCCGTCGTGCCCTCTCCCGCACCGTCCGCCGTCTCACCCGTCTCGCCGGAGCCCGGAGGCCGCCGTGCGGCGGCGGTCGCCGCGGCCGCGCGGCGCGTGGAGGCGGCCGCCGCCGTCAGGGCCGCCGCGCCCTCCTTCGACCAGCTCGCCGCGGGCATGGTGGCGCGCAGCGGCGTGCCGGGGGCGGCGGTGGCCGTGGTCGCCGGGGACACGGTGATGTACCGGCGCTGCTTCGGGCTGCGCGAGCTGGGCGCGCCGGACGT
This sequence comes from uncultured Thermoleophilia bacterium, assembly GCA_963709635.1. Taxonomy (GTDB): domain Bacteria; phylum Actinomycetota; class Thermoleophilia; order UBA2241; family UBA2241; genus CAIXSE01. The sequence continues at coordinate 56,188 of CAVPXA010000003.1, forward strand.
GGTGGACGACGACACCCTCTTCCAGCTCGGCGCCGTCTCGCGCGCGTACACGACCACCCTGCTGGCCGCGCTGGCCGGGGAGGGGGAGGTCGCCTGGGACCAGCCGGTGCGCCGCGTGTGGCCCGGGTTCCGGCTCGAGGACGACTGGGCGACGCGCGCGGCCACGTACCGGGACCTGACCGCGGCGCGCAGCGGGTTGCCGGCGTACGCCGGCACGGAGCTGCGCGCGTTCGGCTACGACCGCCGGGAGATCCTGCGGCGGCTGCGGTACCTGCCGCCCGCCGCGGACTTCCGCTCCGCCTGGGCTCCCCAGGACGCCGTCTTCACCGCCGCCGCGGTGACCGCCGAGCAGGCGACCGGCCAACCCTGGGCGCAGCTGCTGCGCACGCGCGTGCTGGAGCCCATCGGCGCCGGGTCCACCGTGCTCGGCCTCCGCGGCTTCGTGCGCGCCGTGGACACGGCGACCCCGCACCGCCTGGTGAACGGCTCCATGGTGCCGCAGGACCCATCCGACGAAGACGTGTTCGCGCCGGCGCTCGGCGTGAGCTCGAGCCTGGACGACGTGATCGCCTTCGCCCGGCTCCAGCTGAACGGCGGCGCTCTCGGCGGCGCGCGGGTCGCGCCGGCCGGCCTGCTGGCGCAGACGCTCCGGCCGGCGACGGGTATCGACGCGCCGCCCGGCGGGCCGCGCGCGGCCGGCCTCGGGTGGCAGCTCCAAAGCATGGACGGCCGTCTGGTCGCGAGCGCCGAAGGCGGTCTCGCGAGCGGTTCCAGCGCCGTCGTCGCGTTGCTGCCGCACGACGGCGTGGCCGTCGTCGTGCTCGCCAACGCGTACCCGGGCGGGCTGGCCCTCGGCCGGGCGCTCACGCGGACGCTCGTCGACTTCGTCGCGCTGGGCGCGCCGCAGGACGACTGGCTGGCGGCCGAGCAGGCAGTACTCGAGCAGGCGGCGCTCGAGAGGCGGAGAGCGTCGCCGCGGCGGCCGGCCGGGACTGGCGCGCGGCCGCCGGTGACGGCGCCGCCGCGCGCGGCCTGCAGCTCCCGCCGGGGCCGCCGGCCGGGGCCGCCGCGCCGCGCTCGCGCCGGGCGTACGCCGGCGTCTACGAGCAGAGGTACTACGGGCGCGTCACGGTGAGCCGGGGCCCCGGCGACGGGCTCGTGGTGCGGCTCGGCCGCGGCGAGACGCTGCGCTACGTGCCGTGGAGCGGCGACGTGTGGCGTGACACCGCGTCGGGGACGGCCGCCGTCTTCGACGTGCGCGGCGGCCGCGCGCGCTCCGTGACGCTCACGCTGCTCACCTTCGACGGCCGCCGCGGCGCGTTCGCCCGCGTGCGCTGACACGCGCTGCCGGCGGCGCGCCGCTCGTCAGCGCGCGGGCGCCATCCGGGTCGCCGGAGTCACTTGTTCCGCTTCTTGCCGCTGATGATGCTGTTGAGCAGCATCCCGAACGCGAGTCCCGCGATGCCTGCGCCGATCAGCAGCAGCCAGGCGCTCGCACCGGTCGCCGCGATGAGAGTCGTCATCTCCTCACCCCTTCAGGCGCCCCGTCACCAGCCGGGGAGGGCCTGCTCGCCCTCCAGCGCGCGGGCGCTCGTCACGTCGTCGTTGACCTCGAGGATGCCGCCGTACTTGCCGTCATGGTCGCGCAGGGCGAAGTACCGCGTGCGCTTGAACTTGCCGTTCTCTTCGTGCCAGCCCTCGGCCACGTCCTGCTCGCCGGCCTTGAACGCGCGCAGGATCTCCTCGAGGCAGGCCATCGACTCCTCGGGGTGGCAGTCGCGGACGTCGCGCCCGATGAAGCGCGCGTCGCACGTCTTGTAGGTCTCGCCCTTCCAGTACACCAGCACGTCGTCCTGGTCGGCGACGCTGAGGTCGAGCGGAAGGAACGAGAAGACCAGATCCGCGAGTTCGGGAGTGAGACTGCCGCGCTTCCACAGCATGGTCGGGACCACCTCTCCAGTGGGACGTTGCTCTGCTTCGCTCATGGTATCGCAGCGGGGCGCGCGGCGAGCCGGAGAGGCCGGGTCGCGGGGTGCGACCGGCCCGGGCGCCGAGCCGGGTGTAGGCTGTCCGCCATGGAAGTCGAGCCGTGGACCAACGTGCAGGTGGGCGTGGGTAGCCGCGTCGTCGCCTACCTGTGGGAGTGGGCCGACGGGCGGCCGCACCGGCTGCGCGTGCTTCGCTCGCGGCTGGGGTTCGCCGCCCACGCCGACGAGGGCTGGCAGGGCGTGGGCGGGCAGTTCGCGGTGTACGAGGGCGAGGGGACGTCGCTGCGCGACGCCGGCCTCGCCCCGCTCACCACGTACTGCTACACGTTCTTCGTGCGCGACGGCGCCGGCGCCTGGCAGGAACTCCTGCGCGAGCGCATCGGGACCGTCGCCGAGGACGAGCAGCCGAGCGGGCGGCCGCTCCTCGGTGAGTCCGGCGGCACGCCCGGCGAAGGCCTCCGCACGACCGCCGGGCTGCTCGACCTGCTCACGGACTTCATGACGCCCTGACGCCGCTTCGGCCCGGCGGCGCTGCGGTGGGCGGCGGGGAGTGCGACTCGGGGCGAGTGCACATCTCCTCCGGGGTGCTTCGAAGGGTCAGGGTTCGCCGGGACGCGCTCGCCGGGCCCTACCAGTCGAGCAGCCGGCGCTGGCCCTCGAGCGCGCGGATGGCCGTCACGTCCTGCACCGTCTCCACGACGCCGCGGTAGGCGCCGCCCGCGTCGCGCACCGCGAAGTAGCGGATGTGCAGGAACTTGCCCTGCATCTCGATCCAGAACTCGGCGGTGTCCTTCTCGCCCGCGCGGAACGCGTCGATGATCTGCTGCACCTTGTGCACGCTCTGCGGCGGGTGGCAGTTCTGCACCTTGCGGCCGATCACGCCGGGGCTGCGCGGGAAGATCCGGTGGCCCTCGCTGTAGAAGCGCACGCGGTCGTGCTCGTCGACGTACTGGAAGTCGATGGGGAGGACGCCGAGCACGAGGTTGAGCTCCTCCAGGCTGAGGCCGCCGGTGCTGAGGGCGAGGAGGCCGCCGGCGCCGTCGGCCGGGGCGGGCCCGGCGGCGTCGGCTGCCGCGCCGGCTCCGGCCGGAGCGCCTGCGGCGCCGGCCTCATCCTTCGGCCGCGCCGGCCAATCCGGCACGCCCTCGATGAACGCGTAGCCGATGTCGCCCTCGCCGGCGCGGATCTTCGCCCACTCCTCGTCGCTCAGCGTGTCGGCGGCCATGGGGTGGAGCACCTGCTCCTCCTTGGTCACCATGTCGTCGACCATCTTGGCCAGAGCCAGGCAGGTGCTCACGGCCAGCGCCGCGTCGTCTCCGGCGATCGTCTGCCGCGCCTGCTTGATGAGGTCGCGGATGTCGTCGTGGATGGACCACATCACCTTGCTCGGACCCTCCACGCCGTGGTCCTCGAGGAAGGGGAAGAGCTGGTTCTCCTTGCGGAGGTAGTGCTTGTCGACGTCGGCGAGCCGCTCCACGGTGTCGCTCAGGGCGCCCTTGAGGCGCCCCCACGCGGCGCCGTCCGGCGGCTCGCCGATCGCCTCGGCCACCTTGCGCAGCGAGGCGGTCACCTGCAGCAGCGCCTGGTTCTCGCGCTGGAACGTGTCCAGCGGGTGGCCGGCCGGGACGCTGATGGGCTCGTGGCCGGCGAGCGCGTCGGCGAACACCTGCACGTGCACGTCGCAGAGGCGCTTGACCTCGGTGTCGGGCACGCCGCCCTCGATGAGCTTCTGCTCCATGGCGGCGATCTCCGTGGCCTCCACGTCCTGGATGAGCTCCTCGAACCGCGGCTTGACCTCCTCCACCGTCTTGCCTGCGTGGAGGTCCTTGACGATCGCGTGCAGCTCGGCGAGCCGCGCCGGGTCGATGGTCTCGGCGTCGGCCACGTCGGCGATGGGCGGCCGCGCGCCGGTCTGGCGCTCGACCTCGTCGGCGATGTCCTGCGTGAGCACGTTGAGCGGCACGTTGCCCTGCTCCGCCACGGTGTCCAGGGTCGCCATCCGCCCGACCGTCCGGCGCAGCACCGGGTTGGTCAGCTTCTTGAACTCCGGGTGGTACGCGGCCAGGAAGTCCAGCAGGAACGGATACTCCTTGAGCAGCGTGTGGATGGTCGTCTTGGGCGTGATGGTCATGCGTGCGTCTCAGCGCTCATACCCGACTCCATTGGTTGGGATTATCTCTGGGCTGAGAGTACCACCGGGTAACGGTCCCGAGCTTGACGTTGCTCAAGC
>CAVPXA010000004.1:0-28700 GCA_963709635.1 uncultured Thermoleophilia bacterium
CCGCCGGCCGGAGCGACCGCCGCGACGGTGGCGTCCGGGGCGCCGGCGGCGACGTCGGACTGCGTGGCCTTCGCGGCGCCGGCCTTGCCCTGGAGGGCATCCTGCACGCCGGCCAGGTTCGCGCCGCACTCGGGGCAGAACTTGGCGCTCTTGGCGTCGTTGCCGCATTCGGGACAGTACATGCTGGCGTTTCCTTTTGGTTCAGAGGGGACGTGGTAGGCTCGACCGCGATACGGTCGGCGGTATCTGGAGGCTAGTTTGAGGCACGAAGACCCTCTTCTGCAACTCGTGGACCAGCTCTCGCCTCAGGGCGAGCCGATGGATGCGGCGAGAGCCGTCACGGAGGGTCTGGAGCGCGTCGGTCTGCATACTCTGGTGACGCGCGGGATGCGCGTTGCGATCACGGCCGGCAGCAGAGGGATCACGGACCTGCCGGCCGTGCTCGCGGCCGCGGTCGCCGCCGTCCGCGAATGCGGGCGGCGACCCCTTCGTGGTGCCCTGCATGGGCAGCCACGGCGGCGCGACGGCCGCAGGGCAGCGCGCCGTGCTCGAGGGCCTCGGCGTCACGCCCGCGACCGTCGGCGCCGAGGTGGTCTCGACCATGGACGTCGTGAGCGTGGGCGAGAGCGCGTTCGGCGCGCCCGTCTGGGCCGCCCGCGACCTCGCCGAGGCGGACGGCGTCATCGTCGTCAACCGCGTCAAGCCGCACACCGACTTCCACGGCGAGGTCGAGAGCGGGCTCGTCAAGATGCTGGTCATCGGCGCCGGCAAGCACGCCGGCGCCCAGTCGGCGCACCACCTCACGGTGCGCAACGGGTTCCCGGCCGTGCTGCGCGACCACGGGGAGCTCCTGATCGCCGGGCTGCCTCTCCTGTGCGGCATCGCCCTCGTCGAGGACCAGCGCGAGCACACCGCGCTGCTCGAGGTGCTGCGGCCGGACGAGTTCTTCGCGCGCGAGCCCGCCCTGCTGGCGCGCGCCTACGAGCTCCTGCCCCGGCTGCCGTTCGACGAGCTCGACGTGCTGCTGATCGACCGGCTGGGCAAGGACGTGAGCGGCACCGGCATGGACACCAACGTCATCGGCCGGTGCTCGTTCTGGGGCGGCGGCGAGAAGCCGGCGCGGCCGCGCATCACCAGGATCGTCGTGCGCGGCCTCACCGCCGCCACCCACGGCAACGCCTGCGGCATCGGGATGGCCGACTTCACCACCGCCCGCTGCGCGGCCGGCATCGACCAGGCGCAGACGAACGTCAACTGCATCACCTCCAACTGCCCCGAGGACGCGCGCATCCCGATCGCCTGCGCGAGCGACCGCGAGGCGGTGGAGGCGGCGATCCACACGGCCGGCGTGGACCCGGCCGAGGTGCGCCTGGTCTGGATCCGCGACACGGCGCACCTGGAGCGCATCGCCGTGTCCGAGTCGCTGCTGGACGAGGTCCGAGCCGGCGAGCCACGGGCCGGCGAGGCGCTGCGCCCCGCCGCCCGGCGCTCCGGCCCGCCGGCCCGCTCTTCCCCCTGCCCTACGACGAGCGCGGCGACCTGCGGTCGCCCTTCGCCTGAGCGGCGTCCGCCCTCCCCCGAAGACCGCGTCCGGGAGGAGGTATGTGCTCTCTGGACAAGCACCACCAGACGTACGTTTGGACACCCCATGGCATGCTTGGACGTACGTTTGGTGGTGCTTGAGCCCGCGCGACATAGCCCCGCCCCGACCGTCGCCCAGCAAAGGAAGAGGGCGGCGAGGAGTTCATCGCTCCTCGCCGCCCTGATGATCCGTGATCGTGCCGGCGCGGCATCTCGCCTTGCCGGCCCGGCCGGCCCGCGCGGCGGGCCTCAGCCCGTCAGGCGTTCTTCAGGTTGTAGAACGCGTTGATGCCCGGGTAGTACGCGACCTCACCGAGCATCTCCTCGATGCGCAGCAGCTGGTTGTACTTGGCCACGCGGTCGGAGCGCGCCGGCGCGCCGCTCTTGATCTGGCCGGCGTTGGTCGCGACGGCGAGGTCGGCCAGCGTGGTGTCCTCGGTCTCGCCGGAGCGGTGCGAGCACACCGCCGTCCAGCCGGCGCGCGTGGCCATCTGGATGGCGTCGAGGGTCTCGCTCAGCGTCCCGATCTGGTTGAGCTTGATGAGGATGCTGTTGGCCGAGCCCTTCTCGATGCCCTGGGCGAGGCGCTCCACGTTGGTGACGAAGAGGTCGTCGCCGACGATCTGCAGGCGGTCGCCGAGCTTCTCGGTCATGAGCTTGAAGCCGTCCCAGTCGTTCTCGTCGAGGCCGTCCTCGATGCTGATGATGGGGTACTTGCCGACCAGCTCGGCGTAGTAGTCGACCATCTCGGCGGACGTGAGCTCGCGGCCCTCGCCCTCGAGCACGTACCGCTGCTTCTTGGCGTCGTAGAAGCTGGACGCCGCCGGGTCGAGGGCGATGCGCACGTCGGCGCCGGGCTCGTAGCCGGCGGCGTCGACGGCCTCCATGATGACCTGGATGGCCTCCTCGTTGCTGCCGAGGTCGGGGGCGAACCCGCCCTCGTCGCCCACGGCCGTGCTGAGCTTCTTCTTCTTGAGCACGTCCTTGAGCCCGTGGTACACCTCGGCGCAGATGCGCAGGGCCTCCTCGAAGCTCCCGGCGCCGACCGGCATGACCATGAACTCCTGCAGGTCGACGTTGTTGTCGGCGTGCTTGCCGCCGTTCATGATGTTCATCATGGGCACCGGCAGCGTGAAGGCGTTGACGCCGCCGACGTACTGGTAGAGCGGCAGCTCGAGCGCCATGGCGGCGGCGTAGGCGGTGGCGAGTGACACGCCGAGGATGGCGTTGGCGCCCAGCCTGGCCTTGTTGGGCGTGCCGTCGAGCTCGATGAGCATGCGGTCGACCAGGCGCTGGTCGGTGGCGTCGAAGCCGACGATCTCCTCGGCGATCAGGTTGTTGACGTTGTCGACGGCGGTGCGCACGCCCTTTGCCGAGGTACTCGCCGGTGTCGTCGCGCAGCTCCACGGCCTCGTACTCGCCGGTGGAGGCGCCGGAGGGCACGTCGGCACGGCCGACGGCGCCGGACTCGAGCTCGACCTCGACCTCGACCGTGGGGTTGCCGCGGGAGTCGAGGATCTGCCGGGCTGTGACGTCGATGATGGTGGTCATTGCGCGGGGTCCTCCTCGCGTTGACTTGCCGGGGGTGGGCCCGGTCTGGCTGCGCCCCGCCCGCGGGGCCGGGGCTCACGCGGACGCTATCACAGAGTCGCGCCGAGCGCGCGGTCGTCGTCCGGGCCCCCGACCAACACATGTGGCGCGAGGCTCATTCCGGGAACATTCCCCTTGTAGACGGAAGGGGGATGACCATGGACGTTCCGTACTACACGTGCGAGGACTGCGGCACGGTGTTCACGAAGACGGAGCTCCTCCCGGACATCGAGGAGGACCTCATCTCGTGCCCAGAGTGCGGCGGCCTCGACATCGGGCTCGTCGAGGACGAGGCCGCGGCCTGAACGGTGGTCGCGGGCGCGCACGCGGCGAGCCCGGCCGGCAGGGGGAGGGGATGTCGCTGTTCCCTCCCTCGCTTCGCGTAGACACATCGTAGATACGTTTCGCGGCGCCGCCCGGCGTCGACCCCAGGATGTAGATGCGTTGTATCTACCGAAACACAGTGCCCACGCAGGACACCATGGGCGACCTGCGCAGGAGCGGTCGGCGGTGGTTCGGCGGCAGTGGGCGGCGGCTCAGCCCGTGGGCGGCAGCGTGTCGGCTCCGCCCGCCTTGGCGCGCTGGTAGTACGCCTCCTGCGCGGTCAGGTCGAGGGAGGACCAGTCCTGCCCCTCGGCGGCGGCGAGCGCGGCGGCCCCCGTGACGCGCCGCTCGAACCGGTTGCCGGCCTCGCGGAGCGCAAGCTCGGGGTCGACGTGCAGCAGGCGCGCCACGTTGACCGTGGCGAACAGCAGGTCGCCGACCTCGTGCGCCACGCGCGGGTCGGCGCGGTGCGGGTCGGCGAGGAGCGGCGTGTCGGCGGGAGCGGCGGTCGGCGGGCGGCGGTGGGTCGGCGGGCTCGGCCGCGGCGGCGGCCTGCGCCTCCGCGGCCTCATGGAACAGCTCGGCGAGCTCGGCGTGCTCCTCGGCGATCTTGGGGAACGCCTCGGCCGCCGAGTCCCAGTCGAACCCGACGCTGGCGGCGCGCTGCTGCAGCTTCTTGGCGTACAGCAGCGCGGGGAACCCGGCCGGCACGTCGTGGAAGATGCCCTGCCGGCCCTCCTGCTCCACCTTGATCCGCTCCCAGCGGCTCTTGACGTCTTTGGGGGTCTCGGCGACGGCGTCGGCGAAGATGTGCGGGTGGCGGCGGATGAGCTTGACCTCGATGTCGTGCGCCACGCTGGCGAGGTCGCCGGCGCCCTCCTCCTCGAGCATCAGCGAGAGCAGCACCACCTGCAGGAGCAGGTCGCCCAGCTCGCCGTGCTCGGAGGCCAGGTCGCCGGCGGCGACGGCGTCGGCCAGCTCGTGGACCTCCTCCACGGTGTAGCCGATGATGTCGCGCGGCGTCTGCTCGCGGTCCCACGGGCACTCCACGCGCAGCACGTCGACGATGCGCTTGAGCGAGACGAGCTCCTGGCCGAGCAGGGCGTCGTCGAACGCCTGCCCCGCGGGGATGGTGACGAGGTCGGGGCCGGCGGGGCCGTCGGCGGCCGTCGAGGCGCGCGAGCGCAGCTCGCGCGCCAGTTGCGGGCCGCCGGGGCCGGCGAGCGCCACGACGACCTCGCCGGCCGCGGAGCGGCGGACGAGGTCGTCGAGCCCCTCGCCGTCGGCCGGGTCCAGCTCCAGCAGCCGGCCGAAGCCGGGGTCGGAGGCCTCGGCCACGAGCTCCCTGAGCTCGCCCTCGAGGCCGGCCGGAACGAAGACGGCGCCGCCGCCGGCGAGGGCCCGCAGCGAGGCTGCGGGCGCCACTCCGGCGGCGGCGCCGATGTACACGAGCCTGAGGCTCATGACGCCCATTCTTCCAGCGGATACAAGCGGGACGACGTAGGCATACCGCTTAGCGCGCTTTCTTCCAGCGTACCCAAGCGGGCAACGTAGCCGACGTCGCGCCGCCCGTGGCTCGGCGTCCTTACGGCGCGGGCGAGCCGGAGGGGCCGGACTCGCGGCCGGGCTGGGCGAGGCGGTGAGCGTCGCGGGGTCGAAGCCTGCGGCGTACAGGACGCCGGCTGCGGTCATCGCCTCCTTGAGCCAGTCCTCCCAGGCCGTGGCCTGCTTCTGGTACTTGAGCTGCTCCTCGATGGTCTTCTTGGCCTCTTCGAGCGTCTGCTTGCTTGGCCGGGGTCTTCTTGGTGACCTCGATGACGTGGTAGCCGAACTGCGTCTTGACCGGCTGGGAGACCTCGCCGACCTCGATGTCGAAGGCGACGTCCTCGAACTGCTTGACCATGCGGCCCTTGGGGAAGTTGCCGAGGTCGCCGCCGTTGTCCTTGGAGCCCGGGTCGGTGGAGTACTCAGCCGCGACCTTCTTCCAGTTCTCGTCGGAGTTGTCGGCCTCGAGCAGGGCGCGGACCTTGTCGGCCTCAGCCTTGGTCTTGACCAGCACGTGGCGCGCGTCGACGCTCTCTTCGACGTTGAACTGCGCCTTGTTGGCCGGGTCCTCGAAGTACTTCTGGACCTGCTCCGGGGTGACCTTGATGCTCTCGTTGACCTTCTTCTGCACGGCGTCCTGGAGCATCTGGGCCTTGAGCTGCAGCTCGAGCTGCGCCTGCGTGACGGCCTGCTCCTTGAGCAGCTTGTCGAGCTTCTTCTGCCCGCCGACCTGCTTGACGATCTGCTTCATGCGCTCGTCGAGCTGCTTGTCGGTGACCTTGACCCCCATCTCGGCGGCCTTCTCCTTGACGATCTCGTTCTGCACGAGGTAGTTGACGATGCTGGCCTTGAGCTGGTTGTACTGCGTGCTGTCAGGCGAGGGGAACGGCGGAGCGCCCTCCTGGGACTTGTACTGGGCCTCGGCCTGCTGCCAGATCTGGTCGAACTGCTCTTGCGTCACCACGCCGTCACCGACGGTGGCGATGGCGCCGGCCGGCACCTTCTCCTCGCCGCACGCGGACAGGAGCAGCGCAGGCACGACGAGGGTGAGAAGAACGACACCCACGATGAGCTTCTTCATAGACTCTCTCTCCCAGGGGTTGACGACGGGTCGTCGGACACACGAGAGGCGAGTATAGCATCGAGGGTAGCCTCGACCCACCGGAGCAGGGACGTCCTCGGCGCCGTCTCGATGCACCGCCAGCATGCGGTCCTTCTTGAAGTACGTGGCACGGGGGTTGGAGGTTCGTACGCGGTCCGCCCAGTCGTCGTCCAGGTCGACGCCGTCCACCTGCAGGCGGCTGCCGCGGTAGACCACGGAGGAGGCGCCCACCTCCCCCGCCTTGACGCGGATGGCCTGCAGGCTGATGAGGTCCTCGACCGGCTCGGGCGGCGGCCCGAAGCGGTCGGCGAGCTCGGCGCGCACGTCCCCGAGCTCGCCCTCCGTGCGCGCCCGGGCGATGCGCCGGTGCGCGTCGATCTTGGTCGCCTCGTAGGCGATGTACTCCGGCGGCACGTAGGCGGTGACCGGCAGGTCGACGCGCACCGGCGCCACCAGCGCAGCCTGCTCGCCGGCGAGCTCGTGCACGGCCTCCTCCAGCATCTGCGCGTACATCTCGAAGCCCACGGCGGCGACGTGGCCGCTCTGCTCGTCGCCGAGCAGGTTGCCGGCGCCGCGGATCTCGAGGTCGGCCATGGCGATCTTGAAGCCGGCGCCGAGGTCGGTGTGGTCGCTCAGCGTGGTCAGACGCGCCGCCGCCTCGCTCGTCAGCAGGTCGTCGCTCGGGTACAGCAGGTACGCGAACGCGTGCGCGTCGCTGCGCCCGATGCGCCCGCGGATCTGGTAGAGCTGCGCGAGCCCGAGCATGTCCGCGCGCTCCACGATGAGCGTGTTGGCGGTCGGGATGTCGATGCCGCTCTCGATGATCGACGTCGTCACCAGCACGTCGGCCTCGCCCGCCAGGAACGCCAGCATGACCTTCTCCAGCTGGCGCTCGTGCATCTGCCCGTGGGCGACGAGCACGCGCGCGCCGGGCACCAGCGCGCGCACGTGCTCGGCGGCCTGGTCGATGGTCTCCACGCGGTTGTGCAGGTAGAACGCCTGCCCCTCACGCGCGAGCTCCTTCTCCATGGCGATGCGCGCCAGGTCGTCCTTGTACTCGCCGATGTAGGTGCGGATCTCGTGCCGCCCGCGCGGCGCCGTCTCGATCACCGAGATGTCGCGGATGCCGCTCAGACTCATCTGCAGGGTGCGCGGGATCGGCGTGGCGGAGAGGCTCATGACGTCCACCTGCAGCTTGAGGTTGCGCAGCACCTCCTTCTGGCGCACGCCGAAGCGCTGCTCCTCGTCGACGATGACGAGGCCCAGCTCCTTGGGCCGCACGTCGGTGCTGAGCAGCCGGTGCGTGCCCACCAGGATGTCGATCTCGCCCCTGGTGAAGGCGGAGAGGGTCTTCTTCTGCTCGCCGCTCGTGCGGAAGCGGGAGACCATGCCCACCCGTGACCGGCAGGTCGGCGAACCGCTCCTCGAACGTCATCCAGTGCTGCTCGGCGAGGATCGTCGTCGGGACGAGGACGAGCGTCTGCCTGCCGGCCTCGGCCGCCTTGAATGCCGCGCGCAGCGCGACCTCGGTCTTGCCGTAGCCCACGTCGCCGCAGATGAGGCGGTCCATCGGGTGCGGCGCCTCCATGTCGTTCTTGACCTCGTCGATGGCCTCGGCCTGGTCGTCGGTCTCCTCGTAGGGGAACGCCTCCTCCAGGCGGCGCATGAGCTCGCCGTCGGGCGGATACGCGTAGCCGGGGATCGCCTGGCGGGCGGCGTAGAGCTGCAGCAGCTCGCCCGCCATCTCGACGACCGCCGTGCGCGCCCGCGTCTTGACCGTCTGCCAGTGCGTGCCGCCCAGCCTGTCGAGCGAGGGCGACGCGCCGGAGGCGCCGATGTAGCGGCTGACCTTGCCGATCTGGTCGTGCGGCACGAACACGCGGTCGTCGCCGCGGAACTCCAGCAGCAGGTAGTCGCGCGTGATGCCGGCCACGGTGCGCGTCTCGATGCCGGCGAACCGGGCGATGCCGTGGTCCTCGTGGACCACGTGGTCGCCCGGGCGCACGTCGAAGAAGGTGGTGAGCCGCGTGCCGGCCGCGAAGCGGCGCTCACGCGGCGCCGAGCGGATGAGCGCGCGCTCGTTGACGACGGCGAGCTTGAGGCTCTCGGCCACGAAGCCGTCGCGGAGGGGCGCGGCGAGGAAGTACAGCCCCGGGCCCGCCTCGCCGAGCTTGGCCATCTGCTCCGGGGTGACCACCTCGGCGGAGATGTTGCGCAGCCGGTAGGTGGCGCGCTCGGCCTCGCCCTCGTGGCGGAACACGACGAACACGCGGTAGTCGTCGTTGACCAGGCGGACGAGGTCGCGCTCGGCGCTGCCCAGGTCGCGCGCCGCGAACTGCGGCCGCGAAGCGGCGAACTGGAGCGGCTGGTCGCGCTGCACCACGTCGAGGTGCAGCGACTTGGCCAGCGCGGCGCGGGCGCCGGCGAGCGGCACGTAGAGCCGCTCGCGCAGGCCCGCGCCGGGCACGGCAGTCTGCACCTCGGCGTCGAAGTCGGCGAGGGCGCGGTACGTCTCGTCGGGGTTGAAGACGGCCCAGCCGGCGCCTGCCTCCGCGACCACGTCGGCCAGCGTGGTGAACCGGCCGGCCAGCGCCGCGAGCGCGCGCACGGCGGCGCGGCGCTCGAGCTCCTCCGGCGAGCCCTCGCGGCCCTCGCGCTCCCAGTCGGCAACGGCCTGACGCAGGCCCGTCTCATACTCCGGCTGCGAGGTGTCGGCCTCAAAGGAGGCGTACACGGTGGCCACCTCGACCGCGCCGGTGCTGCGCTGCGAGTAGATGGAGAACGTGCGCAGCTTCTCGACCTCGTCGCCCCAGAAGTCCACGCGCAGCGGGTCGCCGAGCGCCGGGTACACGTCGATGAGGCCGCCGCGCACGGCGAACTCGCCGCGGCCGCGGACCTGCTCCACGCGCTCGTAGCCAGAGCGTGGCGAGGCGGGCGACGGCGGCGTCGAAGTCGATCTGCGCGCCGGGTGCAGAGCTCGAGCGGCCGTGGCTGGAGCTCGAGCGGCAGGAACCGCTCGAGCAGGGCCACGGCCTCGGCCACCACGACGCCGCCGGCGGCGAGCTCGGCGAGCGCCTGCTGGCGCTCGCCGACCACGTGCGGCGCCGGCGCCACGTCGGCGCCGTAGAGCACGCCGCGCGCCGGCAGCACCGGCACCGGCCCGCCGAGGTACACGGAGAGGTCGGCGGCGAGCCTGGTCGCCGCCTCGCCGTCCGGCGCTACCACGACGCGGGCGTGGCCGGGCTCCAGCGCGGCCGCCAGCACGTAAGGCGCGTAGAAGCTCGGGGCGTACGCACCAGACCCGCGCCGCATCCGCGACGCGGCGGCGTCGAACCCGTCGTCGTTGCGCAGGTACTCGAGGAACACGATGCCTCTCTCCGTCCGCTCTCTCAGGCTCGGCGGGCGCGGCCGAAGACGACCGCCGGGCACGCCGACAGCCCCGCGCACCTCACGGCGGCGGGGCCTTGCGCCATTGTAGCCGAAGGGCGCGGAGCTCGAACGCCGCGGCGGCCGCGCCGGGCGTCAGCACCGGACGACGTGCTCGGCGGCCGCGGGCGGAACGCTCTTGCCGCGGTCAGCGCCTCCGCACCCGCAAAGAACGCGTACGGGTTCGCCCGTCGCGGCCGCTCAGCGTAGGATTGGCAGCACGATGGGAGGGAGAACGACCGAACACGCACTCCAGGCGCGGGCCGGCGCCCGGAGCAGGCTCCGGCCCGCTCTGCTCACCCGTACGCTCGTCCTCCTCGCCCTCCTCTTCTGCGCCGCCCTGCCGGCGTTCGCCGCCCTGCCCGGGACGGCCTCGGCCGGGGTCGACGACAGCATCGCCGCGACGCTCCGCCAGGCCGGGTTCGACGGCTCCGCCACCGGCGTCTACGTGTGGGATCTCGACGCGGCACGGCAGGTCTACGAGCACAACGCCGGCGCCAGGCTCACGCCGGCGTCCAACCTCAAGCTGGTCACCGCCGCCGCGGCGCTCCTGGATTGGGGCCCGGACCACCACTTCGCCACCGAGCTCTACGTGCCGGACGTGGCCGTCTCCACCGGCGGCACGCTGCAGGGCGACATCTACCTGCTCGGCCTCGGCGACCCCAGCCTCTCCACCAAGGACTACCAGCGCGCGGTCTTCGGCATGACCACGGCGTCGTTCCAGTACTTCGCGCGCCAGCTCAAGCGCGAAGGCATCAAGAAGGTCACCGGCCGCGTGCTCGGCGACGCCTCCTGGTTCGACAAGCTCAAGACGGTGTCGACCTGGAAGGACGGGCTGCAGCTCGAGTGCGGCCCGCTCTCCGCACTCTCGGGCAACCAGGGGCTGGACAACGGGAACCGGGTGAGCGCACCGGCGACGTGGGCCGCCAGGCTCATGACCGAGGCGTGCCGCAACGCCGGCATCAAGGTCAACGGCAAGCCCGGCACCGGCAAGGTGCCCGAGACGGCACGGTTCCTCAAGCGTCAGTACTCAGCCGCGCTCCCCGGCATCCTCAGGCACATGAACCAGGACAGCGACAACTTCTTCGCCGAGATGCTGCTCAAGGGGCTCGGCAAGGACTTCTACGGCGAGGGCAGCACCAAGGCCGGCACCAAGGCGAGCAAGGACAGTCTCCACGCCCTCGGCATCACGACCGGCACCTACGTCATCCAGGACGGCTCCGGGCTGAGCTACGGCAACAAGCTCACGGCGGCCGGCATCGGAGAGGTCCTGGGCGCCATGCGCCAGCGCGACGACTTCGACGTGTACTACGACTCGCTGGCGGTGGCCGGCGAAGACGGCACCGTGGACGACCGCATGCGCGGCACCGCGGCCGCCGGCAACGCACGCGTCAAGACCGGCACGCTCAACGTCGCCTGCTGCCTCTCGGGGTACGTCAAGAGCGCCAACGAGCACCTGGTGGCGTTCTCGATCCTGATGAACGGCGGCTCCGTGGGCACATCCGGCTGGGCGGCGGCGACGAGGACGCAAGACATCATCGTCGCCACCCTCGCCAAGGCGAAGCTGCCGGGCGCTCGGGTGCTCACGGTGACGCCGGTGCTGCGCGCCTTCTCCGTCTCAGCCGTCGAGCCGGTTCACGGCGCCGGCGGCCTCCTCAAGCCCGGCGTCCAGCCAGAGCTCGACGGCGTCGGCGGCTGAGGCCGTCAGCGCGTCCACCTCGGCGCGGCTCTCCCGGAACGGGCTGAGCACGTACTCCGCCACCACGTCGGGGTCCGTGCTCGGCGGGCGGTCCACCCCCACACGGAGGCGCACGTAGCCCGGGCCGATGAGGCCGGTGATGCTCTTGAGGCCGTTGTGCCCGCCGCTGCCGCCGCCCTCCATGACGCGCAGACGGCCGAACGGCAGGTCGATGTGGTCGTGCACGACGAGCACATCGGCGAGCGGCAGCTTGAGCGCGCGCAGCGCGCCGGCCACGCTGCGGCCCGAGTCGTTCATGAACGTCGTGGGCTGCAGCAGCAGAACGGCGCGGCCGCGTATGCTGCCCTCGGCCACGCGGCCGTCGAAGCCCCGCTTGGCGCGGGGCATGCCGTGGCGCCGCGAGAGCTCCTCGACCACGCGGTAGCCGATGTTGTGCGGCGAGCCCTCGTACGCCGGCCCGGGATTGCCCAGGCCGACGACGAGGCGCTCGACGTGCGGGGAGGGGCGGAACAGCGCCACGATGCCTCGCGGTCAGGCGGCCCGCCGAGGGGCGATCAGCCCTCGCCCTCTTCTTCCTTCTTGCCGACGAGCTCGGGCTCCGCGGCGGACGCGCCCTCCGCGGCCTCCTCGCCCTCGACGCCTTCCTCCTCCTCGACCTTGCGCGGCGGCAGCACCGAGCAGAGGACCTCATCGGGGTCGGCCATGATCTCGATGCCCTCGGGCACCACGAGGTCCGACACCTGGAGGGTCTCGTTCATGTCGAGCTCGCTGACGTCCACTACGAGGTGCTCGGGGATCGCCGTGACGAGGCCCTTGACGGTGACCTCACGGGTGGACTCGTCGAGCATGCCCCCGGCCTTGACGCCCTTGGCCTCGCCCTCGAAACGGACGGCGACCGTGGTCTCGATGGTCTCGTCCAGGCGGATCTCCTGGAGGTCTACGTGGATCACGGTGTTCTTGACCCGGTCGAGCGTCATGTCCTTGACGATCGCGTGGTGGCTGCGCTTCTGGCCCTCGAACGCCACGTTGAGGACGGCGTGCGTGCCGGCGCCGGTGGTGAGCGCGTCGCGGAGCGCGTGCGGCGCGACGGCGATGAGCACGGCTTCTTTGCCATGCCCGTACATGACGCCGGGGATGAGCCCCTCCTTGCGCATACGCTTGGAGGCGCGGGTGCCGGTGACGTCGCGCTTCTGCACGACGATGTCGACGTTGTCCATGTGATTGTCTCCTAGAAAAGCTGATTGTCGCCGGCGAAGATCGCGCTCACCGACTCGTCTTCGAACACATTGCGGATGGTACGGGCAAGGGTGTCGGCCACGGACAGCACCTTGATCTTGCCGTCGTCGGGGCCGATGTTGATGTTCACGGTGTCCGTCACCACGACTTCCTTGACGGGCGACTGCCGGATGCGGTCGCAGGCCGGGCCACTGAAGATACCGTGGGTGGCGGTGACGTAGACCTCCTTGGCGCCGTTCTCGTAGAGCGTGTCGATAGCGCTCGTGACCGAGCCGGCGGTGTCGATGATGTCGTCCACGATGATGGCGATCTTGTCGCGGACGTCGCCGATGAAGTGCATCGTCTCGGCGACGTTGTGGTCAGGCCGCATCTTGGTGAGCACGGCCAGGTCGCACCCGGGCACACGGTTGATGAACCGCTTGGCGAGCTTGACGCCACCGGCGTCCGCGGAGACGGCGACGAGCGGCGTGTCGCCGAGGTCCTTGTAGCGGAAGTAGTCGGCCAGCATGGGCACGGCGGTCATGTGGTCGACCGGGATCTCGAAGAATCCCTGTATCTGGCCCTGGTGCAGGTCCATGGAGAGCACCCGGTCGACCTTGGACGCCTCGAGCAGCGTGGCGACGAGGCGCGCGCTGATGGGCTCGCGCGAGGCGCTCTTCTTGTCCTGCCGGGAGTACGGGTAGTACGGCATGACGGCGGTGATGCGCTTGGCCGAGGCCAGCTGCGCCGCCTGGATCATGATGAGCAGCTCCATGAACTCGGAGTTGATGTCGCCGCGGGGCGACTGCACGATGAACATGTCGGCCCCGCGCACGTTCTCCTCGTAGCGCGCGTAGATCTCGCCGTTGGAGAACGTCTTGAGCTGGACGCTCCCGAGATTGACGTCCAGCTTGTCGGCGATCCTTGCCGCAAGGGCGGGGTTGCTGCGCCCCGAGAAGATCATGAGCCGCTTGCGCGGCGAGGTCACGCAGCAGGAGTTGTCCGCCACCGTCCGCCTCTTTTCCATTGTGACCGCCGACCGGTCACCGATTGTACCAAAGGAGGGTCGCCCCCCGCCGTGTGGTGCGGCGCCCGGCCGGCGCGCCTACCGCTGCCGCGGCTCCCGCAGCCTGCGCGCCGCGCGCCGCTCGGCGTAGCCCTCGATGTTCTTCTGCTGCTCGCGCGCGACGCCGAGCGAGCCCGCCGGCACGTCACGCGTGATGACCGAGCCGGCCGCCGTGAAGGCGTCGTCGCCGATCGTCACCGGGGCGACGATGGTCGTGTCGCTGCCGGTGCGCACGCGGTCGCCGATGGTCGTCGCGTGCTTGTCGTAGCCGTCGTAGTTGGCGGTGATGTTGCCGGCGGCGATGTTGCTGTCCCTGCCGATCACGGCGTCGCCGACGTAGCTCAGGTGCGGGACCTTGCTGCGCTCGCCGATGCGGCTGTTCTTGATCTCGACGAAGGTGCCGGCCTTGGCGCCCTCGGCGAGCACGGTGTTGGGGCGGATGTAGGCGAAGGGGCCGACGCTGCAGCCGGAGCCGATGACGCACTCGTACAGGTGCGAGCTGACCACACGGGCGCGGTCGCCCACAAAGGCGTCGCGGAGAAAGCTCCCCGGGCCGACCTCGCTGGCGGCGCCGACGGTGGTGCGCCCGAGCAGGTGCGTGTTGGCGCGGATGAGCGTGTCGCGGCCCACCTCGACGCCGTAGTCCACGAAGGTGGTCTCCGGGTCCTCGACGGTGACGCCGGCGAGCATGAGCCGCTCGAGCAGGCGCCAGCGCATCGCCGCGCCGACGATCGCGAGCTCGACGCGGGAGTTGACGCCCATGCACATCTCCTGGTCGTCGCTCTCGAGACTGGCGACCGTGTGGCCGGCGTCGAGCAGCAGGTGCACGGCGTCGGTGAGGTAGAGCTCGCCCTGGTCGTTGTCGCTGCGGAGGCGGCCGAGCGCGGGGCGCAGGGCGTCCGAGCGGAACACGTAGAGGCCGACGTTGATCTCGTCGATGTCGCGCTCGTCCGGCGAGGCGTCGCGGTACTCGACGATGCGCCGCACGTCGCCGTCGTCGCCGCGCACGATGCGCCCGTAGTGCTCGGGGTCGTCGAGCTCGACGGTGGTGAGCGTGGCCGCGGCGTCGGCGTCGAGGTGCCGCTGGTGGAGGGCGGCGACGAAGTCGCCGTCGACCAGCGGCACGTCCCCGTACAGCACCATGATGTCGCCGTCGAACCCCTCGAGCGGCTCGAGGCCGGCGCGGACGGCGTCGCCGGTTCCGCGCCGCTCCTGCTGCACGGCGCGCTCGCAGCCCACCGGGAGGATGTCGTTGATGGCGTCCTGGTCCGGACCGGTGACCACGACCACGCGCTCGGGCGAGACGCTGAGCGCGGCGTCGATGACGTACGCGAGCATGGGACGCCCGCAGACCCCGTGCAGCACCTTGGGGAGGTCGGACTTCATGCGCGTGCCGAGACCCGCCGCAAGGATGACGACGGCGAGCGGCGGGCGTTTGTTGTCTGTCGTGTGCATCTGGCTCACCTCGAGGCTGACGCGGAGGGTGTGACCCGCCGGCGCTCACATGACGTGACACTGGCTGGGGCGGGAGGATTCGAACCTCCGGATGCCGGGACCAAAACCCGGTGCCTTACCACTTGGCTACGCCCCAGCGTGGAACGGCAAGGGCGCCACAGAGCGGCCGGCCGCCCGCCGCGAAGCGGCACGACAGCATAACACGCCCGCGCGGCGCCTACTTCTGCGCGCGCGCCGCGGCGGCGCCCGGCGCCTTGGGCGCGCCCGGCTGCAGGTCGGTGACGTACCAGGCGCGGGCGGGGGCGACGGCCTCCCGCGCCCTCTTCGCCCTGACCTCCGAGGCGAACACGCCGAACACGGCGGCGCCGCTGCCGGTCATCGCCGCCGCGAGCGCGCCCGCCTCGCGCAGGCGCGCGATGAGCTCGCCGACGCGCGGCTCGCGCGCCACGACACTCGGCTCCAGGTCGTTGGCGACCAGCGCGGCCACGTCCTTGACCGTGAGCGCCGACTGCGCGCGACTCGAGAGCAGGCGCGCGCGGGGGGCGAACTCCCTGAGCGAGACCTCGGCGTCCTCGTCCCGCCACGCGTACACGGCCGCCGTGCTCAGGCCCACGTCGGGCACGGCGATCACGAGGTGCATCGCCGGCAGCTCGACGTCCTTGAGCACCTGGCCGCGCCCCATCGCGATCTGCGGCCCCGGCCAGAGGAAGAAGGGCACGTCGCTGCCGATCTCGGCGGCCACCTCGTAGCGGAGCCTGGGTGAGAGGTCGAGCGCGAACAGCCGCTCCAGGGCCACCAGCGTGGCGGCGGCGTCGGAGCTGCCGCCGCCGAGACCTCCCCCGGCGGGCACGCGCTTCTCGATGGTCACGCGGACCTCGAACTCGCGGTCGAGCCGCGCCTCGAGCTCGCGCACCAGCTTCGCGGCGAGGTTGTCGGCGCCGGGGGCGACGTCGCAGACGACGTCCAGCCCGGCGCCCGGCGTCTTCTCCACCACCACCAGGTCGGCGAGCGTGACCGGCAGCATCAGCGAGGCGATCTCGTGGAACCCGTCCGGCCGCACCGGGCCGACGAGCAGCGCGAGGTTGAGCTTGGCCGGCGCCGCCACCTCGACCCTGTCCGCGTGCCCCGTCCCGGCGCTCATGCCGTCTCCTCGCGTCCCTGCGCGCCGAGGGCCGCCGCGAACGCCAGCCACTGCGGCGGCGTCAGCTCCTCCGGCCGCGCCGACTCCCCGAGCCCGAGGTCGCGCAGCGCGGCGCGCACGTCCTCGCGACCCAGGGTCGCGCCCGCGTGCGCGACGCCGCCCAGCGAGTTCGAGAGCGTCTTGCGGCGCTGGCCGAACGCCAGCCGCACCAGGTGCACGACGGACGCGTACTCCTCCGCCGAGCGGCGCCTCGTCCGCGCGCGTGAAGGTGACGAAGCTCGACTCCACGCGCGGCCGCGGCCGGAACGCGGACGCCGGCACCGGCCGCACCTTCTCCAGGCGGCACGCCAGCTGCGTCTGCACGGAGACGGCCGAGTAGGCCTTGGTGGACGGCTGCGCGAACAGCCGCTCCCCGAGCTCGCGCTGCACCATCACCGCCCAGCGCCGCAGCGAGGGCAGCCCGGCGATGGTGGTCATCAGGAGCGGGATGGCGATGTTGTAGGCGAGGTTGGCGACCATGGCGGTCGGCAGAGGGTCGAGCTCGCGGAGGTCCGCCTTGAGCGCGTCGCCCTCGTGCACCACGAGCCTCGGGTCCGCGGCGGCCAGCTCGTGGAGCCGCGGCA
Source organism: uncultured Thermoleophilia bacterium (assembly GCA_963709635.1). Taxonomy (GTDB): domain Bacteria; phylum Actinomycetota; class Thermoleophilia; order UBA2241; family UBA2241; genus CAIXSE01. The sequence continues at coordinate 16,768 of CAVPXA010000004.1, forward strand.
GCCAGCGCCGGTCGATCTCGAACACGTGCACGCGACCCGCGCGCTCCAGCACCGGGCGCGTCAGCAGCCCGCCGGCCGCGCCCACCTCGAGCACGACGTCGTCGGGCTGGACGGCCGCCTGGTCGACGATGGCGTGGAGGATGTTCTTGTCGACCAGGTGGTTCTGGCCGTAGCGCCGCAGCGCGTGCGGCCGCGGGGGGCGGCTGTGGTCGCCCGCTCCCGGCCGGCCGCCGGCCGATGGGCCGCGGGACGCGCCCACGCTAGTCCTTCTCCGCGAGCCCGAACACGCGGCGGGCGTTCGCCGTCGTCAGCTCCGCCAGCGCGGCCGCGGTGACGCCGCGCACCTCGGCCACCAGGGCCGCGGTGTGCGCCACCCACGCCGGTACGTTGCTGTTGCCGCGGTTGGGCGCCGGCGCGAGGAACGGCGCGTCGGTCTCCACCAGCAGGCGGTCCTCGCGCACGCGCGCGGCGGCCTCGCGCAGCGCGGCGGCGTTCTTGTACGTCACGTTGCCGGCGAAGCTGGCGTAGTAGCCGCGCTCGTTGCACGCGTCCACGTACTCCGGGCAGCGAGTAGCAGTGCATGACCACGGTGAGGTCGCCGGCCTCGGCCGCGAGCTGCGCCATGGCCTCGTCGCCGGCCTCGCGCACGTGCACGACGAGCGGCAGCCCGACGCGCCGCGCGAGCTCTATCTGCGCGCCGAACGCGGCGCGCTGCGCGTCGCGCGGCGAGAGGTCGCGGTAGAAGTCGAGGCCGACCTCCCCCACCGCGACCACCCGCGGTCGCGCCGCGAGCTCCTCGAACTCCGCCAGCGTGGCGTCGTCCAGCAGGTGCGCCTCGTGCGGGTGCAGACCGACGGTGGCGTACACGCCGGGCAGGGACTCGGAGAGGTCCGCCGCCCCGCGCGACGACTCGAGGTCGATGCCGATGGTGACGATCTGGTCCACGCCGGCGGCCCGCGCCTCGGCGACCGCGCCGGCGGTGTCGGCGATCATCTCGAGGTGGCAGTGCGAGTCGACGAGGTGCATGGGCTTGCCGACGGTCGGATCCGCGGACGCGGGCGGCACCGGCCTCAGGCCGTCTCGAGCCGCGGGAACAGCGACGGGCCGGCGGTGACGGCCTTGCGGGCGTGAGCGACGCCCAGGTCGCCTTCTCGAGCAGCAGGTCGGCGGGCCGTTGGGCCTGGCCCAGACGCGAGAGCACCTCGGCGGCCGTGACCGGGATGACCGGGTACACGGCGACGGCCACCAGGCGCAGGCCCGCCGCCAGGCCGTTGAGCACGGCGTCCAGGCGGGCCGCCTGCGCCTCGTCCTTGGCGAGCTTCCACGGCGCCTCTTCTTCGACCAGCCGGTTGAGGCGGCGCACGTACTCCCAGATCGTGTCCAGCGCGCCTGTGACGTTGAGCTCCGCGTACTGCGTTGACCGACTTCGCCACCATCGCCTCGCCCTCGGCGGCTACCCCGGCCAAAGCTCTCACCCTCAGGTCCAGCTTGAGGGATGGCGCCTTCGCGGTACTTGCCGATCATGCTGACGCTGCGGCTGAGCAGGTTGCCCAGCTCGTTGGCGAGCTCGTTGTTGTAGCGCGCGCGCAGGCCGTCGAGGCTCACGTCGCCGTCCTGCCCGAGCGTGACCTCGCGCATGAGGTAGTACCGCAGAGGCTCGGCGCCGAGCTCCTCGATGACCTCGAACGGGTCGAGCGTGTTGCCGCGCGTCTTGCTCATCTTCTCGCCGCCCACGAGCAGGTAGCCGTGGATGAGCTCGCCGGTGGGCAGGTCGTAGCCGGCGCTCAGGAGCAGGGCCGGCCAGATCACGGCGTGGAACTTGAGGATGTCCTTGGCCAGGAAGTGGAACGCCGGCCAGTAGCGCGCCGTGAGGTCCTCACCCGGGCGCGCGTACGTGAGCGCGCTCAGGTAGTTGATGAGCGCGTCGACCCACACGTAGATGACCTGCTCCTCGTCCCAGGGCACCGGCACGCCCCAGGTGATGCTGCTGCGGCTGATGCTGATGTCCTCGAGGCCCTGCTCGATGAAGGAGAGGGCCTCGTTGTAGCGCGAGCGCGGCTTGACGAAGCCGGGGTTGGCCTTGAAGAACTCGGCCAGCCGGTCCTGGTACTTGCTCAGGAGGAAGTAGTAGTTCTCCTCCTCCAGCCACTCCGGCTTGATGCCGTGCTGCGGGCAGAGCCCGTCCTCGGTGAGGTCGCGCTCGTACCAGAAGCCCTCGCAGCCGGTGCAGTAGAGGCCACCGTAGCTGCGCTTCTCGATGTCGCCGGCGGCCCTCATCTTCTCCACGAACCCCTGCACGAACTGCCTCGTGCTCCGGGTCCGTGGTGCGGATGAAGAAGTCGTTGGAGGCGCCCACCGCCGCGGCCAGGGCGCGGTACTTGGGCGCCATCTGGTCGACGTGCTCCTGCGGCGTGAGCCCGCGCTGCTCCGCCGCCTGGGCGATCTTGGTGCCGTGCTCGTCGGTGCCGGTGAGGAAGAAGACGTCCTCCCCGCGCTGCCGGTGGTGCCGCGCGATGACGTCGGCGGCGATGGTCGTGTACGCGTGCCCGTGGTGCGGCTCGCTGTTGACGTAGTAGATGGGGGTGGTGATGTAGAAGCTCATTGAAGTGCTTGACCTGCTTTCGCCCTAGCGTCTTCCCGAAGCCTTGGCGGCTCCGCCGTAGATGCCGATGCGCTCGCCCAGCGACCAGTATTCCCCCTCGACGTAGGCGATGGGCGTGAGCAGTTCTTGGTGCGCACGTGGCCGCGCTCGTCGACCACGTCCTCGTCGTACTGCACGGCGACGATCTCGGCCAGGTAGAGGTCGTGCGTGCCGAGCAGCATCTGGTGCTTGACCACGCACTCGATGTTGATGGGGCACTCCTCGATGAGCGGCGCGTTGACGCGGCTCGCCGGCGTGGGAGTGAGGCCGAGCTCCTTGAACTTGTCGTGCTCGGCCCCCGACCACACGCCGGCCAGGTCGACCTCGACCAGCTGGTCGGCGCGCGGCACGTTGACCACGAACTCGCGCGCCGCGTTGACCAGCCGGCGCGAGTGCCGCGACGGCCGGATGGCCACGCTCAGCATCGGCGGGTCCGAGCACACCGTGCCGACCCACGCGAGCGTGATGATGTTGGGCTTCTCCTTGCCGTGGCCGGCGACGCTCAGCAGCACGACCGGGGTCGGCAGCAGCGCCGGGGTCGGCTTGCGCTCGATCTTCATCTTCAGCCTCCTGTGGTCCGCCCGCAATCGTACAGCACGCAAGAATATCGCACCGTCTCTGGTGCGTTGTGGACGAGATTCGTAGAATGGCGGGGCCGAAAGGAGCCCCATGCGCAGACAGACGCTCGACAAGACGGACATCGCCATCATCGGCCACCTGCAGAGCGACGGGCGGCGCGCCTTCACCGCCATCGCCAAGGACCTCGGCATCTCCGAGGCCAGCGTGCGCCAGCGGGTGGCCCGGCTCCTGCGCACCAACGTCATCCAGATCGTCGCCGTGAGCAGCCCGCTCGACCTCGGCCTCATGTGGGCGCAGATCCACCTGCGGGTCAAGGGCGACCGCATCGAGGCCGTGGCCCAGGCGGTCGCCGAGCTGCCGCAGGTGGACTACGTGAGCATCTGCGCCGGCGACTTCGACATCATCGTCGGCGTCGTCGCCCACGACCGCGAGGAGCTGCTCGACGTGCTCGTCAACCACATCCGCACCATCCCCGGCATCGAGCAGGCGGACTTCGTCCTGCAACCTCAAGATCCTCAAGGACAACTACGAGTGGTCGCCGGGCGAGCCCCCGGCGACGGTATAGGGAGGCGAGAGCCATGGGCGACCAGACGCGCCCGCACGTGCACACCCCACCCCCCGGTCCGAAGAGCCAGGCGCTCATGAAGCGCGGCGAGGACATCATGCTGGGTGTCTCCCTGATCGGCGACTGGCCGCCGAGCCACTTCGTCTCGCGGTACCGCGACGGGTGGTTCCTCGAGGACGTGGACGGCAACCGCTACATCGACTGGCTCGCCGGCTGGGCCTCCTCCCCGCTCGGCGGCAACAACCCGGAGCTCGTCGAGGCCGCGCACCAGGCGCTCAAGGAGTACGGCACGGAGTGCCTCTCGTCGCTCACCACCTGGCACCAGTACCAGCTCGCCGAGAAGCTGGTGGAGATCGCGCCCAAGCCGCTCACCAAGGTCGTCTACGACACCACCGGCAGTGAGGTCGTCGAGAACGCGGTGCGCATCATGCGCGAGGCCGCCGGCCCCAGCCGCCCGTTCGTCATCACCTTCCTGGGCAGCTTCCACGGCGGCAACTACGGCACCGGCGCCATGGGCCCGCACAACGCCCACTACAACCACGGCATCGAGCCGTTCATGAGCGGCTGGATCAACGTCCCCTTCCCCACCTGCTACCGCTGCCCGTACCACCTGGACTACCCGGCCTGCGACATCGCCTGCCTCGGCTACATCGAGGAGATGATCCTGCGCTACAAGGCGACGCCGGACAGCATCGCCGGCGTCAACGTGGAGTTCATCCAGGGCGAGAACGGCATCCAGATCCCGCCGCCCGAGTGGCCGGGCGCCTGTCCGCGCTGTGCAAGAAGTACGGCTGGATCCTCTACAACGACGAGGTCCAGGAGGGCATGGGACGCTGCGGCGAGTGGTTCCTGGTGGACGCGTACCCGGACGTGGAGGTCGAGCTGCTCTCGCTCGGCAAGGCCACGTCGGGCGGCCTGATCCCCATCTGCTACACCCTGGGCTCGGACCGCATGAGCGAGCCGGCCGGCGAACTGTACACCGGAGGTACCTTCGCCGGCTCCCCCGTGGGCTGCGCCGTCGGCATCAAGCTCATCGAGATCATCAAGCGCGACAACGTGCTCGACAACGTCAAGGAGATCGAGCGCATCGCCAAGGCGAAGTTCGGCGCGATGAGGGACAAGTACGAGATCGTCGGCGACGTGCGCGTCAAGGGCTGCTACCAGTGCGTCGAGTTCGTCGAGGACAAGGACAGCAAGACGCCGGCCCACGACCTCACGCGCGAGGTCGTCTACGCCATGGAGCGGCGCGGGGTGATCCCGATCTACGAGCCGGCGTTCAACTGGTTCCGCCCCACGCCGGCGCTCAACATGCCGCCGGAGCTGTTCGCGCTCGGCTGCGACATCGTGGAAGAATGCGTCGCCGAGGTGAGCAAGAACCACGCGAAAGGCATCGCATGACCTACGATTCACTGCCGTTCAGCGGCATCGCGACCTTCTTCAAGGCGCCGATGATCGAGGCGCCGACGACGGCGGACGCGGACGTGGCCGTCGTCGGTATCGGCTGGGACGAGGGCACCACCAGCCGCTCGGGCACGCGCATGGGGCCTCGCGCCCTGCGCGAGGCCTCCACCATGTACGCCTTCCAGCGGGACGCCGAGCCGTTCTGGGACGGCGAGGCCGGGGTGGAACTGCTCGGCGGCGTCCGCTGGGCCGACACCGGCGACGTCGCGCTCGGCCCCATGTGGTCGCCGGAGCGCTACCACAACGCCGTGGTCGACAAGCTCCGGCCGCTCATGGAGTCGGGCGTCTTCCCCGTCACGCTCGGCGGCGACCACTCCATCGGCTACCCGGTGCTCAAGGCGCTCCACCAGTCGCGCGGCGGCAAGCCGGTGCACCTGGTGCAGTTCGACACGCACATGGACTACTGGGAGGAGGAGGGCGGCTCCCGCTTCTCGCACGCCAGCCCCATCATCCGCAGCCACGAAGCGGGCTTCATCGACGGCCTCACCCAGTACGGCATCCGCAGCCTGCACACGCCCGGCGACAACATCGCCCTGGCCCAGAGCCGCGGCGCGCACATCTTCTGGTGCCAGCAGGCCAAGGACATGCGCCCCGAGGACCTCACCGAGCACCTGCCCAAGGGCGGCGACGTGTACATCACCTTCGACATCGACGCGCTCGACCCGGCGATCGCGCCGGGCACCGGCACGCCCGAGCCCGGCGGCTTCAGCTACTACGAGGCCAAGGACATCCTGCTGGCCGTGTGCGCGCGCTGCAACGTGGTCGGCTTCGACCTCGTGGAGGTGGCGCCGCAGTACGACGGTCCCGGCCAGCTCACCGCTCTGCACGGCGCCCGGCTGATCCTCGACACGGTGGGCGCCGTGTTCCGGAGGCGCGCGACGCTCGGCTGACCCCCGCCGGCGCCGGACCGTCAGAGACCGACGGCCCCCGCGCCGCCGTTGCCGCCGTACAAGACGCCGCCGGCGCCCCGTTCCCTCCGTTGCCGCCGTTGCCGCCGAAGAGCCCTCCGTAGGCGCCTCCGGCGCCGCCGTTGCCGCCGTTGCCGCCGCCGACCACCTGCATCAGCTCCTCGTCGCTGAGCGCGTCCGTCTGCTCAGGCGCCGGCGGCAGCACCACGAAGCGCTCATCGGCGGTGTTCTGGTGCAGACGCAACTCGACCCCGCCCGGGAGGGGGATCAGCGCGGCAAGCTCGGCCGCGACCTGCTCCCTTTCGCCGGCGGCAAGGTCCTCGAGACGGGGGATGGCGAGGTGCCAGGTGTCGTCGCTGTTCTCGAGCACCGTGACCCGGCAGCCGGACGGCAGTGTGAGGCCGGCGTCCTCCAGGACCGCGGCGGGATCGCCGAGCAGCCTCTCGCGGTACGCCTCATCCCTCCACGCAGTTGACGATCACCTCGGCGGCGACGGCTCTCTCCTGCTCACTCTCGCTCATGGCCCCTCCTGTCGAGTCCGTGGTCGTGCGACGGCTACCGGTCACCCTTCTGGCACCAGAACTGATACATGCCCAGGAAGGTCCCGGGATACAGCTGTTCCAGCTTCTCCCAGTACTCGAGGCTCGCCCCGGGGCCGAACAGCGTCCTGTAGAGGCGGCGCACCGCGCCGTCCGTCTCGAACGCGAGGAACGTCAGGCCGAGCTCGTCGAGCGCGGCGGCGATGCGCGGCAGCGTGAAGCGGTGCTCCCGCACGTGGAAGAGCAGGTCGCGGCAGCCGCTCCCGTAGTAGAAGTCCGGCAGGACGGTGCAGCCGACGTGCCGGATGGTCCTGCGGCAGGCCCCCCAGGTGGGCCCGTGCCGCCCGGATGCCCGCGGGCGTCGGCGGCACGTCCGAGTGCCCGGACCTCGGCCTGCGCGGCCACGATGCCCCGGCGGGCCGTCTCGCTGTACAGGCCCACCAGCATGACGCCGCCGGGGCGCAGCAGCCGCAGCAGGCGGCGCCAGCCCGTCCAGCGGGTCCTCGAGGTGGTGCAGCACGCCCGTGCACACGACGGCGTCGAACTGCCGGTCCCAGCCGTCCAGCTGAAGCAGGTCCGCGTGGTACAGCTCGACCTCGATCCCCATGCGCTCGGCCATCTGCCGCGCGTAGGCGAGGCTGATGCGCGAGAGGTCGAATCCGGTGACGGCCGCGGGGCGCCACGTCCAGGCGGCGTTCAGGAGGTCCCGGCCCGTGCCACAGCCGGCCACCAGCAGGCGGGGGCGCTGCAGAAAGCCCGGCGGGTCCCACTCGCCTGCGGTGAGCAGCCGCAGGTTCTGGTCCAGGTCCATGGGCGCCCCGCGCGAGAGCCGGCGCCAGCGCGGATAGGGGTTCGCCTCGTAGAGGTCGCGGACCTCGGCCGAGGTCCCGGTGGAGACCGGCGTGAGCTCCGGGATGCGCCGGCCCAGCTCCACCAGCTCCAGGTCGACGCCCTCGGGCCCGTACATGGCGCGCACCCACGCGGGCGCCGAGGTGAGGCGAGTCTGCTCTTCCGGACCGACGCGCCAGGCGGACTCGTTGAGCCGGCACTGGGTCGGCCAGAGCGAGGGCCAGCTCCGGCGCCTCGCGCGCCGGGGACAAGCACATCTCCCGGCGCGCCTGCGTCAGCGCGTGCTCCAGGTCGAGGTCGGTCAGGACCGCCTGCCGCAGCACGATGGACAGGAGAGGGTCTTCGAGCAGCGCGGGCGACGCCCTCAGCAGGACGGCCGCGGCCGGGGCCAGGAGGTCCGGGTCGAGCGCCTCATCCTCCAAGCTCTCCGCGACGTGACGCGGCGAGCGCAGACGCAGGGCCAGGAGCGGCCGTCGTGAGAGGCAGTGCGCCAGCCCGAGGCGGCAGCCCGCGTGCTCGGGATGGCGGTCCAGCACACGCTCGTAGCACTCCAGCGCCGGCCCACACCGGCCCATCCCGTACTGCAGGTCGCCCAGCGTGGCGCACAAAGGAACAGAGTCGGGGTACCTCGAGACGAGCTCACTCAGACGCTGCACGGCCGCAGCCGCGTTGCCCCGAGCGGACAGCAGCAGGGCCACGCCCAGCCAGGCGTCGAGCTGCTCGGGGTCGAGGGCCAGGGCCCGCCGGTAGAGCTCGGAGGCCTCGGCGTACCGGCCCTGCAGCCGGCGCGCGGTGCCGAGGCGGGCCAGGACGGCCGGGTCGCCCTCCGTCTCCCCGGCCCGCTTCAGCTCCAGGTCATCTGCGCCCGGCACGAGGCCCCCTCCCCCGGCCGGCACGATCACCGGCCGGCACGGCTCCGACAGCGTCGGGGACTTCCTTCCCACCGGCGGGGCCGGTCACGCGGGCGATAGCGTGACGCCGGAGAGGGCGGGCGGTAGACAGAACCGTGGGGGGAACTCCGCCCGCCCCGTCCGGCGTCACGCCGGGGTCTTGACGCGGCCGGCCGGCGGGGGAACGTCCGGCCGGCCGCGCCTGCAGCGCCGCCGGTGCCTCACGCCGGCAGCAGTACGGTGAACACCGATCCCTCGCCGTCGACGCTCGCCGCCTCCAGGCGGCCGCCGGCGCGCTCGACGAGGCGCTTGACGATGCTGAGCCCGAGGCCGTTGCCCTCGAGCTCGCGCGTCTCGTCGCGTTTCTCGCGGAAGAACTCGTCGAAGAGCCGGCCGAGGTTCTCCTCCTTGATGCCGATACCGGTGTCGGCGACGTCGAGGCGCAGCCAGCCGTCCTCGACGGCCCCGCGCACGGTGACGTTGCCGCGGTCGCGGTTGTACTTGACGGCGTTGCCGACGAGGTTGCTGAGCACCAGCTGAAGGTCGTCCGGCCGGATGAGCGCCGGCGGCAGGTCGCCGGCGAGCTCCGTGGTCACCGTGACGCCGCGCTGCACGCCGCGCTCGCGGGCGAGCTCCACGACCTCGTGCAGGACGGGCGCCACCGGCACGAGCTCGGGCTCCTCGCCCTCCGGCATCTGCTCGCTGCGCGCCAGGGTGAGCAGGTCGCGGATCAGCTCCACGAGGTTGTCGATGCGGTGGTCGGCCCGCTCCACCATGGGGATGTACGGGTCGAGCTCGTCGCCGAGGCTCTTGTCGGTGACCACCTCGAGCAGGCTCTTGATGGACCCGAGCGGGCTCTTCAGCTCGTGCACCATGGTGCGGATGAACCTCTGCTTCTCCATGGCAAGACGCCGGACCTCGCTGATGTCGCTCAGCGTGACGATGCGGCCGCGCGCCTCTCCTGCCTCGTCGCGGAACGTGACGATGCTCGCCATGTACGCCCGCTCCTCGAGCTCGAGCTGCCGCACGGTGCGGTCCTTGGCCGGCGTGGCCAGCTGCTCGCAGAGCGGCGCCAGGGCGCCGCCGCCGAGCAGCTCCTGCGCCGGCCGCATGAGCACCTCGTCCTCGCCCAGCTCGAGCAGCTCGAGCATCGGCGGGTTGGCGAGCACGACGTCGCCGTCGCGGTTGACCACGAGCACGGCGTCGCGCAGGGAGCTGACGAGTGAGTGCGTCTGCGTCTTCTCCTCGGCGAGGGCGAGCAGGCTCGCCTCGTGCTCGGCGCGCAGGCGCGCGGCCTCCGTGCGCGCCTGCTTGTGGCGCAGGAGCGTCTCGATCACGCCCTCGAGGTCGTCGGGGCTGAACGGCTTGGGCAGGAAGAAATCCACGCCCTGCCGCGTCGCGGCGATCGCCGTGTCGATGTTGGCGTAGGCGGTGATCATGCAGACCATGGCCTCGCAGCCGCGCTGCTTCATGGTCTGCAGCAGGCTGAGGCCGTCGGTGTCGGGCAGGCGGTAGTCGAGCAGGGCGACGTCGTAGTCGCGCTCGTCCAGGGCCGCCAGCGCCGCGGCGCCGTCGGCGGCCTCTGCGACCTCGTAGCCCTCCATCTCGAGGATCGTGCGGATGCCGCTGCGCACGCCGTACTCGTCGTCGACGATGAGGATGCTGCCTTCGGCCATGGTGGGTCTCCTCTCCGGCCGTCTCGTCAGACCGTCGCCGACTCGCCGGCGGGGGCGACGGTGGCGAGCTCCTCGATCACGGCGAGTACCTGCTTGCCGGTCACCGGTTTGTCCAGGAACCGGGCCAGCCGGCTCCACTCGCGCAGCCCTCCGGCCTCGCCGTCGAACCGCTTGCCGGTCTCGGCGGCCACGCCGCTGAGCATGACGAGCGGGATGTGGGCGAGCCGCTCATCCTTGCCGATGCGGTAGCCGAGCCGGAACCCGTCGTCCACGTGCTCCATCATCAGGTCCAGGAACACGATCGCCGGGATCTCCGTCTCCAGCAGCTTCAGCGCCTCGTCCGGGGACTCGGCGGTGAGCACGCGGTATCCGCGCGCCTCCAGGTACACCTGCTTGCTCTCCAGGAAGTCCTTGTCGTCGTCGACGAACAGGACCGTCGTCGGGGTCGTCATGCTGTCGCTCCCTTGTCGTCGATCAGCGCGGCCTGCCCCCCGGCGTGGGTGCTGGGCAGCTCCACGTGGAAGGTCGTGCCGCGATCGGTCTCGGTGTCGAACCAGATCGTGCCGTTGTGCATCTTGACGATGCCGTAGCTGATCGGCAGGCCCAGGCCGGTGCCCTTGCCGATGCTCTTGGTGGTGAAGAAGGGCTGGAAGACCTTGTCGCGGGCGCTCTGGGGGATGCCGGCGCCCTCGTCGCTCACGGCGAAGTGGATGCGCCCGCCGCCCTCTACCTCGTAGGCGCTGACGCGCACGGTGCCGTCCCGGCCCTCCATGGCCTCGACCCCGTTCTTGACCAGGTTCACGAGCACCTGGGTCATCTGGTCGCGGTCGAGGTCGGCGCGCAGGCCGGGCTCCACGTCGACGACCAGGTTGACGATGTGGCCGCTGGGATCCACGGTCGCCGCCGCGGAATCGACCGCCAGCTGCACCACGTCGTGCACGTCGACGGCCTCGACGTGCACGCGGCTCTGGCGGGCGAAGTCGAGCAGGTTGCCGACGATCTTCTTGCAGCGCTCGCTCTCCTCGGCCACGAGGTTGAGGTCGTGGTCCAGGTCCTCGCGGTCCTTGAGCTTCTTCCCGAGGATGTGCGTGTACAGAAGGATCGTGCTGAGCGGGTTGTTGAGCTCGTGCGCCACCCCGGCCGCCATCTGGCCCATGCTGGCCAGCTTCTCGGTGTTGATGATGTGGCGGTGCACGTCGCGCATCTCGCTCCACGGCACGTTGAGCTCGACGCACACGCGCTCGGCCTGGTCGATCATGAACGGCAGGCACATGGCGTCCTCGGCCATGCCGCAGTGCACGGCGACGGCTTTGGCGCGGCAGGTGGAGTAGCCACAGGCGCCGCAGTTGAGCTCGTCCTCGGGGAAGAACTTGTTGGTGCGCGCGAGGATCTCGCGGATCTCGTCCTCGGTCGGCTCCTGCAGGCGCTGGTCGTCCGGCGTGTAGATGCGGCTGAGGTCGAGGCTGGGAAGAGCGGCGGCGAGCCGCTCATCCTCCGCCTCGCCGGCAGCGACTGCCTCCGCCTCGCGGCGGCACTCCGCCACGTACTCGCCGACGCGCCGTTTGCGGAGCAGGCCTGGTTCGGAAGAGCTGATGCCCGGCCCGCAGTAGCAGCCGCGGCACATGAGGGCCTCCACGAGCAGGGTCTGGCCCGTGTCGGCCTCGCCGAGGCTGTCGAGCACCTCGACCGTCTCGTCGTGACCGCTGACCACGAGCACGTCGGGGTCGAGGATGCCGCGGTCCAGGCCGGCGCTCTCGAGCAGTCCACCGGGCAGCGGGAACACCCGCGCCCGCCCGGCGGCCGGCTCGTCCCACTCCGCCTCCGC
>CAVPXA010000005.1:0-10098 GCA_963709635.1 uncultured Thermoleophilia bacterium
GTTCGCTTCGCAGATAGTGTCCATGGCTCATGGATGCGCCTCCTGGAACGCGGTGAGTTCGCCGAAGCGCTGTGGGATGTCCGGGCCGCACAGGGTGGTGCGCGCCCCGTCGTCTGTGAGGTCGACCCGGAACTCGATCTCCGGGTTGGTGACGACCATCGTGGCGATGGAGGCGGCCACGTCTCCGAGTGGCGGGCGGTCGACGTCGGCGAGGCTCATCCACGCCGTGACGCGCACGCCTCCGAGATCGTCCGACCGCGCCCACCGAGAGGCCTCCGCCGGCGGCTTCGGCCGCCTGCCGGAAGAGGCTGAGGCCGAGGCCGGTCTTCTTGTTCGACTTGGTCGTGAAGAACGGGTCGAGGGCCTGCTCCGGCTCTACCGGCAGGCCCGGCCCGTCGTCCTCGACGCTGGATGCTGAGCTCGTCCGCGCACGCGGTCGGCGACGATCGTCGTGGCGATCACCGTCGCCCCGGCGCGCACCGAGTTCTCGAGGATGTCGAGGAGGTAGAGCGAGAGGTCATGCATCGCCGACGCGCCTGCCCTTCGAGACCACGGAGGGCGAGCGCCAGCTCGTCGAAGCTGGGGCGCTCGCAGGTGACGGCGGTGCGTGCGGCGCCCACGTCCGCGACGTAGTGGGCGTCGGACGAGTGCAGGACCGGGCAGGCCGTGCGACGGCGAACTCGGCCTCGTCCTCCCGGCCGGCCGGCGACGTGGCGGGAGAGCTCCACCGCGTCGAATCCGGCCTCGGCGGGGAAGAAGCCGAGCTGGCCGATGACGCCGAAGCTCTTGCGGTCGATGTGCGCCGCCACCGCGAGGCCGCCGTGCCGGTGCACCAGCGCGACCGCCGCGTCGACGTCCAGCGTCGTGGCCGTGGCCAGCGCCAGCGTCTCGCGCCCGGTCTCCATCCCGGCCGCGTCGAGCAGGCGCTGCTCGCCGAAGAAGGTCTCGTAGCCGTCGTCGATGGTGTCCGAGGGTCGCTCCGACGTCGGCGCCGGCCGCCTCGGCGGCCGCGGCGTCGGGGAAGAGGCCGACCACGTGGCACTCCTCGACGGTGGTGATCTCCATGCCGGCGAGCACGACCGAGGTGGTCGCCGGCCACTTCCTGGACGGCGGCGACGTTGCGTGCGCTGTTGTGGTCACAGACGGCGATCATGCCCAGGCCTTCAGACGAGCGCCGCGCCGACGATCACCGGCGGAGTCATCGCTTCGTCGGCGCAGGGCGAGAGTGCGGTGTGCACGTGCAGGTCTGCCAGGCAGACGTTCACGCATGGTTCCCCTTGACGCCCAGGGCGTACAGGCGGCCGACGATGTCGAACGTGTCGGCCGGGGCCGAGTACAACGCGAGGCCCTCGGCCGCCGCCTTGGCCAGCACGTCGTCCTCGGGGCAGCGGTCGCCGGCGAACACCACGGCGGCGAGCTCGGCGTGGCTGGCCACGGCGATGACGTTGAGGTGGACCTGCAGCGTCACCAGCAGCCCGCCCTCGGGCGCGTGCGCCAGCACGTCGCTGAGCAGGTCGGACGCGTAGCCGCGGTCGATCTCCGCGTCCCGGGCGCCGGAGACCTCCGGCGTGAGCTCCTTGAACCCGAGCTCGCGGGCGATGTCGTCGAGTCTCATGTCGCGCTCTCCTCCTCCGCAAGGGCGACGTACGGGCAGAGCGCACGCGCGGCGCGCTCCATGACGATGTCCTCGGCGAGCGCGGCGCAGGTGGGAGCGCCGCACACACCGCAGTCTCTGCCGGGCAGGGCCCGGGTCTCGGTGTCCAGCTGGGCGAGCTTGCGGATGGCCGTCGCCATGTCGGCGTCCAGGCGGATGCCGGGGCGCGCGTGGAAGGGCCGCGTGCGTGCGCGGCTGCCGCCCTCGCCGGGAGCGTCGCCGCCGGTCGCGCTCCAGCGCCACGCGGCGACGAAGGCGTCCTCGGCGAGCAGCGGCGTGCCGAAGCAGCCGCCGTCGCACAGGTACGGCTCTATGGCCGACACGCCGGGCAGGCGGTCGTCTTCGATCGCCTCGAGCACGGCGAGCACGTGCGCCACGCCGGTGACCACGAGCAGGTCGTCGGCCCCGCCCGCCTGCGGCGGCGAGGCCGCGGCGCCCGGTGCGCGCCGGGCGCGCGCCGCGAGCCGCGGCAGCACCGCTTCGCGGACGGCCGCGGCCGTCACCGTGTCGCGCTGCGCCGTGGGGCGCTGCGCGAGGAGCGCGGTGCGCTGACTCGGGCAGGAGACGGCGTACGTGGCGGCGCGGCCCTCGAGCGCCTGGTGGGCGGCCTCCCACGGGGAGGCGAACGGCGCGAGGTGGCCGATCAGCGACGGGAACTTGACCTCGACGAGGTTGACCAGGGCGGGGCACACCGGCGAGATGAGCGGCGCGGGGCCGTCACCGGTGGCGGCGAGGTCGATGAGCGCGCGGCGCAGGTCGTCCTCGTAGCGGTGCACGGAGACGACCTCGTCGTAGCCGAGGCCACGTAGCTCCTCGGCGACCTCGGGCACGGGGTGGTCGCCGAACCCGGCGAGCAGCGCCGGCGGGACGACGAGCACCTCGCCGCCGCCGAGCGCGCCGGGCGCGTCCTTCATCGTGAGCGCGCGCGGCGCGCAGGCGCCGATGCACGCGGTGCAGTCGATGCAGAGGTGGTCGAGCACGTACGGGCGCGCCTCGCGCACGCGCACGGCGGCCGTCGGGCAGGCGACCAGGCAGTGGCGGCACTCCTTGCAGAGCTCGGCGACCACGCCGAGCGAGGAGGGCCGCGCCCCCTGGTCGGCCGCCTCCGGCCGCAGCGCCACCGAGAAGCTGACGCGGGTGCCCTCGCCGGGGGTGGACGTGACGCTGAGGCGGTCGCTGTTGCGCAGGATGTTGGGCAGGCCCATGCCGGCGCCGAACCCCAGCGCGCGAGCCTCGGACGAGGCGGTGGACCAGCCCTCGCGCATCGCCGACGTCGACGTCGGGGATGCCGGGACCCTCGTCGATGACGTCGACGTCCAGCTGGCCGTCGCTGACCGCCGCCTCCAGGCGGCCGCCACCCTCGGCGTGGATCACGACGTTCATCTCGGCCTCGTACGCGGCGATCATGGCGCGCCGCACGGCGTCGCTCTCGGCGCCGATGCGCTTGAGGTGCTGCTTGAGGTCGCGGGAGGCTGCGCCCGCGCTCGAGAAGTCCCCGCAACGGATGTCGTAGGCCAGGTGCTCCATACGGTCAGGAGGAGCGCTCTCCGTCGAGTGCCTGGTAGATGAGGCCGCAGGTCTCGAACACACCCTGCGGCGAGACCATGAGCAGGGTGTCGTTGTCCTGCGCGAGCTGCAGCATCTCGGCGTCGGGCTCGATGCCGTTGACGAAGCAGATGCCGGGCACGTCCATGAGCTCGGCGACGCGCAGCATCTGCACGCTGGCCAGGTTGCTGACCAGCAGTGTCTTGTCCGACGCCTCGTTGAGCAGGTCGCTCACGCGGTCGCCGGCGTAGACCTTGGCGACGGAGGTGCCGCCCGGCTTGCCCGGCGTCACCACGCGCGCGCCGATGTTGGTTGCCAGTTCCTCGAGCTTCATGTCCGACCTCGCGAGCAGGGATTCAAGTTGCCTGACTATGGGTCCGATGTCGCCGTCGCCGTTGGGCTGCGGGTCTTCGCGGCCGCCGAGCCGCGCGAAGTAGGCGGCCGACTCGAGCGCCGCCGTGATGTCCATGTACTCGACGAAGATCTCGTTGGGCAGGGCGAGAGGGGTGGGGGCGAAGCTGATCATGCTCTTGACGCCCGCGCGGACCAGCACGTCGGCCACCTGCTGCGCCTCCGTGCCCGGCACCGTGAGCACGGCGATCTCGATGCCCAGGTCGCGGACCAGCTCCTCCATGCGAGCGACGCGGCAGGCAGCGCACGCCGTGCACCAGCGTGTCGGCGAGCGCGGGATCGGTGTCGAACGCCGCCACGATGGCCACCGACGGGCTCTTGTCGGCGAAGTGGGAGAGCACCGCGTGGCCGAGATTGCCGGCCCCGACCAGCACGACTTCCTGGCGCACCGAGCCGTCGAGGAAGTGGGAGATGCTCGCGATGCAGGCGGCCACGTCGTAGCCCTTGTTGGGGCTGCCGGAGTAGCCGATCTCCATGAGGTCGCGGCGCACCTGCGCGGCGCTCACCACGGCGTGGCGGGCGAGCTGGTGGGAGTAGATGCTGTCTACGCCGTCCGCCTGCAGGGATTGCAGCAGCCGCCGGTAGCGGCTCATGCGTGACACAGTCTTCCTCGATACCACTGACGGCTCCCGGGCGGTGGGTGTGGTCTCGTTCCCGTAAGTTCGTTACAGAACGAACGCTGTGAATTCTGTCACGATTCTCTCTCTCCACGACGCCGCCTGTCAACACACTCGCGCAAAAGCGAAACAGCGTCGCTCATTGTCCAACTTGGCCAAACGGAGCCGTTCTGTCGTGTCGCGCGTACGTTGTTCCGGCACGGATTCGCCGAAGTGGTCTGGTAGAGTGCGTCCCGCGAGCCATGGGGTGCCGGCGACCTCGCCGTCTGTACGTCAGGCGCAGCCCGTCGCAACTGGAGGTCAGTTCATGACATGTCGACGGACAAACCCACGTACATGAAGCACATGCCCCACTTCCTCGGCCCGGTGGCGCCGATCACCATCGACCACGCCGAGGGGAGCTGGGTCTACGACACCGATGGCGGCAAGTGGCTCGACTTCGTGGTCGGCATCGCGGTCGTCAACACCGGCCACTGCCATCCCAAGGTCGTCAAGGCCGTGCAGGAGCAGGCCGCCAAGGTCGCCTCACGCGCAGATGAACATCTACCGCCACGGCCCCATGCTGGAGCTCGCGGAGAAGCTCGCCGGCATCATGCCGGACGGCCTCGACGAGTTCATGTTCGTGAACTCCGGCGCCGAGGCGGTCGAGAACGCGATCAAGCTCGCCAAGCAGGCGACCCGCCGGCCGGGCATCATCGCCTTCCAGGGCGCCTTCCACGGCCGCACGCATCTCACCATGGCCCTCACCGACTCGGCCGTGCACTACCGCGGTCATCACGAGCCGCTCGTCGGCAGCATCTACCACGCCAAGTACTGCTACCCGTACCGCACGCCGGCCAGTGAGGACCCGACCGCCTTCGCGATCGAGGACGTCCGCCGCGTGCTGCGCGCCGAGATCTACGGCGACGACGTCGCCGCCATCATCGTCGAGCCCATCCAGGGTGAGGGCGGCTTCATCGTGCCGACCACGGAGTTCATGCAGGAACTGCGCGGCATCGCCGACGAGATCGGCGCCTGCCTCATCATCGACGAGATCCAGGCCGGCTTCGGCCGCACCGGCAAGTGGCTGTGCCAGGAGCACTACGGCGTCAAGGCCGACATCGTCACCGTCGCCAAGGGCATCGCCTCCGGCTACCCGCTCGCCGCCATCGCCGCCGGCCACGAGCTCTGGGACAAGATGCCTGCCCGGCTCGATGGGCGGCACCTACGGCGGCAACGCCGTGGCCTGCGCCGCCGGCGTCGCCACGATCGACGCCATCGAAGGAAGACGGACATGCTCGCCAACGCCACGAGAGCAGGGCGAGAAGCTGCTCGCGTTCTGGAAGGGCCAGCAGGCGCTGTACCCGTGCCATCGGCGAGGTGCGCGGCAAGGGCCTCATGCTCGCCATCGAGTGCGTCAGCCGGGCACCAAGGAGCCGAACGCCGCCGTCGCCAAGGCGTTCATCGCCGAGTGCCAGAAGCACAAGGTCATCCTCATGGGCGCCTGCTCCGCAGGGCAACGGCGTGCGCTTCCTGCCGCCGCTCAACATCAGCGACGCCGACATGGACTACGCCATCGAGATGTTCGCCGAGGCCGCCAAGGTCGTCGTTCGCCTGAGCCGAGGCATCCGAACATCGGTCCGTCCACGGAGGGCGGGGCGCCTCGGCGCCCCGCCCTCCGTGCGTCCGGGGGCGGATGCCCCGGCCCCGTGCTATCCTCGCCTGCGTGAGCACGCCTCCCACGTCACAGCCCCGGTTCGAGACGCGCGTCCGCGTGCGCTACGCCGACACCGACGCCGACCAGGTCTGCTACTACGCCAACTACCTCACGTACTTCGAGGTCGTGCGCGTCGAGTGGCTGCGTGCGCTCGGCTACCCCATCGGGCGGATCCTCGAGCAGGGCATCATCCTGCCGGTCGTGGAGGCGCGCGTCCGCTATCTGCGTCCCGCGCGCGTGGACGACCTCCTCACGGTGCGCGCGAAGCTGGTCTCCGTGGGCCCGGCTTCGTTCGCCTTCGACTACGAGATCGAGCGCGAGGACGGGCTCCTGCTGGTCACCGGCTGGACCCGCCTCGCCGTCTGCGAGCGCGAGACGGCGCGCGCCTGCAGCATGCCGCCGTGGCTGCGGACGTTGTTTGCGGAACTGCCCGTCCCGGTAGAGGGAGTCTGATGGGCGACGTGTACCGGTTCCCGGGCGGCGACCTGCCGCCCGACTTCGAGACCAGGCTGCCGGACGACGTCCGGCACTGCTACCGCCATCACGACCGCGAGACCGGCGTCTCGTGCTCCAACTGCGGGCGGCCGATCTGCCACGAGTGCATGATCCCGGCGCCCGTGGGCTTCCGCTGCCCCGAGTGCGTCAAGGAGCAGGGCGGCCGCGGTACGAGGGCCAAGGTCGTCACCCGCGGGCAGATGCGCTCGCGCTGGGACGGCGCGCTCGCCGGCTACGGCGGCGGCCTCTCCGTCACCAAGGTGCTGGTCATCATCAACGTCGCGGTCTTCCTGCTCGGATCTGGCCGGGCATCCGTCAGGCGTGGCTCTTCCAGTGGGGCTCGCTGTACGTCCCCGCCGTGCTCCTGGACAGCCAGTACTGGCGCATGGTCACTTCGATGTTCCTGCACAGCGGCATCTTCCACGTCGCTCTTCAACATGTGGGGGCTGTGGGTCATCGGCGGCTTCATGGAGGCGGCGCTCGGGCGGGGCAAGTTCATCATCCTGTACTTCATGTCCGGGATCGCCGGGTCGGTGCTCGTGCTCGTGGCGGCGCCGCTCAACTCAGCCGTCGTCGGCGCCTCCGGCGCCATCTTCGGCATCTTCGGCGCCCTGGCCGTGCACGCGTTCCTCAACCGGGGGCGCGACTTCCAGTCGCGGGCGCTGCTGCGGCAACGTCCTCTTCCTGCTGGTCATCAACCTCGTCTTCACCTTCACCCTGGGCGCATCTCCTGGCAGGCGCACATCGGCGGCCTCATCGGCGGGGCGGTGACGATGTTCGCGATGATGCTGGGCGGCCGCAAGGACGCCAGGCCGGCCGTTCGAGTTGGCCGACGGGGTGGCCGTGGGCGGCATCGCGTTCGCGCTGCTGCTCATCACCGCGTGGCGCGTGCTCACCGTCACCGTGATGTGAGCATGGGGGAGCGGCCGGCAGAGAGGCTCGTCGAGCCGCGCGCCGTGCTTACGCCGGCGCCGGAGCTCCAGGCCCGTCTCGCCGGCCTGCAGGCCTCGCTCCTGAGTCTCGGGCTCGACGGCGCCCTGCTGCAGCAGAACGCCGACCTCTACTACTTCGCCGGCACGATCCAGCAGTCGTACCTGTACGTGCCGGCCGAGGGCGAGGCGACGCTGTACGTGCGCAAGGTCGCCGAGCGCGCCCGCCTCGAGTCGGCGCTCGGCGCGGTCGAGCACCTGGCGTCGCCCAAGGACCTTCCGCGGCTCGTCGCCGAGCGGTACGGCGGTCCGCCGGCGCGCCTCGGGCTGGAGCTCGACGTCCTGCCGGTGGCGTTGTTCCGCCGCCTCGAGAAGCTCTTCCCGGAGGCGGCCTTCGAGGACGTCGGCCGCGCCGTCGTGCGGCAGCGGGCCGTCAAGTCGGCGTGGGAGGTCGAGCGCATCCGCGCCGCGGCGGCCGTCGTCGACGAGGTGAGCACGCTCATCCCCGGCCTCCTCGAGGTGGGGCTCACCGAGGTCGAGTTCGCCGGCCGGGTGGAAGCCCAGGCTCGCCGCCTGGGGCACGAGGGCTACATCCGCATGCGCGGCTTCAACCAGGAGATGTTCTACGGCCAGCTGCTCACCGGGGTGAGCGGCACCGTGCCGAGCTACCTCGACACGCCGCTCGCCGGCACCGGCCTCAGCGCCTCCGTGGCCCAGGGCGCGAGCTTCCGGCGCATCGGCCGCGGCGAGCCGTGGTGTTCGACTTCGTGCCCGTGCGCGACGGCTACATGGCGGACTTCACGCGCACGTTCTCGATCGGCGCGCTGCCCGTGGCTCTCGTGCACGCCTACGACGCCGCTCTGCGCGTGCAGGAGGCGGCGACGGCCGCGGCGCGGCCGGGCGCGCAGTGCCGCGCCGTCTGGGAGGCGGCGCTGGCGGCCGCGGACGCGGCCGGTCTGGCCGCCTGCTTCATGGGCCACGGCGCGGGCCAGGTGCCCTACGTCGGCCACGGCATCGGCATCGAGCTCGACGAGCTGCCGGTGCTCACCGGCAGCGCCCTCGAGCTCGAGCCCGGCATGGTGTTCGCGCTCGAGCCCAAGTTCGTGCTGCCGGGCCTCGGCGCCGTCGGCATCGAGAACACGTGGGTCGTCACCGGGGACGGCGTCGAGAGGCTCACGCTCGCGCCCCAGGAGCTCATGATCGTGTAGCTCTTCGCCGTGCGGCGTGGCTGATCCCGGGGGCGGGGAAGAGTGAGCCTGGCGAGGTTCGAGGGAGAGGGGAGAGGCGATGAGCAGCTGGCGCTGTGTGTGGGCGTACGTCATCGAGGCCGAGGGTCCCGACGCTCGCGGCCGTGGTGCTCACGTCGCGCTGGGCGATCGTGGTCGACACGCTCACCGGCCCCGATGAGATGGCCCCTGTCCTGGAGTTCCTCGCCGCCGAGGCCGGCGACCGCCGCCGCCTCGTCGTCAACGCCCACCACCACTGGACCACATGTTCGGCAACGCCGCGTTCCCCGGCGGGACATCGTCGCCCAGCGCGCCTGCCCGCGCCTGATCCAGGCGGAACTCGAGGGAGGCGACGAGTCCCGGCGGCTGCCGCCGCCGGAGGGCGTGCCGCTCCCGACCATCACCTTCGGCGACCGTCTCACCTACGCCGACGAGGACCAGACGGTCCACCTCATCCACACCCGGGGCACAGCGAGGATCGCTGGTCGTCTTCCTCACCGAAAGCCGGCTGCCGGTGGCCGGCGACACCGTCCAGTCGCCGCTCGCAATCTCTGCCAGCGCGACGGGCGCGAGGAGTGGGTCCGCACCCTGCGCCAGCTCAAGCAGCTTCCGGTCGACCTCGTCGTGCCGGCGCACGGCCCGACGATCGACAAGCGCATCATCGACGCCAACGAGCGGACGCGGACGGCGTCGACGAGGCGGTCGCGGCCGCCAAGGCCTCCGGCGCCGGCCGGGCGACCTGGAGCTGCCGGCCGAGCGGCTCCTCCGGCCGCGCGGCCGTCGACGACGTCGACCTCAAGGCGACGCCGAGCACCTCCTCTGGGCCTGGGCCGAGGTCTGAGACGGAGCTCAAGAACTTGGACATCGTTCGACGACTAGTACAAACGACCCATAAGCTCTCCACTCAGGCCGACTACGCCGTCCGCGCGGTCACCAGCGGCTGGTCATGAGCCCGGGGACGTTGCTGGCACTATCTGAATCGCCGGGCGAGCACATCCCGGCCGGCGGCTCGCCAAGTCATCCATGACCTCGCGCGGCCGAGCTGGTCTGCACGCAGCGCGGCCACCAGGGCGGCGTCATGCCGGCGCGTCCCGCGGCCGATCACCGTGCGCGACGTGTACGAGGCGGCGGAGGGTCCGATCTTGCTTTGCCGATGACGCCAGCGGGTGGAACCGTGGGCGACGACGTGTGCGAGACCCACGACTTCTGGCACGGTGTCGAGACGCTCCTGACGGAGGAGCTCCAGACGATGACGTTCGCGGCCCTCACCGACGCGCGGCGACGCGCGAGCGTGTCGAGCGGCCGCCGGCAGGCGACGGGGAGGTGACAATTCATATGGCAACGATCATCAAGGAGCAGGTCGAGAAGGCCCTGGGCGACATCCGCCCGGCTCTGCAGGCCGACGGTGGCGACATCGAGCTGGTCGACGTGCTGGACGACGGCGCCGCGGAGGTACGCCTCCAGGGCGCGTGCGCAAAGGGTGTCCGATGTCCCAGCTTACGCTCACCAACGGTGTGGAGCGCCA
>CAVPXA010000006.1:0-17596 GCA_963709635.1 uncultured Thermoleophilia bacterium
GGGAGCTTGCGAGCACCCCACCCTGCGCCCAAGTGGTTGGTGTCGACAGGGTCCATCACGTGAAAGGAGATCGTGAGGGCTCGCCGCTGGCGAGCCTTTCCGTCTATGGGCAGACCATTTTCTCCGAGAGATAGATTCATGAGGGACCGGGCCAACGAGCCCCGTATCCGCATCAACGACGGCATCACGGTGCCGCAAGTGCGCCTCATCGATGAAGACGGCGAACAGCTGGGCGTCAAGCCCATCCGCTTCGCCCAGGACTACGCAGCCGACAAGAACCTCGACCTCGTCGAGGTGGCGCCAACCGCCGATCCGCCCGTGTGCCGCGTCATGAACTACAGCAAGTACAAGTACGAGCTGGAGCTCAAGGCCAAGCAGGCGCGCAAGCACCAGAGCCAGATCGTGATCAAAGAGATCAAGTTCCGGCCCAAGGTCGGCTGCACGACTACGAGACCAAGAAGGGTCACGTGCTCCGCTTCCTGGAGCACAAGGACAAGGTCAAGGTCACAATCATGTTCCGCGGACGCGAGATGGTCCATCCGGAGCGTGGCGAGGCGCTGCTTCTGCGCCTCGCGGAAGATGTCAAGGAATACGGCGTCATCGAGTCCAAGCCCCTGCAAGACGGGCGCAACATGGTCATGATGCTCGCGCCGGTCAAGTAGCGGGAGGGAGGTACGCATGCCGAAGACCAAGACCCACAGCGCGTCCAAGAAGCGCTTTCGCCTCACCGGCACGGGCAAGGTCGTCCGTCGCCACGGGATGAAGAGCCACCTCCTGGAGCACAAGACCTCGAAGCGCAAGCGGGGCTTCCGCAAGCTGTACGACGTCAGCCCGGCTGATTCCAAGGGGATCAAGCGGCTGCTCGGGCTCCGCTGAGCCTGGCGACCTAAGATCACGACGCCGGCCGGGTCGCCTCGCGCCCCCGGCCGGTGCAGTTCCAAGGAGTACGAACAATGTCTCGTGTCAAACGAAGCGTCAGTGCGCGCAAGAAGCGCCGCAAGGTACTCGAGCAGGCCAAGGGCTACCGCGCGACTAAGAACTCGTCCTACAAGAGGGCGAAGGAGCAGGTCCAGCGGAGCGGCCAGTACGCCTATCGCGACCGCCGCGTGCGCAAGCGTGAGTTCCGCAAGCTCTGGATCGTGCGCATCAATGCGGGCGCCCGGGAGAACGGCCTCTCGTACAACCAGTTCATGCACGGGCTGCAACTCGCGCAGATCGAACTGGACCGCAAGATCCTCGCCGATCTCGCGGTGAGCGATCCGGCCTACTTCGCCTCGCTCGTCGATCAGGCGCGCGCGGCCATCGACGCGGCCAAGGCCGCCTGACGACCGGGAGGCGAGTCGCTTGGGGTTTTCGGCGCACCACTGAGCAGCCCGCAGAACGCCCTCGTCAAACGGGCGGCGTCGCTGCGCCAGCGCAAGTTCCGCGACCGCGAAGGCGCCTTCCTGGTGGAAGGCGCCGACGTGGTCGCGGCTGCGCTCGGGGCCGGGCGGCGGCCGCAGGCCGTGTTCCTCCGGGAGGAGGCCGCGGGCGAGCTCGGCGAGCGCCTCGGCCTCGATCCGGGCCATCCGTGTTCACTCGTCACCGAGCGCGTGGCGGCGCGCATCTCCGTCCCTCGAGACGCCGGCCGACGTCGCGGCCGTGCTGCCGCTGCCGCCGCGGCGGCCGCTCTCGGCGCTTTCGGGATCCGACCTGCTGGTCGTCTATGTGGACGGGGTGCAGGACCCGGGCAACGTCGGGACGCTGCTCCGGGCGGCCGCCGCCTTCGGCGCGGCGGCCGTCGGCACCTCTGTCGGCTGCGCCGACCTCTACGGACCCAAGACCGTGCGCGCGAGCATGGGCGCGCTCTTCGCCCTGGAGGCGTTCCCGGAGCTGTCACTCGCCGAGGTCGCCGGCCAGCTGCCGGCGGCGACGGTGTACGGCCTCTCCGCCCACGACGGCGCGCCCATCGGGACGGCCGCGCTGAGGCGCCCGGCGGTCCTCGTCGTCGGCGCGGAGCGTGCGGGGCTCTCGCGCGCCGCGCTCGCGCACGTGACCGAGGTCGTCACCATCCCGCTCTCGCCGCTCACCCTGGGCGCCGTCGAGAGCCTCAACGCCGGGGTCGCCGGCGCCATCGCCCTCTACGAGTTCTCGCGCCGCTCCGCCGGCGCCTCCGCAGACCCGTCACGCCGCACCGGTGCGGCCCAGGAAGGATGACCATGGACGACGCATTCCTGCAGGAGCTGAAGTCACGAGCCCCCGGGCTCGCGGCCATCTTCCAGAGTGGCCGCGAGACGATCCTGCGCGCGCACGACCTTGCGGCGCTGGAGCAGGCGCGCGTCCAGGTCCTGGGCCGCAAGAGCGCGCTCACCGACTTCCTGCGCTCCATCCCGAGCATCGCGCCCGAGCAGCGCCCGCTCGTGGGCAAGGGCGGCAACCTGGTGCGCAAGGACCTCGAGGCGCTGGTGGACGAGCGCGAGGTCGAGCTCAAGCGCGAGGCGCTCTCCGCCTCGCTGGCTCACGAGCGCATCGACGTCACGCTGCCCGGCCAGCCGTTCCCGGCCGGCCACGAGCACCTCATCACCCAGACCATGCGCGAGGTCGAGGACATCTTCATCGGCCTCGGCTACAGCATCGCCGAGGGCCCTGAGGTCGAGCTCGACTACTACAACTTCACGGCGCTCAACACGCCGCCGAGCCACCCCGCGCGCTCCGCCCACGACACGTTCTGGGTCGTCGAGCAGCGCGAGACCATGCCCGAGGCGGTCGTGGACGCCGACCGCGGCGTGCTGCTGCGCACCCACACCTCTCCCGTCCAGGTGCGCGTCATGGAGCAGCAGCGGCCGCCGGTGTACGTGCTGTGCCCCGGCAAGGTCTACCGGCGCGACTCGGACGCCACGCACACGCCGATGTTCCACCAGATCGAGGGCCTCGTGGTCGACGAGGGCATCACGCTGGCCGACCTCAAGGGCACCGTCGCCCACTTCACGCGGGCGTTCTTCGGCGGCGACCGCGACATCCGCGTGCGGCCGCACTTCTTCCCGTTCACGGAGCCGAGCATCGAGGTCGACGTGAGCTGCGAGCTCTGCGGCGGCAAGGGCTGCCGCTCGTGCAAGCACTCCGGCTGGCTCGAGATCATGGGCGCCGGCATGGTCGACCCGGCGCTCTACGACTTCGTCGACTACGACCCCGAGCAGGTGAGCGGGTTCGCCTTCGGCATGGGCGTGGAGCGCATGGCGATGCTCAAGCACGGCATCCCCGACCTGCGCCTGTTCTACGACAACGACGTCCGCTTCCTGCGGCAGTTCTGAAGGAGGGCGGATCGCGATGAGAGTCCCGTTCAGCTGGATCAAGGAGTACGTCGCCTGGCAGGGCACGGTCGAGGAGTTGGCCGAGGTCCTCACCATGAGCGGCACCGAGGTGGAGGGCATCGACTGGGTCGGCGCCCCGCGCGACCCCGAGAACCTCAGCCGCTTCGTCGTCGGCAAGGTCCTCACCAGGGAGAAGCACCCCAACGCCGACAAGCTCAACCTCTGCACCGTCGAGGTGGGGGAGAGCAACGGCGGCGTGCGGCAGATCGTCTGCGGCGCGCACAACTTCGAGGCCGGCGACACCGTGCCGGTGTCGCTCAGCGGTGCCGTGCTCGAGAACGGCCTCAAGCTCAAGAAGGCCAACCTGCGCGGCGTCGAGAGCGACGGCATGATCATGAGCGAGCAGGAGCTCGGCTACGAGGAGAAGAGCCCCGGCATCGCCGTGCTCCCGGACGCGTGGATCGTCGGCGAGCCGCTGCAGCGCTACCTGCCGGTGAGCGAGGCCGTGCTCGAGCTGGAGCTGACGTCCAACCGGCCCGACTGCTTCAGCATCTACGGCATCGCCCGCGAGGTCGCGGCGGCGGCGAGGCTGGAGCTGGCGCCGCCGCCCATCGCGCCTCCGGGCGCGTTCGGCGGCGCTCCGGCCTCCGAGGCCATCCGGGTCGAGATCGCCGACCCGGACCTCTGCCCGCGGTACGGCGCCACCGTCATCCGCGGCGTCACCATCACCGACTCCCCGGCGTGGCTCAAGGCGCGCCTCACGCACGCCGGCATGCGCCCCATCAGCAACGTCGTCGACGTGACCAACTACGTGATGCTCGCCTACGGCCAGCCGCTGCACGCGTTCGACGCCGGCAAGATCCGCGGCGGCAAGCTCATCGCGCGCCGCGCCGCGGCCGGCGAGCAGATCGTCACCCTCGACGGCGTGCAGCGCACGCTGGACGACCAGATGCTGGTGATCGCCGACGTGGAGCGGCCGCTCGTCATCGCCGGCGTGTTCGGCAGCCAGGACGCCGAGATCGACGAGCACACCACCGACCTCGTGCTCGAGGCGGCCAACTTCGCCGGCCCGAGCATCCTGCGCACCGAGCTGCACACCGGCATCCGCAGCGAGGCCAGCAACCGGTTCGAGAAGGGCATCGACCCGAACCTTGTGCCGGGCGCGCTCGACTTCGCCGGCAGGATGTTCACCGAGCTGTGCGGCGGCGCCGTCGCACCCGGCATGGTCGACGCCGGTGGTGCTCCCGCGG
Organism: uncultured Thermoleophilia bacterium; assembly: GCA_963709635.1. Classification (GTDB taxonomy): domain Bacteria; phylum Actinomycetota; class Thermoleophilia; order UBA2241; family UBA2241; genus CAIXSE01. The sequence goes on from CAVPXA010000006.1 coordinate 4,541, forward strand.
CGCCGGCGCCGCTGAGCTTCCGGCCCGGCAGGGCGAACGCCCTGCTCGGCTACGAGGTCCCCGCGGCCGAGCAGTCCGGCATCCTGCGCCGGCTCGAGTGCGGCGTGGAGGAGGACGGCGCCCCGGTGGCGGCCCGCGACGCGGACGCCGCAGACGTGTGGACCGTCACGCCGGCGACGTTCCGGCCCGACCTCATCCGGGAGGTCGACCTCATCGAAGAGGTCGGGCGCATCGCCGGCTATGGCGCCGCCCCGGAGACGCTGCCGCGGCACGCCACGGCCGGCGCCCTCACCAAGGAGCAGCGTGTGCGCCGTGCCGTGCGCAGCGCCCTGGCCGGCTGCGGCCTGGACGAGGTCCTCACCTACACCTTCATCGCCCCGGACGCGCTGGATCCGCTCGGCCTTCCGGAGGGCGACGTCCGGCTCGACCCGGTCCGGCTCTCGAACCCCATGAGCGTCGACCAGTCCGTGATGCGCACCATGCTGCTGCCGGGACTGCTCAAGGCGGTCAAGGACAACGTCGACCGGCTCAACGACCCGCCCAGCCTGTTCGAGATCGGCAAGGTCTACCTGTGGGACGAGCCGGTCCCGGCGCCCGAGCACGCGGCGGAGCCGGGCGCCGTGCTGCCGCGCGAGCCGGAGGCCGTCGGCATCGTCCTCTCGGGGCCGCTGCAGGCCGAGGCCTGGACCGGCGCCCGCAGGCCGACCGACTTCTACACGCTCAAGGGCTGCGTGGACGCGCTCCTTGCCGCGGTCGGCCTGAGCGGGCAGTACGAGCCGCTCGGCGACGCGGCGGAGCACTTCCCCTATCTGCACCCCGGCAAGTCCGCCGTCGTGAGCGTCAAGGGCGCCGGCGGGATCGGGGTGCTCGGCCAGGTGCGCTCCGACGTGGCCGCCGGCTACGGGGTCGAGGACCTGGAGGTCTACTTCGCCTCCATCCAGGGCCGGTTCGTCGAGGCCGCGCTCGCGACGACGGCGTTCGAGGACCTCGGCACGTACCCGCCGGCCGCCCAGGACCTCGCCGTCGTGGTGGGCCGGGACGTGCCCGCGGCGGCGGTCGTGGAGCAGGCCCGCCGCGCCGGCGGCAAGCTCGTCCGCAGCGTGCGCGTGTTCGACGTCTACGAGGGCGACCAGGTGCCGGCCGACAAGCGCTCGCTGGCGCTGCGCGTCGTGATGCGCTCGCCCGAGCGCACGCTGAGCGACAAGGACATCGCCGGCGCGCGCGCCAAGATCCTCAAGGCGCTGGAGCGCGAGTTCCAGGCCGAGCTGCGCTGACGCGGCCGGCGCCCGGCGCGATCACAGGCGGGGCGCCACTAGCCGATCGTCAACCTCGCGGTTGACGGTCGCTCACCGAACCCGCGGGGCGGGCGGCTCTTCCGGCCGCCCGCCCCGCCCCGTCTGCACCCGCCCCGTCCCGTCTGCGCAGGCCCCGGCCCGCGCGCCGAAAGGGGGGAGGTCGCCTGCCGCTGACTCCCTTCGCGTAGATACGTTGGAGATACATCTGGGGCCGGTCGCCGCCCGGGAGCATGGCATGTCGAGCCGTTGTGTATACGCCGACAGAGTGCCCCGTGGTCACATCCCACCCCACCCAGGCGCTCCGCGTAGTCACAAGATGCTGCATAGTTTGCAGCGTTTTGCCTCGCCGCTTGCATGGTTTCCGTCCGTCCTGTACACTCCCCGCCCAATGAGCAGCGTGCCGACACTCCTGTCCGCCTCGCAGGCCCGCACCGCGGGCCTCACGCGCTGCGCCGCCCGCCGAGCCCGACGTGCACGACGCGCGCCGGCCGGTGGGCGTCTCGGTCTGCTCTAGCTCGGCTAGAGGAGCTCGCAGACATCCGCCTCCCGCCGGCGAACGCTCGCCCTGTCCCGCGTCCACCGACGTGCACCCGGAGTGCCTGATGCCTTCTGCGACCTGTCTGCAAGTCCCCACCACGACCACCACGCCCACCGGCGCCCACTCGGCGGCGCCGACCCGTGCGTCGCCAGCGCCGGCATCGTCGGCGGCAGCGGCTACACCGGCGCGCTGCTCGCCGAGCTGCTGCTCAGGCACCCCTCGGTGAAGCTCGCGGCCATCAGCTCCGAGACCTTCGCGGGCCAGTCCGTGCAAGAGCACCTGCCGCGGCTGCGCAGCGACCTCGCCTTCTGCAGCCAGGCGGATCTGGGCGGTGTCGACGTCGCCTTCCTCTGCACGCCGCACGGCGACACGGCGCCGATCGCCAGGAAGCTGCTCGACGGCGGCGTCAAGGTCATCGACCTCTCCGCCGACTTCCGGCTGGACGCCGCGACCTACAACGAGTGGTACGGGGAGCACCCCTACCCGGAGATGCTCCCCGGCGTCTACGGCCTCACCGAGCTGCACCGCGACGAGGTGGCCGGCGCCGGTCTCGTCGCCAACCCCGGCTGCTACCCGACGGCGGCGCTCCTGGCGCTGGCGCCGCTGGGGCAGCTCGGCCTCGCCGACGTGATCATCGACGCCAAGTAGCGGCGTCAGCGGCGCCGGCAAGACGCCCAAGCCGGCGACGCACTTCTGCAGCGTCGACTCGGACCTCGTCGCCTACGGCGTCGGCTCGCACCGGCACTACCCCGAGATCGCCGCCGGGCTCGCGGCCGTGACCGGCAAGGCGGGTTCGGCTCGGCGCCGCATCGGCCCGGGCGTCGGCGTCGCCGGGCGGCCCCCCGTCGCTCACGTTCGTCCCGCACCTGGTGCCGCTGCAGCGGGGCATCAGCGAGACGATCTACGTCAAGCCGGCCACGTGGCCGCTGCCGACCCAGGGCGACCTCATGGCGCTCTACGAGCGAGTTCTACGCCGGCGAGACCTTCGTCGAGGTCTGCGCCGCGCCGCCGGCGCTCAAGGACGTCGCCGGCACCAACTACTGCCGCATCTTCCCGCACGTGGACGCGCGGGCCGGGCGGATCGTCGTCATCAGCGTCATCGACAACCTCATGAAGGGCGCGTCCGGCCAGGCCGTGCAGAACATGAACGTCATGCTCGGGCTCCCCGAGCACGAAGGGCTGGTCTGACATGCTGCCCAAGAGCAGGTTCGCTCCGCTGCCCGAGTTCGCCAAGGAGACCGGCGGCGGCCTGACCGCCCCCAAGGGGTTCCTGGCCGCCGGCGTCGCCAGCGGCGTCAAGAAGCGCGGCAAGCTCGACCTCGCCCTGCTGCTCAGCGAGCAGCCGGCGGTCTCGGCGGCGACGTTCACGGGCAACGCCGCCGCCGCCGCCCCGGTGCGGCTCACGCGCGAGACCAGCGACTGCGCGCCACCTGCGGGCCGTGGTGGTCAACGCCGGCAACGCCAACGCCGTCACCGGCAAGCAGGGGCTTGCCGACGCGGCGCGCATGCGGCTGCTGACGGCCAACCACCTGCGGCTGCCGGTCGAGCAGGTCGGCGTGTGCTCCACCGGGCTCATCGGCGTGCAGTTGCCCATGGACAAGATCGAGCCGGGCATCGCCGCCGCCGCTGCCGCCCTGCCGGGCGGCGGCGACGCCAAGGCCGCCGACCACTTCGCCTCCGCCATCCGGACCACCGACAAGCACGCCAAGTACGGCGCCCTGCAGGTCGCGCTGCCCGAGGGCAAGGTCAAGCTGGGGTTCGCGGCCAAGGGCTGCGGCATGATCAGCCCCAACATGGCCACGATGCTGTGCTTCGTCACCTGTGATGCGGTCGTCTCCGAGGAGGACTGGGCGGGCCTGCTGCACGACGCCGTCGCCCGGTCGTTCAACCTCATCACCGTGGACGGCCAGGAGTCGACCAACGACACGGTGATCGGGCTGTGCAACGGCGCCTCGGGCGTGCAAGCCCGGGGAGGAGGGGCTCGCGCGGCTCGGTCAGGCGCTGGACGCCGCGCTGCTCGCCCTCGCCCTGTCCATCGTCGCCGACGGCGAGGGCTCCACGCGGACCATGAAGCTCACCGTGACCGGCGCCAAGGACGAGAAGCGCGCCGAGGCCGTCGCCCGCGCCGTCGCCAACTCGCCGCTGGTCAAGACGGCGTTCTACGGCCGCGACCCCAACTGGGGCCGCATCATGCAGGCCATCGGGCAGGCGCTCGGCCGCGAGGGCCACACGCACCTCCCGGCCGGCATCGCCTACGAGGACGTGGTGATCGTCGAGAAGGGGCATCCGGCGACGCTCGACGAGGCCCAGCAGGCCCGGCTCCTGGAGGTCATGCACCAGCCCGAGATCGAGCTGAGGGTCGCCCTGAACGGCCCGGGCGAGGAGGCCACGGTCTACTTCAGCGACCTCACCCACGACTACGTCACCCTGAACGCGGAGTACTCGACATGACCGTACGGCACCAGAAGACCGTCAAGACCCTCCTCGAGGCGATGCCGTACATCCGCCGCTTCTGGGGAGCCACCGTCGTCCTCAAGTACGGCGGGGCGGCGATGACCTCGCCGCGGCTGCAGGAGCAGTTCGCCGAGGACGTGGTGCTGCTGCGGCTCGTCGGCATGAAGCCCATCGTCGTGCACGGCGGCGGCCCGGCCATCAGCAGCCACATGAAGCGGCTCGGCATGCAGCCGGAGTTCGTCGACGGCCACCGGGTGACCGACGAGGCGACCATGGAGGTCGCCAAGATGGTCCTCGTCGGCAAGGTGAACAAGGAGATCGTCGGCCTCATCAACCGCCACGGCGGGTCGGCCGTCGGCATCTCCGGCCAGGACGGCAGGCTGCTCAAGGTCACGCCCAAGAAGCACACCGACGCGGCCGGCAACGACGTGGACCTGGGGTTCGTCGGCGAGGTCGAGGAGGTCAACACCGAGGTCCTCGACCTGCTCGCCGAGGCCAACATCCCCGTCGTGGCCACGGTCGGCGCGGACGCCGCCGGCGAGGCGTACAACGTCAACGCCGACACCGTCGCCGGCGAGGTCGCCGCGGCGCTGCGCGCCGAGAAGATCATCTTCCTGACCGACGTCGACGGCATCTACGAGGACCAGGGCGCCGACGTGACGCCGGTGTCCGAGTGCGACCTCACCTACCTCGGCGCGCTCCAGGCCGCCGGCCGCATCGGGGGCGGCATGGTGCCGAAGGTGGCGGCCGTGCGCAAGGCGCTCGAGGGCGGCGTGGCGAGCGCCCACATCATCGACGGCCGCGTGGAACACGCCGTCCTGCTCGAGATCATGACCGACGCCGGGTGCGGCACGAAGGTCGTCCCGTGAGCTCGCTCCTCGCCTCGCCGGTCGCCCCCGCTTGCAGTGAGCCGCATATGTCGATGTATTCTATGCAGGGCTCGAGAGGAGCGTCGACGGTGGCGACACAGCGTCAGGTGAGTCTGGTCAGAGGAGACCACGAGGGCATGACCCAGCGTGCGCCCATGAGCAAGACGGAACGGCAGCGTCTCATCCAGACGGTCGTCCAGCAGCGCGAGATCGCGACCCAGCGCGAGCTGGTCGGCGCGCTCAGCGCGCTCGGCTGCGAGGTCACCCAGGCCACGGTCTCGAGGGACATCCGCGAGCTCGACCTGCAGAAGGTCCGCACGCACCTCGGGCGCGCCAAGTACGTGATGAGCGCGCGCGAGCGGCCCAAGGACCCCGAGCAGGCCGCGCGACACGTGCTGCACGACTTCGCGCGCTCCACGGTCATCTCCCAGCAACTGCTCGTGGTGCGCTGTGAGATCGGCACGGCCGGCACGGTCGCCCGCCAGATCGACAACCTCAACCACACCGACATCGTCGGCACCATCGCCGGCGACGACACGTTCGTGGTGATCCTGGAGTCGGACGACAAGGCGCGCGAGATGAAGCGCTACGTCGACCGTCTCCGAGAGGCCTAGCGCGCAGGCACAACCCGGCGCGCACTCCATCTTCGTCTGAGACCGGCGAGCGGCTGCGCCGCGCCGGCCCACGGTCCCCCTCACCCCAAGGAGCACACAAGTGACAGCTGCAAGCACCTCCGGATCCGCCCCCAACGGCACGATCGTCCTGGCCTACTCGGGCGGGCTCGACACCTCGGCCCTCGTGCCGTGGCTCAAGGAGAAGTACGGCTACGACGTGGTCTGCTGCCTCGTCGACATCGGCCGCGTCAAGGACGTGCCCGGCATCATGGCGCGGGCCGAGGCCGCCGGCGCCATCGCCGCCGAGGCCATCGACGCCAAGGAGGAGTTCGCCGAGCACCACTGCCTGCCGGCGCTCATGGCCAACGCCCTCTACGAGGACAAGTACCCGCTGAGCACCGCCATCGGCCGGCCGCTCATCGCCAAGAAGCTGGTCGAGACGGCGCACAAGTACGGCGCCACCGCCGTCGCCCACGGCTGCACCGGCAAGGGCAACGACCAGGTGCGCATCGACATCGGCGTGCGGGCGCTCGACCCGAGCCTCAAGATCATCGCCCCGCGCGCGCGGCCGACTGGCCGAGCCGCGAGGTGCTCCTCGACTACGTGGCCGAGCACGACATCCCGGTCAACCTGACCAAGAAGAGCCCGTACTCCATCGACGAGAACATGTGGGGCCGGAGCAACGAGTGCGGCGTGCTCGAGGACCCGTGGGTCGCGCCGCCGGAGGACGCCTTCCAGTTCGTCAAGTCGGTGGACGACGCGCCGGACCAGCCGCAGACCGTCGTCGTGAGCTTCGAGAAGGGCAAGCCGGTGGCGCTCGACGGCGTGCCCATGGGCATGGTCGAGCTCATCGAGAAGATCGACGCCATCGGCAACGAGCACGGCTTCGGCCGCGTGGACATGATCGAGAACCGGCTCGTGGGCATCAAGAGCCGCGAGGTCTACGAGGTCGCCGGCTCGCTGGCGCTCATCGAGGCGCACCAGGCGATCGAGGACCTCGTGCTCACGCGCGACCTGCTGCACTTCAAGAAGACCATCGAGAGCAAGCTGGCCGACATGATCTACGAGGGCCAGTGGTTCGACCCGCTCACCGACGCCTGCAAGGCGTTCCTCATGCAGAGCCAGGAGCGGGTCACCGGCGACGTGCGGCTCAAGTTCTACAAGGGCAGCTGCGTGGTCGAGGGCCGCAAGAGCGACTTCTCCCTGTACAGCTACAAGCTGGCCACGTACACGGACGAGGACGAGTTCTCGCACACGGCGGCCGAGGGCTTCATCGAGCTGTGGGGCCTGCCGATAGAGGTGTGGGCCAAGGTCGGCAAGGCGCACCACATGATGAAGGAGCTCGAGCTGGACGACGAGGCCGCGACCGTCTGACGTCGTCGCGGCCGGGCCCGGGCGCGGCGGTTGCCGCCGCGATCGCCCGGGCCGACGGGGAGGAGCGGGCGGCCGCCGAAGGGCCGCCGCCCGCCGGCGCTCGCGGCCTGAGGCCGCCCGCCGGGGGAGGTCGCCGCAGGCGGCCGCCCGCTCCGCCCCGGTCGCCGCCGGCTCGTCCGCTATGATGCCCTGCCGCGATGATGCCGCCATGACGCACGCGCCCGTGACCACGCCACGCCAGCCCGGAGGATCCCGGATGACCGTCGCCCGCTCTGGCCGCTTCTCCGGCGCGCGCGCGCCCGCGTTCGTGGCGCTCAACAGCTCGCTCTCCCTCGACTGGCGCCTGTGGCGCGAGGACATCGAAGGCTCGGTCGCGCACGCGCGGGCGCTCTGCGGCGTCGGCATCCTGAGCGCCGGCGAGTTCGAGGCCATCCAGAACGGCCTCGCCGCCGTGGGCCGCGAGATCGAGTCCGGCGCGTTCGTGCCGGTGGACGCCGACGAGGACGTGCACATGGCCATCGAGCGCCGGCTCACCGAGCTCATCGGCGACGCCGGCGCCCGCCTGCACACCGGCCGCAGCCGCAACGACCAGGTCGTGACGGACGTGCGGCTGCACCTGCGCCGCGTCGCCGAGCGCCAGGACGCGGCGCTCGCCTCGCTGCAGGAGCTCCTGCTCGCGCGGGCCGCGGACCACGTGGAGACCGTGCTGCCCGCCTACACCCACCTGCAGCGCGCGCAGGTCACGTCGCTCGCGCAGCACCTGCTGGCGTACTTCTGGATGCTGGACCGCGACCGCTCGCGGTTCGAGGCCGCTCGCCAGGCCTGCCTCGAACTGCCGCTCGGCGCCGGCGCCGCAGTCGGCCTCGACTTCGACGCTCGACCGCGAGGCCGAGGCCGCCGACCTCGGCTTCGAGCGCGTCGCCGAGAACTCCCTCGACGCCGTCGCCAATCGCGACTTCGTCGTCGACTACCTCGCCGCCGCCGCGCAGCTCGGCGCGCACATCTCACGGCTCGGCGCCGAGCTCGTCCTGTGGGCGAGCGGCGAGTTCGGCTTCGTGCGCCTGCCGGACGCCTACGCCGGCGGCTCCAGCATCATGCCGCAGAAGAAGAACCCGGACGCCGCGGAGCTCATGCGCGCGTCCGCGGCGCGCCTGAGCGCCGACCTCGCCGGCCTGCTCGGCGTGCTCCACGGCCTCCCGCTCGCCTACAACACCGACCTGCGCGAGGACAAGCGCTACCTCTTCGACGCCGTCGACTGTCTCGACCAGCTGCTGCCGGTCGTGCACGGCCTGATCGCCGAGATCACCTTCGACGAGGCGCGCATGGCGGCGGCCTGCGATCCCTTCCTGGCCGCCACGGACGTCGCCGACTACCTCGTCGAGAAGGGCGTGCCGTTCCGCGAGGCGCACCACCTCACCGGTGGCCTGGTGCGCCGCTGCCTGGAGAAGGGCGAGGACCTCGCCCAGGTCCCGCTCGCCGACCTGCAGGCGCTCTCGCCGGCGTTCGACGAGGGTTACTACGCGCTCCACGAGCCCGCCGCGCAGCTGGCGCGCAAGCGCTCCCGCGGCGGGTCCGCGCCCGGGCGCGTGCGCGAGCAGCTCGAGCTCGCCCGCGCCGCGCTCGCGGCGCGCCCCTGCTGCTGACCCCCGGCTGCTCTCGCATGATCGCGCCCCGCCCCCTGCCCCAGTCCTTCTTCGCCCGCTACGCGCTCGAGGTCGCCCGCGACCTCATCGGCTGCACCTTCCTGTTCGGCGGAGCCGGAGGCCGGATCGTCGAGACCGAGGCCTACCGGCAGGACGACCCGTGCTGTCACGGCTACCGCGGCAAGACCGACCGCAACGCCGTGCTGTTCGGGCCGCCCGGGCCACCTCTACGTCTACTTCACCTATGGGATGCACTTCTGCGCCAACGTCGCCTCCGAGGAGGAGGGGGTGGCGGCGGGCGTGCTGCTCCGCGCCCTCGAGCCCGAACACGGCGTCGAGGGCATGGTCGCCCGCCGCGGACGTCCTCGAGCCGCGCCTGCTGGCCTCCGGCCCGGCGCGGCTCGCCCAGGCGCTGGGCATCGGCCGCGCCCAGAACGGCCTGCCCGTCTGGCTGCCGCCGCTGGCGATCCTGCCGCGTCCGGCCGGCGCGCCGGGCCCCGAGGTCGTCACCACGGCGCGCATCGGCGTGCGCGGCGGCGACCAGAAGCCGTGGCGCTTCGTCGATGCCGACAGCCGGTTTCTCTCACGGTCGCTCTCGCGGACTCCCATCCTGCCCTCTGGGTAAGATAGGAGAGTTCCAGCGACGAAAGGACCACCACCGTGAAGCTCCGCGAGATCTACGAGACCGCCGTGCGGATGGGCATCGAGGCCGACCCGCGCGGCAAGGCGGGCGTCGACGACTTCCTGGCGCGCACCAAGAAGCGGTACGACGACCTTCCCGACCACCTCAAGGAGCTCGCCGACCCCGAGGAGCTCACCAACCCCTTCAACGACACGCGCATCTACGTGGGAGACCCCGACACCGAGGTCACCACGCCTCCTCGGCGGCATCGACATGAACAGCGCCGAGGTGCTGCTCGCCGACCGCCTGCGCGAGAAGGGCACGCCGATCGACGCCATCTACACGCACCACCCGGAGGGCTGGGGCCTCACCAGGCTCGACAGCGTGATGGCGGTGCAGGCGGACATCTGGGCGACGCTGGGCGTGCCCATCCAGGCCGGCGAGAAGCTCATCGCCGAGCGCATGGACGAGGTCAAGCGGCGCCTCATGCCGATCAACTACGACCAGGCCATCGACGTGGCGCGCCTGCTCGACGTGCCGTTCTTCTCGGCGCACACGCCCACGGACAACCTCGTCGTGGACTACCTCATCAAGTGGTTCGCCAAGAAGAAGCCGAGCACCATCGAGGACGTGCAGAAGGCGCTGCTCGAGATCCCGGAGTACCGCATCGCCGCGCAGAAGGGCGCCGGCCCCTACACCGGCAAGAGCGGCGGCGGGTCGCGCGCCGGCAAGATCTGGGTCGACATGACCGGCGGCACCGAGGGTCCCAAGACGGTCATCGAGAAGCTCGCCGCCGCCGGCGTGGGCACCATCGTCGGCATGCACATGGGTCAGGAACTCCGCGACGAGGCCGACAAGCACAGCATCCACGTGATCATCGCCGGTCACATGAGCAGCGACTCGCTGGGCATCAACCTGTTCCTCGACGAGCTCGAGCGGGGCGGCGTCACGACCGTCGCGACCAGCGGGCTCATCCGCGTGCACCGCGACAAGAAGGGCAAGGTCACGGGCGAGGAGCCCGGCGCGCTGCCGCTCAGGTAGCGGCGCGCCCGGACCCGCCCGCGGCGCCCGCGCCGATGTCCAACACGTCCTCAGACCAGCCGGCCGCCGGGCGGCCTGAGCTGCTCGCGCCGGCGGGGGAGCCGCGCGCCTTGCGCGCGGCCCTCTCCGCCGGCGCCGACGCCGTCTACTTCGGCCTCCATCGCTGGAGCGCGCGCGCGTTCGCCGGCAACTTCGGCGCCGAGGCCGTGCCGGAGGCGGTCGAGACCGCCCATCTGTATGACGCGCGCGCGTACCTGGCGCTCAACACGCTCCTCAAGGACGACGAGGTCGAGCCGGCGCTCGCGGCGCTGGAGGCGCCGTACCGCGCCGGCCTCGACGCCCTCATCGTCGCCGACCTCGGCTTCGCCGCGCGCGTCCGGCGGGAGTACCCGGAGCTGCCGCTCCACGCCAGCACCCAGCTCAACACGCACAGCTCGGCCCAGCTGGACGCGCTCCGCCGGCTCGGGTTCGCGCGCGCCATCCTGGCGCGCGAGCTCAGCCTCGACGAGATCGCCGGCCTCGAGACGCAGGGGCTCGAGCTCGAGGCCTTCGTGCACGGCGCCCTCTGCTACGGCTACTCGGGCGACTGCCTGCTCAGCAGCATGGTCGGCGGCCGCAGCGGCAACCGCGGCCGCTGCAGCCAGTCGTGCCGGCTGCGGTACGCGCTCGGCCGTCGCGGCTCCGCGCCTCTCGAGTCCTCGCGGATCATGTCCACCAGCGACCTGGCCGCGATCCCCGTGCTCCCGGACCTGCTCGCCGCCGGGGTGGTCTCGTTCAAGATCGAGGGTCGCATGAAGGACGCCGCCTACGTCGGCGTGACGACCGCCGTCTACCGCGACGCGCTGGACGCGGCGGCCGCCGACCCGGAGGGCTACGCCGTGCGGCCGGAGTGGAAGGCGCGGCTCGAGCAGAGCTTCTCGCGCTCCTTCACGACCGCCCACCTGGAGGGCGGGCACGACGCCGTGCGCAGCGGCGGCCGCGGCGGGCACCGCGGCGTGCTCGTCGGCCGGGTGAGCGGATTCAACGAGTCGACGGGCGCGGTCGAGGTCAAGCTCAACCAGCCGGTGGCCGAGGGCGACGTCGTGTACCTGTACACGCCGTGGGGCCAGACCGAGCCGCGACGGCTGGAGGCGGGGGGCGACGCGACCATCACGCTGCACGTGCGCGAGCGCGTCGCGATCAAGGACCGGCTGTTCCGGCTCGCGGCCGCCGAGGCCGGCGAGCTCGCGCGCGACCTCGTCAACGGGCGCGTCGCCCTGCGGCCGGTCGCCGCCACGATGCGCCTGCGCGGGGAAGAGGGGTCGGCCGCCGAGCTCACGGTGACGATCCCGGCCGCGGGCATCGAGGCGACGGTCGCGACCGGCGACCCCCTGGCGGCCGCGCGGACGGCGGCGCTGACCCGGGAGAAGGCCGCCGACGCGCTGGGCGCTCTCGGCGGCACGCCGTACCGGCTCTCCGAGCTGGAGTACGACGTCGCCGACGGGGTGTTCCTCGCCGTCGGCGCGCTCAAGGACCTGCGGCGCCGGGCGCTGGCGGAGCTCGGTGAGCGCCGCCTGGCCGCGCGCCGCCGCACGCAGGGCCGGCTCGCGCCGGCGCGCGGCGACGAGCGGGCGGACGCCCCGGCGCTCTCTCCGGTCCGCCGCCCTGCCCGGGCGCCCGGCGTCGTGCTGCGCCTGCGCCCGGGCGAGTCGCCGCTCCCGCTGCCGTCCGGCGGCGCCTACTGCCTCGACGTCCTCGCCGGCGACGCTCCGGCCGAGGTCGCCGGCGCGCTCGAGGCGCTGCGCGCCCACGGCTCGCCGGTGCGCGTGCGCCTGCCCGAGGTCCTCTACGACGCCGACCAGGCGTGGGTGGCCGAGCTGCTGGCGCTCCCGTGGGACGCCGTCGTCGCGCGCACGCCGGGTCTTCTCGCGCGCGCCGGCGGCGCGTACATCATCGAGTACCCGCTGCAGGGACTCAACGGCCTCGCCGCCGGGGTCGCCGCCGTCCTCGCCGGCGCCCCGCCGGCGGCCGTGGTCGCCTCGCCGGAGGCTTCGCTCGAGGACGTCGCGGTGCTGGCGCGGACCCTGGCGGCCGCGGCCGCGCCCGCCGCGCCGCCGGCCGTGGAGATCCTCGCCTTCGGCCGCCAGCAGGTGCTGCACACGCGCGACCGGCTGGGCCGGGCTGAGGGCCTCTACGAGACGCCCGGCCCGGGCGAGCACGTCGGCCTGCTGCTCGAGGACGCCAAGGGCTACGAGTTCCCGGCCGAGGCGGACGCGAGCGGCACGCGCATCTTCAACGCCCGCGTCACCAACCTCGCGCCCAACCTCGGCGAGCTGCGCGAGGCCGGCGTCGCCACCTTCGTCGTCGAGCAGGCGGCGATGGACCAGGCCGAGCGGGCGGCGTTCGCCGCCGGCGGCCTCGAGGCGCTCGCGACGCTGGCGTCGCGCGAGCGCTCCACCACCGGCCACCTCTTCCGCGGCGTCGCCTGAGGCGCTCCCGCGCCTTGTCCGGCGCGCGCCCGCGCGGGGCTGCCGGACCCCTGTGCTATCATCCACGGCGGCCGCGCCGCCCGGCGCAGGCTCTCGCGCAGGCTCACGCCCAGCGCCTCCGGCCGGCCCGAGGTTCAC
>CAVPXA010000007.1:0-54519 GCA_963709635.1 uncultured Thermoleophilia bacterium
GGAGCACCACCAAACGTACGCGCAAACACCCCATGGGGCTTCTGGACGTACGTTTGGTGGTGCTCGTGCGAACGCAAATACCATGCCCGTGGCACCGGCGCAGTCCGGGATCGCCCCGCGCGCACTGCCTGCAGGACATGCTGGCGTCCCGCCGGATGCGTCACGCTCCCTCGCGCGCACGCGCGGGGGATGCCAAAGCGCCGCGCATCCGATACGCTCGGGCGACCGGGCCGCGGCGGTCGTCGTCACGGTCCGACAGACTCTGGAGGGAGCCCGGCGTGACGATCCTCCACATCTACAAGCGACTCTGGCCGGACCCCGGCTGAGACCGATCCGTCGATCGTCCACGCTGTCACTTCCCGGACGGGCGAGCCGCCGACGGAACCGGCGGCCGCGCACGTCGAACTCCGTGCATCGCGGCCCCAGCATCCGCGGCCCCTCGCCCTCCGCGCCTCTCCCGGCCGAAAGGAGCCCCATGACGAAGACCGTCGAAAGCGCACCCAAGCTCGACCTCACCAAGTCCATGGCCATGCTCGAGGACGCTCAGCGCCTCACCCCCGGCGGCGTCGGCGGCATCCGCCGGCCCTACAACTTCGTCGTCGGCGAGTACCCCGTGTTCATCACCCATGGCCACGGCGGCCACATCGTCGACGTCGACGGCAACGAGTACATCGACATGCTCTGCGCCTACGGGCCGATCATCCTCGGCTACGTGGAGGACGAGATCAACGACGCCGCCAAGGCGCAGATGGACAAGGGCTTCTGCTTCAGCCTCGTGCAGCCGCTCCAGAACCAGCTCGAGGAGCGGCTCGCCGACATCATGCCCTGCGGCGAGCAGACCATCCTCGTCAAGACCGGCTCGGACGCCACCAACGCCGCCGTCCGCGCGATGCGCGCCTACACCGGCCGCGACAAGATCGCCCGCTGCGGCTACCACGGCTGGGGCGACTGGTGCGTCGAGCACCACGGCGGCGTCCCGGAGGCGGTGCACGAGCTGACCAAGGAGTTCGAGTACGGCGACATCGCCCACCTCGAGCGCGTGTTCGCCGAGAACCCGGGGAGATCGCCGGCGTCATCATCACGCCGGTCGGCCACCCGATGGCCCTGCCGATCATCCCGCCGCCGGACGGCTACCTTCAGGCGGTCGTCGACCTGTGCCACAAGCACGGCACGCCGGTCTGCTTCGACGAGATCCGCACCGGCTTCCGCGTCGCCATGGGCGGCGCGAGCGAGCGTTACGGCGTCACGCCCGACATCACCACCGTCGGCAAGGCGATGGCCAACGGCTACTCGATCGCCGCGCTCGTGGGCAGGCGCGAGATCATCAGCGTCTACGTCAAGGACGCGTTCCTCAGCTCCACGTACTTCCCCAACAGCCTCGAGATGGCAGCCAGCATGAAGTGCCTCGAGATCCTCGAGCGCGAGAAGGTGCAGGACGCCATCTGGGAGCGCGGTACCCGGTTCCTGGAAAGCTCGGCGCGATCGTCGACGCCTCCGGCGTGCCGGTGACCAAGAGCGGCATCCCGCCGATGCCGTTCCTGACCTTCGACCACGTCGACGAGAAGTACAAGGAGCGGCGGACGGAGTTCTACACGCAGTGCATCCGCCGCGGCCTGTTCGTGCAGCCGTATCACCACTGGTACATCTGCTACCGCCACACCGAGCGCGACCTGAGCCGGGCGCTCGAAGTCGTCGAGGAGAGCCTGGCGTTCGTGCACCAGCAGTTCCCGTACCGAAGTAGCAGCCGGCGACGGAGGAGGGGGAGACGATGGACAAGCTCATCATCACCGTGGCCGGCGTCGGCGCCGAGACCACCAAGGACGCGCAGCCCGGCCTGCCGGTGACGGCGGCGGAGATCGGCGCCGACGCGGCGCGCTGCCGCGAGGCCGGCGCCGCGATGTACCACCTGCACGTGCGCGACGCCGAGGCCAACCCGACGCAGGCGCAGGAGGTCTTCGCGGCGGCGATCGAGGCGATCCGCGAGCGCACCGACATCATCATCCAGACGAGCACCGGCGGCGCCATGGGCATGACCGCCGACGAGCGGCTGCAGCCGCTCGAGCTCGGCCCGGAGATGGCGTCGCTCACGACGGGCACGGCCAACTTCGGCGACGACGTGTTCTTCAACGACACGGCGCTGATGAGCGAGTTCTACCAGCGCATGCAGAAGAAGGGCGTGCGGCCGGAGTTCGAGATCTTCGAGGCCGGCCAGGTCGACAACGCGCTCAAGCTGGTCAGGAAGTACGGGCCGGCCGGCCCGCTGCTGCACTGGGACTTCGTGCTCGGCGTGCCGGGCAGCATGAGCGGCGAGCCGCGCAACCTGATGTTCCTGGTCGACCGCATCCCCGAGGGGTCGACCTGGACCTGCACCGGCATCGGCCGCTGGCACATGCCGGTGACGATGACGGCCCTCGCGCTGGGCGGCAACGTCCGCCTCGGGTTCGAGGACAACATCTTCCTGCACAAGGGCGTGCTCGCGAAGGAGAACGCCGAGCTCGTCGGCCGCGTCGCGCGCGTGGCGCGGGAGTGGGACCGTCCCTGCGCGACGCCGGACGAGGCGCGGCGGATCCTCAAGCTCGGCGAGCTCGCGCAGAGCTGACGGAGGACGCGGGCGAGGGCCGCGCGCCGACTTCGCCGGCGCGGCGCTCGCCCGCGTTTCCACCGGGTGACATAGGCCTTGTTCCCCTCAAGCAATCCCGCGGGTGTGCCGAAACGGGTGGCGTAGGCAAGGCGAGCGCCAGCCGTGTCGCGGGCACCCCACGGGCGTACGACTAGTGGGTACCTCGACAGGGCGGCCGGTGGCCAGCAGGGGAACGATGGCGTTTCGGACCAGGAATCGCAAGGCGGAGCGCGGGGAGGTCGAACTCCTCCGCGGTCTCATCAAGCTGGCCAACCAGCTGCAGTCCAGCCTCGCCCTGGACGCCATCGTCCACGTCATCGCCACCGCCCTGACCGAGACTTTCGGCTTCCGCGAGGCGAGCGTCTACCTCCGCGAGCCCGACGGGGACTTCCTCGTCCACGCCACTGTCGGGGAGTTCCCCGAGTACGACCGCCTGCTCTTCGAGCGGCCCGTGCCCGGGCGCATCTGGGACCAGCTCTTCCTCGAGAAGTACCAGATCGGTTCGTCGTACTTCGTCGACCATCATCGCCACGAGTGGACCGACGAGCAGCTCCACTACCTGCCGGAGCTCGACCTCGGGCCGCGCCGGGAGGACGAGTGGGGCAGCAACGACGACCTCTTCGTGCCGCTCTACGACAAGGACCGCGAGCTGATGGGCGTGCTGGACCTCTTCGATCCATCCGACCGCCGGCACCCCACCCTGGAGCTCGTCAAGTCCCTCGAGGTGTTCGCCACGCACGCGGCGGTCGCCATCGAGAACGCGCGTCAGTACGAAGCGCTCGAG
The DNA here is from genome assembly GCA_963709635.1 of uncultured Thermoleophilia bacterium. Lineage (GTDB taxonomy): Bacteria > Actinomycetota > Thermoleophilia > UBA2241 > UBA2241 > CAIXSE01. The sequence goes on from CAVPXA010000007.1 coordinate 3,405, forward strand.
GAGGCCAGTGCGGCCGTGCAGGCCCAGCTGGCCCTCCGCCACGCCATCCTCGACGTCAGCGGCGCGCTCCTGGCGACGCTGGAGCCGCGCGAGGTCTTCGCCCGTATCGCGACGCTCCTCAAGGAGATCGTCGAGTACGACGCGCTCGAGGTCCGCCTCGTGGACGAGGAGGCCGGGGAGCTTTACAGCGGCTACTACGTGGACGAGGACGACGCCGATGGCGAGGAGATCCGCTCCTGGCGCAGCCCCATCGACGTCGGGGTGAGCGGCTGGGTGGTGGGCCACAACCAGGCCCAGCTCGTCAACGACATGCTGAACGACCCGCGCGGCGCGCTGGTGCCGGGCACGGAGTGGGAGCCGCAGGCGAGTCATCATCGCGCCGCTCGCGCTGGGCGACACGGTGCTCGGCGTGCTAGCGCTCGACCGGCTGGGCGAGCGCTCGTTCGCCGAGCACGAGCTGGAGCCGGTCCGCTATTCGCCAACCTCGCGGCGATCGCCATCCACAACGCGCGTCAGTATGAGGCGGCCGAGCGGGCTTCGAGGCAACTCGCGGAGCAACTCGCGCTCAGCCACGAACTGCTCAGCGCCAGTGGAGCGGTGCTCTCGTCGCTCGAGCAGACCGAGGTGCTCGAGCACATCGCCGACACGCTCAAGCAGATCGTCGACTACGACGCCATGGACGTGCGCCTGCATCGACGCCGAGCGCAACCAGCTGGTCACCATCTACGCGCGCGACGAGACGACGAGCAGGAGCTCTTCGCCTTCCCCATCGCCATGGACGAGGGCATCAGCGGCTGGGTCGTGCGCCACAACGAGGCGCAGCTCGTCAACGACATGGCCAACGACCCGCGCGCCGTGCACATCCCGGGCACCGAGCAGGACGAGGTGCAGGCGTGCGTTCTCGTGCCGCTCTCCGTCGGCGACGAGGTCATCGGGATCATGACCATGGACCGTCTCGGCGGGCGCACCTTCGAGGCGCGCGAGCTCGAGCCCGCCCGCCTCTTCGCCAACCTCGCGGCCATCGCCATCCGCAACGCGCGCCAGTACGATGAGCTCGAGACGACGTCATCCCGACTCGAGAGCCAGCTCGACATGCAGCACGAGTTGATGAACCTCAGCACGCTGCTCCTCAGCTCGCTCGACCAGCGCGAGGTGTTCCCGCGCATCAGCGAGATGCTCAAGGACATCGTCGACTACGACGCCATGGACATCCGGCTGCTCGACGAGGAGTCGCGCGAGCTGGTGTGCATCTACTCGCGCGACATCAACGCCGAGCTCAGCGAGCAGTTCCGCATCTCCGTCGACGAGGGCCTCGCCGGCTGGGTCGTCCGGCACGACGAGGCCCAGCTCGTCAACGACATGCTGAACGACCCGCGCGGGGTGCACATCCCCGGCACCGGCGAGGACGTGCCGCAGGCGAGCATCGTCGTGCCGCTGCGGTGCTCGGCAAGGTCACCGGAGCGCTCTGCCTCGACCGCCTCGGGGGACGCACCTTCGCCGAGGAGGACCTCGAGCCGGTGATCCTGTTCGCGAACCTGGCGGCCATCGCCATCCAGAACGCGCGCACCTACGAGGCGATGCAGCGGCAGGCCATCAGCGACGGCCTCACCGGCATCCACAACTACCGGCACTTCCAGGAGTCGCTCAAGGCCGAGGTGAGCCGGGCCGTCCGGTACGACGAGAGCTTCTGCCTGCTGATGATGGACCTCGACCACTTCAAGACGGTCAACGACACCGTCGGTCACCAGAAGGGCGACGATGTGTTGCGCGCCGTCGCCAACGTCCTGCGCAACTGCTCGCGCGATTCGGACTACCTCGCTCGCTACGGCGGCGAGGAGTTCGTGATGATCCTGCCGAGGACGGCTCTGGACGAGGCCACGACCATGGCCGAGCGCATCCGGACCTCGGTCGCACGGCTGGACGCGGGTCACCCCGAGCTGCGGGTGACGATGTCGATCGGCATCTCGGCGTTCCCGGACTCCGCGAAGGACAGCGACGGAGTACTGGGGGCCGCCGACGCCGCGCTGCTGCGCGCCAAGAACGGCGGCCGCAACCGCGTGTGCCTGTTCAGCGACGCGGCCGCGACCGCTGCTGCCGAGTTCGAGGGCGACCTCGCGGCTCTCGGCCGGCGCTTCGCCGCCTTCATCGGGCTGAGCGAGGCCGAGACCGCCGGCCTGGTCACCGCACTCGCCGTCCACGAGACCGGCGCGGCAGTGCAGGACGGGTGCAGGCCGTCCTCGGGACGGGTGAGGCCGGCGTCGCCGAGATCGGCGAAGTGCGCCAGAACGCCGTGGACGCGCTGGTCTACGGCAACGAGCGCTGGGACGGCGGCGGGTACCCGGAGGGCCGCCGCGGGGCGGACATCCCTCGTGTGGCCCGCGCCTTCGCCGTCTGCCGGCGCTGGGACCCGGCCGCGCACAACGGCGACAGCGTCGCCGACCTTCGCGGCCGCGCCTCGCGCGAGCTGGACCCGAAGATGGTCCAGCGCTTCGCCGCCATGCTTCGCGCGGGGCAGCCGTCCACAACTAGGCCGTCGCGTTGGCCGGCCGGGCGCGATATATCGTCAATAGCTTCCTCGAATCTGCGATACTCAGCGCATGGACAACGTGCGACCACTGCGCCCCGAAGAAGCCCGCGCCCAAGCCACGGCGTGATCGCACCACGCGGAGGCGCATCGTCATCGCGGTCATCGCGGCCGTCGTCGTGCTGGTGCTCGCCTTCGGCAGCCGCATCCTCGGCTTGTACGTGGACTGGCTGTGGTTCGGCGAGGTCGGCTTCCGCGGCGTGTTCTGGACGCGCTTCTGGGCCCAGCTGTTGCTCGGGCTCGCCGCTTTCGCCGCGTTCTTCGTCGTCATCTGGGTCAACGTCGAGATTGGCGCGGCGGCTGGCCCGGACTTCCGCGCCGACGTCGACGGCACGCTTCTCGAGCCCCGCAGCCCGGCGGTGCGGAGGTTGGTCGGCATCGGCGGCGCCGTCGTCTGCGTGATGGTCGCCTTCATCGCCGGCGTCTCGGCGTCGGGCGCCTGGCAGCAGGTGCTGCTGTACTTCAACCAGACGACCGTTCGGCGAGCAGGACGCGCAGTTCGGTCGCGACATCGCCTTCTTCGTCTTCTCCATGCCGTTCTGGCAGGGCGTCCTCAGCTTCGCTCTGGCCGCCCTCATCATCTCGCTGGTGCTCGCCGCCATCGTCCACCTCATCATGGGCGGCATCGAGATCAAGCAGAAGCCGGGCCCGAAGGCGGCGGAGCCGCCGGCGAAACGGGGTCCATCCCCTTCGCCCGTGGTCAGCAGGCGCCCCAGATCCCGCAGATCGACCTCAAGCTCGGCGGCCGCGCCGTGGCGCATCTCTCGGCGTTGCTGGCGGCCGTCTTCGTCGTCGTGGGCATCGGCCAGCTGTTCAAGGGATGGAACCTCGTCTACTCCGCGGCCGGCGCCATCTACGGCGCCGGCTACACGGACGTCGTGGTCCGGCTGCCGATGGCTCGGGTGACCATGGTCATCGCCTTCGCCCTCGCCGCCGTGCTGGTGTGGAACGTCTGGCGCCGGCGCCAGTGGTGGCCGCTCACCATCGTGGTCTGGGTCGTCGCGCTGATCCTCCTGCGCGGCGTCGTCCCGGCCGTCTACCAGTCGCTGATCGTCAATCCCAACCAGCTGAGCAAGGAACGGGACTACATCGCTCGCAACCTCGAGGCCACCAAGAAGGCATTCGACCTCGAGGCGATCGTGCAGAAGCCGCTCGACACCAAGGAGGCGCTGACGCCCAAGAAGCTCAGCGAGAACTAGCCCACGCTGAGCAACATCCGCCTCTGGGACCCCAACACACTGGTGACGAGCTACCGGCAGCTCCAGGAGCTGCGGCCCTACTACGTCTTCCTCGACGCGGACGTGGACCGCTACACGGTCGGCGGCGACTACCGCCAGACGATGCTCTCCGCGCGCGAGCTCAACATCGAGGGCCTGCCGCAGCAGGCGCAGACGTGGGTGAACCAGCACATCACCTACACCCACGGGTTCGGCGTCGCCATGAGCGCCGTGAACCAGGTGACCGCGGACGGCTCTCCCGACTTCCTGGTCCAGGACATCCCGCCGGTCAGCACCGCGCCCAACCTGGAGATCGATCAGCCGCGCATCTACTTCGGCGAGCGCGGCACCGAGTACAGCCTCGTCAACACCAAGGAGGCGGAGTTCGACTACCCGGGCGCCTCCGGTGACGTGTACACGGACGGCTACGGCGGCACGCGGCGGCGTGCCCATCTCGCCGGTGCTCAACAGGCTCGCCTTCTCGGTCCGCTACGGGACCATCAAGTTCTTCACCACGTCGGCGCTCAAGGACGACAGCCAGATCATCTTCCGCAACGACATCCGCGAGCGCATCGAGGCCGCCGCGCCGTTCCTGGCGCTCGACCCCGACCCGTACATGGTCATCGCCGACGGCCGCCTGTGGTGGATCCAGGACGCCTACACGGTCACCGAGCGCTACCCGTACTCCACCCCGGAGGCCGGGCTCAACTACATCCGCAACTCCGTCAAGATCGTCGTCGACGCGTACAACGGCTCCATGACCTTCTACGTGTGGGACGAGGACGATCCGCTGCTCAAGACGTACCGGGAGATCTATCCGGACCTGTTCACACCGAAGAGCGAGGTGCCGCAGCCGCTGCTCGAGCACGTGCGCTATCCGGAGGGCCTCTTCGACATCCAGGCGCAGGTCTGGACCACCTACCACGTCGACGGTCCCGAGGTCCTCTACAACAAGGGCGACCAGTGGATGATCCCCGAGAACGTCTCGCTGACGGGTCAGGGCCCGATGCAGGCCTACTACGTCATCATGCGGCTGCCCGGCGAGGAGAAGGAGGAGTTCCTCCTCATGATCCCGTTCGTGCCCAACGGCAGGCAGAACATGATCGCCTGGCTCGGGGCGCGCAGCGACGTGCCTCAGTACGGCACGGCGCTCAACTATCTCTTCTCCAAGAGCACGACGGTGTTCGGCCCGAACCAGGTGGAGTCGGCGATCAACCAGGATCCGGAGATCTCGGCGCAGCGCACCCTCTGGGGCCAGCAAGGGTCGCAGGTGATCCTGGGCAACCTGCTCGTGGTGCCCATCGAGGACTCGCTGCTCTACGTGCAGCCGCTCTACCTGCAGAGCGACACCACTCAACTGCCGCAGCTCCAGCGAGTGATCGTGTTCTACCGGGCGCCGGCGATCGCGACCGCCGCCGGCAGCGGCGCGGTCAAGCAGGTCGTCGCCATGGAGCCGACGCTGGGAGAAGCCCTCGTTGCAGCTTTCGGCGAGAGCCTGGACCCGGGGACCGCGTCCGGAGGTGAGGACACGGGCGGCGAGACCGGCGGCGAGACCGGCGGCGGCACCGGCGCCGGTGGCGGTCTGAGCGCGGAGGCGCGCGCGCTGGTCGCGCGCGCCAACCAGGAGTTCCAGGCCGCCCAGGACGCGCTCAAGGCCGGCGACTTCGCCGAGTACGGTCGCCGCATCGACCTGCTGGAGCAGGCCCTCTCGGACCTCCAGCGCCTGCAGCAGCAGTAGCCGTCAACCCCTTCTAGACGGATGTTCCCGGGCCTTCTGGGGCCTCCTGGGCCGCGCGTCGCAGAGCCGTCAGAGCCCCGCTCCAGCCTCGAATACCGCCGGTCGCGGCGAGTATCGGCATCTCGGTGTCCGGCTGTCGTCAGCCGTGGATATACGTGTCGCTCATGAAGAAGGGACCCCGGACCGAGTAGGGTACTATACTCATGTGTGTAACGTTTTGGGGTCCCTCGACCTCAGTCGCCGGAAGCGGGTGGAGCCGCGAGTCGCCGGCGAGGGGACGGTCAAGGGACCGCCATAGCCTGGCAGCGGAGGTGGGCGCATGCGCTCTCCACACAGCCGTCCCCGGACGGCACTTCTCCCCGTCCCTCGTGCGCGTCGCGTGCGCGCGGCTTCAGCATGGTCGAGCTGCTGGTCACGATCATCATCGCCAGCATCGTCTTCGCGGCGATGGTGCCGTTCTTCGCGAACGCGCTCAACCGCACGTCCGAGGACGAACTGCGGGTGGACTCCACCAACATCGCCCAGGAGCGCATCGAGCAGATCCGTCTGCTCAGCTACGCGGACGTCACCGGTGCCCAACCTCACCACCGTGGACACCTCGTTCGGTGACGGCCGGTTCGGCCCCAGCTACACGCTCATCGGCGAGAGCAACCCGTACACCGTCACCTACGAGGTCACGCCGGCGGATGCCGGCGGCGACGTGCCGCAGAAGGTGGTCACCGTCCAGCGTCACCCGAGACGACGGCTACGTGACCACCGCCCACACGATCATCCAGAACCCGGCGGCCGGCGAGTCGATCCGTACGGACGCCGAGCCTGCCGACCTCGCGTTGACCGTGTACTTCGACAACCCCACCTACGTCAAGTCGCCGGGCGTGGTCATCCGGCGCGTGCGGACCAACGTGACCCCCAACGCGACGACGACGCCGACGCCGTCGACTCCCTGGACGAGCGGCGCCACCCAGGTCAAGTGGACGGGCCTCATCGGCGGCCCGAACTACACCTACACGGTCATGTGCCACAGCAACAAGGCCGCCTACGTACTCACCGCCCCGCCCTTCCGCATGTGGACGAGCGGCCGCCTCAAGTTCGACACGTACCCCGGCGGCGACTGAGGCGGATGGCCATGCGCGACCATCAGCAAACACCGCCTGCGCGGTCAGGGGGGCGCTCACGCTCATCGAGATGCTCGTCTCGATGATCATCCTGGTCATCATCACCACCATGATCATCATAGGGTGGGCCAACCTGCAGCGTGCCTCCGCCAACGCCCTGCGCACCAACCAGCGCGCGCGCCTCGCTGCGCGACGCCATGAGCCGCGTCTCCGTGGAGATGCGTGCCGCGCAGCCACTCGTACTGCCCATCGCGCAACGGCGTCTGCGGCTCCGATCGAACTGCTGCAGGTGGCCGAGCCCATGGACGTGCAGTTCTACTCGGCCTTCAACGCCGACGGCGCGAACTCAGACGGCAGCGGGACGTCGGGGCGGTGCGGCTGACGCGCATCTGGCTGGACCCGGACGGCCATCCGGCGCACTGGAACCCCGCCGTGCGGGACGCTGTACTGGCAGCGCGACAGCAACGACAACGGACACGATCGACTACCGGCGACCGGACCATCGTCCTGGCCCGCAACGTCGCCAACGACATCTTGCGGACACCGCCAACGGCACCGACTACACGGCGGTGTTCAGCTACGGCTACCGCGCCACGCCGGACGACCCGGTGGAGTGGACGGACAACGAGGACGGCACGCTCGACCTGACGACGGTCGTCGCCGTCAGCGTCGCGCCTCATCATCGACAAGAAGATGGGCGGCACGCCCAGCTACGTCGACCTCTCGACCACCGTGCGCTTGCGCAACGTCGCCAGCGAGGACTGAGGGGAGGACCATGCACAGGTACAAGGACCAGACGGGCGCCGCTCTCATCATGCTCATCGGCGTCACCGCCGTGCTCGCGCTGCTCTCCGCGACGCTCGTCCTGGCGATCCAGAACCAGCAGGCCGCCACGGCGCACGAGCGCGTCAGCACGCAGTCGTTCTACGCCGCCGAGGCGGCGCTCGACTCCGCGGTCGCAGTTCGCCAAGGTCGGACAAGACGATGTCGACCACCGCACGAGTGGCTCACGGAGGCGGAGCTGCAGGCGGCGTTCGCCGGCGCGTTCCCGGCCGGCGCCGACGTGACGTACCGGGTGTACGACAACCTCGCGACGGTCGACTACGCCATCAAGTGGGACCAGGGCGGCCCGACCGCGCCGACCACGCCCGACCACCGGGTGTGGGTCGAGGCCGAGGTGACCTACCCAGGGTGAACGGCAAGACCACGCGCACGCGCTGTCTGGTCGAGCAGACCAAGGTGCCCTTCGCCGAGGCGCTGCCCAAGGCCGTGACGTACAGCGACACCGGCATCAAGCTGCTGCGACACCAGCGACATCTACGCGGTCGACGAGGACGGCAACCGCGGACGACACCGGGCACGCCGTACCAGACCCGCATCACCGCGGGCGGCGACCTGGCTGCCGAGCCACGCCGTCCGGCAACGCCGAGATCGGCCGGTTCACGATGAACTCGACCTCCGACCTCAGGGCGCCCGGCGCGGCGAACCAGTCCCTCGGGATCACCGTCAACGGCTCGGTCGCGGTCGGCAGCACGGTCTACAACGGCCCCGAAGACCTGGTGACAGGACCTCACGCTGGGCGGGCGCACCTTCCACGACGTGACCATCAAGCCGGGCACCGTCGGGTACCTCAGCGACTACTTCGACCAGAAGGCGCAGGCCGACCTCGCCGACGAGTCGCAGGCCGGCGGCACGACGGCGCGGCGCCGACGGCCCGGCGAGCTGGACATCGACCGGCTTCACGACGATGAGCACCACGCTCAACACGCTGCAGAGCACGCTCGACCACGACGTATACGCGACCGCGACCTGTACCGCAACGGCGACCTGACGCTCGCGTGGCACAGCACCACCGGCGCGCACCTTCGGTTCCAGAGGCTTACGTCTCGGCAACCTGACGCTCACGGACCGGTGACGTGAACTGCACGGACTGTACGTGGGCGGCACGCTGACCATCAACAACGCCACCGCGCACGATGGTACCGACACGTCGGCACATCTGTACCAGCGGCACCGGCCCCGTCAACGTGTCGGCAGCTGAATCACGCTCGACCTCCTACGTCGGGCGGCACGCTCACCATCGGCAACACGCGCCAGCCACCGCGTCACCGACAACTTCGGCGGCCGGTCTACGCGGTCGGGGCCGTCGAGCATCTCGGGCAACCTCGAGACGAACGGCACCACGCTGTACGGCGGCGGCAACATCACCTTCACCGGGCTCGACACGGGCAGTCAAGACCCATCGCTACGACCTGGTCTTCGCGAACGCCACGCGCTCGACGACGACCCTGTCGGCAACGTGCAGCTCTACTCGAGCGAGACGTCGCTGAACGGGAACTTCACCATCAGCGGCGCCATCCACGGCGGTGAAGAACTGGCTCGGGCACCTGTACGTCCTGGCGCAGGCCGTTCGCTTCCCGTCGACAGGCGACATCAACTGGAGCGGCTACGCCTCGGTCACGTCGCGCGACTGGCAGCATCCCGGACGAGGACCCCCAAGCCGATGTGGATGGGCGAGTACTGGTCGCGCACCGGCGTCTACGACGACGAGTACGGACCGACCTGGGTGCCCGGCAACTCCGGCACGAGCGTCGTGTTCAACAGCACCGGCGCGTCGACGCATCATGTGCCCGCTCCTGTGCACGACGGAGAAGAACATCTGGAGCGGCAACGTCACGTACGGCGACCGCGGACACCCGATGGTCTTCTTCTTCATGTGCGACAACAACGGCATCTACCCGCAGGTGTGTCGAGTACGCGGGCACGGGCACGTACTACGGCCTCATGGTGATCAACGAGTCGACGATCGACATCTCCAACGGCGTCGTCGACCAAGCCGTCCATCCAGGGCGCCATCTTCGCCGGCTGCCCCTACGACCCGACCTACACCGTCTGGTCTGTCCAAGAGCGACATCGTGCTCGAGGACGGCTCCTGCGTCGCCTACGACCAGTACGTCGTCGGCAAGATCGCGACCTCGTCGCTCAAGACGACGACCACTGGTGACGCAGTATCGTCCCCGGCTCCTGGCAGCAGCTGTCCGTGACGGGGACTGAAAGAAGATCCTCACACCTCTCTCTTTGCCTCCGGAACAGGCATACGTGAGGATCCCAGGGGCGCCGGGCCGGTCGCCAGAACCGCCCGGCGCCCCGTCTCTTCCCTTCTGAGGCGATCCACGTGACCGACAGCACCTCCATGCCCATCGCGACCTTCGCCACCTCCACGCAGTGGGCGGGCACCGGGATCACCTGGAACGGCCGCGACTTCATGCTCGAGGGCCACGGGCCGGTGGCCCCTCAGGACGTCATGTACTACGACTCCCAGGGCTGGCTGGTCTGGGCGGACGAAGGGACGCGCGCGTGGGTGGGCGCCAAGGCTGCCGCCCATGACAAGGTGATAGAGCGGTCGCAGCAGACGGCTGACCGCTCTCAGCGGATGAAGCGCATCCTCGTCGTGGCCATCGGCGCCCTGCTCGTCGTCAACCTCGTGCTCCTCGTGATCCTGGCGAGCACCGTCGACGTTCTCTGACCTCCCGCGCGTTCGCTTGCCGGTGACCGGACGGATGTTCCGGTGTGCAAGTCTCCGATCTGGGCGATCGTACCTAGAGCAGATAGGGCTCAACCGGCGCCGCCTGTGTGCCGATGGTACTTCCGTGGAGCAGGCGCGGGCACTGGCACCCCGCGTACAGAGCTCCCCCTGAACCTTTAGGGAGGAGTCCCAGATGAACAGCCTGGCACAGAGAGGCGTCGCACCGCGCGCTGCGCGCAGGGACGCGGCGCGTCATACCGACCGAGGCTTCAGCCTCGTCGAGTTGCTCGTCACCGTCGTCCTCGCGGGCATCGTGTTCGCGGCGCTCGTCCCCGTCTTCGTGAGCGCCCAGAAGGCGTCGGCCGGGGATCGGTCGCGCAGCACGGCGACCAACATCGCCCAGGACCGCGTCGAGAAGATCCGGCTGCTGGCGTTCGACCAGATCGTCAACGACTCCTCGCACCTGCAGTCGGACACCTTCGCCGGCGGGCAGTTCGGCAGCACGTATACCCCCGCCGGCTCCGGCAAGACGTACTCCGTCGCGTACTCCGTCGAGAACGCGCCGAGCACCGGCGCCGTCAACTACAAGCGGGTGAGCGTGACGGTGTCCTGGACGGCTCCCCCCGCGCCGGTCCTGCCCGTCACCATGACGACGATCGTGATGAACCCGGAGGCGACGAGCGCCAGTTCGTCTCCTTCGCCGTCACCCTCTCCGAGTACCAGCCCGTCGCCCTCGCCGAGCCCTACGTCGGCCGCGACGTACAGCCTCACCATCCTGGTCACGAAGAGCTATGTGAACCCGTCGCTTGGCGTGACCGTGGTGCGCACGGATGTCACGCCCAACGTCGCCGCCACGCCTGTGCTCCAGGTTCCGACCACCACGACTCCGTCGGTCTGGCTCTCTCTCTCGCCGGGCACCTATCTCGTCACGTGCAACTACTACGAGGGCAACAAGACGAACAAGAAGCGCACCCTCACGCAGACGGTGTACGTCACGACCACCAACCAGACCTACACCTTCACCCTGCAATGAGCGGCCCACCCCGGAAACCGGCGTCCCAGCGCGGCATATCGCTCATCGAGCTGCTCGTGTCGATCATCATCCTCGGCATCGTCAGCACGCTGCTCATCATGGGCTGGACGTCACTGCAGAGGTCCTACGCCAGCAGTGTGCGAGCCAACAACGCACAGGCAGAGGTGCGTGACGCGGTGTCGCGCATGTCCCGTGAGATCAGGGACGCCCAGCCGGCGTCGCTGACCACCCCGCCGAGCTCGCCGTTCACGCTCGCCGCGGCCAACGAGATCGCGTTCTACTCGGCATTCAACAATCCGGGGCAGCGGGCCGACGGCAGCGGGACCGGCGTCCTGCGGCTCACCCGCTTCTACCTGGACACGAGCGGCAGCGCCGCCCAGAAGACCCTGTATTGGCAGCGCGACACCAACGCCAGCGGCGGCTTCGACAGCGCCGACCGCAAGATCGTCCTCGCGCCGAACGTCGTGAACACCAGCTTCCCCAGCACGGGGTCGCCCACCCCGGTCTTCACGTACGGCTATCGGGACGGCTCCGGGGACTTCACAGTCGCCACGAGCATCGCGACGGCCGATCTGGCCAAGATCATCTCCGTAGAGATCCACCTGATCATCGACGCGAACCTCGCACGTACACCCACTCCCGCGGATCTCCAGACCACGGTCCGTCCGCGCAACGCCCCCCAGGACTGAGGAGAACACCATGCGCAGACACTCAACCGAGTCCGGGGCGGCGCTGATCCTGCTGCTCGGGATCGTCGCGACGCTCGCGATCCTCGCAGGGACCGCGGTGTTCGTGCTGGCCAACCAGCAGAGTGCGACCGCGGGGGTCCGTGCCCACGACCAGTCCTTCAACTACGCCGAAGCGGGGCTCGACAGCGCCGTCATGGCGGTGCGTACCACGGCGTGGCCGGCGGCCAGCGCTTCGTTCTCGCCGGCCACGCTGACGGCGGCCTACGACGCGACGTACCCGTCGGGCAGCCGGCCGCCGCTCACGATCAAGGTCTACGACAACCAGGCCACCGTGAGCGAGGCCATCACGTGGGACAAGGGAGGTCCCACGGCGCCATCGACGCCGGACGGCAAGCTGTGGGTGGAGGCGTCCGCCACGTACAACGGCAAGACCTCCAGGGTCCGCACTCTCGTGGGGCAGGTCAACTCCACCGGCTCTCTGAGCCTGCCGGCCGCCGCCATCTACACCGACGCGAACGTCGCCTTCACCGGCGGCGGCGGCGACGCCTTCGGCATCAAGTACCCCAACCCCAGCAGCACAGCCTGGGTGCCCGACACCGACAAGAACGCCGCGATCTACGCCGGCGGCAACTTCACGGGCAACTGGAGCACCGACCTGTCACCCAGCGGGGGGGCGCCCACCCTACAGGTCAGGACCAACGGCACCGTCTACAACCCCAAGCTCGGGATCAACCCCGCCGTGGCCGGATCCGGGGGAGTGCCCCCGCTGAGCACCGTGCTGCCGCAGGCGACCATCGACACGATGACCGCCCAAGCCAGGCAGGGCACGCCGACCAAGGCGAACGCGCTGGGCGCCGTGGCGGACTCCACCCTGATCACGCAACTGCAGCGGACCAGCCCGCAGACGTACAACGCCGCGACCGACCTGGTCGTCAACGGCAACCTCACACTGGGCGGCGGCGAGAGCACGTTCAACTTCAGGTCGCTCTACGTCACCGGCAATCTCACGCTCAACGGCAACACGCACACCAACACCACGGCTCTGTACGTGGGCGGCAACTTCACGATCTCCGGCCCGTCCGGGACGAGCCAGTTCGGGCCGATCTACGTCGGAGGCATCGTCAACTGGGGCGGCGCGCTGACGATCAAGACGACCGACTACACCGACTCGGCCAAGGAGCCGGCCGCGATGTACGTGGGCGGCAACTTCACCTCGGCGGGCGGCCCGTTCGGCCACGTCTTCGGGCCCACGTACATCCAGGGCTCGGTGACGTTCTCCGGCAACAACGCGCAGATCCTGTGCCCCCTGCTCGTCTCGCCGGGGCAGATCACCACGTCGGGCAGCGGCGGGTTCGGCACCGTCGACGATCCCATGGTCTTGCTCGGCATCAACGACGGGACGTCCGCCACGCGCGACATCCAGCTCAGCGCCAACGCCGTCTTCACCGGGCTGGTGATCAACATGGATGGCCGCGTGAACCTGGACAACTCGGGCGACGGGACGTTCTTCATCCGCGGCGCCGTGATGTCCACCGGCGACGTGCGCTTCACCAACAACGGCAACGTCGGCTACGACCCCAGGGCGCTCGCCAACCTGCAGATCACGGCGGCGACGACCTCCACGACCGTCGTCCCCGGGACGTGGCAGGAGCTCTCGCCGAACTGATCCTCAGGCACCTCTCTGCCTCCGGAGCAGGCATCGTGTGAGGGTCCGAGGGCGCCGGGTGGCCGCCAGAGCCGCCCGGCGCCCTCTGCATTCGCGTAGCCCGTCATGACAACGACTACGATGCCGCGAGCCCAGCACGGTCAACTTTCGTCACCCCCTGTGAGGTGGCACAATGGTCGTCTGGTCATGTTCGCGGGAACAAAGGTAGCAGGGCATCGATTCGCGAAGATGGACCGGCAGGGCACGCGTGCCTGGTAGCACGCGCGCCCGACGGGGCAACGGGATGAGCTAGAGAGGGCTCATGCTTCCCCGCTCCCCGCCGATAGAGCGACTAGAGAACTACCCGTCTATCCGGAGGCAGGGTACATGAACAGGCACTTCTGGCGAGCCTGTGACCGCGCAGCTGGCTTCAGCTTCGTGGAGTTGCTGGTCACCATCTCATCGCGGGCATCGCATTCGCGGCGATGGTCCCCGTCTTCGTGGGGGCGTCCGAGGCCTCCTCGGGCGACGTCATCCGCAATGCGGCGCTCCAGCTGGCGCAGGACAAGCTCGAGAAGATCTCGCGGGCTGGACTACGACCAGATCGAGCAGACGGCCCTCGAGGACAACACCATCCCGAACGGCCAGTTCGGTGAGGCCGTCTCCTGGGCGTCCGGCGGTGGGACTCGCACCTTCACCGTGTCATACCGGGTCGACTACATCGACAGGGACGGGAACGTCGGTGCCACGCCCGGCGCGGAGAAGTACAAGCAGGTCACGGTGACGGCCGCATGGACAGCACCACCTCGGCCGGTGCGGCCTATCCAGCTCAGCACCATGATCTCCAAGCAGTACGCCGGCCCGCAGATCGTGCGCGTCGACCTTGGGCCCAGTGGTGTCTTGGCGGCCGACGCGACCACGAGCACGACCCGGATCGTCAGCGGGCCGCTTGTCATCGACGTGTACATCGCGCCAGAAGACATCGCGAGTATGAACCAGGCGGCCACCGAGGCGAACCGCGGCTACGTGCTCTTCACCATCACGCCTCTGAACGGCGCCGCGGTCGCTTCGCAGAAGGCCACCTCGCCGGTGAGCACGGCGCCGGCCGACGCGGCCCACTACCAGTTCTCCTGGGACAACGCCGCCAGTCCCAACGGCGTCTACATCATCCAAGCCGTGGCGGTGGCCGGGTTCGGCTCGCGCAGCCAGGGCATGCCGTGGAGCATCGCGCTGGAGTATCAGAACCAGGCGCCCCCGGCGCCTCAGAACCTCGCGGCGATGCCCGGCGACGCAAGCGTGGTCCTGACATGGACCACGGCGACGACGGGGAGCGTGAAGAAGTACGAGGTGTTCCGCTCGACCGACGGAGCCAGCTACGTGAAGGTGGGCGAGGCCACCACCGACACCTCCTACACCGACACGGCCGTGACCAACGGTACCCTGTACTACTACAAGGTCAGGACCATCGACACGAACGACCTCATCGGGTTGTTCACGACCCCGGTCACGGCCACTCCGAACCCACCGCAGGATGTCGTGGCTCCGTCGCCGCCGGCGCCTCTCACAGCTACAGCGGTCGCCGGGCAGCCGACGGTGCATCTGACGTGGGGCATCTCGACCGACTCGGGTACGCCGACGAGCGGGCTTGCCGGTTACATCATCGAGCGCCAGCAGAACGGCAGCTCGACCTGGCAGCCACTGCAGACCCTGTACGCGGGCAACGTCTATGACGACACCACCGCGGGCTGGTCCACCACGTGGACGTACCGGGTCCGCGCCATCGATGTCGCGGGGAACCAGTCGACGGACGTCACTGCCGGCCCCGTCACCACTGCGGCTCTGGTACTCCGCCAGATCAGGGTGACCAACAACAGCACGACGCAGAGCTACGTGTGGGTGCAGAACGTCGCCACGTCCAAGTGGTACGCCACCACCGGCACGGAGTCGACGACGCGGCCGGCCTCGGGCGTGTGGGTCAAGAAGAACGGCAACAGCGTCACCTGGGCCGATCTCCCCGCAGGCATCTACAACGTCTACTTCATGAAGACCGCTACGGGGTTCAGCTCAGCGAACCAGCTCAAGTTCCAGCTCGTCGATACCGGCAGCTCCAACGGCGTAGCGACCTACCCATGACAAGCCCGGCGGTGTGGCGATGAACTGCAGATTGCATCGATACCGGGCGCCGGCCGCCCGGGCGAAAGACCAGCGCGGCATGACGCTCATCGAGCTGCTCGCCGCCATGAGCGTGAGCCTGGTGCTGACCGCCATGATCCTCACCAGCTGGTTCGCGCTCTCGCGGTCCTACGCAACGACCGCGAAGAGGGAGAGGACAAGCGATGTCGCCCGCCTCGCCCTCGCGCGAATGGAGCGCGAGATCCGCGACGTCGAGCAGCCGCCGGCCTCGGTGAGTGAGGTCGCGGTGGTGCGCGCTCGCCCCTTCTTCATAGAGATGTACACCACGTTCAACAAGGCGGGGAACCAGTTCGCAACGGTCACCCCGCGCCTCGTCATGTACAGGCTGTACAGCGTCCCGCAGCCGGACGGCTCCGAGCTGGGCGAGCTCTGGCGGTTCCAGGACACGGACTCGCCCACCGACGGTATCCAGGGCGTGAACGACACCGCCGAAGCGAACTTCGATCTTGGCGAGCGGACGAACGGAGAGGGTGCTCAGCTCATGGCGTCGAACGTCGTGAACGAGCGGACTCCCAGCACGTCCAGCCCGACCCCGATCTTCACGTATACCTTCTACAACCCCGACGGGACGCTCGCGCACGAGAGTGATGTGCGCGGGACCAACAACCGGGCGCTCATCCGCGCCGTCGAGATCAACCTCCTGCTGGACATGAACCCGGGCAAGTCGCCCGTCTACACGCATCTGCGCACCACAGCGCAACTGCGGAACACGAGGTGATGTGATGCTGTCCTCTTCTCGGATGCGCACCAGCAGGCGGGAGCGGCAGAGCGGCGCCGGCCTCGTGCTGATCATCGGAGTGGTCGCCGCACTGGCGGTCTCGGCCGCCGCGCTGATCATGCTCACCGCCAACGTGCAGGGGAACAGCTCTGACACACGCCAGCACGTGAAGTCGTTCATGGTCACGGAGGCCGGCCTCGACGCCGGCATGGCGCTGCTGAGCAGCACCTGGCCGACGACGTCGACGTCCGTGCCCGTCTTCGACGCCGCGGCGTTCCGCGACCGGTTCCCGGTGAGTGAATACGCCGATCCCGTGACCGGGGACTTCATCACCGTGGAGTGGTACGACAATCTGGACCCGGTCAACACCTCGATCCACTACGACCAGGGCGGCCCGACGAACCCCAACCAACCCGACGGCATCATGTGGATGGTCGCCCAGTCGGGCGTCGGCAAGCGGGCCACGCGCGTCGTCTCGGAGGTCGAGCGGAAGTACATGGAGATGTCTCTGCCGCGCGGGATCCCGCTCTGGGCCGGAGGCGATCTGAGCAGCAACGGGGGGGGCAACAACCCGAAGATCCGCATCGAAGTCCCTCCGCCCGCAGGCACGACGACCACCGTCCAGGTGGGCGGGACGATCGAGGAGACCAGCGTGACGCAGTCGGGCATCGCGCAGGTCACCGGCGGCGACATCAGCCCTCTCGAGGAGGTCTTCCCCCAGGCGCTCGTCGATGCGCTGGTCTCGACCGCGCAGGCGAACGGGCGCTACTTCACGTCGCTCGGCGCCGCACAGGCGAGCCCTGTCGACGCGGTCTGGAGCCCCCAGGGTGGCCTGAGTGGTCTCTGTGTTGTCCAGCCGTCGGCGATCACCGAGCTCAAGATCCAGGGCAACACGACGCTCAACACCGAGGCTCTGCCCGGCATCCTGCTCGTACTCGGCGGCAGCACGCTGAGCTGGGGTGGCACCGCGCAGTACTACGGGGTGATCTACAGCGAGGGGCCGATGAACACGTCGCACGGCACCGGCGACATCCACGGCATGGTGATCACCAGTACCGACGAGGAGATGAAGGGTACGCCCCACATCCTGTACAACGACAACTGCATCGCGAACCTCGACCAGCGCTTCCCGTCCATGGTGCGGCGCGTGAAGAACACGTGGCGCGAGGTGCAGCCGCTGTAGGCGGAGCTAGATCGCCGCGAGACTTCGAGGGCGGGAGGCCGGAAGTGCCTCCCGCCCTTCTTGCGTACGGATGCGGCTCGGGTCGTGGGCCGCAGCGGAGGCTCGCGGTCGTGGGCGATGGCGGTCGTCGTATACTTAGCCGCGCGCGGGCGATTAGCTCAGGGGTAGAGCACCTGCCTTACAAGCAGGGAGTCGCTGGTTCAAATCCAGCATCGCCCACCACTCTGCACCGTGCGCCTCCAGCAATCGTGAACCACCGTCGCGGTCGCGCCGTCATCAGAGAGACGGCGTTTACGAGAGGAGATGGGCAATGATGGCGAAACGCATCGCACTCGCGCTGGCGGCGGCCGCCGTACTGACCTCCGTTATCGCGATCGGCGCCGGCTGCGGCGGCTCCGACGAGGGCTCGGGAGGGGACGCCGGCGCGTCCACCTCTGCCGCGGCTCTGGAAGACACCTCCTGGCGGCTCACCGGATGGTCGGTCAGCAGCAAGGACGCCAACGACTTCACCATCACCGCGGAGTTCGCCGACGGCCGCATCGGCGGCACCTCGGCCGTCAACCAGTACGGCGGGCCCTACACCGCAGACGACGACGGCTCGTTCTCCGTCGGCGAGCTCGTGAGCACCATGATGGCCGGTCCGGAGCCGGAAATGGACGCCGAGCAGACGTACCTCCAGCTCCTCGCCCAGGTCGAGGAGTTCGCCATCGACGGCGACGAGCTGACTCTCTCTGCCGGAGCCGGCAACATCGCGCTCATCTACACGCGCGTGACGGCCTCCCCCGGCGGCTGACGGCGGGTTCCCCGAGGCGCCGCGAGCCCGTCGCCGGTGCGAGGTTGACCGTCCTCCGGGCGCCTGGCTGAGGTAAGGTACGCGCATGGACCAGCCCGATCCGGCGAACGGGATGCGGCCCGCGACCGCGGCGGCGACGCTCGCGGCCACCGCGGAGACCGCGGAGGCGGCGCGCGAGCGTCAGTCGCACGTGCGCCACGAGCTCCGGGCGCCGCTCGCCGTCATCTATCCGCTGCTCTCGCTGATCCTGGACGACGGCGCCGGGGAGCTGACGGAGCAGCAGCGCGAGTACCTCACGGTCCTCGAGAGGAGCGTCGTGCGGCTCGAGGCGCTCATCACCGGCGTGGCGGCGAGCGGCTGGGCCGACTGCTCCGCCGCGCCGCCCGCCCCCGCTGTGGTCGTCCTCGGCGACATCGCCGAGCAGCTGGTCGCGCTGCGCTTTGCGGAGGGCGCTACTGGCGCCGGCGTGCTGGTCGACGCCGACGATCCGCCCGGGCCGCGTGCCTGGGCGGACCGCGAGGACGTGCGCCAGATCCTGAGCGGCCTCGTGCGCAACGCGGTCGCCTACTCGCCGGAGTCGGACAGCGTGACCATCCGGGTGCGGGCCGGGGAGGGCGGCACGGTGGTGCTCCAGGTCACGGACACGGGGCCCGGCATCCCTCCGGAGGAGCTGGACCGGGTGTTCGAGTTCGGCTTCCGCGGCGAACTGGCCCGCGCGCTCAAGGTGCCGGGCCTCGGAGCCGGCCTCTGGGTCTGCCGGGAGCTGGCGAGTCGCAACCACGGTCGCGTGCTGCTCACGAGCGAGCCGGGCTCCGGCGTCACGGCGACGGTCACGTTGCCGGCCGCCGTCCGGGCGCGGCGGCCGCGGACGGCATCCGCGGAGAGCAGGCGTGACCGGCTCGCGGCTGATCCTGCTCGTCGACGACGACCAGGCTCTCCTCACGGTCCTCTCGGCGGCGCTGCGTCAGCGCGGCTTCGAGGTGGCCACCGCGCAGGACGCCGTCGCCGCCATGAGCGCGGCGGTCAAGCTCAAGCCGGCCGTGGTGGTGCTCGACGTCGGACTCCCCGGCGGCAACGGCACCGTCGTCATGAAGCGCATGCACTGCCTTCCCCAGCTCGCCGGCGTGCCGGTGGTCATGATGAGCGGCCGCGACCCCGAGAAGTACCGCGCCGAGGCTCTCGCCGCCGGAGCGTCCGCGTACCTGACCAAGCCGGTCGACCCGGCGGACCTCGTGCTCGCGCTGGGCGTGGCCCTGGGAGAGGACGTCGGTGCGCTCGCCGCCGCGGCCGGCTCACCCTCGGGCCCCCGGCTCAGCGAGATCCTCAAGGAGATGGGCCTGACGGACGAGCAAGTCGCGTCGGCGCTGGCCCGGCGGTGCGAGGACGTATCGGCGTCCGTCCCGTCGGCGCTCGCCGGCAAGACCGTGCTGCTCGTCGACGACGACGAGGACCTGCTCGTCGCACTGGCCGCACCGCTCCGCCGGCAAGGGTTCGACGTGGCCGTGGCCACCGACGCGGTCACCGCGGTCTCCACGGCCGTCAAGCAGCCGCCGGACCTGGTCGTGCTGGACATCGGGCTCCCCGGGGGCGACGGGATCATGGTGATGCAGCGCCTGCACTCACTCCCGCAGCTCGCCGGTGTCCCAGTCATCATCCTGAGCGGCCGCGACCCGGAGAAGGCACGCGACGCGTCGTTGGCCGCCGGCGCCTTCGCCTACGTCGCCAAGCCGGTCGCCTCGGACGTGCTGTGCGCCGCGATCGTCGACGCGCTGACGGGGACGGCAGGCAGTCCCTCGGCTGAGGCCTCCGATCGCCTGCCCACGGCGACGCGAGGCCCGCTAGGGCCCCGCGATGGGGCATGGTAGAGTGAGGCCAGCCGATTCGGCAGGGGCCGGCGCCGACGACACCCCGTGCCGACGACCTTGGAGGGACACCTGACAGCCAGCACGTCAGCCGACCGAGCGCCGCGTACGCTCTTCGTCACTAACGACTTCCCCCCACGTATCGGCGGCGCCCAGTCGTACTACTGGGGCGTCATCCAGACTCTCGATCCCTCCGAAGTGGCGATCCTCGCGCCGGCGCACATCGACGCCGCCGCCTTCGACGCCACTCACCCGTACACCGTCGTCCGCGCGTCGACCTCGGTGCTCTGGCCCACCAACGCCATGCTGCACACGGTGGAGCAGATGGCCGAGCGCGAGGGAGCAGAGCTCATCCAGCTCGGCCACCCGCTGCCGGCCGGCCTCCTCGGTCCCCGTCTGCGGCAGCGGCACGGCATCCCCTACGTCGTCTTCCTCGGCGGCGCCGAGGTCACTCTGCCGGGAGTGGTCCCCGGCGTGAACAACGCTCTGCGCCACGTGCTCGGCAACGCCTCCATGCTGCTCACCGTGAGCGAGTACACGGCGGAGGCGGCGCGCAAGCAGACCGAGGGCAGAGTCCCGGCAGAGGTCCTGCGCCCGCCGCTCGAGGTCGACGCCTTCGAGCCGGCCGGCGACGAGGAGGCCGCGTGTCTGCGCGAGCGTCTCGGCGTCGACGGCCAGCTCGTGGTCTGCGTGGGCCGCCTCGTGCCGCGCAAGGGACAGGACAAGCTCATCGACGCGCTGGCTATGCTGCGCCAGGAGTTCCCGCGCCTGCACCTCGTCATCATCGGCGAGGGCCGGCTGGCGACGGGGCTCTACGACCGCGCCCAGAAGCGGGGCGTGGGCGAGCGCGTGCACCTCACCGGAGCGCTCGCCGACAGGACGATGAAGGAGTGGCTGCGCGCCGCGGACGTCTTCGCCTCGCCCTGCCGCAGTCGCTGGGCAGGCCTCGAGGTCGAGGGGTTCGGCATCGTGTTCGCCGAGGCGGCGCTGGCCGGTCTGCCGGTGATCGCGGGCCGCTCCGGCGGCGCGCCGGAGGCCGTCATCCAGGGCGAGACGGGATTCGTCGTGGACGGCCACTCGGTCCAGGAGGTCGCGGCGGCGCTGGCGTGGGTCTTGCGCCGCACGCCCGAGCAGCGCCGGGCCATGGGCGCCAAGGGGCGCGAGCTCGCCTTGAGGCGGCACACGCCGGCAGTGGTCGGCGAGCGGTACCGCGAGCTCCTCCGCCGGGCGGCGACGCGATGAGCGGCATGGACCGAGCCGGCTTCGGCGTGCTCAAGACCGCCGCCTTCATCGGTGCGGCCTACGCCGCGGGCAGCATCCCGACCGGCAAGCTCCTCACCCGCGCGCTCACGGGCCGTCGTCTCGAGGAGCTGGGCGACGGCAAGGTAGGCTCGTCCAACGTTGCCCGCAGCGTGGGCTGGAAGGCCGGCGCGCTCGTGCTCGCGCTCGACGCCCTCAAGGCGTACGCGCCGGCGACCGCGGCGCGGATCGCCGGCGCCGGAGACAACACCGTCGCCGCCGTCGGCATCTCGGCCATGGACGGGCACATCGTCTTCGTCAAGGGGCGCGGCGCGGCCTGCGCGCTCGGCGCCGCGTTCGCCATGGACCCGGCGATGATGGCGATCGGCTGCGTCCCGCTCGTCGGCGGCACCCTCCTGCACCGGCACGCGCAGGGGGTCACCATCACGGCGCTCTCGCTGCCGCTCCTCAGCCTCGCGCTGCACCGCAGCCCGCGCCGCGCGCTCGGGCCTCTCACGCTCATCACGCTCCTCTTCGCGGCGCGGCTTCGCGGCGCTCCGGGCTCGCCCCTGCCGCGCTCACCCGAGGTCTACTGGAACCGCTTCATACTCGACAGGGACGAACGCTGACCCGGAGGTCACCGTGCGCGTAGGCCTCGTCTCTCCCTACTCCTGGACCGTCCCCGGGGGGGTCAACCACCACGTGGAGCACCTCGCCGAGGAGCTCGACGCCCGCGGCCACGAGACCTGGATCATCGCGCCGGTGGGGGCAGTCACGCCGGCCCGTCGCCACGTCGACAGCCGCAGGCACACGCTGACGGAGCGCTTCATCCCGATGGGCAGCGCCATGCCCGTCCCCTCCAACGGCTCGCGTGCCTACGTTGGGGTCTCGCCGAAGGTCTTTGGGCGTATGGACCGAGCTGTCCGCTACGGGCGCTTCGACGTGCTCCACGTACACGAGCCCTGTACTCCCTGGGTCGCAGGCGCGGCCGTTCTGATGGCGACCTGCCCGGTCGTCGGCACGTTCCACGCGGCCTTGGAGGAGTCGGCGCTCTACGACGGACTCAGGTTCCTGGCGGATGCCGTCATGCGCCGCATCGATGTGCGTATCGCCGTCAGCGAGGCGGCCCGCGCGTTCCCCCAGAGCCGGTTCCCGGGCCCGTACCGCATCATCCCCAACGGGGTGCCGGTGGAGCTGTACGCCCCGGCGGTCGGCGCCGCCAAGGCGCCGGGGCGCATTCTCTTCGTGGGGAGGGCCGAGCCGCGCAAAGGGCTCGGCGTGCTGCTGCAGGCGTTCACGCTGCTGCGCAAGCGCATGCCGCACGCCACGTTGGTCGTCGCCGGCGCGACCCGCCGTCAGGTGCTGGAGACGGAGCGCAACGGCCTGCCCGTGGACATGTCCGGCGTGGAGGCGCTCGGCTGGGTCGAGGACCACGAGAAGGTGGAGCATCTGGCGCGGGCGGAGGTCCTCTGCGCGCCCTCGCTGGCGGCCGAGAGCTTCGGCATCGTGCTCGCCGAGGGGATGGCCGCCGGCGTGCCCGTCGTCGCCTCGGACCTGCCGGGCTACCGCGCCGTGCTGCGCGACGGTGAGGCCGGGCGGCTCTCGCCGCCCGGCGACCCCGTCGCGCTCGCCGACGCTCTCTACGAACTGCTGACGGACGAGGAGGAGCGGCGGCGGCTGGCCGCCGCCGGCATCGCCGCCGCGGCCGATCTCTCCTGGTCGTGCGTCACCGACAGGATCGAAGAGGCTTACGAGGACGCCGTGGCGGCGCCGCGGGCGCGCGGCGTGCACGGCCTGCCCGGCCGGCCGTCGTACGGTCGCGCGCTGTTCGGCCACGCGGTGTGGGTCGGCCGAGGCGGTCCCTCGGCGCGGTCCTGACGCGTTTTGCCGCGCCGTTCCCCCTGTGCTAGACTCCGCATTCGCTGCACAGCGGCCGGTCGCGTGGTGACCGGCCGTCAGCATCAGTACGCGGGGGCGTAGCTCAGCTGGTTAGAGCGCCGGCCTGTCACGCCGGAGGCCGCGGGTTCGAGTCCCGTCGCTCCCGCCACTTCCTTCTCCTCAAGACCGTCGCGCTGCGCATCGACCCGGACGGGCCGTCCCTGCACGTATCGCGGGCTGCGGTCCGGCTCAGAGGGGCTCGAGCAGGCTGGGGTTGCGCAGCTCCTGAGCGCCCAGCTCCGTGGCCCGCCAAGGGCCGTCGGGCAGCTGCGCGGGGTCGGTGATGAGGATCGTCGACCCGTCTCGCCGGTCGGCACGGAGCCCGTAGCCGAGGTGCCACAGGTACTCCACTGGTCCGTCCTGCACGCAGCGCGCCTCGAACCCGCGGGCGGTCACTTCGCTGCGGGTGAAGCTCTCCAGCCGGTAGGTCATCGGTCGTCTCCCAGGTCGCGGCGGCGAGCGCGGTCCACCATCCGCACTCCTCACGCTACAGACGTCGGCCGGGAGCCCCGTGCGCTTGAGAGGAATATCGGTCCAAAGGGGCAGTGACTAGTGCAGCGACCACGTGGCGCGCCAGGAGCCGACAGGAAGCGTGACCTGCGTCGGCGTGAAGCCCTGCTCGGCCCACTGGTAGAGCCAGCCGACCGAGCTCCTGCCCGGCCGGGACGGGTCCGGCCCGCCGGGACGGCCCAGACCGGCGACCCCGTCCTCCGAGTCGCGTCCGTCTCGAAGCTGGAGGAACTGGTAGGCGAGCGGCTGCCGGGCGGTTCTCGCGTCGAGGCTCGTCAGACGCACCTTGATGCCGTACTTCCACTCGTAGGGGCCGTAGCCGCCGCCGTACTCGGTGGGACTCCCGTCGTCGGGGCTCGGGAGACGCCTGACCTCCAGGACTGCGACCTGCTCGCTCACCGCCTTGCCGGTCGTCTGGTCGTACCAGTCGATCTGGACGGTCTCGCCGAGCTCTCCGCTCCACGAGGGGCCTTCGCGGTCGGAGATCACGACGGCGGGTCGCGCGGAGGCGGAGGCCGAGGCGGACGGGCCCGCTGCCGGAGGCGCGGCCGGCGACCCGGCGGCGGACGGGGCAGAGCCGCCGCAGCCGGCGAGCAGCAGGGCGGCGACGGAGAGCAAGGCGGCAGGCAGCAGGGCGGCAGCCGTCAGCAGAGCGGGCAGCATGGGAGGCGCGCCGGCGCGCCAGCCGCGCCCACCGGTGCGGACGACTCCGCCGCGCCATCGGCTCAGCTCGCGGCGGAGGGCCCGGCTGCGGCGATCTCCGGCGAGACGCTGCCGGCGAAGCACTCGAAGTTGGCGGCGAACTTCTCCGCCAGCTTCGCCGCACGCCGGTCGTAGTCGCCCGGATCCGCCCAGCTGCACTTCGGGTCGAGCAGCTGGTCCGAGACGCCCGGGCACACCGAACGGCACTTCCACGCCGAACACCGGGTGCGGAGTCATGGGCGCTCCGTCCAGGGATCCCTCGAGGGCGGCCTTGAGCAGGCTGCGGGTCATCTCGATCGGCATCCGCTCGGCTTCCGCGGCCGAGCCGCCGCACCAGCCGGTGTTGACCAGCCAGCACTGCGTCTTGCTGGTCCGCAGCCGCTCGGCCAGCATGTCCGCGTACACCACGGGATCGCGCGGCATGAACGGCGCGCCGAAGCAGGCCGAGAACGTCGGCTCCGGCTCCGTGACGCCTGCCTCCGTGCCGGCCACCTTGGCGGTGAAGCCGGAGAGGAAGTGGTAGCTGGCCATCTCCGGCGTGAGCCGGGAGATCGGCGGCAGCACGCCGTAGGCGTCGCAGGCGAGCAGGAACACGTTGCGCGGCATGCCTCCGAGACCCGTCTCGATGGCGTTGGGGATGTAGTTGACGGGGTACGTGGCGCGGGTGTTCTCGGTGATCGAGTCGTCATCCCAGTCGATGGCCCGCGTGAGCGGGTCGATGATCACGTTCTCCAGGATGGACCCGAAGCGGATGGCGTTGAAGATCTGCGGCTCGTGCACCGGCGAGAGGCTGATGACCTTGGCGTAGCAGCCGCCCTCGAGGTTGAACACGCCGTGGTCGCTCCAGCCGTGCTCGTCGTCGCCGATGAGGCGGCGGGCCGGGTCGGCGCTCAGTGTGGTCTTGCCGGTGCCGGAGAGGCCGAAGTACAGCGCGACGTCGCCCTTCTTGCCGGCGGTGGCCGAGCAGTGCATGGGCAGCACGTTGCGCTCGGGCAGCAGGTAGTTCATGGCCGTGAAGAGCGCCTTCTTGATCTCGCCGCCGTACATGCTGCCCAGGATGATGATGAGGCGCCGGCTCAGGCTGATCCCGATGAAGGCCTGTGACGGACGTGCCCGGGACTGGGGCCTCCGCGCCCTCCCACTCCGGCCGGGCGTCCACGGGGAGCTCGCCGCAGGCGACGACCGTGAAGGCGGGCTCGAAGTCCTCGAGGTCGATGGGCTCGGGGCGGACGAACAGCGTGTGGGCGAAGAGGCCGTGCCAGGATGCCCGCGGGCCACGACGCGGATGGGCGTGCGATACGTGGGCTCCGCGCCGATGAAGCCGTCGAAGACGTAGACCTCGCGACGGCGCAGGTAGTCGCTGACGCGC
The DNA here is from genome assembly GCA_963709635.1 of uncultured Thermoleophilia bacterium. Classification (GTDB taxonomy): domain Bacteria; phylum Actinomycetota; class Thermoleophilia; order UBA2241; family UBA2241; genus CAIXSE01. The sequence continues at coordinate 29,459 of CAVPXA010000007.1, forward strand.
CGCACCTGGCGGTCGAAGAACTCCGGGCGTGCAGGGCTGGTTGGCGCCGCCCCAGTCGACGTCCGCGGCCTCCGGCTCGTCGACGATGTAGCGGTCGGCCGGGGAGCGGCCGGTGCGCTCGCCCGTGGTGACCACGAGGGCGCCGTTGGCGGCGAAGATGCCCTCGCCGCGGGCCAGCGAGCGGGCGATGAGCTCCGGGGCCGGCAGGTTCCTGTGTACGGGGCCGACGGTGATGTCGGCCTCGGCGAGCTGTGCGCGTACTGCGGGTTCGTCCATGGGGTCCTCCTCCGAGCGCCAGTCTATCGCTCCTGAGCCTCGGAGGGTCACGCAGTGGCCGGCCGCCTGGTGGGGCCGGCGAAGGCGCGAGGGCGGCGGGCCGGGGGTACCCGGCCCGCCGCCCTCGCCGAAGCGCCCGGTGTCTGGTCAGACCCGGGCCGTTCTCGGGGAGTCGATCTCGGGCGGAGCGGTCAGCCCAGCGGGCCGACCTCCGCCTCGACGGCATCGAGGATCTCGCAGGACTCGACCAGCGCGGCCATCGTGTTGTGGTCCGGGTACAGCGGCCGGTCGATGTCGAGGTGGTCGACGTGCTTGCGGATGACGTCCTTGGCGGTGCGCACGCCCTTGCCCGGCGTGAAGTCGCGGAAGTCGAGCGCCTGCGCCGCCGCCATGAACTCGATGCCGAGCACGCCGTGGGCGTTGTCCAGGATCTGACGGTTCTTGAGGGCCGTGTTCATGCCCATCGAGACGAAGTCCTCCTGGTCGGCCGCCGCCGGGATGCTCATCGTGCTCGCCGGCGCCGAGAGGATGCGCTGCTCGGTGATGAGCATGTCGGCGGTGTACTGGCTGAGCATCAGGCCGCTGTAGAAGCCGGGGTTGGGCGTCAGGAAGTCGGGCAGGCCCTGGCTGGTGGCCGTGTTCTCCATGCGGTTGAGCCGGCGCTCGCTGAGCACGCTCACCATGGTGATCGACTGGCCGACCATCTCCATCGGCAGGCTGACCGGCGTGCCCTGGAAGTTGGCGCCGGTCAGCGTCAGCTTCTCCTCGGGCACCCAGATCGGGTTGTCGCCGACGCCGTTGAGCTCGATCTCCACCTGGCTCTTCGCCCATTTGAGGGCGTCGTGGGCGGCGCCGATGACCTGCGGTGTGGAGCGCATGGAGTAGGCGTCCTGCACCTTGGTCTTGATCTTGCCGGTGGCGAGGTCGCTCTCGTCGATGCACTTGCGGATCGCCGCGGCGCTGCGCACCGCGCCGGAGAACCCGCGCAGCTCGTGGAGCTTGCTGTTGTACGGCTTGAGGTTGGCGAGCAGGGCCTCGAGGCTCATGGCGGCGGCGATCTCGGCCTGCTTGAACCAGCGGTCGGCGTCGTAGCAGAGCAGCGCGCTCATGGCCGTGAGCACGTTGGAGCCGTTGATGGTGGCGAGGCCGTCGCGCGCCTCCAGCCCGGGGACCGGGATGCCGGCGCGCTGGAGCGCCTCGGCGCTCGGCATGCGCTCGCCCTGGTAGAAGGACTCGCCCTCTCCCATCATGACCAGCGCCATCTGGGCCATGGGGGCGAGGTCGCCGCAGGCCCCCACCGAGCCCTTGCTGCTCATGAGCGGGGTGACACCCTTGTTGAGCAGCTCGACGAGCGTCTGGGTGATCGCGAGCCGGTTGCCCGAATTGCCGTGCGCGTGCACGTTGACGCGCGCCGTCATGGCGCCGCGGACGACCTCGATCGGCGCGGGCTCGCCGATGCCGGCCGCGTGGTTGTAGACCAGGAAGCGCTGGAACTGCTGCACCTGGTCGTCGTCGAGCACGATCTCGCTGAACTCGCCGATGCCGGTATTGGTGCCGTACATGATCTCGCGCGCCGTGATCTTCTCCTCGATCATGGCGCGGCAGACGTTGATGCGCTCGGCGGCGGCCGGGGCGAGCTCGACCTGCTCGCCCTCACGGGCGATGCGGACGAGCTTCTCGACGGTGAGCGATGAGCCGTCCAGGATGATGGTCACCGGTGTGTCTCCTCTCGCGCGGTCGGGCGCCGCAGGGCGGCCCAGTGGGCCGCGGACGGCGCCGCGTTGACTCACGCGGACTGTAGGGGAGGCCGGGAGGGATGCCCAGACTGATGTCCACTTGTCCGAAATCACGGACGCTAATCCGCTGGGGCGGCGGGCCTTGACCGTCTCTCCCACCGGACAAGACGCTCCAACCTGTTGCCTTCTCGCGCGAGCGGGCGTACCATGCGCGCGCTTGCGGCTTGCATCGTTCACGACGTACGCGGTGGCCGGCCGGGCCGCCAGGGGGATCGTCCGATGTCTGACCGGCAGACTGCCGCCATGCCGAAGATCCACCGGTTCACCCCGGAACCCAGTGCGCCCCCGTACGTTCTCACGCCCGACAGCACCAGCTTCGACTCTCGCGGCCCGTAGGCCGATCGCCGCGCCGGTCCCGAGCATCGCGACCCGGCGCTCCGCTCCATTCCATCGTTCGCGCTGCCGGCTGCGCCCATCGGGCGGGCCCGCGCGGCGCATCGCAAGGAGACAGCACATGGGAGATACGCTGAAGCTGAAGATGCTCTCGTCCGAGCAGGTGGACACCATGCGGCAGAAGTGCCTCGACCTGCTCTCGACGATGGGCATGCGGATCGACCACGACGGCGCTCTCGGCCTGCTCGCCGAGGCCGGCGCCGACGTCGATCGCGAGACGCACGTCGTCAAGTTCCCGGCCGAGCTCGTCGAATCCGCGGTCAAGTCCGTGCCGGGCGAGCTGGTCGTCAAGGGCGCCGACCCGCGGCACGACCTGCCGATCCCGCATCCCGACGGCCTCTTCTACACGAGCACCAACGTGCAGAGCATGCTGCACCACGACGTCGAGACCAAGCGCTTCGAGGACAACTCGGTGGCCCGCTACGCGGAGTGGTGCCAGCTGATCGAGGTCCTCGACCACACGAACATCTGCGCCATCCAGACGCCGATGGACGTGCCGTCGGAGAGCGCCGAGGTCCACGCCCTCAACATCCAGATGCAGAACACGACGAAGCCTCTCTGGATGCACGCGTTCAGTCGCGAGGCCGTGCCGTTCATGTTCGAGCTCATGGTCGCGCGCATGGGCAGCGTCGAGGCGCTGCGCGAGCAGAGCGTCGCGATCATCAACCCCGGTACCGTGTCCCCGTTCATCATGAAGGCGATGGACGCGGAAGAGATCATCCAGGCGTGCCACCACGGCGTGCCGATCTCGTCGGACGGCCACGTCATGACCGGGTTCACCAGCCCGATGACGCGTCGCCGGCAGCGCCGTGCAGAACTGCGCCGAGACGCTGGCTCACGTGGTCCTCTGCCAGGTCGTCAAGCCCGGGCATCCCGATCATGATGACCCAGTTCAACTGCCCCGGCGACATGGCGACCGGCTTCTCCACGCTCGCGACGCCGATCGCCAACGTGCAGCGGGCCGTCGGCCAGCAGCTGACGAGCGAGGGCTTCGGGATCCGCGTGTCCGGCTGCCCGGTCATGACCGACACCTACGCCAGCGACGGCCGCGCGGTGGCCGAGAAGGCGCTCGGCACGCTCCTGTGCGCCCTGGCGGGCATCGACATCGCCTACGGCGTGGGCCGGCTGGGCGGCGCAAGCCTCGCCAGCCCCGCCCAGCTCATCATCGACGACCAGGTCGTCGCCGTGGTGAAGGAGTACGTGCGCGGTATCCAGGTGAACGACGAGTTCCTCGCCATCGACGAGATCCTCGCGTCGGGCATCGGCGGCAGTCTCGTGCAGAGCAAGCACACGCTCAAGCACTGCCGCGACTACGTGGAGCCGAGCCTGTTCCGCTTCCAGCTGCAGCAGCAGTGGGAGGCCGAGGGCGAGAAGGACCTCTACGAGCGCGCTGTGGACGAGTACCGCCGTCTCCAGTCCGTGATCAAGCCCGTCGACCTGCCCGACGACGTGCGCCGTGAGATGGACGCCGTCGTGGCCCGCGCCGACAAGGCGCTCTGCCCGTGACGGCCGTTCTGGTCACGACATACCACGACAGTCAGCGTCTCTGAGACGCGAGGAGGAACCATGTCGATCACCGACATCAGGCAGGCCGTGCTCACCGGTGACGCCGAGGGCGCCGCGGATCTCGCGCGCGCCGAGCTCGAGGCCGGCACCGCGCCCGCCGTCATCATGAACGACGCGCTCATCAGCGCGATGGACGAGGCCGGCGCCAGGATGGCCACCGGCGAGCTCTTCATCCCCGAGGTCCTCGTCGCGTCCGAGGCGATGAGGGCGGCGATGGACGTCATCACGCCGCACCTCGAGGTCGAGGCGTCCGGCAGTCGCGGGACGGTCGTCATCGGCGCCGTCGAGGGCGACGTCCACGACATCGGCAAGAGCCTCGTGGCGCTCATGCTCGACGGCGCCGGCTTCACCGTCCACGATCTCGGGGTGGACGTCCCCATCCCCGCCTTCGTCGCTGCCGCCAAGGAACACGAGGCGGACATCGTCGCGATGTCGTCGCTGATGGTGACCACGATGCCGAAGATGAAGGTCGTCATCGAGGCGCTGCGCGAGGCGGGCGTCGAGGCCAAGCCCATCATCGGCGGCGCACCGATCACGCAGGCGTTCGCCGACGAGATCGGGGCCGCCGGGTACGCACCGGACGCCGGCGGCGCCGTCCGCCTGGTCCGCGACCTGCTCTAGAGCGCACGCACGATCGGACGCGGCGGGTCGGCGGGCGGAATGCCCGCCGGCCCGCCGCGTCCTTCGTCCCCGCTACGCGCGCGCCCGCTGCGCGATCTCGCGCGCGACCGCCTCGACCATCTGCCGCGCGCGCGCGATGCCGAACTCCTCGACGCGCCAGCTCGGCGCGGTGATGCCGACGGCGGCGTCGTTCTCGCTACAGATCGATCGCGCAGACGATGGAGGTCACTCCGGTCTCGACGGCGTCCTTGGCGACGTGCGAGGTGGTGCGATCCTGGAAGGCGGCGCCCGTCGCCGTGCCTGCCAGCGGCACGCGCCGGCCTACCCAGCCGCCGTGCCGCAACGCGAAGGAGCTCTCCACCTGGTCCACGTAGATCGCGTGGTCGCCGTCCAGGACGATGAGGTTCGCGGTCTCCTTGGTGGCGTCACGCAAGCGGACGAGATGGGCGCGGGCGGCGATCCGCAGGCGGTCGACCCAGCCTACGCGCGACGCGAGACTCACCAGCTCGAGGCCGAGGGAGTACGTGCCGTCCGGGTCGGCATGGAGGAGATCGCTCTCCACGAGATACGGCAGGATGCGATTGACCGCCACCCGCGACATGCCCGCACTCGTGGCGATCTGCTGGACGGTCAGGCCGTGCGTGTGCGTCGCGAACGCCCGCAGTACCGCAAGGGCGTGTGCGAACAGCGGTGCGTCGGCGCTCAGCTCGAACGCGGCGGAGCCGAGGGACCAGGCGCGAGCGTCGGCCCGGTAACTGACGAAGCGCCGTTCCTTGAGCAGGTTGAGGAGTCCATAGGTGCTCGAGCGGGGGATGTGGCAGGACGACGCGATGATGCTGGCCGGTGCGGGACTGGTGCGTCGTCCCAGGAACTCGAGCACGTCGAGGACCCGTGCGGCGCCCCAAGTGGTTCCCTCTTCTTCAGGCTTGCTCTGCTGCGCCATCGCCGTCACCTCCCTGCGAATCCAGCATAACGGCCGCCGCGCCGCACGACAATGAAACGAGTACAGAACTCTGGACAACAGCCTCACGCCCTTGATGTGGCGCCGGGGCGGCGTCAGGGTGGGGCGCGCGAGACTCTCATCAGGACCACGGAGGAGCCACGGTGCCCACCTCAGATCCACGCGACCGGCTGCGCCCCGGCCGGTTGACCTACCTCAGCGAAGCGGACAAGACGGCCATCTACGAGGCCGCTCTCGAGATCATCGGCTCCATCGGCATGCGCGTGCTGCACCCGGAGGCGCTCGAGCTGCTCAAGGCGGCCGGAGCCCAGGCGGACGGCGACCTGGTGCGCATTCCGCGCGAGCTCGTGGAGCAGGCGCGGAGCACCGCGCCGGCGGTCGTCGAGGTCTTCGACCGCGCCGGCGAGCCCGCCATGTCGCTCGGCCGCTTCAACAGCTACTTCGGCACCGGCTCGGACCTGATGAGCACGTACGACCTCGAGACCGGCGAGCACCGGCCGAGCGCGCTGGCGGACGTCGTCCGCGCCGCCCGGCTCTGCGACGCGCTGCCCAACATCGACTTCGTCATGTCGTGCGCGCACCCGAACGACATCGAGCCCGCCCGGTCGTATCTGGAGAGCTTCAAGGCGATGGTCGCCAACACCACCAAGCCGATGGTGATGACGTCCGAGCACGCCGGCGACCTGGCCGTGATGTGCGCCGTCGCCGAGGCGCTGCGCGGGGGGCCGGAGGAGCTGGCCGCCAAGCCGTACTTCACGATGTACCTCGAGCCGGTGAGCCCGCTGAGCCACCCGGTCGAGAGCATCGACAAGCTGCTGTTCTGCGCCGACCACGGCATCCCGGCGATCTACTCGCCGGCGCCGCTGGCGGGTGGCACGGCGCCGATCACCGTCGCCGGGCACACCTGCCAGGGGGTGGCCGAGTCGCTGTTCGGGCTCGTCATCCACCAGCTGCGCAAGCCGGGCGCGCCGTTCCTCTTCGGCATCGGCCCGGCGGTACTCGACATGGCGACGTCGCAGAGCTCGTACAACGCGCCCGAGTACCTCATGACGTTCCTCTGCCAGATCGAGATGGCGCGCTGGCTCGACCTGCCCAACTGGGGCTACGGCGGCACGTCGGACTCGCAGGTCGTGGACGCGCAGGCCGGCATGGAGGTCGCCGAGCTGGCGCTGCTGTGCCTGACCGCCGGCTCCAACCTCAACCACGACGTGGGCTACCTGGACTTCGGGCTCACGGCGTCGCTCGAGCTCATCGTCATCGTCGACGAGTACATCGCCTTGAACCGCAAGCTCTTCGCCGGCGTCGAGGTGACGCCGGAGACGCTCGCGGTCGACGTTGTCCGCGACGTCGGCCCCGGCGGCGACTTCCTCGCCCACCGCCACACCGCCAAGAACGTGCGCAAGGCGCAGTGGCGCCCGACGATCATCAACCGTCAGGGGCACGTGCGCTGGCAGGAGGAGGGCGGGCTCGACCTGAAGGAGAAAGCCCGCCTCAAGGCGCTCAAGCTGCTCGAAGAGCACGAGCCGGCGCCGCTGCCGGCAGAGCTGGCGGCGCGCATCGACGAGCTGGTCGCGGCGTTCGAGCCGTCCCGGACGGAGGGCTGAGCCGTGGGCGCTCGCATCTCGTACCTCACGGACGACCAGAAGGCGGCCATCTACGAGGCCGCGCTGGAGATCATGGCCACCGTCGGCCAGCGCGTGCACCATCCTGAGGCGCTCGAACTGCTGCGCGCCGCCGGCGCCGAGGTCGTCGAGCCCGATCTCGTCAAGGTGCCGCGCGAACTGGTCGACAGGGCGCGGCGCACCGCGCCACCCGTGATCGAGGTCTACGGTCGCGACGGCGCACACGCCATGTCGCTCGGCCGCTACAACACGTACTTCGGCAACGGCTCGGCGGTCACGAGCGTCTACGACCTCGAGACCGGCGAGCACCGGCCGACGGTGCTCGCCGACGGCGAGATGGCCGCCCGTCTCTGCGACGCCCTGCCGCACGTCGACTTCGTCATGGCCTACGCGCACCCGGGCGAGGGCGACCCGCACCGGCGCACTGCTGGAGAGCTTCCGCGCGATGGTGACGAACACGACCAAGCCGCTGGTCGTCGTGGCGGAGAACGCCGGCGACCTCACGGTGATGGCCGACATCGCCGAGGCGCTGCGCGGCGGACGCCGAGGAGCTCGCCGCCAAGCCGTACTTCGTCCTGTATCGGCGAGCCCACCAGCGCCCTCAGGCATCCGGTCGAGGCGGTCGACAAGCTCATCCTGTGCGCCGACCGCGGCATCCCGTGCGATCTACTCCACCTCCCCGCTCGCCGGCGGCACCGCTCCCATCACCGTCGCCGGTCACGTCGCCCAAGGCGCGGCCGAGTCGCTGCTGGGCCTCGTCATCCACCAGCTGCGCAAGCCGGGGGCGCCCTTCGTCTTCGGCATCGGCCCGGCGGTGCTCGACATGGGCACGATCGCAGTCCGCGTACAACGCGCCGGAGTACCTCATGGGGTACGTGTGCGCCGTCGAGCTCGCGCGCTGGCTCGACCTGCCCAACTGGGGCTACGCCGGCACCACGGACGCCCAGACGATCGACGCCCAGGCGGGCATGGAGGCGGGCGAAGCTCACCTTCCTCAGTCTCGCCATCGGCTCCAACCTCAACCACGACATCGGGTACCTCGACTACGGGATGACCGGGTCGCTCGAGCTCATCGTCATCGTGGACGAGTTCCTCGCGCATGAACCGCAAGCTCTTCGCCGGCGTCGAGGTGACGCCGGAGACGCTGGCGGTCGACGTCGTCCGCGACGTCGGCCCCGGCGGCGACTTCCTCGCCCACCGCCACACCGCCAAGAACGTGCGCAAGGCGCAGTGGCGGCCGACGATCATCAACCGTCAGGGCCACGTGCGCTGGCAGGAGGAGGGCGGGCTCGACCTGAAGGAGAAAGCCCGCCTCAAGGCCCTCCGGCTGCTCGAGGAGCACAGCCGGCGCCGCTGCCGGCAGAGCTGGCGGCGCGCATCGACGAGCTGGTCGACGGGTTCACGCCGGAGGGCTGACGATGAGCTTCGGCGCCGAGCTTCCCGAGGCCGCCTCGGTGGCCGCCGTCCACGAGAGCGCGCTCCGCGTGCTCGAGACGACCGGCGTCCTCGTGCAGGACGACGAGGCCGTCGAGCTGCTCCGCTCTCTCGGAGCGCGCTGCGACGGCCGCCGGGTGTTCCTGAGCGAGGACCAGGTGCAGGCCGCGGTGGCGACGGCGCCGTCGTCGTTCCTGCTGCACGGCCGCCGCCCCGAGCTCGGCCTGCCGCTGGGCGGCGCCGACGGCCGGGTCTTCGGCTCCGGCTCCGGCGCCGCCTTCATGCTCGAGCGCGGCGCCGGCGGCGCGGGCGCGGTCATGCGCCCCGGCGCTCTCGCCGACCTCGAGGCGACCGCCAAGCTCGGTCACATGCTGCCGGCCGTCGACTTCAACAGCGACTGCATGGAGCCGCTCGACCTCCCCGAGGAGGTACGGACGCGGCGCGGCACGCATGCGCGCGTGACCCTCAGCGACAAGGCGATCGAGTGGGTCGCGTCCGTCGACGCCGACGTCGACGACACCGAACGCGTCAACGAGATCCTCTTCGGCGCCGAGTGGCACGCCCATCCCCGCGCCCTGATCGTGCTGAACACCACCGCGCCGCTGCTGGTCTCGGGCGAGACGGCGCGGATCCTGCTCCGCTGGGCACGCCTCGGCCAGCCGGTGTGCATGACGTCCTGCGTGATGGGCGGGACCACCGGTCCGGCCACCATCGCCGGCGTGCTCGCCGTGCAGCACGCGGAGGTCCTGGCCACGCTCGTCCTCGGCCAGGCCGCGCGCCCAGGCTCGCCCTTCGTGTACGGCGGCCTGCCCGTCATGGCGTCCCTGCGCACCGGCGCCGCCAGGTTCAGCGGTCCCGAGTTCGTGCGCATGGCGGTGGCCACCGCACAGCTCGCGCGCCTCTGCGGGTTGCCGGTGCGCGCGGGAGCGGCCTGCACCGACAGCCATGCGGTGGACGCGCGCGCGATGGCCGAGTCCACCGAGGCACTCTCCGCCGCCGTGTTCGCCGGAGCGCACTTCCTGTTCCAGGCCGCGGGCATCATGAGCTCGTTCAACGCGCTCTCGCTGGAGAAGTACGTGCTGGACGCGGACGTGATCGCTGCGCTGCGCGCGGCGGTGGACCCCGTCCGTGCCGGCCGGGAGTGGCTGGCCGAGGACGTGATCGACGCGGTCGGCCCGGGCGGCGGCTACCTTGGTCAGGCGCACACGCGGCGGCACGCTCGCGACTTCGAGCGCTCCGAGCCGGCGGCAGCGCCGGCGCCCGAGCCCTTCGAGCGCTGGGCCGCGGCGGGCGGCGAAGACGCCGTCGCCGTCGCCGCCCGCCGCGTCCAGGACCTCCTGGACGCGCACGAACCGCCGGACGACCTCGACGCGGTGACGCGGCGCCAGCTCGACGCGTACTGCCTCGCCTGAAGAAGGTCGCGCCGCCACGTCCGGGATCGTAGCGGGCCCGGACGCCCAATCCGGAGCGGAAGAGTCCGGAGAGCCGGACAGCCGTACAGCCGCGCTTGACAGACGGCCGGCAGAGGCTACTCTGCCTCATACATCGGGCATGGACGAGTGGCGAGTACTATGCGGCGTCACGAGTCGGCCACGACGATCGCGTCGCCAGGGGGCACGCCATCCTGCCAGGGATCAACGGATCACAAGGGGGAGCAGCGCATGAGTGAGAAGTCCAAGCACAGAAGGCGCCACGGCGTCAGGGCGTTCGGGGTGGTGCTCGTCCTCGCCGTCGTCCTCGCGCTCGCATTCGCCATCGTAGGGTGCGGCGACACCGGGAGCGGCACCGAAGAGAGTCCGAGCGCGGCCGGCGCGAAGACCATGGGCGGTACCCTCAACGTAGGCATGCAGCCGGGCAACGGCCAGTACGACCCGGTCATGATGGCCGGCTCCGTCGGGGACATCCTCCTCGTCTGCCAGGTCCAGGAGAACCTCGTCTACCTGGCCCAGGACTTCAGCGTCATGCCGTGGCTGGCGAAGAGCTGGGATTCCCCCGATGGGCAGACCTGGACCTTCATGCTGCAGGAGGGAGTCACCTTCAGCAACGGCGAGCCCTTCACCTCCGAGGACGTCATCTACTCCTTCGAGCGGCTGCAGAGCAAGGAGTCGCCGATGGCGGGCGTGTACGAGAACATCAAGGAAGTCGTCGCCGACAGCCCCACCCAGGTCACCTTCAACCTCAAGGCGGTCGACTCCGAGTTCCCGTCGTCGCTCACGGACTATCGCGCCAAGATGCTCTGCAAGACCGTCGCCGACCCGATGACCGAGCTCGTGGGCACCGGCCCGTTCACGCTCGAGTCGTATGCCGCCGAGGATCGTGCGGTCCTCACGAAGAACCCGACCTACTGGATGAAGGACGCCGACGGCAACGCTCTGCCGTACCTTGACGGTATGGAGTTCGTCTACTCGCCGGACACCGCCGGCCAGATCGAGGGCCTGCAGGGCGGCGCCCTCAACTGGGTCGGCGGCCTCACATCGGAGCAGAAGCAGACCATCGAGGCCAATCCGAGCCTCAAGGTCACAACCACCGACACGAACTACATGAACGCTCTGCAGATCCGCGTCGACCAGGGCGCAGGCAAGGACCTCAAGGTGCGTCAGGCCCTCTGGGCGGGCACCGACCGCCAGGCGATCATCGACCTCGTGGCTCCGGGCGTGGGCGTCCCCGGCAACGGCACCTTCGTCGGCCCGGCCTACGCGGCCTACTACACCGACGAGCAGCCCGCGTACGATCCGGAGGCGGCCAAGCAGATGCTCGCCGATGCGGGGTACGCCGACGGTCTGGAGATCAAGCTCGTGGCCCAGACGGCCGACCCCATCCCGGCGATCGCCACCGCGTGGCAGGCACAGATGAAGGAGATCGGCGTCGACGTCAAGATCCAGCAGGTGCCGAGCGACGTGTACTACGCCGACAAGGGCACCGACAACTGGTACCAGGCGGACTTCGGCATCGTCGACTGGGGCACACGCGCCACCCCGATCACCTACTTCAAGCTCGCGCTCACCAGCGACGCCCCGTGGAACTACTCGCGCTGGAAGAGCCCGGAGTTCGACAAGATCGTGGACGAGATTCCACTGGCCCTCGACGAGACCGCACGCGCCGACCTCTACAAGCAGGCGCAGGCGATTCTGCAGGAGCAGGTCCCGGTGATGAACTTCATCATCCTCACCGCCGTGGCCGGCCAGTCCGCTAACGTCGACGGCATCGAGCTCGACCCCGACTGGGCGCACACGAGGTTCACGACGGCGTTCTTCACGGAGTGACGCCGCGCTGACGGACCTTGGAGGAGACTCCGGTCTGGGAGTGTTGAGACGCGAAAGGGGCCGCGAGAGCGGCCCCTTTCGCGTCCGGTCGACGCTCTCGCTGCGCGCCGGTCGAGCTCAGGCGCCCTCGTCCAGCGCTTGGGTCGCCGCCCGAAGGAACTCCGGCGCCGCCCAGTCGGCGACGACGAAGTCGCGACGTATGTGGCCGCGCTCGAGCATCGACTCCTTCAGCTCGTCGATGCGTGCCCAGGCCGACGGCCGACAGGCTCGGGACGAAGTCGAGATCCTCGATGGCAGGGAGCACCGTCGCGACGGGCGGGAAGAACCCGGTCGCCTCGAGCAGAGCGGCCATCGCCTGCGTCTCTGCGTTGCACCACCGGCCCGTCCGGACCAGGCCCCGCAGGTACGCCGTCACCAGCTCCGGGTGCTCGTCGGCGAACCGCCGCGTGCAGGTGAGGGCGTACGGGGCTCCGCCGACCTGCAGGGTGCGGTCCGGCTGGCGCGCCAGACTGCCCACCAGCCTGACCGACTCCGAGTCGGCGTACTCCAGGCCGAAGGGATCCGTGACGAAGCACGCGTCGATCACGCCGGCCTCGAGCTCCGGCTGCAGCGGCCGTTGCAGCAGGTCGGCGGGCACGCCGTACAGGCGCCAGAAGTCGAGAAGGTCCGGCACCGGCCCGGCCATGCCCGGCCCCTCGTACCAGTCGTCGGGGAACGGGCAGTCGACGATCCGGAGGTCGTCGCGGCGCATGCCGTGGAGCCGGAGCAGGAGGTCGATGCCCTGCTCCTCCGTGACCCGGCGGTAGTCGACCTTGGCGGTGTTGAGGCTCCTGGAGAGGCCGACCCGCCTGCCGGCGAGGTCCGCCATGCTCTCGATGCCGTCGTCCGCGCGGACGAGCATCCCGCCTCCCTCCCAGAACCACTGGAGGCCCAGGAGTACCGTGTCGACCAGGTCCGCCTTCACGTGGATCGCCGGGATGCAGCCGCCGAAGCGGAACAGGCTGTCGAGACCGTGCGTGTAGTGGGGGTAGAAGTCCGGCTCCGGGGTGGAGAGGAAGTACGCTGAGTCGCGCGCCGTGACTTGCCAGTTCCTCCGCAGCCCAGCCCAGCTCGTGGTCCACGATCCCGGCGTGCAGGAGGTGGCAGTACGTGTAGCGGAGTTCGACCTGACCCGTCGACGCAGCGGGCTTCTCTGCCACGTGGCCTCCTCAGGGACGAGTGGGCGTTCTTCGGGCCTGTCTCGCTCCCGAAGGCGCGGAGAACGTCAGGATACAGCGCCGATCGGCGGAGAGAGGACGATTTATCTCCAGTATTCCAGACAGGGCACGGATCGCCGTTGACCGCTCAGAGCGAGGGTTCCATGGTGGCCGGGTGACACTGACCCCCGCCCAGACAGGACGGCCGGCTCTTGACTGAGAGGGACGCCGCGCGGGTCGCCGCCCGGCGGCGCGTGCCGGTCGGGCCGGTCGAGTTCGACCTGGATCCGGCGGTCGTCGAGCGCGCCCGGGAGCTCACGCGCCGCACGTGGCGGTACCAGGAGGTCGAGCGCGTCCCGGTCATCATCGACCTCGGTCCGGAGTGCGATGAGTCGGTGCACGACGTCCTGCTGGAGGACGAGGCCTGGTTCAACTCCGGCGTGCGGCGCATCGAGCGCTCTCTCCGCCTCCTCCAGGACGACTACATCCCCGTCTTCGAGCCGCCTTGGGCCGGCTACTTCTCCACCCCGGCGATGCTCGGCGCAGAGCTGTGGTGGGAGGAGGACCCGGACTCCTGGCCGGCGGTGAAGTCGCCTCCCGTCCGGGACCTCGATGCGCTGGGACGGCTCGAGCCGCCGGACGTCGCGTCGTCGCCCCACTTCGCGCGCATCCTTGCGCGGCTGGCCGTCGCCCGCGACTGCCTGCCGCCGGCGGTCGCCATCGGCGGCGTGGACATGATGTCGCCGCTCGGCGACCTCCAGGTGATCATGGACCAGACGCTGATGTTCCTCTCCATGAAGCAGCACCCGGATGCCCTCCATCGGGCCTGCGACGTGATCACGACCACGCAGGAGGCAGTGCAGGAGGCGACCCTCGAGGCCGTCGGCGGCGAGGGTCGTCTGGCCGGCCTCACCAACTGGCCGATCTGGCGGCCGGAGGGCGCCAAGGTGCTGGTCACCGACGACGTGGCGGGTCTGCTCAGCCCGGCGATGTACGAGGCCTTCGACAAGCCCTACGGCGACCGGCTGCTCCGCCGCTACGGCGGCGGGCTGCGTCACGTCTGCGGGCCGCACCCGGCCCTCTCGCTCTACATGACCGCGGACCCGCCGGTCCACGGCCTCAACTGCGCCTACCGGTTCAGCCGCGAGATCCTCGCGGCGCTCAAGGAGGAGCTGGGGCCGAAGGCGTTGGAGGCGTGCGGCCGCCGGGGTCACCTCGAGATCATGTTCGAGCGGGACATGCCGCTGCGGAGCGTCGTCGAGGCGTTCCGGGATGTGGCCGGCGTGCTGGCTCCGGACGTCGTGGCGATCCCGTACTGCCAGGTGGCGTCCGACGGCTCCGTGAGCGACGATGAGATCGCCGCGTTCGGCGCGGAGATGCGGCGTGTGGCTGAGGAGCACGCGGCGCGGATCCGCTGGGACGGCTGAGGCGAGGAGAACGAACGGTGCACGTCGTCATCATCGGTAACAGCGCCGCCGGCCTGAGCGCGCTCGAGAGTCTCAGGCGGCGCGACCGCGCGGCCACGGTGACGGTCGTCTCCGGCGAGGGCGCACGACCGTACTCGCGCGTGCTGCTGCCGTACTACCTCCGCGGCCGCATCCCGCACGCGGGGGTGTTCGTCCGGCCGGATGACTACTACGAGCGGCTGGACGCCAGGACCGCGTTCGGCGAGGTCGTGGAGCGGGTGGACGCCGAGGAGCACGAGGTCGTGCTCGGCGACGGCCGCACCATCGCCTACGACCGCCTGCTCGTGGCGACCGGGTCGCGCGCCGCCGCCGCCGCCCATCGAAGGGCTGGCCGGCCCCGGCGTCCAGGGGTTCTGGACGCTGGACGACGCGGAGAGGCTCGACCGCGACCTGCGCCCCGGCGCCCGGCTCATGGTCCTCGGCGCCGGGTTCGTCGCGCTGCAGGCCGCGTGGGCGGCGCACCAGCGGGGCGCCGCCGTCACGGTCGTGGAGCTCGAGGGTCGCATCCTGCCGCGGGTGCTCGACGACGAGGCGGCCCGTCTGCTCCGCGCGCACATCGAGCGAGCGGGCGTGCGCATCGCGACGGACGTGTGCATCGCCGGCGTCGAGCGCGCGTGCGGCGAGCTCTGCTGCACCGCCGCCGGCGCCGACACCTACCAGGCGGACATCGTGATCGTCGCCACCGGCGTCCTCCCGAACGACGGCCTCCTGCCGGAGGCGGTCTCGGCGCAGGGACCCGGCCTCGAGGTCGCGCCGACGATGGAGACGGCCGTCGCGGACGTCTTCGCCGCCGGCGACGTCGCGCGCGCCCCGATGTCGGGCGGGGAGGCCGGCGTGCTCGCCCTCTGGCCGGTGGCCGTGGCTCAGGGCCGCGTGGCCGGCGCCAATCTGGCCGGCGCCGGACTCGTGTACGAAGGTGGCCTGAGCGCGAACGTCACCGAGATGTTCGGGGTGACGGTGGCCTCCGTGGGTCGCTTCGAGGCGGCGCAGGGCGAGGAGGTCGTCGTCCTGCACGACCTGCCCGGCGTCGAGTACCTCAAGCTCGTGCTCTCCGACGGCGTCCCCGTCGGCGCCGTCTACCTCGGCGGCCAGCAGGCGGTCCGGCTGCTCGGTCGTCTGGGTCCGTACATCCGGCACGGCCGGCCGCTCGACGACCCGCGCGCCTTCTTCGAGGAGCGGCGCTTCACGGGGATGGCGAGCTCACCCCATGGTTCGCTCGCCCGGGCCCGGATCGTGAAACGGCAGAAGGTGGCGTCGCATGCGCATCGTAGTCGGCGACCCTGAGTACTGCGTGGCCTGCCGCGACTGCGTGTACGCATGCGCGTTCGCTCACGGCGGCGGGCTCGAGCAGCGAGTCGTCGCGCATCGCCGTGAGCTTCTCACCGGAGGACCGCGTCTGCCTGCCGCTCACCTGCATGCACTGCGAGGAGGCCTGGTGCATGGAGGTGTGCCCCGCGGACGCGATCTCGCGCGACGACGCCACCGGGGCGGTCGTGATCGACGAGGAGCGCTGCGCCGGCTGCAAGATGTGCCTGCTGGCGTGCCCGCTCGGCGCCGTCCGCTTCGACGCCGCCGCGGGGGTCGCACGCAAGTGCGACCTGTGCGGCGGCGATCCGGCCTGCGTGCGGGGCTGCACCGTGGACGTGCTGCAGTACTGCGAGCCCGGTGAGATGGCGGACGCGCGGAGGGAGACGCTCGAGGCCAGGCTCCGCGCGGTGTACCGCAAGGACGAGGGCGGGTCGTGATGGAGGCGCCACCAGAGACCGTCCAGACCCTCTGCCGCATGTGCGACGACCGCTGCGGCATCGACGTGCGCCTCGACGAGGGGCGAGTCGAGGACATCACCGGCAATCCCGCCCACCCGTGGAGCTCGGGGCGTCTCTGCGTCAAAGCCAGAGCGGCCGTCGACACGGTCAACCACCCCGACCGGCTCCTGCGGCCGCTCAAGCGTCGCGGCGACGACTGGGAGGAGATCTCCCTCGAGCAGGCGCTGGACGAGATCGCCGAGCGGCTGCGGGCGATCATGGAGCGGGACGGCGCGCGCAGTGTGAGCGTCTGGAAGGGTGAGGCGACCGGGTTCGCCCAGCAGGAGGACCTGGCGCGACGCTTCATCCACGCGATCGGCAGCCCCAATTACCTGTCCAATGATTCGATGTGCTGGGTGGGGCGGTTCACCGGCTACAAGCTGGTGCTCGGGGCCTGGCCGAACGTCGACATCGAGAACGCGCGCTGCGTGGTGATGTGGGGGGCCAACCCACCGCACTCGCGCCCCAACCTGACGCAGCGCATCACGAAGGCCCGGCGCCGGGGCGCGACGCTCGTCGCCGTCGACCCGCGGCTGTCCGCGGTGGCACGGCGCGCCGACCTGCACGTGGCGCCGCTGCCCGGTACGGACGGCGCCTTCGCGCTCGGACTCATCCGCGAGCTCGTCGAGAGCGGATCGTACGATCGCTCGTTCGTCGAGCGTGCGACGGTCGGCTTCGACGAGCTCGCCGCCTACGCCCGGGACTTCACTCCGGACGTCGTGGAGCGAGAGACCGGGGTCCCGGCGGCGACGCTCGCAGAGATGGCGCGTCTGCTCCGCGCCGCCGACGGGCGGGTGGCGCTCTACCCGGGGAACGGGCTCGAGCACCACGAGAACGGCGTGGACAACATCCGCGCCATCGTCTCGCTGAATGCGCTGCTGGGCGCTCTGGGCAAGGCGGGCGGCTCCCTCTTCGCGCCGCCGCTCCCGCTCCGGGACCTGACGCTGTACGACGAGCGGCCGCTCACCGAGCTCGAGCCGATGGGCGCCGACCGCTTCCCCGTCCTCTACGAGGTGCGTCGCGAGTGCCACACGATGACCGCGCTGGACGGGATCCTCACCGGCGAGCCGTATCCGCTGCGCGCGATGCTGCTCGCCGGCGCCAACCCCGCGCTCACCAACCCGAACTCCGAGAAGGTCGTCCGGGCGCTCTCCGCGCTCGAGCTGTTCGTCGTGCGCGACCTCTTCATGACCGAGACGGCCGCCGTCGCGGACTACGTGCTCCCGGCCGCTTCGTTCCTGGAGCGCAGCGAGGTCCACACCCATCATGAGATCGGGGTGGTCACGCTGACGGCCGCCGTCGGCCAGCATCCCGAGGTGCAGACCGAGTACGAGTTCTGGCGCGATCTGGCGCGCCGCCTGGGCGCGGGGGACTACTTCCCCTGGGAGGACGACCGCGAGCTGAACCGCTGGTTGCTCGAGCCTGCCGGCGTCACGCTGGAGGAGCTCGAGGCGCACCCTGAGGGAGTGGTGTACGGCGCGCCGCCCGCGGACGCCGAGATCGAGCGGTTCCCGACGCCCTCGGGCAAGGTCGAGCTCACGTCGGCGCATCTCGCCGAGCTCGGCTACGACGCCTTGCCGAAGTACCGGCGACCGGCCTACATCGAGGCGCCGGACCCCGCGTATCCCTTTGCCCTGATGACCGGCGCCCGCTCACTGCTGTTCGGGCACAGTCGCTCGCACAACATCCCGAGGTTCGCCGAGGAGGCGCCGGCGCCCGGCCTGGAGATGCACCCCGAGGACGCCGCCGCTCTCGGCCTCTCCGACGGCGACACGGCGCGTGTGACGACGCGGATCGGGTCGGTCGAGGCGCCGGTGCGGGTGGTCGCCGCCAACGAGCTGCCCCGGCGCTGTCTGCAGCTCACGCACGGCTGGGCGGGCGTGAACGCCAACGCCCTCACCCACGACGACCGCTTCGACCGCATCAGCGGATTCCCCCTCATGAAGTCGGTGGAGGCGCGCGTCGAGCCGGTCGGCGGGGCCGCTGTGATGGGGTCGCCGGCGGCCCGGTATTCTCGTCCGAGCGCGTGGACGGCGCACCCAGTTGTTTGACATCCGGGTGATGGTCGCTACTGTCACGCCTATCCCGAGCGAGTGAGGAAGGACCTTTGGTCGAGCCGAACGTCAAAGACGAGCTCTTCGACACGGCGATCATGGACGAGGAGGCCGTCAAGGGCTTCTCGGATCCGGGCCAGCAGCAGCGGCCCAAGACGTGGAGGCTCTACTGGCGCCGCCTGCTCAAGCGGCCGGCGGCGCTCGTCGGCACCGTCATCTTCTGCTTCTTCCTCTTCCTGGCCGTCTTCGGCCCCTGGATCGCTCCGTACGACTACGAGAAGCAGAGCGCCGAGCTGCGCCTGGCGACGCCGACGCTCAGCCATCCCTTCGGCGCCGACCAGTTCGGCCGCGACATCCTCAGCCGCATCATCGTCGGCACGCGCAACATCTTCCTGCTCGGCGGGTTCGGTACCGCGGTCGCCGTGGTCATCGGCACCGCCATCGGCCTGTTCTCCGGCTACATCGGCGGGACCACCGACGAGGTGGTGATGCGGTTACTCGACGTGCTGCTGTCGTTCCCCTCGCTGCTGCTCGCGCTCGTCCTGCTGAGCACCGTCGGTCCCTCCAACATCAACATCGTGTTCGTGGTCGCGATCCTCTACATCCCGATGGTGGCCCGCGTGGTGCGCAGCATGGTGCTCGACCTCAAGAACAAGGAGTTCGTGGAGGCGGCGCGCGTGCGCGGGCGAGACGCGCAGCTACGTGCTCTTCCGCGAGATCCTCCCCAACTCGCTGCCGCCGCTGCTGGTGGAGGCGTCCATGCGCTTCAGCTACTCGATCTTCCTGGTCGCCTCGCTGGGGTTCCTCGGGCTCGGCGTCCAGCCGCCCTCGCCTGACTGGGGGCTGCAGATCAACCAGGCGCGCGCCTTCTTCGCCATCGCGCCGTGGGTCCTCCTCTTCCCGGCCATCACCATCGCCGTTCTCGTCATCGCGACCAACCTCATGTCGGACGGGCTGCGGCAGGTCATGCTGCCCGGCGGCGGGAGGAACTGATGGCCGCCGCCTCCCGCCCCGTCTTCGAGGTCGAGGGCCTCTGCGTCGACTACACCACCGAGCTCGGCGTCCTGCACGCGGTCCGCGACGTCTCGCTCGCCATCCACGAGCACGAGAGCTTCGGGCTCGTGGGCGAGTCCGGCTCCGGCAAGTCCACGCTCGCCATGGGCGCCATCCGCTACCTGGCGCAGAACGGCCGCGTCACGGACGGCAGCGTGCGTCTCAACGGCGTCGAGCTGCTCGGCCTGTCGGACAGGGAGCTCCGGGCGCTGTGGGGCGCGAAGATCGGCGTCGTCTATCAGAGCCCGCTGAGCGCCCTCAACCCGTCGATCGTCATCGGCAAGCAGCTCGCCGAAGTGGCGCGCCAGCACCTCGGCATGGACGCGGCCGCAGCGCGCGGCCGCGTCCAGCGAGATGCTCACCAAGGTGGCCATGCCCGACCCCGAAGCGGTCATGAAGCGCTACCCGCACCAGCTCTCGGGCGGCATGCTGCAGCGCTGCGTCATCGCCATGGCGCTCATGACCAACCCGTCGCTGCTCATCATGGACGAGCCGACGACGGCCCTCGACGTGACCACCCAGGCCGTCGTCCTCGACCTCGTCGCCGAGCTCAAGCGCGAGTTCGACTCGGCGATCCTGTACATCACCCACGACCTCGGCGTGATCACCAAGATCTGCGACCGCGTGGGCGTGATGTACGCGGGCGAGTTCATGGAGCAGGCCGAGCTGAAGGAGCTCTTCAAGCGGCCGCTGCACCCGTACACGCTGGACCTGCTCGGCTGCGTGCCGCACTTCGACCCCACGCCGCAGAAGCGCTCGCTGGTGACCATCCCCGGCTCGATCCCCCGCGTGGACCAGCTGCCGCCGGGCTGCATCTTCGCGCCCCGCTGCGGCTTCGTCGAGGAGGCGTGCACGCAGGCGCGACCGCCGCTCGTGGCGGTCGAGGGCGCGCACCTCTCCGCGTGCCGGCGCTGGCAGGCCGTGCCGCCGCCGGCAGAGTACCTGCGCGCCGCGACCGAGGCCGTGCGCGAGGTCCAGACGGAGTGCGCCGCTCGCGAGGTCCTCGTCGCGGCCGGACGACACCCAGGTGCACTTCAAGGCGCCCAAGGGCGCGGTGCGCGCCGTCGACGGGGTGGACCTCGAGGTGTGCGTCGGCCAGACGCTCGGCGTCGTCGGCGAGAGCGGCAGCGGCAAGACGACGGTCGCGCGCGCCATCATCGGCCTGACGCCTCGGACGGGCGGGGACATCAGGCTGCGCGGCGACTCCCTGCCGGCGACGACGGCCAAGCGGCCGCGCTCCACGCTGCGCGAGATCCAGATGGTGTTCCAGAATCCGGACGCCTCGCTGAACCCCACGCGCAGCGTCGGCGACGCGATCATGCGGCCGCTGGCGCTGCTGGGCGGCCTGGATCGCCGGCAGGCCCGGGACAAGGCGCTCGAACTGCTCCAGTCGGTGAGCCTGCCGGCCAGCTACTTCGACCGCCTGCCGCACGAGCTCTCGGGCGGCGAGAAGCAGCGCGTCGCGATCGCCCGCGCCTTCGCCGCCGAGCCCGGCATCATCCTCTGCGACGAGCCCATCTCCTCGCTCGACGTCTCGGTGCAGGGCTCGCTCATGAACCTGCTGATGAAGCTGCAGGTCGAGAAGCAGACGTCGTATCTGTTCATCTCGCACGACCTCTCGGCGGTGCAGCACCTCTCCGACGTGATCGCCGTCGTGTACCTCGGGCACGTCATGGAGGTGGGCGACGCCACCACGGTGCTCACGCCGCCGTTCCACCCGTACACGGAGGCGCTGCTCTCGGCCGTGCCGCTCGCCGATCCGGACGTCAAGCAGAAGCCGATCCGCCTGGGCGGGTCGGTGCCGAGCGCGATGAACGTCCCGCCGGGCTGTCGCTTCCACCCACGCTGTCCGCGCAACCTCGGTGACATCTGCCGCGAGCAGGAGCCGCCGTGGCGCGTGGGCGAGGGCGACCACCGCATCTACTGTCACATCCCGCTGGACGAGCTGGCGCGGCTGCAGGCCGAGACGCTCGTCCTCGACACCGAGGAGAGTGCCTGATGGCCAGGTTCATCCTCAGGCGCCTCGGGTTCATGGTGATGACCGTGTGCTCGCCTCGATCATCATCTTCTGGGCGACGACCGTGCTGCCGGGCGACGTGGCCAGCCAGATCCTCGGCCGCTTCGCCACGGAAGAGGCCAAGAGCCAGTTGCGCACCGAGCTGGGCCTGGACAGGCCCGCCGTCGTCCAGTACGGCTCGTGGCTGGGCAACTACGTGCAGGGGGACTGGGGCGACTCGCCGAGCATGAACACGCTCGTCCGCCCCATCGTCTTCGAGCGCCTCGGCAACTCGCTCATGCTCGCCGTCGTCGCCTTCGTCATGTACGTGCCGCTGGGGATCTTACTCGGCTTCATCGCCGCGTTGCGCAAGAACACCTGGGTCGACCAGACGATCTCCGTCGGCTCACTGGCGTTCATCGGTCTTCCCGAGTTCGTCAGCGGCCTCATCCTCATCGCGATCTTCGCCATCCAGCTCAACTGGTTCCCGTCGCAGTCGGCGATCCCGCCGGACACAGGCTTCATCGAGGCGCTGCCGTACCTCATCCTGCCGGCGATCACCGGTGGCGCTGACGAGCCTGGCCTACGTCGTGCGCATGACGCGCTCGAGCACCGTCGACGTGCTGCAGATGGACTACGTGCGGACGGCCAACCTCAAGGGCCTGCCGCCGAGGAAGGTCCTCTTCACCCACGTGCTCCGCAACTCGCTGCTGCCGACGGTGACGGTGGTCGCGATCGGCATCGGCTGGCTCATCGGCGGCCTGATCGTCACCGAGTCGGTCTACGGGTACCCGGGCATCGGTCGCCTGCTGCTCTTCGCCATCCAGCGCCGTGACCTCGTTCTGATCCAGTCGACGGCGCTCCTCATCGTGCTCATCTACGTGGTCGCCAACCTGGTGGCCGACATCCTCTACGCGGTCCTCAACCCCCGGATCCGCTACAGCTGATCGGCGCACGCGCCCGGCCGGCGCTCCACGGGCGGAAGCGCGGCCGCGCCACGAAATGTTCCTGTATTTGGGACAGCAGCGACGCCGCTCTTGCCCGCAGGTGCGGGCCCCGCCGATAGTGCCTGTCGCGGACTCCGGGCCGCCGACCCGGTCCGAACCACAGTGACAGGAGTGGCAACATGGGGACTCCACTTCGTCTGACGGTGTGCGGCGCCGGTGGAGCCGGCCTGGCGATAGCCGCCGACAGCGCGCTCAAGGGCATCGACGTCACGCTGTTCGAGCTGCCGCAGCTGGCGGAGAAGCTCGAAGGGCCGCGGGCGCGCGGCGGCATCGAGGTGACGGCCGACTCGGAGACGACCGCCGGCAGAACGGGCTTCGCGCCGCTGGCGGCGTCACGACGACGCCGCGGAGGCGGTCGCCGGCGCCGACGTGATCATGATCACCGTGCCGGCGATGTACCACGACGCGTTCATGGACGCCGTCGCGCCGCACCTCGCGACGGCCAGATCGTGCTCTTCAACACCGGCTACTGGGGCGTCGCTCCGGCAGGCGCGGCGGCTGGGCCGGCAGCCCTGCCCGACGTCACCCTCGCCGAGTCCAACATCATGCCGTACATCTGCCAGCCGCGACGGCGACGCCATCCACATCGGCCGCTTCAAGCGGCACTTCTGCGTCGCCGCGTTCCCCGGAGAGCGGAGCGCCGCCATCTACGACGTCGTGCGCCGCATCTACACGCAGTACGACCCGGCGCCCACGGTCCTCGACACCAACATCGCCGCCGCCGGCAACCCGCCGATCCACGTGACCCTCACCATCCCCATCGCCGGCCTCTACTTCGACCGCTACATGGGCGGCAAGTTCTACCAGGACACGACCATCCCCGGCGCGCGGCTGGTCACGGCGTTCGACGCCGAGCGCGAGCGGCTCGCCGCGCATCTCGGGTCGGAGCCGTTCGAGGATCAGGTGAGCTTCGATCGCCGCTCGTATCTCTACGAGGGCGAGGATCTCGTGCAGATGCTGCGCTCGTCGCCGCACGCCGACTGGTTCGCGACGGCGGCATATCTGGAACAAGTGGGCAGCGAGGACATCATCTACGCGTTCGTGCCGATGGTGCGGCTGGGCGAGGCGCTGGGCATCGACCTGCCGGTCGACACGTGCGATGGTCGAGGTGATGGGCGTGATGCTGCAGAGGGACTACTGGGCGGAGGGGCTGGACCTGGCCGACCTCGGGCTGGACGGCCTCGACCTCGAGGGGGTGCGGCGGTTCGTGAGACCGGGGCGCCGCTGAGGACGGGACGTGATGTGCTCCTGACCGGCAGAGGACCTGACGCTCGACGAGGTCGTCGCGGTCGCGCGCGGCGGCGAGGCCCGTGGCGCCGCGGAAGGGGCCGTCGAGGCGATGTCCGCGGCCAGCTCGCTGGCCGACGCGACAGCGTTCGAGCGCGGCCTGCCGACCTACGGCCTCACGACCGGACTGGGTGCGCAGAAGCGCGACGTCGCTGCGCCGCGACGACGACGGGTTCAGCCGGCGGCAGATCGCCGAGAGCCACGTCGGGCGTCGGGCCCGACGCGCCGCCGGACGTGGTGCGGGCGGCGATGCTCGTGCTGCTCAACCAGATACGCCGGCGGGTCCACCTGCGTGCGCCCGGCATCGCCGAGCGGCTGGTGGAGGCGCTGAACGAGGGCGGGACTCCGAGGGTGCGGATGCTGGGCTCGCTGGGCGCATCCGACCTGGCGCCGATGGCGGACCTCGCCGCCGGCGTGTTCGGCGACATGGAGCTGGCCGCACGGCGAGGGACTCGCCCTCGATCAACTCCAGCGCGTATCGGGACCGGCGCTCGCCGCGCTGGCGCTCGCCGACGCGGCGCGGCTGCTGGACGCGGCGGACGTCGCCGGCGCGCTCAGCGCTGGAGGGCTTCGCCGCCAACCTCTCCATCCTGGACCCGGCCGTGGCCGAGGCGCGACCCGACCCAGTCCTGCGCGCGTACACTCTCGCGCTTCCGTGAGCTCCTCGCACGGGAGCTTCCTCTGGCAGGACGGCGCCGCACGGAACCTCCAGGATCCGCTCACGTTCCGCAGTACGAGCCCAGTGCAGGCCGCCGCGCAGCGTGCCCTGGACCACGCGCTCGAGCGTGCTGGCCATCGAGCTCAATGCCGCGCAAGGCAATCCGCTGGTCTCGGTGGCGGAGGGGCGCATCATCTCGGCGTCCGTGTACGAGGTCGCGGGGCTCTCGGCGGCGCTGGACTACGTGCGCGTCGCGCTGGCGACCATGCTGGCGGCGGCGTCCGAGCGCAGCGTCAAGCTGCTGGACACGCCGTGGTCGGGCCTGCCGACCGGGCTGCTCGACGCAGGGCGGGCCCGGACCTCGGCCTCAGCATCCGCGCCGTCGCCGCGCAGTCGCTCGCGGCGGAGGCGAGCCTGCTCGCCCAGCCGGTGTCCTTCTCCGTGGTCAGCACGAGCGGGCGCCGAGGGCATCGAGGACCGCGCCAGCCACCTGCCCCTGTCCGGGCGGCGCCTGGCGGAGCAGGTGGATCTGGGCGAAGGCGTGGTGGCCATCGAGCTCTCGTCGCCGCACAGGCCGTCGACGTTCGCGGGCTCACGCCTCTGGGGA
>CAVPXA010000008.1:0-27326 GCA_963709635.1 uncultured Thermoleophilia bacterium
CGGAGGGTTTCCAGGTGGTCGCGACGCAGAACCCGGCTGAGTACGTCGCGACCGGTCATGTCTCCGAGGCGCTGCGCGACCGGTTCGAGCATCTGGTGGTGGGCTACCGGACGGCGGCGGAGGAAGAGGAGATCGTCGCCGCCGCGACGAGGTGCGCGGACGCCGCGCTGGTGCGCGCGGCCGTGCACGTGACGCGCGGCACACAGATCCTCGGCATCAGCGCGTGCGCCGCGGCGCGTCGGTGCGCGGCGCGATCGCCATGGTGGACCTGGCCGGGCGGGGCGGGGCGAGGACGACGGCTCCGAGCGCCGCAGCGCGAGGACGACGTCGCGCCGCTCGCCGGCCGGCTGCGCGCGACGGCCAAGACCGCGCTGGCCACGCGCGTGGAGCTTCGCGACGGCGACGCCGTGCTCGGCGACGTGCTCGACGAGCTCGTCGACGCCGTGGTCGTCGAGCGCGGGGAGGACCCGGAGGCGGCCGCCGCGGCGCTGTGGGGCGAGAGTGCGGACGGCCGGCGGACGCAGCAGAGAAGGCGGGGGCGCGGGACGGCAGCGACCGGTGCCATGCGGACGGCCCGCGCAGCGAGGGCGCCGGCCGAACAGTGGTCTGTACGCTGGAGGACCGCCGCGCGCTGGCGGAGCAGCTGCGCGCGACGCCCGAGGACCTGGACGACTGGCTGGCGGCTTCCGCCGGTGACCTGGGCGGGCGCGCTCGCTCGCCGGCGAGCGCGCCTACCTGTGCGCGCAGCAACTGGCGGCGTCCGCCGTGCTGCAGCGCGCCGCCCGCCTCGTGGGTCCCTGTCAAGGCCGCCACCAGGACCGTGCGCGAGCCGCTGCTGGAGAGGCTGGGGCGGCGAGCTGGACGTGGAGGCCAGTTTCGAGAACCTGCTCGGCGACCCGCACCCGGAGCCCCGACGAAATACATCGTCCAGCGCCGGGTGGACCGGCGGCACCAGGTGGTCTTGATGCTCGACACCTCACTGAGCATGGCGGGGGAGAAGATGGCGCTCGGGGCGGTGGCCGCGGCGGTGCTCGCGCTCAAATCTGTGTCCAGGGCGACCTCGCCGTGGTGCTGTTCGCCGACGGCGCCCGGACGGTGATGCGCTTCGGCGAGCAGGTGGACCCGGCCGAGCTGGTCCGCCGCATGCTCGCCGTGCCATGCGGCGGCGGCACGGACATCGCGGCCGCGCTCCGGCTCGGCCACGCCGAGCTCCAGCGCGGCCGCGACCCCGGCCAGCTGCGGGCTCCTTGTGAGCAACAGCGTGTGCACGAGCGGCGCCCAGAGCCCGCTGCCGGCGGCCGCGCGTTTCGGTGCGCTGCACGTACTCCTCATGGAGGAGCAGCCGGCATGGCGACACCGCAGGGGAGCGGCGGAAGCGCAGCAGCCGCGAGCTCCAAGGTCACACGGGGACCGCTGGATTCTGGCCCCGTCTGGCGGTGGGCAAGAGTGATGTCGCCCGCGCCGCCGACGGCGGCCTGGTCCGCGTCGACGGCTTCGCTCCCTCCCGCGGCGCATGCTCGAGGTCGCGGACCGGGTGCTGCGCTTGATGTCCCCTGCGAGGCGTTAGGATGCAAGGCCCGACCGACGGCGGAGTGGGCGAGCAGATCAAAGTCGGAAAGTGAAGGTCGGTGCGCGAGAACTCGGTCGTCTCGCGTCAAGCGTATGCGGCACCAGTGAGCGCGAGGGCAATACCCCGCCCGGCGGGGATGAGCGGACTTCGGAGGAGCGATGACCGAGCGGGATCAGCTCTATCGAGCGCGGGCTGGCGGCCGGGGCGGGCGCCGCAACCTCGCTGCTGCGGCCGGAACAGGTGGTCACCGCGGATGGGGTGCGCTGGAAGTGCCTGTACAGGTGTCCCGGAGGCGGGTCGCTGCGTGACCTGCCCGCCGCACTCGCCGGCGCCCGAACAGACGCGGCGGCTGCTCGCGGAGTACAAGACGATCCTGTTCCTGCGCTTCGACGCCCGGCCCGACGCCGCCCAGTAGACGGGCCGGCGGCGTGGGTGCTCGAGCGCGAACTGCTGCGCCTGGAGCGCGAGCTGTTCCTGGGCGGCCGGGGCAAGGCGTTCGCGATCGTAGGGGGCGGCGCTGCGTGCGACGCGTGGAGGTCTGCGGCTCGCCGGAGACGTGCACGAGCCGCGGCAGGGTACGGCCGGGCCCGGCGGGCTGCCGGCATCGACATCTTCTCCACGAGCGCCAACGCCGGCTGGCCGCTGCAAGTGGTAGCGGCGGAGGGGGAGCCGTATCATCGCTATGCGCTCCTGCTCGTCGAGTGAGGGGGGCGGCGCCGGCGAGAGCGCGCCGGGGCGAGCGACCGTGATGCCAGTTGACGAACCGTGACACCAGCGGACGAAGGTTGAGGACATGACTCCGATCGAGCAGATCCAGCAGCAGCACGGCATCATCGGCCGCGAGGGCGAGCTGGCCACCGCGCTCGCCGTGCTGGGCGCCGGTCGTCACCTGCTCCTCGAGGGCCCGGTGGGCGTGGGCAAGACCACGGTCGCGCTGGCCGTCTGCGGGCACCTCGGGCGCGACACCGTGCGCGTGGACGGCGACGACCGGTACTCGGAGAGCAAGCTGACCGGCTGGTTCGACCCGCCGCTGGTGCTCAAGCAGGGCTACGGGGAAGAGGCGTTCTTCGCCGGGCCGCTGGTCGAGGCGATGCGGGACGGCAAGGTGCTGTTCATCAACGAGCTCAACCGGATGCCGGAGAGCGTGCAGAACGTCCTGCTCCCGGCGCTGGACGAGCGGCTGCTGCAGTGCCGCACATCGGGGAGATCCGGGCCGCAGGCGGGTTCCAGGTGGTGGCGACGCAGAATCCCGTGGAGTACGTCGCCACCGGCCACCTCTCCGAGGCGCTGCGTGACCGGTTCGAGCACCTCGCGCTGCTGTACCAGGGGGCGAGGAGGAAGCGGCGATCGTGGTCGCCGAGACCGGCTCGGACGACCCGCACTGGTGCAGACGGCCGTGCGGCTCACGCGGGCGACGCGGCTGCACCCGCGCTTTCGCAAAGGCTCGTCCGTGCGCGGCGCGATCGCGACCGTCGCCATCGCGGAGCGGCTCTGGGCCGACGACCGCGACGCCTGCGGTGCGGTGAGTCGCGAGGTGCTGCGTCGTGCCGCCGAGGCCGCGCTCACCACGCGCGTCGACCTGCGCGACGACATCGATGCGGACTTCGGGGCCGCGCTTGACGAGCTCCTGGAGCTCGTCGTCGATCGCGGTGAGGATCCCGACGTCGTCCTCGCGCCGCCGGCGCCCGCCCCAAAAGCCTGACCTCATCCGCCGGGCTCAGCTCCGGCACGGAGGCCGCGTGGAGGTCCGCGGCCTGCCCACGTGCGCCCCGGAACTGCCCGCAGGCGACGCGCCGCTGGAGGCTCTGGCGCTGCGCTACAAGGTGGACCAGGAGGCGCTCGACGGCTGGACGATCGCCACCAACCTCACGCGCAGCGGCTGCCGCATCGTGGACCCCGGACTGAGGTTCTACGCCGAGCGGCTGGCGGCGCGCGCGGTGCTGCAGAAGGCCGCGCGCCTGGTCGGCCCGCTGCAGGCGGCCACGCACACGGTGCGCGAGCCGCTGCTCGAGCCGTGGGTGGCGAGCTCGACGTGGAGGCGACGCTCGATAACCTGCTCGGCAAGCCGTACCCGGAGCGGGGCGACTGGATCGTGCGGCGGCGCGTCGACCGCCGCCACCAGGTGGTGCTCATGGTAGACACGTCGCTGAGCATGAGCGGCGAGAACATGGCCGTCGCCGCCGTGGCCGCGGCGGTCCTCGCGCTCAAGCTGCACCCCGAGGACCTCTCCGTGGTCGTCTTCGAGGACAAGGCGACGGCCGCGACGCACCTGGACGTGCCGGACCCGCCGGAGGAGGTGGTCCGGCGCATGCTCGACCAGCCGGTCCGCGGCTACACCAACATCGAGGCCGCGCTGGCGCTCGGCGCCGCCGAGCTGGAGCGCGGCCGCAACCCCGCCGCAGCGGCCTGTCCATCACCGACGGCGTCGTCACCGCCGGCGGCGACCCGCGGCCGCTCGCCCACCGGTTCCCGCATCTCTTCGTCCTCCTCACCGAGGACTACAAGATGAACCCGGAGCTGTGCCGCGAGCTGGCCGACGCCGGCCGCGGCGACGTGTTCCCGGTGCGCGCCTTCCGCGATCTGCCGGCGCGCCTGCTCGAAGTGACCAACCGCATCCTGAGGTGACGCCACCGCCGCCTCGCGCGCTCGGCGTGCGGTAGACTGGCCCTCCGGGCGCGGGGGCGCCCGGCTGCGAAACGACCCCGAGGAGTGTGTACGTGGCCCTGTTCGGCCCGCCCAACGTCGCCAAGCTCGACGCCCAAGGCAAGATCGACGGCCTCGTCAAGGCCGCCAAGTACAAGGATCCTGAGGTCGCCGAGGCCGCGCGTGTGGCCCTGGAGAGCTACCTCGACAAGATCGTCCAGCGGCTCCGACCAAGAACCTGGTGCAGCTCAACACCACGCGCGAGGCTCTCGTGCTCATCGGGCCCCCGGCGCGCGACCGGCTCATCTTCATCCTCAGGGAGGGTCACCTGCACCGGCGGCAGGACGCCGCCTACGTGCTCGGGATCATGAAGGACCCCGCCGCCGTCGGGCCGCTCTGCACGGCGATGCACAACCCGGACCCGCTGCTGGTATGATCGTCGTGGAGGCGCTGGGCAAGATCGGCGATCCTGCGGGGGTGGACACGCTGCGGCTCGCACTGGGCGACGTGGACCAGTCCGTGGCGGGTGCGGCGCGCAAGTCGCTCAAGAAGATGGGCGCGCTCCCCGGCCAGAAGTGACCGAGCGGCCGTCGCGAGGGTCGCGCGGCCGACAGGACTCGTGGTGGGTAGAAAGGTCCTCGAGATGACCGAGACCGGCGACGACACCACCAGGCTGAGCGGCGAGACGTTCTCGCGCGTCGTGCGCGCGGGGGCGCTCGCCGTGGTGCGCGAGCAGGAGTCGCTGAACCGCATCAATGTCTTCCCGGTGCGCGACGCGGACACGGGCGCCAACCTGGCGGCGACGCTCAGGGCGGCGGCGTCCAGGCTCGGGAGCGCCGCTCCCGACTCCGTGGGCGACGCCGCGCGCGTGGCCGCCGACGGCGCCCTCGACGGAGCCCGCGGCAACTCCGGGGCGATCTTCGCCCAGTTCCTCCACGGGCTCGCCTCCTCCATGGAGCGGCTCCGCAGCGCCAGCGGCTCGCAGTTCGCCGACGCGGCCCTGGCGGGCACGGAGTCGGCGTACTCGGCCCTGCAGGACCCGCGCGAGGGCACCATCCTGAGCGTGCTTCGCGCCTGGAGCCTCGAGCTGGGCACGCGCGCCCGGGAGCACGAGGACGACCTGCCCGAGCTGTTCCACCACGGGCTCACGGCCGCCAAGGTCGCGCTTGCGGCCACCCCTCGCCAGCTCGAGGTGCTCGCGCGCAGCAAGGTGGTCGACGCCGGCGGCCAGGGCTTCGTCTACTTCCTCGAGGGGCTCATGGACTCGCTGCGCGGCCACGAGCCGGCGTGGGAGGTCTCCGAGGCCCCCGCGCACGGACTGCCGCCGTTCTCTGAAGAGCACGACGAGATCGACGACCGGTTCCGCTTCTGCACCGAGGCGCTGGTCACGGCGCGCGACGGCGAGCCTCTCTCTCGCGAGCTGGTCATGGCCCGGGTGACGGGCCTCGGCGACTCGCTCGTGGTCGCCGGCGGCGGCGACCGGCTCCGCGTGCACCTGCACACCAACGAGCCGCAGATGTTCCTGGCGTCCGTGGCCGAGCTGGGAGTGATCGAGCGCAGCAAGGTGGACGACATGGTGCTGCAGCAACTCGCCGGGCGGGAGGCGTCCATCGCCATCGTCACCGACTCGACCACGGACCTGCCCGAGGACCTGGCGTTCGGGCTTGGTGTCGTGGCCGTGCCGCTCACCCTGTCGCTGGGGCAGACCGAGTTCCTGGACGGCGTGGACATCTCGGCCGACGGGTTCGTGCACCGCATCGTCAGCGGCAGCGACGTGCCGCGGTCGTCGCAGCCGGCGGTGGCGGACTTCGTCCAGACGTACCGACGGCTGCTCGAGTACCGCGAGGGAGTGGTGAGCGTGCACATCGCCGGCGCCATGTCGGGGACGGTGCAGTCCGCGCGCGCGGCGGCTCGCGAGGTGGACCCCGAGCGCGTGCGCGTGATCGACTCGTGCCTCGTCTCGATCGGAGCCGGGCTCCTGACGCAGGCCGTCGGCGAGGCCATCGCCGCCGGCGCGGACCTCGACGAGGTCGAGCAGGTGGCCGAGCGCGTCAAGCGCGAGATCAGGATCTTCGGCACGGTCGCCTCGCTGGACTTCGCCGTGCGCGGCGGGCGTGTGAGCCCCACCATGGCGAGGACGCTCAAGCGCCTGCACCTCGCGCCGATCATCGTCTTCGACGAGCACGGCAAGCCGGGCAAGGGAGGCGCGGCGCTGGGATTCGACCGCGCCCTGAACGCGCTCGTGAAGCGCGCCGTGCACTTCGTGGACGGCGCCCCGGCCCGCGCGATGGTCGTGCACAGCGGCGACCAGGCGGGCGCGGACTTCGTGGCCGCCCGCCTCAAGGAGCGCCTGCGTTGCGACGTTCCCGTCGTGCGCGCCGGCGCCGTGCTCACCACGCACGTCGGCCTCGGCTCCGTCACGGCCGCCGTGCGCCGCGTCACCGACTGAGCCGAACCGCCGGACCAGAAGGCGCCTTCACCGCATGCGATAGCATGAGGTCGAGCCGCGCCGTGTGGGGGCGCGGCCGCCGGACCGGGGAGGAGCAGATGGGCAGGCCCCGTGCAGGGAGGCTCGCGTTCAGTGTCTCTCTCCTCGCGCTGCTCTGGCTGGGGGCTGTCATCGGCTCCGCGGCGCTGCCGGCTCTGGCGAGCGCCGACGACGCGGACCCGCCGCAGATCGCCTCGTTCTCCCTGACTCCCTCCACCGTCGACACCGGAGCGGCCGACCAGACGGTCACAGTGCGGATGCACCTCACCGACGACCAGGTCGGCGTGGGGCTCGTCAAGGTGTACCTCCGGCCGGCCGCCGGGCCGCAGACGGCCTGGGCCTACGTGAACCGCGTGTCCGGCAGCTCTCTCGAGGGCGACTACGAGGGGGCGCTGGTCCTGCCGGCAGGCAGCACGCCGGGCGTCTGGAGAGTCGCGTACCTGCGCGTCTACGACCAGATCGAGAATCGCGTCGAGCTCGACTGGCAGGATCTGGAGGCTCGCTTCGGCGTGGGGTGCGCGAGCATCACCAACACGGCGACTCATCGTCGGACTCCACTCCGCCGACGGTCACGGACTTCAGCGTCACTCCCCGCGAGGTCGACACCGACACCGGCGACCAGACCGTCACGGTGCGCGTGCGCCTGACCGACGACCAGGCCGGCGTAGACGAGCTGGTGCGCCATGCGGAGTGGTCCGGCGGCTTCTACCTGCAGGCGGCCGCCGGATCGCAGAGCCAGTGGGCGCTGCTGCACAGGGTGTCGGGGACCGACAAGGACGGCGCGTACGAGGGGAGCTGCACCCTGCGGAGAGGGAGCATGAACGGCCTCTGGCAGGTCCAGCTCAGCGTCATGGACCGGCTGGGGAACGCGACCTACCTGCTGCCTGGGGAGATCGAGGACCTGTTCGGGGCCGGCCGCGCCGGGCTCACCAACGCGGCCGCCTCGTCCGACACGACGCCCCCGCGGGTGACCTCCTTCAGTATCACGCCCGCCGAGGTCGACACGGAGGCGGGCGAGCAGACCGTTCTGGTGAGGATGCGCGTGACCGACGACCTCGCCGGCGTCAACGCCTCCGGGGACTACGCCGACCCGGTGCTGGCCACGCAGTTCGCCCTCGAGCCGCTCATCGGCACGCAGCGCGCGTACGGCATGCCCGAGCGTGTCTCCGGCACCGGCCTGGACGGCGTGTACGAGGCGCTCGTCACGTTGCCGAAGAGCAGCAAGGAGGGGGTCTGGCGCATCCGCCACCTGGCGCTCGTGGACAAGGTCGGCAACATGACGAACTGGTCGCCGGACGACCCGACGCCGCCGCTGCCGGGGCTGGACGGCCTGGTCCTCGTCAACACGGCCACCGCGCAGCAGGTGACGATCGAGCGCGACTGGACCATCGCGACCGCGCACACGGCGGTCACGTTCTCCGCCGGGACGGTGGTCAGCCGGGCGGATGACGGCCGCTTCGCGTTCTCCAAGATGTCGGCACAGGAGTTCACGCTGGACGATGAGGTCCCGCAGGCGGGCCTCGACGGCGTCCCGCTGGCCATCCTGCGCTTCGGCATCCCCGGCCTCGGGCTCTCGTTCAGCCGGCCGGTCGCGGTCTCGCTGCTGGTCGGAGCGAAGTACGACGGCTACCGGCTCGCCATCCAGTCGCTCACCGAGGGCGCCGAGGTGTGGGCCAGAGAGAAGGCCGCGGACGTCGCGAACGGCCGCTGCCGATTCACGGTGGACCACGCCACGCGCTTTGCCGCCAGTCTCGCCCCGCCGGTCTTCTCACGCCTCACGCCCAGCGGGGGGCGCCGGGGGGCGACTCTGACCATCACGGGCAAGGGCTTCGGCATGAAGCGCGGCACGAGCCGGGTGCTCTTCGGCTCCGCGCCGTGCGGCAGGTACGTCTCGTGGAGCCCGACCCGCATCACGTGCAAGGTGCCGGCGAGGGCCCGGCCGGGCAGGCTCAAGGTCCGGCTGGTCACGCTCGCAGGTACGGTCGTGGCGGGGACGTTCAGGGTCAAGAGGTAGCGCGTTTCCACTACGCTCCGAGGTTTTTCGTTCCCTCTCCGTGGGGTAGTGACTGACCGGGCCCGTCGTGGGCCCGACGTACGAGGAGGGTTCGATGGCAGTCCGCATTGGCGTGCCCCGCGAGACGGCGACGGGAGAGACGCGCGTGGCGCTGGTCCCCGCGGTGGCCGAGAAGTACGCGGCGCTGGGCGCCGAGGTCCTGGTGGAGCGCGGCGCAGGTCAGCTGAGTCACATCCGCGACGAGGAGTTCGCGGCGGCCACGCTGGTCGACGGCGCCGCCGAGGTCTTCGCCGCCGACGTCGTCTTGAAGGTCGATCCGCCGTCGCCCGAAGAGGTCGCACAGCTGCGCGAGGGCGCCGTCGTGCTCGGCCTGCTGCAGCCGTACAAGGCGGACGACAGCATCAAGGCGCTCCGCGACCGCAAGATCACGAGCTTTGCGCTCGAGCTGCTGCCGCGGATCACGCGGGCGCAGTCCATGGATGCACTGACGAGCCAGGCCTCGATCGCCGGCTACAAGGCCGTGCTGATGAGCGCCTGCATGGCCGGCCGGTACTACCCGATGCTGACGACGCCGGCCGGGACGCTCCGGCCGGCCAAGGTCCTGGTGCTCGGCGTCGGCGTGGCCGGGCTGCAGGCGATCGCCACCGCCCGGCGCCTCGGCGCCGTCGTGGAGGCCTACGACGTGCGTTCCGTCACCCGCGAGCAGGTGCAGTCGCTCGGCGGCCGCTTCATAGACACCGGCATCGACGCCGAGATCGAGGGCGGCTACGCACGCGAGCTGACCGACGAGGAGAAGGCGAAGGCCAAGGAGATCGTCGACGGCCACATCGTCGAGGCCGACGCGGTGATCACGACGGCCGCCATCCCGGGCCGGCCGTCACCCAAGCTCATCACCGCCGACGTGGTCGACAGGATGAAGTCGGGCGCGGTGATCATCGACATGGCCGCCGAGGGCGGCGGCAACTGCGAGCTCACCCGGCCCGGCGAGCAGTACAACCACCCCAACGGCGTGTTCATCTACGGGCCGCTCAACATCCCGGGCATGCTGCCGGTGCACGCGAGCGACCAGTATGCGCGCAACCTCATGCACTTCCTGACGCCGTTCATCAAGGACGGCGAGCTGCAGCTGGACTGGGACGACGAGGTGCTGGCCGGCAGCGTGCTCACGCGCGACGGCGCGATCGTGAACCAGCAGGCACGCGAGCGGATCGAGGGGCCGGATGCGCCCGCGGCGACGGAGCCGGACCAGGCGACCCAGGAGATCGAGGCCAAGGGCGAGGCGGGCGAGAACATCCCGACGAGCCCGGAGGCGCCCGAGGCGCGGGACGAGCGGGAAGGGGGCGCGTCATGATCACCGGCTTCGCCGCCGTCTACATCTTCATCCTCGCCGCCTTCGTCGGCTACGAGGTCATCAGCCGCGTGCCGGTCATCCTGCACACGCCGCTGATGAGCGGCTCCAACTTCGTGCACGGCATCGTCGTCGTCGGCGCGATGGTCGTGCTCGGCGTCGGCGACGACGACGCCGCAGCGCATCGTCGGCTTCTTCGCCGTGCTGCTCGGCGCCGCCAACGCGGTCGGCGGCTACGCCGTCACCGAGCGCATGCTCGACATGTTCAAGAGCTCCGGCGACCAGAAGAAGGGCGCCGCCGCCGCCCAGACGAAGGGAGGCGGCGATGCGTGAGAACCTGATCCAGGTCGCCTACATCGCCGCCGCCGTCCTCTTCATCCTCGGCCTCAAGAGCATGAGCTCTCCGCGCACCGCGCGGCGCGGCATCGTCTGGGCCGGCGTCGGCATGCTGGTCGCCACGGCGATCACCTTCGCGACGCCGGAGATGGGCAACTTCGTCTGGATGACGCCGGCGCTCATCATCGGCGGCGCCGTCGCCTACGTGGCGGCGCGGCGCGTCGCCATGACCGACATGCCGCAGATGGTGGCCATCTACAACGGCATGGGCGGCGGCGCCGCGGCGCTGATCGCCGCCGTCGAGTTCATGCGTCCGGAGACCATGCCGACGAGCTTCGCCGTGCTCGGCATCATCGGCGCGCTCATCGGCTCCGTCAGCTTCAGCGGCAGCATGATCGCCTTCGCCAAGCTGCAGGGGCTGATCAAGAAGTCGTTCCTGTTCCCCGGCCAGAACGTGTTCAACCTGCTGGTGCTGGCCGGCGCCGTCGCACTTGCGGTCGTCGTCGCCCTGCAGCACACCGGCAACCTGGGCGGCAACGAGAGCCTCACCCTGATCGCCTTCTTCGCCCTCTCGCTGCTCTACGGCGTGCTCATGACGCTGCCCATCGGCGGCGCCGACATGCCGGTCGTCATCAGCCTCTACAACGCCCTCACGGGCCTGGCCGTCGGCCTCGAGGGCTACGTGCTCGGCAACGGCGCGCTGATCATCGCCGGCATCGTCGTCGGCGCGGCCGGTACGCTGCTCACGCAGATGATGGCCAAGGCCATGAACCGCTCGATCGGCAACGTCCTCTTCGCTGGGTTCGGCGCCAAGGGCGGGGAGGAGCTCGCGGGCATCGAGGGCACCATGAAGGAGTCGAGTCCGGACGACGCGGCCGTGACGCTCGCCTT
Source organism: uncultured Thermoleophilia bacterium (assembly GCA_963709635.1). Lineage (GTDB taxonomy): Bacteria > Actinomycetota > Thermoleophilia > UBA2241 > UBA2241 > CAIXSE01. Next base: position 11,291 of record CAVPXA010000008.1, read on the forward strand.
CGCCCAGAAGGTCATCATCGTGCCGGGCTACGGCATGGCGGTGGCGCAGGCGCAGCACAAGGTCTGGGAGCTCGCCAAGCTGCTCGGCGACCGCGGCATCCAGGTCAAGTTCGCCATCCACCCGGTCGCCGGCCGCATGCCCGGGCACATGAACGTGCTGCTCGCCGAGGCCGGCGTGCCCTACGACATGATCTACGACCTCGACGAGATCAACGGTGAGTTCCCGACCGCCGACGCCGCCATCGTCATCGGCGCCAACGACGTGGTGAACCCCGCGGCTCGGGAGAAGGGCAGCCCGATCTACGGCATGCCGATCCTGGACGTGGACAAGGCGCGTCAGGCGTTCGTCATCAAGCGCGGCCGCGGCGCCGGGTTCGCCGGTATCGAGAACGCGCTGTTCTACGAGGACAACACGCGGATGGTGTACGGCGACGCCCAGGACGTGGCCGGCAAGCTGATCGCCGGCGTCAAGAAGGTGTGATGGCGGCGCCGCCGGGCGTGCATTCGCCGGCCTGCACCACCGGGTTCGCGCTCGTCGACGAAGTCCTGGAGCGGTTCGCCGGCGCGCTCGGTCCGGACTACGCCGGGTACGCCGGTCACGTGGCGCGAGCGCTCGCGTTCTACGCGGGGCTCGCGCGCGGGCACGAGGCGCCGGAGAGCGTGCAGATCGCCGGCGCCTTCCACGACCTCGGCATCTGGACGGCGCGGAGCTGGGACTACCTCGCGCCGTCCGTCCGCCTCGCGCGTGACTACCTCACGGCAGCCGGCAGGGAGGACCTCACCGACGAGGTGGTCCGCATCATCCTGGAGCACCACAAGCTCCTGCCGTACCGCGGCGCGTTCCAGGACACCGTCGAGACCTTCCGGCGCGCCGACCTCGCCGACCTCAGCCTCGGCGCGCTCCGCTCCAGCCTGCCGTCCGCGTACGTCCGCGAGGTGCGGGCGGCGCACCCCAACGCCGGCTTCCACCGGCGCCTCACCGAGCTTGGCGTGCGCTGGGCGCTCGACCACCCGTTGCGGCCGCTGCCCATGGTGCACCTGTAGAACCACACGCGGGCGGCGGTGGGAGCGTGTCGCCGTCGAGGCGGTGGTACGCTGCTGGTGGTGACCCTGCAGGACGGGCGTGACCGACGCGCTGGGGACGCACAAGGGGGTGGTCGCATGAGCCGGCCGGTGCTTCCTCACCGGGGCGGGGTGGTGGGCCGCGGGTCTGGCCTGGGCGGTCGTGCCGTGGGTCTGCTCCTGCCGTCCATGACGTCGTGGTCCGGCCCGCTCCAGGAGAGGCTGGGACGCGGGGCCTTCCGACCGGCTCTTCCATGGTCTCCGTCGAGGTCGCCCTCGTGGTGGCGGCGATCGCTCTGGGAGTGCTGGCGCTGGTGCGCAAGGACCGCGCCTGGCTGCTCCTCGGGAGCTTCGTGCTCGCCGTCCTCGTCGGGGGGTTCTGGGTGCTCTTCGTCGTCGGCGAGGTGGTCTCTCCGCACTGACGGGGTCGCCCGCGCCGCCATATGATGGCGGCAGTGCACGCAGGCGGCGGCAAGGGAGGTCCCCGTGGGTGCGTTCCCGCAGTACGACGAGTACGACGGCCTGGGGCTGGCGGAGCTGGTCCGCGCCGGCGAGGTGACCGCCGCGGAGCTCGTGGACGAAGCGATCGCGCGCATCGAGGCCGTGAACCCGCGCGTCAACGCCGTGGTGCGGCCGCTGTTCGAGCAGGCGCGGGCCGAGGCGCGGGCGCGCACTGAGGCCGGCGCTGGAGGCGAGACGTCCGCCCGGGCCGGTGGCGCCGGGCTCGACGGGCCGTTCGCCGGGGTGCCGTTCCTGCTCAAGGACCTCATCGGTACCGTGGAGGGCGTGCCGACGAGCTGCGGGACGCGGATCCTCAAGGACCTCCCGCGGGCGCGCGACAGCGAGCTGGTGCGCCGGTACAAGGCGGCCGGCGTGATCCTGGTGGGCAAGACCAACACGCCGGAGTTCGGCCTCGTGCCGTACACGGAGCCCGAGGCCTGGGGGCCGACCAACAACCCGTGGGACCTCTCGCGCACGGCCGGCGGCTCGAGCGGCGGGTCCGCCGCCGCGGTCGCCGCCGGCATGGTGCCGCTGGCCGGCGGCGGCGACGGGGGCGGCTCGATCCGCATCCCGGCGTCGTGCTGCGGCGTGTTCGGCCTCAAGCCGTCCCGGGGACGCACGCCGACCGGGCCGGACGCGGGCGAGATCTGGCGCGGGTTCGTGCAGGAGCACGTGCTCACCCGGTCGGTGCGGGACAGCGCCGCGATGCTCGACGCCGTCGCGGGGCCGGACGTGGGCGCGCCGTACTGGTGCGAAGCCCCGGCGCGCCCGTTCCTCGACGAGGTCGCGACGGAGCCCGGGCGCCTGCGCGTCGCCTTCTCGTCCAAGCCGCTCCTGGGGCACGAGGTGGACGAGGAGTGCGAGCGCGGCATGCGGACGACGGCCGCGCTGCTCGAGGAGCTCGGCCACGAGGTGGTCGAGGCGGCCCCGCCGGTGGACCGGGAGCGGTTCGCGGTGGCGTACCTCACGGTGATCGCCGGCGAGACGGCGGCGGCGGTGGAGCAGGCATCCCGCTCCGCCGGCCGCAAGACGTCCCTGCGGGACTTCGAGACCGGCACCCAGGCGCTGGCCCTGCTCGGGCGGACCTACAGCGCCGGGCAGGCGTCGCTGGCGCTGGACTACCTGCAGGTGGCGTCGCGCCGCATCGGGGCCTTCTTCCAGGACTACGACGTGCTGCTCACGCCGACGCTGGCCTCGCCGCCGGTGCCCACCGGCTCGCTGCAGCCGACCGCGTCGGAGCGGCGCCAGGTGGAGCTCGCCGGGCGCCTCAACGCCGGGTGGCTGTTCAAGGCTCTCGGAGTGATCGAGGCGCTGGCCGACAAGACGTTCGGGTTCATCCCGTACACGCCGGTGTTCAACGTGACCGGGCAGCCGGCGATGTCGGTGCCGCTGCACTGGACGGCGGACGGGCTGCCCGTGGGCATGCACTTCGTCGGGCGCTCGGGCGACGAGGCCACGCTGTTCCGGCTGGCCGGGCAGCTCGAGAGGGCGCGGCCCTGGAAGGACAGGACACCGCCGGCCTGGCAGCGCGCGCCGCCTTGCCCGCGCTCGCGGCGTGCTCTATCATGCGCGAACCTCTCACGCGCCTCTTCTTGACCGCGCGCGGGGGTGTCGCGCGGGCGCTCACCGTCCCGAGTCAAGGGCGCGTCGCGCGACGTGGGCGAGACATGCCGGCGTCCTCAGCGTGTGGACGCGCTCGGCGACGACTCCGCTCGCGGCCCGGCCTCACCGCGGCCGCCGACCCCGTCGCCGGGCGCTTCGCGTTCCGAGGCCGCACAGACTGACGAGTGGGGGTTGTGCGATGCGCGGAACGACCATGAGGACTCGTGACGGTGCTGCTCACCGTCGCGCTCCTCACCATGCTGGCCGTGGCGGCCATCGGTTGCGGCGACAGCGGCACTGAGCCGTCGGGCGACTCCACGGGCGCCGCCTCCGGCGAGCCCATCAAGATCGGCGCCATCCTCTCGCTGACCGGCACCTACGCCGGCCTCGGCGAGCCCGAGAAGAACCTCATCGAGATGGAAGTCAAGAAGATCAACGACGCGGGCGGCATCAACGGCCGGCCCGTCGAGGTGATCATCGAGGACGACGCGACCGACGAGGCCCAGGCAGTCGCGGCGGCCAGCAGGCTCATCGAGCAGGAGAACGTCGTGGCCATCATCGGCGCCACCGGCACCGGCCAGACGATGGCCATGCGCGGCGACATCCAGCGCGCCGGCATCCCGCAGGTCTCCATGGCCGGCGGCACCGTCATCACCAACCCGGTCGACCCGCTGGTGTTCGCCACGCCGTGGTCCAACACCATCGTCGTGCCGTTCACGCTCGACTATCTCAAGAGCCAGGGCATCACCAAGATCGGCCTCATCACCGACAGCGGCGGGTTCGGCAAGGACGGCCAGGCCGTGTTCGCGGAGGCCGCCCCCAAGGCCGGCGTCGAGATCGTCGCCGACGAGACGCTCAACCCCGGCGACACCGACATGACCGCGCAGCTCACCAAGATCAAGAACTCGGACGCCGAGGCCATCGTCATGTGGACGGCCGGCGCTGAGGCCGCGATCATCGCCAAGAACGCCATGGACCTCGGCATCGACCTGCCCGTCTACGGCAGCCACGGCATCGCCCGCCAGGAGTTCATCGACGGCGCCGGCGAGGCGGCCGAGGGCGTCAAGCTCGCCGCCGGCAAGGTGCTCGACCCGTCGCTCTACCCCGAGGGCAGCGAGGCCCGCACGGTCGCCGACGACTTCATCAGCAGCTACGAGCAGGCCTACGGCGAGAAGCCGGGCATGTTCCCGGGCTACGCCTACGACGCCCTGTACCTGGTGGTCGAGGCCGCCAAGCGCGTGGAGGGCGACCTCACGCCGGAGGCTCTGCTGGAGCAGATCCAGGCCACGACCGGCTGGGTCGGCATCGACGGCACCTACAACATGACCGCCGAGGACCACAACGGCCTCAGCGCCGAGGACCTCCAGATGTTCGAGATCAGCGGCGGCAAGTTCGTGCCGGCGCAGTGACGGAGCGGTGACGGAGGGGTGACGGACCGGGCGGAGGGTGTGACCGGCGCGTGAGCGAGTTCCTCCAGTTCCTCGTAGCGGGCCTCAAGAACGGCTCGATCTACGCGCTCATCGCGCTCGGGTTCACGATCGTGTACGCCGCCACCGGGGCGATCAACTTCGCCCAGGGCGAGTTCTTCATGCTCGGCGGCATGCTGTGCGTCTCGTTCACCGACCTGGGCATGCCGCTGCCCGTGGCGGCGGTGGCGGCCATCGCCGCCACCGCCGCCATCGGCGCGGCCTTCGAACTGCTCGCCGTGCGCCCCATCGCCGGCGACAGCCCGCTGCGCATCATCATGGTCACCATCGGCGGCGCGGTCGTGCTGCGGCAGCTAGCCCTACACTTCTTCGGGCCCGACGAGCGGGCGCTCGCGCCGTTCACGGAGGGCGCCTCGCTCAAGTTCCTCGGCGTGGCCGTCGAGCTGCAGACGCTCTGGATCTGGGGCCTCACGGCTCTTGCGGTCGTGGCGCTGGCGCTGCTCTACCGCAAGACGGCGTTCGGCCGGGCCATGCGCGCCACGGCGATCCGGCGCGACGCCGCCCGGCTGGTCGGCATCAACGCCGGCATGATGGTCACCGTCGCGTTCGCGCTCGCCGCCGGGCTCGGCGCCCTGGCCGGCGTGGCCGTGGCGCCGCTCACGCAGACGGCGTTCTTCGTCGGCGCGGCGATCGGCGTCAAGGGCTTCGCCGCGGCGATCCTCGGCGGCATCGGCAATCCCATCACCGCCGTGGCCGGCGGCCTGCTGCTCGGCCTGCTCGAGAGCTTCGCCGCCGGCTATCTCGACCCGGCCTACAAGGACGGTGTCGCGCTCGTCGTGCTGCTCGTCGTCCTCTTCGTCGCCCCGCAGGGCCTGCTGGCCAGGGCGGGGAGGGTCAAGGTCTAGTGAACGCCCGCACGCTCAGGGCGCTCGCGCCCCTGGTCGCGGTGGCCGTCGTGCTCGTCGTGCCGCTGGTCGTCACCGACAGGTTCCTGCTCAAGGTGTTCACCTTCGCCGGCGTCAACGCGCTCATCGTGGTCGGCCTCGCGCTGCTCTTCGGCTACGCCGGCCAGGTCAGCCTGGGGCACGCCGCCTTCATGGGACTCGGCGCGTACACGAGCGCGTTCTGCACCGTCGAGCTCGGCTGGCCGTGGCTGCTGAGCTTCGTGGCCGCCGGCGCCGTGGCGGCCTTCGGCGGCCTCATCCTGGCCATTCCGAGCCTGCGTCTGAAGGGCTACTACCTCGCGATGGCCACACTCGGCTTCGGCCTGCTGATGTCGCTCGCGTTCATCCAGGCCGAGCCCGTCACCGGCGGGGTGGACGGGTTCACCGGCATCCCGTTCCCGTCCATCGGCCCGGTGGAGTTCCGTTCGGCCTCGTCGCTGTACTGGCTGGTGTGGGGCTGCGTCGGCATCGCCGTGCTGGTGGCCCACAACATCACCTCGCTGCGGCCCGGGCGGGCGATGCGCGCCCTGCACGGCAGCGAGCTGGGCGCGCAGGCCTGCGGTGTGGACATCGTGGGCGTCAAGGTGCGTACCTTCGTCGTCAGCGCGCTCATGGCGGGGCTCGCCGGCGCGCTCTACGCCGGCGTGGTCGGGTTCATCTCGCCGAGCGTCTTCACGCTCACCGCCTCGATCACGTTCATCGCCATGACCATCGTCGGCGGCACGAGCTCGCTCGCCGGGCCCGTCGTCGCCGCCGTCGCGCTCACGCTGGTCCAGTACGTGGACGCGCTCATCCCCGGGCTGCCGCGCGAGACGGCACAGACCATCCAGTCGTACCAGGAGGACATCTACGGCCTCGCCATCGTCCTCATCGTGATCTTCGCGCCGCGCGGGCTCGCCGGGCTCTGGAAGCGCCGCAACGCCGGGACTGAGGCCTCGTGACCCTTCTGCAGGTGCGCAACGTCACACGCCGGTTCGGCGGCCTCACGGCGGTGGACGACGTCTCGTTCGACGTGTACGAAGGGACGATCAAGGCGCTCATCGGCCCCAACGGCGCCGGCAAGTCGACGCTGTTCAACGCGCTCACGGGGTTCGACCGGCCCGACGAGGGCTCGGTGCTCTTCGACGGCGCGGAGATGGTGGGGCGCAAGCCGCGCGACGTGGTCCAGGCGGGCCTTGCGCGGACGTTCCAGAACACCCAGCTCTTCGACGAGATGACCGCCGGAGAGAACGTCATGGTCGGCTGCCAGGCGCGCCAGCGGCGCGGGTTCACGACGGCGATGCTGCGACTGCCGGGCGCCGTCGGCGAGGACCGCGACGCGCGCGAGGAGGCCGGCCGGCTGCTGCGCCTCATCGGCATCGAGGAGTGGGTGGGGACGCCGGCGGCGGACCTGCCCGCGGGCATCCGCCGCCTCGTCGAGATCGCGCGCGCCCTGGCCACGCGCCCGCGGCTGCTGCTGCTGGACGAGCCGGCCGCGGGCCTCAACGGCACCGAGACGCGCGAGCTCGTGCAGACGCTGTTCCGCGTGCGCGACTCCGGCATCACCGTGGTGATCGTCGAGCACGACATGGGCCTCGTGATGGAGGTCTCCGAGGAGATCGTGGTGCTGGACCGCGGCGCCAAGATCGCGGAGGGCCCGCCGCGGATGATCCAGAAGGACCCCGTCGTCATCGCCGCCTACCTGGGCGGGGAGGTGGACGACGATGTCTGAGGCCCACCCCGGCACCCGCGCGCCGCTGCTCGAGCTCAAGGCGATCCGCGCCGGCTACGGCAAGGCCGAGGTGCTGCACGACGTGGACCTCACCGTCGGCGCCGGCGAGCTCGTCGCCGTCATCGGCGCCAACGGCGCCGGCAAGTCGACGCTGCTGAAGACGATCGTGGGGCTGGTGCCGCTGCGCTCGGGCACGATCAGCTACCACGGCGCGAGGGTGAGCTCGCCGCGGCCCGAGCGCCTGGTGCGCGACGGCCTCGCGCTCGTGCCCGAGGGCCGGCTGCTCTTCGGCCCGATGACCGTGCGCGACAACCTCGAGCTCGGCGCGTACGGCGCCGGCCGGGAGCGGCGCGCCGTCGTGCAGCGCGGGCTGGAGCGCGTGAGCGCGCTGTTCCCCGTGCTGGAGGAGCGCGCCGCCCAGCCGGCCGAGACGCTCAGCGGCGGCGAGCAGCAGATGCTGGCCGTCGCCCGGGCGCTCATGTCGGAGCCGAAGCTGCTGCTGCTCGACGAACCGTCGCTCGGGCCTCGCGCCGCTGGTCATCGCCGAGATCTTCTCGGCGCTCGACGCGCTGCGCGCGCAAGGAGTGACCATCCTGCTGGTGGAGCAGGACGCGCGGCTGGCGCTGCGGCACGCCGACCGCGGCTCGGTGATGCGCACGGGGCGCGTGGTCCTGGAGGGACCGGCCGCGGACCTGCTCGCCGACGAAACGGTGCGGACCATCTACCTCGGCGCCTGGCATCAGGAGGGCTCATGATCTGGAATCCCGAGTACGAATGCATGGACCGGGCGGCGCTGCACGCCCTGCAGCTCCGCCGCCTCCAGATGACCACGTCGTGGGCCTACGAGCGCATCCCGCACTGGCGCGCCCAGCTCGAGGAGCGGGGCGTGCGGCCGCGGGACGTCAAGTCACTGGACGACCTGCGCAAGCTCCCCTTCACCGACGAGGCCGCGCTGGCGGAGGTCTCACCGTTCGGCGGGTTCGCGCTGCCGACCGAGGAGGTCGTGCGCGTGCACTCCTCCAGCAGCCCGACCGGCGACCCGATCGTGCTCGGCTACTCGCGCGGCGACATCAACACGTGGACGGAGCTGACGGCGCGGGTCGCCGCGGCCGCCGGCGTGCACCGCGGCGACCTCGTCCTGATGGCGTTCCCCTACGGCATGTCCACCAGCGGCTGGGGCCTGCACTACGGCATGGAGCGGATCGGCGCCACCATCATCCCGGCCGGCGCCGAGCAGACCGAGCGGCACGTGCCGCTGATGCGCACGTTCGGCGCCACCGTGCTGGTGTCCACGCCGTCCTACGCGCTGTTCCTCGCCGAGCAGGCGGAGGAGCTCGGCGTCGACCCCGCGTCGCTCAAGCTGCGGCTCGGCCTCTTCGGCGGCGAGCCGTGCACCGCCGCGATGAAGGCCGAGATCGAGTCGAGGCTCGGCCTCTCCGCCCGCGACACCTACGGCCTCTCCAAGGTGCTCGGCCCCGGCCTCGCCGGCGAGTGCGACTGCGCCTGCGGCCTGCACGTCAACGAGGACCACCTGCTCCTCGAGGTCATCGACCCCGAGACCGAGGAGCCGCTGGACTACGGCGAGCAGGGCGAGCTGGTCATCACCACGCTGACCAAGGAGGCCCTGCCGGTGTTCCGCTACCGCACGCGGGACCTCACCGTGCTGGACCCCGCGCGCTGCGACTGCGGCCGCACGCTGGTGCGCATGCGCAAGGTGCGGCAGCGCACCGACGACATGCTCATCATCCGCGGCGTGAACGTGTACCCGAGCCAGATCGAGGCCGTGCTGGCGCGCATCGAGGGCGTGCGGCCGCACTACCTCATCGTGGTGGACCGCAAGAAGGGCCTCGACGACCTCGAGGTGCGCGTGGAGGTCGACGAGGCGCTGTTCAGCGACGTGATGGGCGACATGGTGCGGTTCCAGCGCAAGGTGGCCGAGCGCATCCAGTCGGAGCTCGACCTGCGCGCCCGCGTGACGCTCGTGGAGCCGGGCGCCAACGCGGCCGCCGCCGGCGCGCCCGGTGCAGCCTCCGCCGCGGCCGCCGGCCGGCTCCGCCGGCCAGACCGGCCGCGTCCTGGACCTGCGCCAGACCGACTGACGCCTCCGCCGCGCCGGCTCCGCCGAGCCCGCCCTGCGGCGCGGGCGGCGCTCATCGGCGCGCGCGTGGGTTACGTTGCCCGTCACCCATTGAACGGCGGCGCGGACGCGGCCACGCTGGCGGGGTGTCCGCGCTCATCGACCAGCTGCAGCGCGCCCTGCGGGCGCGCCACTACAGCCGCCGCACCGAGCAGGCCTACTGCCGGTGGGTGCGGAGGTACGTCCGCTATCACGGGCTCCGCCACCCCGCCGACATGGCGGAGCCCGAGATCAACGCCTTCGTCACGCACCTCGCCGTGGCCGAGAACGTCAGCGCCAGCACGCAGACCCAGGCGCTCAGCGCGCTCCTCTTCCTCTACCGGCACGTGCTCCACCGGGAGGTCGGCGAGCTCCACGAGCTCGTGCGCGCGCGGAAGCAGCCCCGTCTGCCGGTGGTCCTGAGCAGGGAGGAGGTCCGCGCCGTCCTCCACGAGCTCGACCGCGGCGACCACCAGTCCTGGCTCATCGCGTCGCTGCTCTACGGCGCCGGCCTGCGGCTGAACGAGTGCCTGCGCCTCCGGGTGCTGGACCTCGACCTGGCCCGAGGCGAGCTCATCGTCCGCTCGGGCAAGGGCGGCAAGGACCGCGCCACCACGCTGCCGCAGGCGCTCGTCCCCGACCTGCGCGAGCAGCTGCGCCGCGCGCGCCTCCTCCACGAGCGCGACCTCGCCGACGGCTGGGGCGCCGTCGAGCTCCCCGCGGCCCTGGAGCGCAAGTACCCGCACGCTCCGTGGGAGTGGCGCTGGCAGTGGGTCTTCCCCCAGCAGCGCCGCTGGACCGACGCGCGCACCGGCCGCCAGGGCCGTCACCACGTCCACCCGTCGATCGTGCAGCGCGCCGTCAAGGACGCCGTCCGGCGCGCCGGCATCGACAAGCACGCCACCTGCCACACGCTCCGCCACTCCTTCGCCACCCACCTGCTCGAGACCGGCTACGACATCCGCACCATCCAGGAACTCCTCGGCCACAAGGACGTCGGCACCACCATGATCTACACCCACGTCCTGCAGCGCGGCGGCCAAGGTGTGCGCAGCCCGCTCGATCCCTTCGCTCTCCGCAGCCCCCGCAGGATTCCTCGCGCCTCGCCTCATATCGCCTTGGCAGAGTGGTCGGAAAAGGAGTAATTTATGGGCATAAGGGACCACTGCTGCCGCCGAGTTCGAGTTCGACGAACGCAAGAGCCGGCATGAACAAGCTCAAGCACGGGATCGACTTCGTCGAGGCGCAGGCGACTCTGGCTGGATAAGAGCTCAAGAGAGTTCCGGGCGGACGAGCCGGCCGAGCCGCGCTACACGGTGATCGGGCGCATCGGCTCCAAGACACTGGACTGCCGTCATCACGTATCGAGGAGACAACGTCAGGCTGATCTCGGTGCGAAGGTCTCGCGCAGAGGAGGTGGAGGTAGATGGACGCTGAGGAGTTCGACAGGAAGTTCGACGAGGGCAAGTCGAGGACATCATCGACGACGCTGACCTGTCCAGCCTCGTCGCCCCAATCGCGACGTCAAGCGCGTGAGCGTCGACCTTGACCCTGTGGATGGTCGACGCTCTGGACAACCAGGCGAAGCGGCTGGGCGTGACCCGCGTCAGTCGGTGATCAAGGTGTGGCTGTCCGAGAAGATCGACGAGAACTGGCGGCGGATGGAGGCGGAGCGCAAAGCAGGCCGCGAACAGCAGACTGGATAACCACTCCTGCTAGCTTCGTGGTACCTTCTTATGCAGAAGTCGACAGCTGCAGCAGATGTCTTCTCTCTACTGCAGAAATGCAGTTGGGTGTACCAGGGGGTGAGATGAGCGTGGTCAGGCCCATCCGGCGTCAGCCCGTTCTCCTTCTCGCCGTCGCCCTCCTGGCACTGGTCGGCCTTGCCGGGGCGGGGTGCTCGGGGCCCAGCGAGACGTCGCCGGGCACGATTGCAGCGACGCCATCCTCGTCCCCTCCTGGTTGGCGCGCGCAGGCGCGGCAGCTCCTCACGCAGTACGGCCTGGAGCCGAACGGCGGGATGCAGCTGATGCGGCAAGGCGCGCTGCGCAGCGGCGAGATGTCCTTCGAGCTCTGCGCCTCAGCCCGCGGTCCGTCGGCCTCGACCTTGGCGCTCATGTCGGCGAGAGGGCGCGCTGGTACTCTCTGCCGTTGAAGACGGGCGATCCCTACGGTCCGCGCTCGGCGATCTTCGTCGTGCGGGGCGGCGAGCTGATCGGCGCTGCTGGGTCACGAACGCCGACCCCGGCATCGTCAGCTTTGACTACCTGACCACGCACTGAGGTCGGCATGACCGGGACACCCAACAAGCGGATCAAGCTGGCTCGCAGAAGCGCCGGCGGCCTCACGAGAGGCCAGCGCGCTCGCAGCTTATCCGCGGTGCGTTAGGGGGACCGAGGTGAAATCGTGGCGTGTGCTTGTGATCAGCATGCTCGCTCTGGCGACGCTGCTCGCGCTCTCCGCATGCGCCGACTCCGGCTCGTCGAGCGCATCACCTCCGCCATCGATGGGGCCTCTGGCACGCAGCTTCGCATCAGCGACCTCACCGACTTCGCCTGGGAGGAGCTCTACGTCTTCCCGCCGTACACGAGCCAGGAGCAGATCGACCGGGCGCTCGGCTTCGAGTGGTCCGACCCCTCCGGCATCAGCCTGAAGGACACAATTACGCTGCTCGTCTTCGTCGACGACGGTGAGGTCGTGGGCTGGGTCGAACCGCTGCGGTTCGAGGCCGACTTCGCGAGCCTCAGCGAAGGTTCCCCATGGACTCCTGAGACCGCTCTGTTTCGCGTTGTCGGCGTCAGAGTCATGGCGCAGAGTGATGAGGCCCCGTGAGGCCCCCTAACAAGCGGATCAAGCTGATGCGGCGCAGGCCTTCATCACCCTGTGAGCGCTGCCCGCACAGCTTATCCGCGGTACGTTAGAGCGACACAGGTTCAAGCCGCAGTGAAGGCCCTGGAAAGCACAAGGAGAGCTAGCATGGGGAGGAGCGTAGCTCCGTCGCCGGGAGCGCAAAGGCAGCACCCGGCAAGCATCCGTCGCGACCTCCTCAACCCCCATGGCTGGCAACCCGTGACCCAGGGCCGTAGCCCAGCGGCTTCCGGGGCGTGCAGCTCTAACAAGCGCGTCAACCTGATTCGCAGCGGGTCTGCCTTTGATGCTCCCAGCCAGACCGCTCACAGGTTACGCGCGGTGCGTTGGGCTGACGAAGCATGAAACGTAGCGATTGCAGAAGGCTCCGACGGCGCTTGGAGCGTCGCATCCTGGCCGGAGAGCGCAAGGCCGACATCGTCGGTCAGGCGGCGGTCGACGGCGAGGACTGGCAGGCGGTCGCGCAGATGGTCGCCCTCATCCCGACGCCGGCGCGCCGCAGGCGCTACCGGTGGCTGAATCGCGCTCTGATGCTCGTCCTTGCGCTGGCGGCCGTCGGCGAGGTGGCGGGCGCGGTCTCGTACGAGACGGGCGTCTGGCTGGTACTCGTCCTCGTGTTTCCCGCCTCGTTTCTCGTGGCGCTTTCCGGAGTCGCGCGGTTCCGCGCTCGCGCCTACCTCTTCGCCAACGGCACCGCTGTGATCCGACTCGGCTGGTGGGTCTTCAGCGTGGCGATCCACCACACGGTCGACGTGCCAGTCGCGCTCATCGCCGTCCAGATAGCCCTCTCGGCAGGCGTGATCGTTCTCGCCATGGCGACCCTGACGCGACTGCTGCCGGCGACGCACATCTGGATGGACGTCTCGCCCAAGACCGATGCTGCCGGCACCCCGGTCTTCGAGGAGTGAAGGCGCAGCCCAACAAGCGCGTCAACCTGACGCGCCCAACGGTTTCTGTAGTAACTTGGAGCCGCAGCCCGCGCAGGTTACGCGCGGTGCGTTAGAAGGAGTAGGGGTGAAGCGGCTCATCGCGTGTCTCGCGGCTGGCGCCTTGCTCGCGTTGGCGAGCGCCTGCGGCGGCGTCGGTGTGAAGTCGGGTCCATCGGTCACCGTGAAGCCGGGCCCGATCCTTGAGACTCAGGGCCACAAGGTCTACGTCTTCCTCCTTACGCCGACCGGCAGGCCTAGCGGTGTCGTTGCTCTGAAGTCCGTCCGCGATGGGCGTGTGCAGACTATCGACCATGTTCGCTTCACGGCCATGACGGAGGCCGGTTCGGCAGCCGTCGAGGTGGACGGCCGCAGGATCTTGGGGTTCTGGACGATCCCGAGCGAGGAGACAGCCTCGGCGCAGCGTTCAGCCACGTTTGCTGCCCGATCGGTCTCAGACATGACGGCCTGGGCTGGGCTGACCGCCGCTCCGGAGAGGACTGATGCCGAACAGGCCTTCTGGACCCAGGACCGCTACAACCGGGCTCCGCCGGCCACAGGCGGCACGTTGTGCGGTGGTCCTTTCAGCGCCGTGGTGCGCGCGAGCAAGGCAACGCCGGCGAAGACCACCTACTGTCTGACGATCAAGGTCGATGCCCGGTGACGGTAGCGGACCCTTGAACAAGCGGATCAAGCTGGCTCGCCGCAGCGCCGGCCCTGTCTTCAGGCATCGTCGCGCTCGCAGCTTATCCGCGGTGCGTTAGGCGGAGGTCATGACCGGCTACAACGTCCCGAGCTCACCCGGCGTACCGAAGGACCGCGGTCGTCCGTCGACCGATCAGCACATCGACGAGGCCATCGCCCTCGGTCGCGCCGACCGAGCCTTGGTCGGCCTTCCTCGCAGTCGGACTCGCGCTCGCGTCGCTCGCGCTCCTCTGGTTCGGCCGGGCGCTGCTCCTGCCGGCGCTGTGCCTCGCCGCCGCAGCTGTCATCGCCTCGCTCCTCGCTTGGCGCACAGCACGCCGCAGCGGCCGGCCCGCAGGCGTCGCCTTCGCCGCCCTCGTCATCGGCATCGCCGTAAGCGCGATTGTCGTCGCGAGGTGGCTGTGAGCATGCAGGGAGTCCCGCCTAACAAGCGCGTCAACCTGATTCGCAGCAGGTCTGGTGGTGTAGGTTCAGACCAGCCCGCTCACAGGTTATGCGCGGTGCGTTGGGCGGAACAGGGGTGTATGTGAGCATTCACCGGGGCCTGCTACTCGCCACTCTCCTGCTGCTCGCCGCGGTCGTCGCCGTGGGCTGCAGCGTCGACTTCGGCAATCCGCAGAGCGGGCTCGAAGCCGGTCCGAGGCCGCCAGCCAGGCCGGGTGCGTACGTCTGGGTGTGCGGCGGGCCCGACCTCATCGTCGGCAGCGCCGACGGGGGCGCCACTTGGCAGGTGCATCACCGGCGCCCCGACGGCGACATCATGACCGGCGACCTCTGGGCGATCGCGTTCGGCGACGCAGGCCACGGCTGGGCCGTCCGTCGCGGCATCAGCAATCCGACGGCCGCCGTCCTCGCAACCGCCGACGCCGGCAAGTCCTGGTCCTGGCAGAGGCCGGGGACCAAAGGCGGCCGGCTCCTCGCGGTCACGGCAACCGACGCAGCCCACGTCTGGGCGGTTGGCTACCAGCGGCCGCGGGGCAACGGCGACCAGGACCGCGGTCTCGTACTCGCCAGCACCGACGGCGGCGCCACCTGGACGCGCCAGCGGCTGCCCGCAGGTCTCCAGCCCTTCCGCGTCGCCTTCGCGGACGCGCGCCACGGCTGGCTGCTTGCCGGGAACCTGGACCACAGCAGCGGCTATCACATCCTCGCAACCTCGGACGGCGGCGCCCACTGGCGGGTCAGCCACTCGACGCAGCTCAAGCTCACCGGGCTGGACGCGGTCGGCGCGAAGGAGTGCTGGGTCAGCGGGGGTGGCTACCACCCTCAGTCCGGCGTCGTGATTCGCACGAACGACGGCGGCGGTCACTGGCAGGCACAAACGGGCATCTCGTCCGAGCACCTCCTTGACGTCTCCTTCCCCGACGCTCGCCACGGCTGGGCAGTCGGCCGCGCCGGCACCGTGGTCGCGACCCACGACGGGGGTGCGACCTGGTCCGCGCAGGACCCCGGCGGCGACTATGCGTTGAAGCAGGTCTCCTTCAGCGATTCCCAGCACGGCTGGGGGCGTATCGGCCTTCAAGCACTGCTCGCTACCTCGGACGGTGGCCATTCGTGGTCCGTCGTGAAGCCGACAAACGAGCGCGAGGTGCTCACTGGTCTTACTACGGTCGACTCTGCGTCGGTGGCAGGTCAGTGAGCGGTCCGTCCAACAAGCGGATCAAGCTGGCTCGCCAAGGCGTCGCGGCAAGACGTAGCCACGGCGCTCGCAGCCTATCCGCGGTGCGTTAGCCGGACTCGGGGGGTCAGGTGTTGAGCCGTCGGTTTCTCGTGGCATGCCTTGTCGCAGCAGGTGCGGCCGTCGTCCTCACGCTCGTCGCAGCCGCCTGCGGGGGCGACCCTACAGTGGCATGTGGAAGTCGACCACGCTGGGCGTGGTCAACGGCGGCACGACGACGTCGCGGCCGACGCTCGTAATCGCGAAGAGCGGGGACGGCTGGACCGTCACCGACGGGCTGAGCCGTACCTTCACCTGCCGTGAGACCGACGACGGCCTCAAGACGGTAGCCGGTCCATCCGGACCTGTGAAGGACGGCGACGTGTTCCGGCGCGAGGGGGACGAACTCGTCATGTTCAACGGCGGTGACGAGTGGATGCGGTTCGCCAAGGAGTGATGCTCTGGCTCGCGAAGCCGCCCAACAAGCGGATCAAGCTGATGCGTCGCAGGTCTTCAG
>CAVPXA010000009.1:0-9680 GCA_963709635.1 uncultured Thermoleophilia bacterium
TCGATCGCATCCGGACAAACCCACCCCCAAGACGGGAGCATCATGACCGACGACATCGAGAAGACGCTTGAAGACATCGAGGCCCTGTTCGCGCAGACGGCCCACGAGCTGACCACCGACGGCGACAAGGTGACCTTCCACAAGCTGTCGCCCTCCACCCTCTACTTCTCCGACCGCCCACAGCGCGTCGTAGGGCACCTCACCACGCAGCAGTTCGTCGACGAGTGGGACAAGGGCGAGAACAGCTTCGCCGTGGACCCGCCCAACGCCGTCATCTCGTTCGTCGAGACCGGCGACGAGACGCCCGAGGACGCCGTCGTCGTGCTCAAGGACCCGCGGATCGAGGGCGACTCGCTCACCTACACGGTGGACATGCTCGAGGGTAGCCTGCCCCCGAAGGGCGAGCTCGTGTCCATCTTCATCGACCCCTTCGGCCGGCCGCTCTCGCCGGTCTCGTTGGCCGGCATGAACCGCCGCGCCCGCCGGCGCCGCTGAGCAGGCGACTCGAGCGGCGCGGATGACCGGGGGCGGGGCGGCCGGGCCGCCCCGCCCCCGGTCTTCCGTTACACTTGACCGGTGGCCGGCGCCCGCCGGCCCCGACCAAGGAGCATGCCCTGAGCGCCTCGACCAACGACCGGCCGGAACCCAGCATCACCACCCTCCCCAACGGGCTCCCGCCGTCCTTCCACCTGCTGGCCAAACCCACCGGCGCGAGCTGCAACCTGGACTGCGCCTACTGCTTCTTCCTGGGCAAGGACGGGCTCTACCCCGGAGCCACCCAGCGGATGAGCGACGAGACCCTGGAGCAGTACATCCGCCAGCTTCTCGAGTCGCACCGCACGCCCGAGGTCACCATCCCCTGGCAGGGCGGCGAGCCGACCTTGATGGGGCTCGGGTTCTTCCGCCGGGCCGTCGAGCTCGGCGAGAAGTACGCGCGGCCCGGTCAGACCGTCGTCCACACCATCCAGACCAACGGCACCAAGATCGACCGCGAGTGGGCGGAGTTCTTCGCGAGCAACGGCTTCCTCGTCGGGCTGAGCATCGACGGACCGCGGGAGCTGCACGACGCCTACCGGCGCGACAAGGCCGGCAAGCCGGCCTTCGACAAGGTCATGCGCGGCCTGGACGCGCTGCGCGAGGCCGGCGTGGACTGGAACTCCCTCACCACCGTCAACGCCGCCAACGAGGGCCACCCGGTGGAGGTCTACGAGTTCCTGCGCGACGACTGCGGCTGCGAGTTCATCCAGCTCATCCCGATCGTGGAGCGCCCCTGCGAGAACGGCGTGCCCTACGGCTACGAGGTGACCGAGCGCTCGGTGTCCCCGGAGGGCTGGGGAGCCTTTCTCAACGGGGTCTTCGACGCGTGGGTGCGCCGCGACGTCGGCAAGGTGTTCGTCCAGATGTTCGACGTGGCGCTCGCCAACTGGTACGGCGAGCCCTCCGGCCTCTGCGTGCACACGGCGAACTGTGGTTCCGCTCTCGCCATGGAGTTCAACGGCGACGTGTACGCCTGCGACCACTTCGTGGAGCCGGACTACCTGCGCGGCAACATCCACGAGCGGCACCTCGCGGAGATCATCAGCGTCGACCCGCAGATGTGGTTCGGCAACGGCAAGCAGACGGCGCTGCCGCAGTACTGCCTGGACTGCGACGTGCGCTTCGCCTGCCACGGCGGCTGCATCAAGGACCGCATCCGGAGCGCGCCGGACGGGCAGCCGGGGCTCAACTACCTCTGCCCCGGCTACAAGGCGTTCTTCCACCACGTCGACGCGCCCATGAAGCGCATGTGCGAGCTGCTCCGCGAGCAGCGCCCGCCGGCGGACATCATCGCGGAGTACGCCGGCCTCGACTAGCCCGATCTGCTATCGCATCTGGGTGACCACTCGGTTAGCATGGCCCGAACGTTCGGGCAGAGAGGCCGAGAAGGGGGGCGCATGGCGACTGAGCAGGCGGGAGTCAACGAGGCGATGACGAGCGGTGCCGTTGAGCACCCAGGACGCGGTCGGCGTCGAAGGCAGACCGAGCCCCTTCGCGCCGCCTCAGTGGGCCCGCGACACGGGGCGCTGGGGCTGGATCATCATCGCCGTGGTCCTGGTCGCGGTCTGCGTGTTCGTGGTGCTGGCGGCGATCAAGCTCGTCGTCCTCGCCGCCCTGTTCGCCATCCTCATCGGAGGGACGTTCCTGCCGATCGTCGACTGGCTGGCCCGGCACCACGTCAAGCGCTGGATAGCGGCGTTCCTCGTGGTCATCTTCCTCATCCTGCTTGCCATCGGCATCTGCCTGGTGGTCCTGTACGGCCTCGTGAACCAGTGGCCCGAGATCCAGGACAACCTCCAGAAGGCCTGGGACTCGATCCAGAAGTCGCTCAGCTCCACGAGCGTGTCCAAGGAGCAGATGGACTCGGCCAAGGCCAACCTCCAGGACGCTCTCAAGGCCGTGGCGGGCGGCGCGACCAGCGCGATCGGCGACCTCATCGGCGGCGTCGCCGGCCTCATCTTCGGCGTCTTCATCAGCATCAACATCCTCGTGTGGGTGCTGATCCAGGGGCGCGAGATCGGCGGCTGGGCGTCGAAGCACATGCCTCCGGTGCCTCAGCCGGTCGCCTACGCCATGCTCGCCAACAGCGCGCGCTTCTTCCGCGGGTACATCTACGGAAGCACCATCGTGGGCCTGTTCAACGGGATGGTGATCTTCGTGGGCGCGCTCGTCATCGGCGTCCCACTGGCGGCGACACTCGGCCTCGTCGCCTGGATGACCAACTACATCCCGTACTTCGGCGCCATCATCAGCGGTGCGTTCGCCGTGCTCGTCGCCTGGGGCGCCGGCGGACCGTCCATGGGCGTCCCGATGCTGATCATCGTCATCATCGCCAACGGGTTCCTGCAGACGCTGGTCTCCCAGTTCGCCCTCGGGTCGGCGCTGAACCTGCACCCGCTCTCCGTGCTGTTCGCCACCACGGCCGGCGGCATCCTCTTCGGCGCCGTGGGCGGCGTCTTCGCGGCGCCGTTCCTGAAGATCGGGGTCGACTCCTACGGGCTCATGAAGGACGCCGGCCTCTTCGGCGCCGGCTCGGTCCCGGAGTCAGATGGCGAGCCGGGCGCGCGGGGAGCCGCCGGGCCATGGGCCCGGCGCCCCGCCCGAGGGCGCTCCGAGGGGACCGAGCGCCGCGGGCCCGGAGGACGCGCGCGCCTAGCGGAACGCCTGCGGCACGTCGCGCACGACCTGCGCGAGGATGCGGCGCGAGTTGGCGGTCGTGACGTGCGCGCCGTCGTAGAACCCCTCTTCGAGCCCACGGAACGACGCGATGTCGGTGTAGTCCACCAGGTGGAAGCCGTACCGGCCGCGCAGGCTCTCCAGGTACGTCTTGAAGGACTCCTCCTTGGCCTCCCACCCGGCCTCACGGAACGCCGCCAGCGCCGTCGGGTGGTACGGCATGATCACGAGCACCGGCTCCACGTCGTGCAGGTTGTAGAGCTCGAGCGTGCGCTCGAAGTACGTCTTGGCACGCGACTGTGAGTAGGCCATCGGCGCGGCGGCCTGGGGGACCATCTTGGAGAGGTAGCCCGAGAGCGTCGTGGCAAGCGAGATGCCCCTGTCCAGCCGCTGGTCGTACCCGTTGTAGAGCAGCTGCCCGCGGGCGGTGAACTCGTTGTCGCTGCCGAGCTCCCTGCCCTCGGTGGCGACGACGACCTCGCGCTGCTCGCGCACGAAGTACTTGGGCAGGAACTGGGTGAGCCGCTCGTCCGCGAGCAGCCCGGGGTGCAGAGGCGAGTCGACCAGCGAACTGGTCTGGAGCGCCCAGATGCAGCGGAGCCTGACGCCGGGCGCGCGCCAGAAGAGCAGCCGCGACATGGCGTAGACGTCCTCGGGCCGGCTGTTCTGGACGGCGAAGTTGAACGCCGGCAGGCCGGTGAGCTCCCGCGCCACGGAGGGCTCGAACCGCTGCGCGCGCGAGCCCCCGAAGATGACGAGCTCCGGCGGCCGCGCGAGGCTGGCGACCAGGTCGACCTTGTAGCCGCGGTCGTACACCGGAGTCACCGCGGCGCCGAAGTGGGCGGCCGCGGCCGGATCCGGGCCGGCCAGGGCGAAGAGCACGGCGGCGCAGGCGAGAGCACGGCGGCGCGGAGGGGCGCGCGGCGGCGCAGGCGGTCATGACCGCCGCCGCGCACCCTCCCCACGCCCTCCCGATCCTCATGCACGAATGGTACGACGAGCGGCGGCCCGCCGAAACCGCGGCGCGCGCCGCCGCCGGGCGCTGGCAGCCGGGCAGAGGCACGACGTAGACTGTGCGGACAACCGGGACGGGGAGCGTCATGGCGGAGGAGCACGGGTTCACCTACAAGAAGGCGGGGGTCGACGTCGAGGCGGGCAACCTCGCCGTCGAGCTCATGAAGAAGCGTCTGACGAGCACGCAGAGCCCGCTCGTCATCGGCGGCCTGGGCGGGTTCGGCGGGGCCATGAGCCTGCCGCGCCTCAAGGACCCGGTACTCGTGGCCGGCACCGACGGCGTGGGCACCAAGATCGAGATCGCCCGCAAGATGGGCCGGCTCGACACCATCGGCGTCGACCTCGTCGCGATGAGCGTCAACGACGTCTCGGCGTGCGGCGCCGTCCCGCTGTTCTTCCTCGACTACCTCGTCGTCGGCAAGGTCGTCCCCGAGGAGGTCGCGGACATCGTGGCCGGCGTCGACGAGGGCTGCCGCCGGGCCCAGTGCGTGCTGCTCGGCGGCGAGACCGCCGAGCACCCCGGGCAGTTCCCCGGCGGCGACTTCGACATGGCCGGCTTCGCCGTCGGCCTCGCCGAGCGCGACGAGCTGTGGGGGCCTCACCTCGTCCGTGGAGGGCGACGTCCTCGTCGGCATCGACTCCTCGGGCCTGCACAGCAACGGCTTCAGCCTCATCCGGCACCTGCTCAAGGAGCACGCCATCGACCTCGCGAGCAACTTCATCGGCGAGGGCGGCGGCGTGGGCCTCTGCATCACCCCCGGCGAGGGCTTCGGGCCCTGCTACGACCCGCGGTCCACGGTCGGCGACGTGCTGCTCACGCCGACGGCCATCTACAGCCCGGTGCTGCGCGACCTCGGCCACGCCGGCGGCGTGCACGCGGCGGCGCACATCACCGGCGGCGGGTTCCCCGACAACGTCGGGCGCGCCGTACCGGACGACCTCGCCGCCGTCATCGACCTCGAGGCCTGGACGCCGAGCCCGCTGTTCTGCTGGCTCCACGGACTCGGCGTGGGGCGGCCCGAGCTGCTCAAGACCTTCAACTGCGGCCTCGGCATGGTCGTCGCCATGGACCCCGCGCACGTGGAGAAGAACATCGCCATCCTGGAGAAGGCGGACTTCGGCGCCCGCGCCGTGGGCGAGGTGGTCAAGCGCGACGGAGGCGACGCGGTGCGCTACCGCGGAGAGCTGCGCGTATGAGGCCGGTCGAGCTGCTCGGCTGCGGCGCGCTCAACCTCGACCTCATCTACCGCCTGCCGCGCACGTTCCCGCTGTGGGACGAGCTGGGACCGCCCGGCACCGAACAGCTCATGGAGCCCTCGGTGCGCAAGGCGGTGGACGAAGCGCTCGCGCACGTCGACCCCGTCCGCGCCGGCGGCGGCCAGGCGGCCAACACCGCCACGCCCTGGCGCGCATGGGGTACGGGGCGGCCATGATCGGCCGCGTCGGCGCCGACGACGACGGCCAGTTCCTGCTCAAGGAGCTCGCCCCCGCCGACGGCCGGCTGCTGCACCGCGAGGGCGACACGGGCCGCGTGTACGTGCTGCTCGACGAGGACGGCGAACGCCGTAACCTCGTCTGGCCGGCGGCCAACGACGCGTTCGCGCCGGACGACCTGCCCAAGCGCCTGCCGCGCACCCGGTTCGCGCTCTTCTCCAGCTTCGTCGGGGACGAGCCGCTCGCGGCGCAGCTCGCGCTGCTCGAGCGGCTCCCCGCCGACGTGGACGTCGCCTTCGACCCCGGCGAGATCTACGCGCGCAAGGGGGTCAAGCGGTTCCTGCCGATCCTCGGGCGCTGCGCGTACCTCTTCTCGACCGAGACGGAGCTCGAGATGCTCTGCGGCCTCTCGCTGCCGGAGTCGCTCGACTTCCTGCTCAACGCCGGCGTCGGCCTCGTGATCGTCAAGATGGGCGGCCGCGGGGCGCGCCTCGTCGGCCGCCGCGTGGACATGTACGTGCCGCCGCTGCCGGCCGAGGTCGTGGACGTCACCGGCGCCGGCGACCTCTTCGCGGCCGGGTTCCTGGCCGCGATGATCGAGCAGGCCGGGCTCGAGAGCGCCGGCCGGCTCGCCGCCTGGGCGGCCAGCCGCGGCATCTCCGGCCTCGGCCGCAGCGCCTATCCGGACGCGGCCGCGTGGCGCGAGCGTCTGGCCGAGGAGCGCGGCGAACCAGTGGGCGACAGACCCGGGAGCGGCTGGTGAGGATCGGCTGGCTCTCCACCGGCCGCGACCAGGCGGCGTGCAACCTCCTCGCGGACGTCGTCGGGCGCTCGCAGCGCGACGACGTCCCGCTCGAGATCGGCGCCGTCTTCAGCGACCGCGAGCGCGGCGAGGCGCCGGAGAGCGACCGCTTTCTCGACCTCGTCCAGCGCCTCGGCCTGCCCCTCGTCACGCTGCCCAGCCGGGAGAGCTGGGCCGAGGCGCAGAAGCTCGGCGTCTCGCGCTCCGAGTGGCGCAACACGTACCACCGAGGGGTCGCCGAGCTGCTGGTGCCCTACAACCTCGGCGTGCTCGTGCTGGCGGGGTACATGCTCATCACCAGCCCCGAGCTCTGCCGCCGGTTCGCCATCCTCAACCTGCACCCGGCCCTCGCCGGAGGGCCCAAGGGAATGTGGCAGGACGTCATCTGGGAACTGCTCGAGGCAGAGGCCGAGGAGACGGGGGCGATGATCCATCTCGCCACCGCACAGCTGGACCGCGGCCCCGTAGTGAGCTACTTCCGCTTCTCGCTCCGCGGCCCCGAGTGGGCCCCGCTCTGGGAGCAGTGGCACGCCAAGCGCGCGACGATGAGCGTCGCGGAGATCGCCGCGGCGGAGGGCGAGGACGAGCCGCTGTTCGCCGAGGTCCGGCGCCGCGGCGAGGTCCGCGAGATCCCGCTGCTGTACCAGACGCTGCGGCAGTTCGCGGACGGCAAGCTCAACACGGCCAACGGCTGCGTGTTCGCCGAGTCCACGCGGCTGCCTCTCGACCTCACCGAGCTCGTCGACGCCGAGGTGGCGGAGGGATGAGCGCCGGCGCGGGCGCAGCAGGCGCCGGCGCAGACCGAGGGAGCCGCCGGCGCGCGTCGCATCTACGTCACCGACTGCGAGGGACCGCTCACCCGCAACGATAACGCCCAGGAGATCGCCGAGCGGTTCATCCCGGACGGAGCCGAGTTCTTCGCGCGCATCAGCCGCTACGACGACTTCCTCGCCGACGTGATCCGCAGGCCCGGCTACAACGCCGGCGACACGCTGCGCCTCGTCCCACCGTTCTTCAAGGCCTTCCATGTGACCGACGAGGACGTGGAGCTCTTCAGCAAGGAGCAGGTGCTGCTGGTGCCGAAGGCGCTCAAGGCACTGGACGCCGTGAGCGCCCTCATGCCGGCCTACATCATCTCGACGTCGTACACGCCGTACCTGCGCGCACTGTGCGCCCTCGCGGAGTTCCCGATGGAGCACGTGCGCTGCACCGGGCTCAGCCTGGACGCGTGGGAGATGCCGGAGGACGAGGCGGCGTGGCTGCGCTCGGCCGTAGGACTGGTGCTGGCGCGGCCGGTCATCGAGATCCCCGACGAGGCGCGGTCGGCCGCCGGCCTCTCCACGCAGGACCAGACGACGGTGGCCGAGCTGGACGACCTCTTCTGGGGGTGGATGACCGGCAAGGTGAGCGGCGAGATGGTGGCCGCTGTGCACCCCGTCGGCGGCGGCCAGAAGCTCGCCGCACTGGAGGAGATCGTCGCCGCCGAGGGCGTGGAGGGCGGCGGCGTCATGTACGTGGGCGACTCGATCACGGACGCGCCGCCGCTCGAGGCCGTCAAGGCCTGGGGCGGCGTCTCCTTGAGCTTCAACGGCAACGGCTACGCGATCGCGGCGGCCGAGTTCGCCGCCGCGAGCCCGGACGCCGAGGTGCAGGCGCAGCTGGCGCAGGCGTTCGCCGCGGGCGGCCGGGACGCCGTGGAGGCCGCCGTCCGCGCCTGGCCCAAGGCCAAGAAGGGCACGCCCCCGCAGGGCAAGCGCGCGCGCGACCGTGGGCCTCGTGGCCGAGGAGCGCGAGAAGCTCGCCGAGGCCTCCGCCGCCGCGCGGCTGAGCGTCCGCGGCGAGCGCGTCGCGCGCCTCGGCTGACCGCCGCGCGCCGTGACCGCCACTCCCTCTCCGTCCGGCCCCGACCCGACCGGCCGACCCCCCGACCCGTCCGGCCGGACTCCCGCCCTCCGCCTCAGCGGCGTCACCGTCTGGGAGTGGGACGACCGCCTGCGGCAGCGGCAGCCCATCCTCGAGGGCATCGACTGGCTGGTCGGCCCCGGCGAGCAGTGGGCGGTGCTCGGCCCCAACGGCGCCGGCAAGTCGACGCTGCTCGACATCTGCGCCGGGATGCGGCACCCCAGTCGCGGCGAGGTCGAGATCCTCGGCGAGACCGTCGGCCGCGTGGACCTGCGTGCGCTGCGCGAGCGCATCGGTCACGTGGACGTCAAGACGGAGGAGGCGTTCTCGCCGCGGCTCACCGCGCGGGGCGTCGTGCTGACGGGGGCGACGGGCACCATCCAGGTGCTCGAGGAGCGCATGTGCGCGGCGAACCGCAGCCGGGCGCAGCAGTTGCTCGAGCAGTTCGGCTGCGCCGCGGTGGCCGAGCACGCGTTCGCCTCGTGTTCGCAGGGAGAGCGGCGGCGCATCCTGCTGGCTCGCGCCCTGATGCGCCGCCCCCCGCTCCTGCTTCTCGACGAACCGGCCGACGGCCTCGACCTGCCCGGCCGTGAGGCCCTGCTCGCGGCGCTCGCCTCACTGGCGCGCGAGTCCGCGCCCCCGGCCGTCGTCCTCGTCACGCACCACCTCGAGGAACTGCCGCCGAGCATCACCCACGCGCTGCTGCTGGCGGACGGGCGCGTGAGCGCCTGCGACGCCGCGCCCGACGTCCTCGCCGGCGAGCCGCTCAGCGCCTGCTTCGGCGTGCGGGTGACGGTGTCGCGCGCGGACGGCCGCTGGACCGCGCGCGCGACCCCGAGCTGGTAGCGGCCAGCATCGTCTACCTGCCCGGGCCGCCGGAGCCTTGCGGCGCCCGCTTGAGTTCCCTACCATCGATGCAGGGAGTCCGGCTTTGAGGAGACACCATGACACGGGAGTTCAGCGCCGTCGTGCAGAGGGAGGGTGACACCTTCGTCGCCCAGTGCCTCGACGTCGACGTCGCGAGTCAGGGCGCTTCCGAGCAAGAGGCATTGGCAAACCTCCAGGAGGCTCTGGAGCTGTACGTCCAGTCGCCGCAGGCCAGCGATGCTCCGCACGTGAGCAAGGTCCGCGTCGACATCGATGCCGCTTAGGCCGCTTCCCTACCGACAGGTCGAGCGTCGCCTGAGAGCAGCCGGGTTCGTGCCCGTCGGCACGTTCCGCAGCATCGTCCGGCAGGCCGGCCTCACGGTGGCCGAGTTCGAAGCACTCGGAGACTGACCCTTACGCGCGTAAGTTGACCGTCCTCCCAAGCACC
>CAVPXA010000010.1:0-54600 GCA_963709635.1 uncultured Thermoleophilia bacterium
CGCGCAGCGGTCCGCCCGCGTCCCCTCAGCAGGCCTGACCCGGCAAGCAGACGCAGGGACGGCGAAGGGCCGGCGGTCCGGGAGGACCGCCGGCCCGTTCGTTCGTGCGGCGGAGGGTGTCTGATGGGGGGAACCCCGCCGCAGACCGCGCCGGAGGCCAGAGGTGCACCGGCACGGGGCTGTGAGGCTCAGATGGTCGCCGCCTCCGCCTCGGGCTCCGCGAAGAGCACCGTGGAGAGGTAGCGCTCGCCGGTGTCGCACATCACCGTGACGACCAGCTTGCCCTTGTTCTCCGGGCGGCTCGCGACGATCTCGGCCGCCTTGGCGTTGGCGCCGGCCGAGATGCCGACGAGGATGCCCTCGGAGGCCAGCTCGCGGGCGGCCGCGAACGCCTCCTCGTTGGCCACCTTGACGACCTCGTCGTACACCTGCGTGTTGAGCACTTTGGGTACGAAGCCGGCGCCCATGCCCTGGATCTTGTGCGGCCCCGGCTGCCCACCGCTGAGCACCGGCGAGTCCGTGGGCTCCACGGCGACGATCCGCACGTCGGGCCTGCGCGCCTTGAGCACCTCGCCGACACCGGTCACAGTGCCGCCGGTGCCGACTCCGGCCACGAACACGTCGATCTGGCCGTCGGTGTCGTTCCAGACCTCCTCGGCCGTGGTGCGCCGGTGCACCTCGGGATTGGCCGGGTTCTCGAACTGCTGTGGCACGAACGCGCCGGGCGTCTCCCTGGCGATCTCCTCGGCCTTGGCGATGGCGCCCTTCATGCCCTGCGCGCCCGGGGTGAGCACGAGCTCCGCGCCGTACGCGCGCAGCAGGTTACGGCGCTCCACGCTCATGGTCTCCGGCATGGTGAGCAGCACGCGGTAGCCACGCCCGGCGGCCACCATGGCGAGCGCGATGCCGGTGTTGCCGCTGGTCGGCTCGACGATCACGGTCTTGTCGGGCGAGATGAGCCCGGCCTCCTCGGCTGCGTCGATCATCGAGAGTCCGATGCGGTCCTTGACGCTGCCGCCGGGGTTGAACGCCTCGAGCTTGCCGACGACGGTCGCGCCGGTCCTCTCCGAGATGCCGCGCAGCTTCACGAGCGGCGTGCCCCCGATCAGGGCGGTGATGTCGTCTGCGATCTTCACTGTGACTGCTCCTCTGTCGTGTGCGTCTGCGGTGTGGTCAGATCTGGTACATGGGCGCGCCCGCGCGCTGCTCCAGTTCGCGGTCGGCCAGGTCGGCGATGGATGTGTGCGCGAGCACGCCCTCGTAGGCGGCGCCGGCGGCCCGCCAGACGGCGCCGGCGCCCTCCCGCTCCTCCAGACTGCATGCGCCCGGGGTACACACCTCGACGTCGAGTGCCCCGTCGAGGGAGCGGACGACGTCGAGCACGGTGACCTGGTCCGGGCGGCGGGCGAAGGTGAAGCCCCCGCCGACCCCGCGGTGCCCGGTCACCAGCCCTGAGCGGCGCAGGCCGGCGAAGAGCTGCTCGAGGAACTGCTCGGGGATCTCGCGCTCGCTCGCGAGGTCGACGAGCCGCACCGGCCGCCCGGCCACGCGCGTGCGCAGATCGAGCTCCACCAGCGCCATCAAGGCATAGCGGCTCTTGGACGACACCATCACTTGGCTCCTCGTGCTCCTCTCGGGCTTCGACCCATCAAATTCCCAATTCCCGACCAGTTATATCGACAATCATTGTCACCCCTGCTCCCGGACCCGTCAAGCCCCTCTGTGGTCGGATGCGACATCGTGATGCCGGGCGGGCGGAGCATGCGTGGCATAATCCGCCCGAGACACACGACAGGGGAGGCACCGTGCCAGCGATCACCGTGGGGCTGCCGGCCGCGCTCACCGCGCCCCAGCCGGCGCGCGACTACGCCTGCGAGGCGGCGACCGTGGGCCAGGCACTGGATGAAGTCGTGCGGCAGGCGCCCCAGTACGGCCCGCGCATCTTCTACGGCGAGAGGCTGCTCGTCGTCGTCACCCTGAACGGCAAGCACGTCCCGCCCGGCGGCGCCAAGGATGCGGAGCTCTCCGAGGGCGACCGGGTGGACGTCCTGCTGCCGGTCGCCGGCGGCTAAGGGACTCTCCAGGCTCCAACGGCGCGCCGCCACGGCCGCCGGGCTGCGGCGCTCGCGAGTCACCCGGGCCCAGCGTGGGTACGGTCCGGGTGACGACCGAGGAGGCAGCCGTGAAGCTGTGGGCGACCCGCGAGACGCGCACCGGACTGATGATGGCGTGCCTGCGCGTGCTGATGGGCGCCATCTTCCTCGCCGTCTGGGCGGACAACCTTATCAAGGGGTACTACTCGGCGGGCGGCTGGGCGGACTTCGTGCAGCAGTACGCAGACACCACCAAGGTCGGCCTCTACGCCGATCTCCTCGAGTCGGTGATGATCCCCAATGCGGCGCTGTTCGCCTACGGGCAGTTCGGCATCGAGTTCGTGGTGTTCGGCCTCTTCCTGGTGCTGGGGCTGTTCACGCCGGTCTCCGCCCTGCTGGGCGCCCTCTTCCAGCTGAACCTGCTGGTCGCCACCTCTGGGACCGGCGAGTGGCCCGGGACCTACATCCTCATGGTGGCGCTGCTGCTGGCCGTGAGCTTCTCGCAGGCGGGCCGGACGCTGGGTCTGGACGCCCTGCTCGCGCGCCGGCGCCCGCACCCGCGGCTGCCGGTCTACTCGACGCCCGCGCGGCGGCCGGGGGCGAAAACCCAGCACCGCGAGCCGGAACAGGCACCACGAGATGTCGCGCACCGCCGCAGCCGATCCGCGCCACGTGCCGCCGATCTTGGACTGCCCGGCGCGGGTGCGGTAGCGCGTGTCGCGCACGGCGATGCGCGCGCCGGCGAGACGCGCCTTCACAGCCATCTCGGTAGGGAAGGCGTACGCACGCTCCTCGAGGCGCAGGGCCTCGAGCAGATCCAGGCTCACGGCGCGGAACGGGCCGTCGTCGCTCAGCCGCAGGCCGAAGACCAGCCGCAGGTTGAGCGCCAGCCAGTCGTTGCCCAGCCGCTGGTGCAGCGGCATGCGGCCGGTCGTGGCGCCGCGCACCGCGCTGCGCCGCGACCCGATCACGAGGTCGGCTACGCCGGCGAGCACAGGCTCGACGAGGTAGCGCGTCTGGGACGGGTCGTCGGTGCCGTCGGCCTCCAGGAAGACGACGGCGCGGGCGCCCGCGGCCGCAGCCGCGCGGGCGCCCGTCAGGCACGGGTAGCCGTAGCCGCGCCGCGGCTCGCGCAGCAGCGTGGCGCCGGCGGCGCGGATCAGCTCCGGGCTGCCGTCGCGGGAGCCGTTGTCCACGAACAGGGCCCGCTCGAGCAAGCCGAGGCCACGGAGCTCCGCCAGGAGTGCGGGCAGGGCCTCGGCCTCGTCGAGCACCGGCACGACGATGCAGTACTCTGGCGGTGATGCGACTGCTGCAATCTCCACGGTTCCGTGCGTACCTCGGGCTCGCCGTCCTCGCCGCGGGGCTCGTCGGGCTCGCCGTCTCCGGCGACCTCCTCGTGCACGCGGCGCGCTTCACCGCATTCTACGCACTTGCCGGCGCCGGATTCGCGCTGCTGGCGACGGCGGCGACGAGCCTGCCGCTGCGCGGCGCCGTCGTCGCCGCCGTCGTCCTGCGCCTCGTGCTGCTGCCCGTGATGCCCAGCCTGAGCGACGACTACCACCGCTACGTCTGGGACGGGCGCGTGCAGCTGGCCGGCGTCAATCCCTACCAGTACCGGCCCTACGAGCGCGCACTCGACGGCGTGCGCTACGCCGGCCGCGCAAGCATCAACCACGCGGAGCTCAGGACGGTCTACCCGCCGCTGACGCAGGTGGTCTTCGCGGGGGTGGCCGGCGTCTCCCGGACCCTCGGGCTGGACGGCGCGGTGACCCCGCACGCGGAGGTGGTGCTGTTCAAGCTCGTCTTCGGAGCCTTCGACCTGGCCACTGCCGGCGCGGTCTGGCTGCTGGCCGCCGCCCGCCTGCGCCGGCGTGCGACCGTGCTGTACCTGCTCTGCCCGGCGGTGATCGTGCCCACGTGGGAGTCGGCGCACGCGGAGGCGGCGGCGGTGTTCTTCTGCGTGCTGGCCGCCGCCCTGCTCGTGCGCCGCCGCGACGCCTGGGCCGGCGCCGCGCTCGGCCTCGCCGCGGCGTTCAAAGTCACGCCGCTCGCGCTGCTCCTGCCGGCGCTGCTGGGCGGGCGGGCCTCGCCCACCCGCCTTCTCGCCGGCTTCGTCCCGGCCTTCGTCGTCCCGTACCTGCCGTACCTGCTCACCGGCGGCGCCTTCGGCTCGCTGTTCGAGAGCGGCTCGACGTGGACGGGTGGCTCGCTGCTGTTCCGCGTACTCGACGCGGCGACGACTCCGCAGGCGGCGCGCTGGCTGGCACTCGCGCTCTTCGCCGCCGGCGCGCTGTGGATCGCCCGCAGGTTCCGCGGACGGGACAGGACTGCGGAGGCGTTCGCGTGGACACTCACGCTCCTGGTCCTGTGCCTGCCCGTCGTCCACGCCTGGTACTGGCTGGCGCCGCTGGCGCTGGGCCTCGCGGCCGGCCTCTGGCTGCCGCTGCTCATCGGGATGGCGGCCCCGCTCGTGGAATCCCTGCCCATGGCCGCCAAGGCGGCGGCGGCGCGACGCGCGTTCGCCGCCGGGGACGGCCTGGGGGCCGGTCTCCTGTTGTCCGTCCACCGAGCCATGGGCATACTGAGGCGATGACTGACCGGACCCTCGTGGTGATGGCGCGGCCGCTCGTGCGCGGCGCTGTGAAGACGCGCCTCGCGCGAGCGATAGGCGCCGACGACGCTCTGGCCCTGTACGAGCGACTGCTCGGGGAGACCCTGGACGCCGCCGAGCACGTCCCCGGCGCGGAGCTCGTGCTCGCCGAGGCGCCTGCCGTGGCGGAGCCGGCCGCGGACCCGCTCGCCGGCCGGAGCGCCCGCTGGACCCGCCTCCGGCAGCACGGAGACGGGCTCGGCGAGCGGCTCGCCGGCGTCTTCGCCGATCTCTTCGCCGCCGGCGCCGGCGCCGTCGTGGCCGTGAACAGCGACAGCCCCGCGCTGCCGGCGGAGTACCTTGCGCAGGCGTTCGACGAGCTTGCGGGCGGCGAGCTGGTCCTGGGCCCGGCAGCCGACGGCGGCTACTACCTCATCGGCGCCGGCCGGGGAGTCTGGGGCTCCGGCGCCGGGCCGCTTGTACCGCTCCTCGAAGCGGCGCCCATGAGCAGCCCGCGGCTCCTCGACCACACCCTGCGTGCCGCACAGGACGCCGGCCTGCGGGTCGCGCAGCTCCCGCTGTGGACGGACGTGGACGAGCCGGCCGACCTCGGGGTGCTCGACCGCCTCGAGGGACGGACGCCGTCGCGCGGCGATCCGCGCGACGGGCTGCGAGAGGTGTACCTCCACGTCACACACCGCTGCGGCCGCGCCTGCAGGCACTGCTACGACGACGCTGCCTCGGCCGGCGACGAGCTCACGACTGCCGAGTGGCGCGACGCGATCGACCAGTGCGCCGCGCTCGGCGCCGGGAGCTTCGTCTTCATCGGCGGGGACCCGCTGGTCCGCGATGATTTCGTCGCGCTGGTCGACCACGTGACCGGTGCGCACGACGCCAGGGCGCGGTTCTTCTTCAACAGCCTCATCGACGAGGGACTGGCCGGACATCTCAGTCGGGCCGGGCGAGGCCTGCTCACGCCGCTCGTCAGCATCGACGGGCCGCGCGAGATCAACGACGCGCTGCGCGGCCCCGGCAGTTACGACGACGTGATGGCCTCCATCGCCTGCCTGCTGGCGGCCGGTCTCGACCCGGTGGCGAACACCGTGCTGTACGGCCGGCGCTGCCCGGCCTCGAGCAGCTCGCACGAGAGCTGCGCTCCGCGGGGGTCGGCCGGCTGCACCTCATACTGCCGCACCAGCGGGGGATGACTCAGGATGAGGTGGACCGGCTGGTGCCGACCGGTGACGAGATGCTGACGGCCGTGCGCAAGCTGGTCTCCGTCGCCGGTGAGATCGGCCTCACGGTCGACAACCTGCCGAGCTGGCGGCGGCGCATCGGCGCCAGGAACGACCTCTGCGCCGCCGGCTGCCGCGACCTCTCCATCGATCCGGCCGGCCGCGTGCACGCGTGCGTCATCACCGCCGGCGACCCGGCGTTCGTGGCCGGCTCGCTGCGCGAGCGACCCCTGGCCGAGATCTGGCGCGAGTCCGGCAGCCTGCGGCTGCTGCGCGCGGCGCGGGCGCGGGACCGGGCCGAGTGCCTCGCCTGCCCGGTCGCCGACGCCTGCGGCGGCGAGTGCTGGGTTCAGGCGCACTACGCGGCGCGGGCGCGCGGCGAGCGCGCCGGGTACGCCGCGCCCTTCCCGTACTGCGACCTGGTGCGCCCGCTGCTGGAGGAGCTGGCTGCGGAGGCGGAGGCCGCCGCCCCGGCCGGCGACGACTGCGTGGCGGGCGCGGCGGCCAGTCCGCGGCCGGCTCCCGCGACTACGCCCTCTTCGACTGCATCTGAGGATACTGACGGCGCGGGCGTGACCCGTGCGAGGCGCCCGAGCGAGTCCGCGGAGGTCCCCTGCGCGCGCCGCGGCTTAGGGAGCCGCGGCCGTCAGTACCAGTCGGCGAAGGGCAGCGCCTGCAGCGGCACCAGAGCGTCGCCGCGCGGGAACCAGGCGAGCTCCTCGCCGCCCGGCGGCGCAGCCCGGGCGGCGCTGCGGCAGGCGATCCCGCGCAGGACCGCGTCCCACGCCGCGCGGCCCACGGGCCGGCAGCGCTCGTGCGGCACCGGCTCGCCGTCCTCGTCCAGTGGATACGTGACAGGCAGCCCGGCCGCCGCGCAGCCCGCGTCGCTGACGACGTCGGCGGCGTCACCGTCGGGCACCACGGTGCTCACCAGCACAGGCGCCGCGGCCTGCTCGAGGTCCTCGGGGCCGTAGGGCAGCCCGGCGAACCGCTGCAGCAGGTTGGCTCGCGCCACCCGCTCGTCGGCGTTGAGGTAGACGACGGCGAAGGCACGCGGAGCGTTCCAGCGCCCGCCGCGCGCCTTGGCGTACTCGCCGCTGAGCGGGTCGTCCCAGTCCGGGTCGGCGACACGCACGTAGATGCCGCCGCGAGTGACGGAGAGGAGACCCGCGCCGGCAGGCCGCGTGCCCGGCGTGCCCGGCCGCGGGGCGCCTCTCACGCCGTGGTCGCGTAGTCGAAGGAGCGGCGCACCGACTCGAGCAGCCACTCGTGCCGGTCGGCGCCGATGAGCTCCAGCATGGTCTGGCCGTCGTACTCCGCCGCGGAGCGGCGCACGATGCCGGGCACGCGCGCCGGCTTGAGCCGGCGCGCGAGGATGTCGGCGATCCCGGCGACGGTGGCCGCCTTGGCCCTGCGGGCCCCGGGCGGCCCATCCGCCAGCCACAGCCCGGCCGCCTGGCGGGTGACGCCGAAGAGGCCGCCGAGCTCGGTGATGCTGACTCCGAACACCTCGCGGATCCGCTCCAGGTCGGAGCGCTCCGCTCTCTGCGCCTCGCCGACCAGCCGCGTGAAGCGCAGCAGAGCATCGGGATCCTCGAGTCGCGGCAGGGCGGCGGCGCGCGGCAGGGTGAGCGGCGCCGCGCCGGGCAGCAGCGCGCGCAGACGGGCGACGAGGTCGAGCGCCACCCCGGCGCCCAGACCCTTGATGGTCACCCACGGCGAGAACGGCGCCGAGGCCGCGAACGAGCGCAACAGCTCCACCGGCGCCTGCGTGGTACCGGCCGGGTACGCGATGCGATACTCACCGGCCTCGTCACGAAGCACGACGTCCGGACGCTCCTCGTGCAGCGCGGCGAGCAGGCGGGAGAGCAGCTCGCCGTAGGCGGCGACGTACCTGCGGACCGCGGCGGGCCGGCCCTGCAGCGCGTCGCGCAGCGACGCGCTGAGCCGCCGGCGCACCCCGGGCGCCGCCGCGTCCACGGCGGCCAGGGCCGCCTTGACGTCGGTGGCGTCGAGCAGACTGAGCGTGAGCGTGGTCATACCTTCAGGCTAGCGCAAGTGAAACGCAAGCGCAAGTGAAACGCAAGTAGTGTCAGTCCGCCGCCACCCGCAGCACGGCCGAGCCGCGCACCCGGTCCTCCTCAAGGTCGAGCAGCGCCTCGTTGGCCTGCTCGAGCGCGTACTCCTGCACGCGGCTCACGATGGGGATCGCGGCCGCGTCGCGCAGCAACTCGCGGGCGTCCCGACGCGTCGAGTTGGCGACGCTGCGCACGACGCGCTCGTGGTAGATCCACGGGTACTCCACCGGCGGGATGGGCGAGGAGTAGATCCCGCCCAGCGCGACGATGCCTCCCTTGTCCAGACGGCGGAGAGCGTCTACGGCGAGTTGGCCGGCCGGCGCGAAGACGATCGCGGCGTCGTAGAGCACGCCGGGATCGTCGCCGGTCTCGCCGGCCCACACCGCGCCCAGTTCCAGCGCCATCGCCCGGTGCTCCGCGTCGCGGGCGATGCCGTAGACCTCCCAGCCGCGCCAGATGGCGACCTGGGTGCAGAGCGAGGCGGCCGAGCCGAAGCCGTAGATCGCGAGTCGCCTCGGCGCGACGCCCTCGCCCGGCGCCGCGGCCTCGACGCGGCCGCCGCGCTCGACGCGGCCGCAACGCCGCCGGGCAGACCGGCGTCGTCGCCGACGATGCCGACCAGCCGCAGGCAGCGGTAGCCGATGATGCCGGCGCAGAGCAGCGGAGCCGCCGCCATGGCCGTCATGCCGGCCGGGAGACGGTAGACGAACCCGGCCGGCGCCACCGTGTACTCGGCGAACCCGCCGTCCACGTCCCAGCCGGTGAAGAGCGCGTGCTCGCAGAGGTTCTCCTGCCCGCGCCGGCAGAACCGGCAGGTCTCGTCGGTCTGGTGCAGCCACGGGACCCCGACGCGGTCGCCGACCGCGAGCGGGGGAGCGGCGGGCTCGCCGCCCGGCGGGACCAGCCCGGCGCCCTCGCCGAGCGCGACTACTTCTCCGACGATCTGGTGCCCGGGGACGACGGGCGAGCGGTGCGGCGGCAGCTCGCCCTCCAGGATGTGCAGGTCGGTGCGGCACACGCCGCAGGCCAGCACCCGCAGGAGCACCTGGCCCGGAC
This sequence comes from uncultured Thermoleophilia bacterium, assembly GCA_963709635.1. Classification (GTDB taxonomy): domain Bacteria; phylum Actinomycetota; class Thermoleophilia; order UBA2241; family UBA2241; genus CAIXSE01. The sequence continues at coordinate 9,056 of CAVPXA010000010.1, forward strand.
CCGGCTCGGGCACCGGGAGCTCCACGAGCCGGAGCGGCGCCTCCGCCGCGGGTGCGGGCGCCGCCAGCTGCATCGCGCGCATCGTGGCCGGGATGCCCCGCGGAGCGGATCCGCCCGCCGATGCAGCGCCGCCCTCGATGCGCGTCACCCCGTCACCTGCCCGCGTGCAGCGGCGCCCCGCCGTGAGGCGTCCGGTGGTGGCGCGAAGCGCGGTGGTGCTCCGCCACCGCCGCCGCCAGCAGCGCGACGGCGGCCGGCAGGAAGAACAGTCCGAGCTCGACGGCGAACAGCACGCACCCGGCGACCAGCGCAGCCGCGAGCGCCACTCGAGCAGCGTCGTGATCCCTCACCAGGTACCCCACGCCGACGACGACGCCGGCAACCACCGCCCAGGCCACGACGAGCCAGAGGCCGTCCTCACCGACGGCGGCGACGATCGCCACCTCCGCCGCCAGGAAGAGCGCCACACTGGCTTTCGCAAGGACGGACATACCTGCGTTGTACCCCGCGACGGCACCTCCGCACGCCGAGATCCTAGACGCCCTTCACCACCAGCAGCGTGATGTCGTCGAACTGCGGCTGCCCGGCGGCGAACTCACCCACGCCGGAGAACACGGCCTCGAGGATCTCCTGTGCGCTCTCGTGCGTGTGCGCGCGCACGACCTCGACCAGCCGGTCCTCCCCGTACATCTGGTTGTGACCTTCCATCGCCTCCGTCACCCCGTCGGTGAACAGCACCGCGACGTCGCCGGGGCCGACCCGGACCTGCTCGGAGCGGTACGGCATGCCGCTCCGGGCGCCGAGTGCGATGCCGGTCGTGCCGAGGCGCTCCACGGTCCCGTCCTCGCGCACGACCATCGGCGGGTTGTGGCCGGCGTTGACGTACTGAAGCGTCCGCGCCGTACGCGAGAGCAGGCCGTAGAACAGCGTGACGAACATGCCGGCCGTGGCGTCCTCGGCGATCACGTCGTTGGCGCGGGTGATGATCTGGGCGGGGTCGTCGTGCACCTGGGCGTTGACGCGCACGACGATCCGCGAGAGCGCCATGAACAGCGCGGCCGGCACGCCCTTGTCGGCCACGTCGGCGATGAGCACGCCCAGCGTCTCGTCGTCGTCGAGGGCGGTGACCTCGAAGGGGATGACGTCGAAGAAGTCGCCGCCCACCTCCTTGGCCATCACGCTGCGGCCGGCGATCTCGTACCCCGCGAGCGCGGGGAGCTCGTCGGGCAAGAAGCTCTGCTGGATCTCGCGGGCGATCTCGAGCTCCGCGTTGGAGCGTGCCTCCCGCTCCTCGAGCCGGCGGCGCTCGGTGATGTCGCGCACGGTCTCGATGGCGCCCGTGATGTTGCCCTCCGCGTCGTAGAGCGGGCCGGCCTTGGCCCACAGGTACCCGCCGCCTCGGAACTCGGGGACGAACACGTCGACGACCAGCGTGTCGCCGGCGCGCTCGATGCTGTCGTAGCGCTCCGCCAGTTCCTCGTCGCTCAGGAAGACGAGGTCCGCGAGGACCGGCTGGCGCTTGCCGTAGAACGGCAGCGCGTACTCGTGGTCGCCCTTGCCGACCATCTCCGCCGCCGGCACCCCGGTGAGCTCTTCCATCGCCCGGTTCCACGCCGTCACGACGCCGTCGGTGCCGATGACCATCGTCGGGTCGGGGAGAAAGGCGATCGTCTCTTCGAGCCGGCGCCGGCTGCGCTCGGCCTCCTGCTCGGCCAGCTTGCGGTCGGTGATGTCCCGCACCGTCTCGATGGCGCCGATCACGCCGCCCTCGGCGTCGTACAGGGGGCTCGCCTTGGCCCAGAAGTAGGTGCCGTCGCCGAACTCCGGCAGGAAGACGTCGACGATCAGGGTATCGCCCTGACGGTCGACGTGGTCGTAGCGGCCGGCCAGCTGCTCCTCGCCGAGGAAGACGAGGTCGGCGAGCATCGGCTGGCGCTTGCCGTAGAAGGGGATCGCGTACTCGTGGTCGCCCTTTCCGACGATGTCCTCGGCCTTGGCGCCGGTGAGCTCCTCCAGGGCGTGGTTCCAGGCGGTGACCACGCCGTGCGTGTCGATCACGAAGGTGGCGTCGGGCAGGAACTCGAGGATGTCGGCCGCCCGGCCACCGGTCTGACCACTCATCAGCGCCTCCCTCGGGCCATCCTGTGGCCACCGTCCGGTATCGCTGGGGCCGAGTCTGCGGCAGCGACTCCCGCTGATGAGCTGAATCGGCCGTACGAAGACGGCACTTGAGTCAGGACAGCACGTCCTTGCGCCGGAAGACCAGGTACGCCGCCAGCGTCAGCACGCCGCTCCAGAGCGCGAAGATCCCGAGCCCCTTCAGGATCGGCCGCCAGTAGATAGGGTCGCGGAAGAAGTTCAGGAACTCCGTGAGGTACTGCGGGAACACCCAAGGTCGCAGCCAGGCGAAGTAGTCGAACTGGATGAGCACCGTGATCACGATGTAGATGACGATGGTGGCGATCAGCGCCGTGAGGCTCGAGTCGGTGAGCGTGCTGAAGAAGAGCGCCATGGAGACGATGCACGCCATCGCGGCGAGCGCGTACAGGCAGCTGAGGACGATGAGCCCGAGGCCGTGCCAGACGCCCACCGTGCTGCCCGACAGCGTGACCATCGGATGAAGCCCGAAGAAGATGCCGCCGAACAGCAGGCCGCCGGCGAGCATCCAGCCGAACCCCACGGCGAGGTACACGACCGCCATGGTCCACTTGGCCAACAGGAACGCGCCGCGCCGGGTGGGCCGCAGCAGGACGATGCGCAGCGTGCCCAGCTCGGCCTCGCCGGCGATCATGTAGCCGGCCACCATGGCCGCCGCCATCGGCAGCAGGAACGGTATGAGCACCGTCAGCGAGCCGAGCGTGACGAACATGCCGTTGGACGTGATGCGCTCCATGAACACTGGTCCGCCGCCACCCCCGCCGTTGTCCCTGGAGAGGTAGAAGGCGAGCGAGATCAGGAAGGGGATGACGAACGCGCCGCCCCAGATGAGATAGCTGCGGCGCTGGAAGAGCAGCTTGATCCACTCGCGGCGGAGCGCGCCCCAGCGGCGGCCGCGCATGCCGGCGCCGGTGCTGCCGTGGGCGCGGTCGGGCACGGCGGGTGGGGCGCCCGACGGCGCGGAGCCTGTCGATTCAGGCACGGCGCTCACCGCCGGCCTCCCGGCAGCAGCCGGGCGAGGCCGCGGCGTTTCTTGCCGCGCGCCGGCTCGCCGGCGTCGTAGGTGAGCTCGAGGAAGAAATCCTCGAGCCCCTGCTCCGACGCCGGCACCACGGCGCGCACGTCCACGCCGTCGGCGACGAGCCGCCGGACCAGCTCGGGCACGGCGTCCTGGTCGGCCGCGACGACGAGGTACTCCTCGTCCTCCTTGACGCCGCCGACGCCGAACTGGCCGCGCAGCACTTCGCCGGCGCGGCCCTGGTCGCCGGTGAGCACCTTGATCGCGTCGTTCTGGGGCCTGAGCTCGCTGACCGGGCCCTGCACCACGACGCGGCCCTTGTTGATGATCACCGCGCGCGTGCACACCTGCTCCACCTCGTGCAGCAGGTGCGAGCTGAGGAACACGGTGGTACCGGCGGCGCCGAGCTCGCGGATGAGCTCGCGCACGTCCTTCATGCCGCGCGGGTCCAGACCGCTGGTCGGCTCGTCGAGAACGATGAGCTCCGGGCTGTGCAGCAGGGCCTGCGCGATGCCGAGGCGCTGCTTCATGCCGTGGCTGAAGCCGCCGACGCGGTCCTCGGCGCGGTCGTCGAGCGCGACGATCTCGAGCACCTCGTCGATGCGCTCCTCGCTCACCGGGCCGGTCATGCTGCCGAGCAGCCGGAGGTTCCGGCGCGCGCTCATCAGCGGGTAGAACGTCGGGTCGTCGACGAAGCCGCCGACGTGCCGGAGCGCGCCCTGCAGCTCGCCGGGCACACGGTGGCCGCAGACCTCCACGTGACCGCTGGTGGGGTGGATGAGGCCAAGCGCCAGCCGGATCACCGTCGTCTTGCCGGCGCCGTTCGGCCCCAGGAACCCGAACACGTCGCCCTTGCAGACCTCGATCTCGAGACCGTCGACAGCGCGCAGCCCGCCGAACTGCTTGGTGAGGGCGTGCGTGGTCAGGATGGGGGCGCGGCCGTCGCAGCTCTGCTGCCCGGGCCGCGCCCCCTCCGGTCCACTCTGCTTCTGCGCTTCTGCGACGCCTTGCGTCACGCTGCTGTCCACGTCAACGAACGGAACTCGCGAACGCCTCCAGATCGCTCATCGGCACCATGCCGCCGGCGATCAGTGTCGTGTCACCCTGCTGCCAGACGATGATGCCGCCGAGCGGCGTCCCGACCTCGATCGCCTTGACGCCGTTGATGGTGGTCGAGCCCAGGATCTCGGACGCCTGACGGGCCTGCTCGAGTTGCTGCTCGAGCTCGGGCGTCGTCTTCGTCTGGGCCAGCACGATCGTGCCCAGGCTCTCGCCGTACAGCAGGACGCTGGTCGGGCTCGACTTCATCGCGCCGAAGCGCTCGGAGTGAGAGCCCGTGGTGAGGCCGTCGAGGTCCATGCCGGTCGCGGCGCTCAGATCCATGCCCGCGATCCCGTCGAGCGCCTTGAGCAGCGGCGTGCCGGAGCCGGTGAGCGGCCCGGCGGAGCCGAGCACGTAGCCCCACTGGTACGGCCGGGCGGTGTAGTCGCGGGCGTAGGCGAGCTCGTAGGGGACCAGCTTGGCGACCTGCTCGCGCGTGAGCAGCGCGCCCCGCACCGTCTGCATCACCTGCGCCTGCTCCTTGGCCGTCGGCTCCTGGCCTTCGTGCGCTTGCGCGGCCTTCTCCATCCTGGCCTGCATCTTATCGGTGTCGATCGTCTTCGTCGTCACCTTGGCGCCCTCGGGCGGAGTGAACACGAACGTGGCCGCGTCGATGGCGTCGTAGCTCACGCTGGTGAACCCGAACTTGATCACCGGGGCGGTGCCGCCCTTGGCGTACACCTCGAGCTGGAGCGGGAGCATGGTCTGGCCGTCGACGGCCGCCTGCACGTAGCCCAGGGCGGTGTCCTGTGCGGTGGGCGTGAACCGCAGCTGATAGGTGTCGCGGCCGGCGACCTTGGTCTGGCCGGCCACCTCGACGGTCGCGAATGCCGAGAGCTGCTGCAGGTAGAGCGTGATGGCCGCGGGGGTGAGCATGGCGGCGGAGGGCGCCGGAGACGCGGTCTCCGCCGGCGCCGACCCGGCCACCACGACCTTCTTCGCCGTGTTGGCGGCGTAGTCGTAGACCCACGCCGTACGCGAGGCCTTGTCGATGACGACCACCTGGTCGCCGCCGCCGCCCTGGGACTCGACCCGGGCGCCCGCCTCGGCGACCCAGATGCGCCCGGACCCGCCGCTGGTGAGGGGCGACTGTGCAGGCAGGTGCGCCATGTTGCCCACCTGCGAGAGGTCGCCGAAGAGCAGGTTCTGCCAGGCGATCTCGCCGCTGACGGCGGTGACATCGCCGGCCTGGCCCATCTTGGCGAGGAGCTCAGGGGCCGAGACGGCCGGGAGCGGATCCGACTGGTCCGCGCCGGCGACAGCTACGCCGACGACGAGCGCGACGGCGGCGAGGACGACGAGCGAGATGAGAATGAGGAGTCTGGAGCGCATTCAGGTCTCCTTCCGATCTTCCGGTAGTGCTACTGAGTAGGGTGTACCCCGGCTGGGCCGCGGCCGCAACCTTACGCGGGTACACGCCGGGCGTCGCCACTCCTGACGACGCCCCGGGGATCTGAGGGTTCCCCGCACCGGCGACCCCGAGCCCACGCGACGAGGGCGGACAGGCCGGACGGGGCAGAGCGATGGTACGACTGCCATCTCTTCCGGCTCCCGACCGGGGACGTCGTGGAGATCTACTCCGACGTGACCTCAGCGCGACGCTCACAGGAGGCGCTCCGCTCGAGAGAGGCCGAGATGCACGCCGTGTTCGACCTCGCCGGCCTCCCGATGATCGTGATGGACACGCGCGGTGCGTTCCGGCGCTGGAACCGCGCGTTCGTCAAGGCCCTGGGGTACCCGCCCGAGGACCTGCGCAGGATGACGATCCGCGACATCACCGTACCGGAGGAGCGCGCCGAGATGCTTCGCCGGCTCGCCGGGGCCATGGACGGGGAGGGCACGCCCTACCGCATCGAGCGCCGGCTCGTCAGCATCGACGGCCGGCGCCCGTGGTTCGACGTCTCGGTCACGCCCGTCCTCGGCGACGACGGAACGGTGGTCGCGCTCATCGCCGCCGGTACGGACATCACCGAGAACCGGCGAGCCCAGGACGCGCTCGTCGCGAGCCAGTCGCAGCTGCGCGAGGCGCTCGGCGAGACGGTCGCGTCCATGGGGGCGATCGTCGCCATCCGCGACCCCTACACGGCCGGCCACGAGCGGCGCGTCGCGGAGCTGGTGGTCGCCATCGCTCAGGAGCTCGGCCTGCCGGACGAGGCCGTGGCCGGGCTGCGGCACGCGGCGTCGGTGCACGACGTCGGCAAGGTGGCCGTGCCGGCCGAGATCCTCACCATGCCGAGGAGGCTCTCCGAGTGGGAGTACAGCCTCATCCAGACGCACGTCGAGGTGGGCCACGAGGTGCTCGCCGGCATCGCCTTCGAACAGCCGGTGGCCGCCACCGTGCTGCAGCACCACGAGCGCCTGGACGGCTCCGGCTACCCGCACGGGGTGCGCGGTGACGACATCATGCTCACGGCGCGCATCCTCGCCGTCGCCGACGTGGTCGAGGCGATGGCCTCGCACCGGCCGTACAGGCCGGCCCTCGGCGTCGGGGCGGCCATGGACGAGATCGGCTGGGGCTCCGGCCGGCTCTACGACGAGCACGTCGTCGCAGCGTGCCAGCGCGTGGTCCGCCGCGGCCTCGTCGACCTCACCGACACGTCGGTCTAAGGGCGGCCGGCCGCGGGCCCTGCCGCATCACGGCAGCGTGCGCACGTACTCCTCCCAGCCGGTCCGCAGCTCGTCCCAGCTCACGCCGAGGCTCTCGCGCGCGGCCTCGTCGAGCCCGCCCGCGCGCAGGTCGGAGTCGCTCACCGCGCGCACGAACGCCTTGAGGCCGGCCACCTCCCACTCCTCCAGGACGTAGAGCACCAGCGAGGCTCCCTCGAGGTACGCCAGCCGGACCTTGGCCAGCGCGTTGCCCTCCCACAGGCTCTTGGCGCGCAGCGCCTTCTCAAGAGGGAAGGTCTCCTCACCGGAGTCGAGGTCGTCGCGCAGCGGCTGGAAGCTCCGGCCCCCCTCCACCGCCGTCGCCAGGCCTTCGGCGAGCAGGGACGGCGCGTGCCTGACGCCGCGGAACCAGGAGGACGTGTAGGCGTGGGTCAGCTCGTGCGCCAGCATCTGCGGCGCCCAGGCCTCTTTGCCCGCCAGTGCAGGGCCGAGGACGCCGACGTCACGCGTCCAGGTCCGCGTCTCGTCCAGGTGGAGCGGCGTGTGCGAGAAGAAGCGGATGCGGGACTCGCCGGGGTCCTCGCCGAGCGCACGCAGCAGCTGCCTGCGCGAGGCGTAGTAGTAGACGACGACCGGCTTGCGCGAGGTGATGCCGAGCAGCTCCAGGCGCTCGCGCGCCGCGCCGCCGGCATGCGCCAGCTCCTCCGCGGCGGCCTGCTCGGCCTTGTCGGCGATCACGATGAGCCCGTTGCGGCGCACCGCGACGGGCTTCTCGAACGCCATCACCTGCTGCCCCCGGATCTTGCCGGGGGTCACGTCGTCGCGCAGCGTGAGCCGGCCGTCGCGCACCACGGCCTCATAGACCCGGCGGGCCATGATCCGGTCCGGCGGGTCGGCGCCTCCGAGCTCCCCGACGGCGCCCAACCAGAACCGGCCCTGCAGCCCCTCGACCGGCTCGGCGATGATGCGCACCGCGGTCCACGGCAGCCGCACCAGGTGCCGGTACAGGCTGTCGACCGACCGGCGCGCGGCGCCGGTCGCCGGGAGCGCGGCGCGCCAAGCGGCGGCGTCGCGCGCCAGTAGCGCCTCCGTGGCGCGCCCGGTCGCCGCCTCCATATCCGCGGCCGCGGCCGGGCGCGGCGACGCGGTGAGCGCCGCGGGGGCCTCCTCGGTCGCCGCGAGCGGCAGGATGGTGCCGGCGACGACCAGGATGACGACAGCGACGGCCAGCCCCACTCCGGCGAGGAGCAAGACGGGGCGCGCTCTGCGGGGTCCGGGTGCCATGACCACATTGTACGGCCCCGGCGCCCGCCGCCACGGCCGGCGGCGCGTCTTCTCAACCGGCGTGCGTCTTCAGCGGCCGCGCCTTCTCAGCCGCCGCGCAGGACGAAGCGGCGCCAGCCGGCGTAGAACTCGTCCCAGCCCACGCCGAGCGCCTCCTCGAGCGCGGCGTCCAGGCCGGCCTCCGTGGGCTCGGCGGCGGCCGCGGCGCGCACGAACGCCTCCAGACGGGAGGCGCCCCAGCGCGCGTCCACGTAGTCGACGAGCGAGCGGCCGATCTCGTACCCGAGCCCGATCGCCTCCATGTCCCCGCCGTCCCACACATCGTCCACCGCGAACGACTCGGGCAGCGGCCAGAGCTGGTTGCCCGAGGCGACCTCGTCGCGCAACCCCGGGGAGACGGGCACGCCCTCGGCCGCCGCCGCGATGCCCTCCACGAGCAGCGCCGGGGGCTCGGCGGCGTCCGCGAACCAGCGCAGGGTGTAGGCGTGCGCCAGCTCGTGGAGGAGCACCCCGTCGATCGACTGGCCGGGGTCGCGCAGCCAGGGACCCATGACGCCCACGTCGTCGACGTCCCACTCCTCCTCGGCCACGCGCAGGGGCCGGTGGGCGAAGAACCTGAGCCGAACGCTCGGGAGGCTGACGGCCAATGCGTCGCGTACATCTTCGGCGGAGCCGTAGATGGTGACGAGGACGGTCGGGCTGGTGTCCAGGCCGAGCGCCTCCAGTTGCGGCCGCGCCCGTCCGGCGGCCGCGGCGACGGTGCGCGCCCGGTCGCGTGCCCAGCGGTCGGCGAGCACCAGGAAGCCCGGGCGCTGCAGCACGACGGGGTCGTGCAGCGCCATGAGGTACCGCCGGCGGAGGTCCTCCGGGGTCACGTCGGCGGAGACGGCGACGCCGTCCCCCTCCGGGGCGAACCGGAGGTAACGGACGACGGCCAGTCTGTCGGCCGGTCCCGCAGTTCCGAGCCGGCCGCTGCCCACCACGCGGTAGACGCCGTCCTGGTCCGGGAGCGGAGCTACAGCGAAGCCGAACGACGACCAAGGCAGCGGTGAGAGCGCGGCGTAGACCTCGTCCACACGCTCACGCAGCCGCCCGCCGGATGCGGCGGCGTCCACGGGGAGGGCCTCGGCGAATGCGGCTGAGTCGCCCTCACGCAGCGCTGCGGCCGCCTGGCCGAACTGCGCGCGGGCGAGCTCGAGCACCCTGGCCTGCTCCGCGCTCGCCTCGGAGCCCGCGTCCCCGGCGCCCAGGGCGCACGCCGACGCGAAGAGGACCAGGACGGCGGCGGCGCAAGCGAGTGCCACGGTGACGGCAGCGGCGTGGCGGCATGGGCGCTCGCCTGCGGCCGCCCGCGACGCTGCTCCTGTGGACCCCTGCGCGCATCTCCCCCCGCCTCGCGACGACCCGGCCACCCTATCACCGGGGTCCCGCGGCGGGCAGGAGTCGCGCGAGCCGTCGAGAACGCGGAGGGAAGGTCGCGCGTGTACTATGAGGAGCCAATGACGAGTCGCTGGGACAAGCCGTACACCACCTACCGCGCCGGGGACCACGACGTCCCCGGCGCGTCCGCTGCCTGGGGCGGCCCGTGGTCCGACGGCGTGGCTCCCGGAGGCGGCGGCTCTTCGTCCGGCGGCCGCCCGCCCTACGACCGGCCCCCGCGCGGCCGCGACCGCCGCCGCAAGCGCCGGGGCGGCGGGCTCGTCCTCCTCATCGTCCTCCTCATCATCATCGCCGCCGCGGTAGGCGTCGCGGCGGCGACCGGCCTGGGACCCTTCGGCGGCGGCAGCACCGCGGCCGCCGGCGAGCCCACGTCCAAGGCGACCGTGGTAGCCACGCCGGCTGCCTCCGCCTCGCCGCCGGCCGCGGCCGAGACCGAGACCTCGCCGACACCCTCACCCAGCCCCACGCCGAGCGCGGCGCCCGCGTTCTCGGTCACCGCCGGAGGGGACGTCATCGGCGGGTTCGGTGTGAGCGGCGTCGTGGCCTCCATGGGCAGCGGTCTCTTCAAGAGCGTCGCGCCCACCTTCGAGAAGAGCGACTTCGGCTTCGTCAACCTGGAGAGCCCGCTCACCACGGGCGGGGACGCACAAGGCTGGAAGGACGTCGTCATCAAGGGCAATCCCGACCTCGCGCCGGCGATGGCCGCCAGCGGCATCAACGTCGTCACCCACGCCAACAACCACGCCGGCGACATGGGCGACAGCGGCCTGCTCGACAGCATCGCGTACTGCGAGAAGAACGACATCGCCGTGGTCGGGGCCGGCAAGGACCTCGAGGAGGCCATGTCCGGCACCATCCTCAAGACCGAGGACGGCGTCAAGGTCGCCTTCCTCGGCTTCACCGACGTGCTGCCTGTCGGGTACCCGGCCACGTCGTCGAGCCCCGGCGTCGCGCCCGGCCGCGCCGATATCAGCGCCGTCAAGAGGGCGGTCAAGGCCGCCGCGAAGAAGGCGGACTTCGTCATCGTCGGCTGGCACTGGAACTTCGAGTACAAGCGCGCGCCGACCTCGCTGGAGGTGAACCAGGGGCACGCGATCATCGACGCCGGCGCCGACATCATCTTCGCCCACCACCCGCACCTGCTCGACGGCGTGGAGGCGTACAACGACGGGCTCATCTTCTACAGCCTCGGCAACCTGGTGTTCAGCGGCTTCAGCGGCGAGACGGCGGAGACCATCCTGGTCCGCGCCAAGGTCTCCGAGGACGGCATCGACGCACAGCTCATCCCGGTGGTCGGCGGCGGGTCCGGCGTCCCCTCGGTGGTCAAGGGCTCACAGGCGGACAGCATCCTGCAGCGCTTCCAGGGGTTCTCGTCGGCGCTCGACACCAACGTCAAGATCGCCGACGGCAAAGGGTACGTGCACGTCAAGCGCTGAGGCGCGTGACGCACGCCTCCCGCGACCGAACCGCGCCCCCGTCAAGGACCACAAGGACCGCGACTCTGTGACCCTCGTCATCTGCCCCAATCTCGCCGTCGACCGCGTGCTGGCTGACCGACCGCGTGCGGCCGGGCGGCATCAGCCGCTGCCGCGAGCTCCGCACGCAGGCCGGCGGCAAGGGAGTCGAACGTCGCGCGGGCGACCCGAGCGCTGGGCGGCGAGGCGGTGCTGGTGGGCTTCGCCGCCGGGCGCACCGGACGGCTGATCGAGGAGCTCGCGCGCGATGAGGGGCTCGAGCTCGAGACGGTCGCGACCGGTGGGGAGGCGCGCGTCTCGACCGTCGTCCTGGGGGACGACGGGTCCGTCACGCGCCTCTACGAGGCCGGCCCTGAGGTCACGGCCGCGGATGAGGCGGCGCTGCGGGAGCTGATCGCCGCCCACACCGCGGCGCCGGGTGAGTGGGCCGTGGTGACGGGCGCCGCGCCGCCCGGCGTCTCGCCGGGCTTCTACGCGGCGCTGCTGAGCGCGGCGCGGTCCGGCGGCTTCAAGGTGCTCGTGGACGCGACGGAAGAGCAGCTCGAGCGCGCGCTCGAAGAGCGACCGGACCTCGTCAAGGTCAACCTCGCGGAAGCCTGTACCGCGATCGGGCCGCCCAGGTGCGCACTGCGACGACGAGAAGCACGCGACCCGGGAGCAGCTCGTCGCGGAGGGTGTCGCCCTGGCGCGGCTGCTCTGCGACGCCGGGGCGACCGGAGCCGTGCTCACGCTGGGCGCCGCCGGCGCCGCGGGCGTCTTGGATGGCGCCGCGTGGCAGGTGGCGACGCCGCCGGTCCGCGCCGTCAACCCCGTGGGGTCGGGCGACTGCTTCACGGCCGGACTGACGCTGGCGCTGCAGCGCGGCGAAGGCATCGCCGCCGCGCTACGCCAGGCCGCGGCCGCCGGCGCCGCCAACGCGGTGTCGCCTTACAACGGCGACCTCGACCCCGCACTGGCGGCCGAATTGGCGGGCGGCGCTGCCGCCGGCCCGCCCTCCGCCGGCCCGCCCCGCCCATGAGCGCTCGCGTGCGGCCGCGCCATTCCCTACACTTGGCCACACGATGAGACCCATCCTCTTCCAGTTCGGCGACTTCCGCTTCTACAGCTTCGGCCTGATGGCCGCCCTGGCGCTCATCGTGCCGGGCATGACCATCGTGCGCGCGCTGGTGCGCCGCCGCGGCGTGCCGGCGGAGTTCGCCTACGAGCTCATCATCGCCGCCGGCGTCGGCGGGTTCGTCTTCGCGCGCATCTACTACCTCATCGAGAACTACGCCGCCGTCAAGGCGGACTTCTGGGGCGCCGCCTTCGGCGGAGCGGGCTTCGTCTGGTACGGCGGCCTCATCGGCGGGTTCCTCGGCGTCGTGGGCTGGACGCTGGTGCGCAAGTACTCCCTGGACATCATCGCCAACGCCATGGCGCCGGCCACGGCCCTCGGCTACCTCATCGGGCGCATCGGCTGCCAGCTGGCCGGCGACGGCGACTACGGCAGGCCCAGCGACCTGCCGTGGGCGATGGGCTACCCCAAGGGGACGGTGCCCACACCGCCCGGCGTCACCGTCCACCCCACGCCCATCTACGAGATCATCGCCATGGCCTTCGTGGTCTGGATCCTCTGGCGCCTCGCGACCCGCTACGACAAGTCGGGCTGGTGGACGTTCGGCTGGTTCCTCGTGCTCTCCGGGATCGAGCGCTTCCTGGTCGAGTTCGTGCGCATCAACCCCGACTGGCTCGCCGGGCTCACGCAGCCGCAGTGGGTGAGCATCGTGAGCGTCGTCATCGGCGTGGTGCTCGTCGTCGCGTTCGGCAGGCGGCCGGCTGTCGTGGTGGGCAAGGCCGCCCGACCGAGCCGGGCGGAGACGAGGCGCGCCGCCAGGGCGTCGTAGGTCATCCCAGGCGATGCGGCGGCGTTCACGCTCGGTGGCTCAGCGCCAGCCGCCGAGCGTCGTCCAGCCGTTGGGCGTCTGCGCGGAGAACGTCTGCAGCGAGAACACGCCGAGCGCCCCGTTGAGTCTCGGCCAGTCCGGGTTGGCGAGCAGGAACCGGGCTGCATCCAGGGCCGTACCATCGGGCCGGCCCCAGCGGGCGCGCACCCTCTGACCGTCCCGCGCCATCGCCGAGCTCGCCACCTTTGCGTCCACCGATCCCCAGCAGTCGCTGCCGCTGTAGGGAACGCCGGTGGATCCGTTCTCACCCTTGCCGCAGATGGTGCGCGCGTCCCCTCCCCACTGCCGCAGGTACGTGTCGTACGTGTCGGTGATCAAGGTCTCGGCGACCTCCGGGGTTATCGCGCCCCAGTATTGGTCACGGAGCTGGTCCCAGCGCGAGAAGCGCGCGTAGTACATGTCCGCCGGGTCGTACGGTGGGGCGTCGTCCCCGCACTGCCTTCGCACGGCCGGCCCCCACGGGAAGTTGGCCGACCCGAAGAAGCCGTCGCGCGTGACGCTCAGGTCGTACACGCCGCAGCCGAGCTGGAGAGAGGCGATGCGGCCCGTCCTGTCGCCGATGAGCCACTCGGCGGCGTTGCAGCCGTTGTTGCCCCTCAGCAGCGTGCGCACCACGTCGCCCACCGTCGTCCGAGAACTGCGCGGCCTTGCGCACGCGCGAGAAGACCGGCGTGCCGCGCGGGTCGGTAACGCTGTCCGGCAGGGACGTCTCCGTCAGCAGCAGCCCGGACCCGTTCTCATACCAGTCCATGCCGCTCCAGATCTGCCCGCCGGCGCTCTGGTAGCTCAGGTCGAACCCTCGGTCCGGGCGCACCTGGTACATGACGTTGAACATGCAGAACGGCAGGCCCGGCGTCCACGTAGTGTGCGCGGCGACAGGCCGGTGGTCGGCGGTCGCCGCGCCGGTGGCGATGAAGGCGCTGCAGCCGCCGGTACGAAGGCCAGCGGCGGGGTCATCGAACCCCTGCAGCTCGGTGGGCAGCAGCTTGGCGTAGCAGAGCACGTCGGCCCAGCCGTTGGCCGCCACCACGCGCCAGAGCCCGACGGGGTAGCCCGCGGCACGCATGCCGTCGCGGATGCCGCGCAGCTCCCTCTGGTAGCGCACCGGGACCTTGCGCCACATGTAGTCCCGGGCGACGCGGGTGAGGATCTTGCTCGCCGCCGAGCCCGGCTCGCCGACGAAGTACCGCATCCAGTAGTCGGCGGACTGCGCCGTGTAGTAACCGTTCTGGAACCCGATGCGATAGGGAGAGCCCGCGAGGCGGGCGACGATCCAGCCCTCGCGGGCGGTGACGCCGCTGCCCCGCAGCAGGGCCTTGACGGCGCTGCTGTGCGGCCGCGGCGGCCGCGGCGGCACGAGGTAGGGCGCGAACTCGTCGTCGGCGAGTGCGGCGGCTGGAGCGGCCGGCGCGGCCGCGACCCGCGCCGCGGACGGCGCCGCCGCACCCAGCAGCACGGCGCAGAGCGCCAGCAGGATCGGTACTCTCCGCAAGGTCCCCTCCGTCCACGATCTCGAGACACCCGTAGGCCAAGGGAAGAGTTCGCCGGCCACGTGCGGACCCCTCGCGTCGTCGGGGCGCCCGGGCGCCCTCGAGCCGGCGACGGCGAGCGGCGTCAGCCCTCCTGCGGCGGGTCGCTGGGCACGAGGAGGAGCGGGCACGGCGCCGAGTCGATCAAGGACTTGATCACGGCGCCGTGCCCGCTCTCGAAGCTCCCGTTCCAGGAGAGGACGATGAGTTCGGCGCCGTTCTTCTCAGCCTCCTCGGCGATGATGGCGGCCGGGTCGCCGACGCGGACCGCGACCCGGTGGCGGCCGCCCTCCGGGCACGTGGAGAAGCGCATGGTGAACTCGTCCTGCCAGGCGCTCCACTCGTAGTGCTCCTGGTCCGTCATCCGTGGCGCCGGCAGGCTGCCGGTCTCGGCCGGCGTCTCGCCGCCGGTGACCACGTGCAGCATCACGATCTCCCGGCCGCGGGCGCAGAGCGCGTCGTCGGCGGCGCGCATCGCGGCGGAGGCCGACGGGCTGCCCTCGAGGGGCACGTACAGGCGCTTGAGGCCGGCCACACGGCGCATACCCGGCCGCACCAGCAGCACGGGCGCCACGTGGCTGTTGAGGAGCGCCTCCGCCACGTGGCCCATGCCCGAGGTCTCGCCGGGCGTGCACGAGCACCGCAGGCCGAAGGCGACGGCGTCGACGGAGGCCTCGCGGACGAGCGCCGTGAGGGCCTCGACGGGGTCGCCGTCCACGGCGGTCGACCTCGAGGCCCTCGAGCTCGGCGCTGCCGGGCTCGGCTACGCCGGGCTCACGCACGTGCACGCCGCGCGCGTCCCAGCGCGCGGCGTCTGCCAGCGCGCGAGCCGACACCACCAGCTCGCGATCGGCCTCCGCGTCCGCGACTGCGACGAGAAGTGTCATGGTGCGTCCACCTGCCAGGCCTCCCCTTTCCGGCGCCGGAGCTGGTGCTTGCCGGGGCTGAGCTCGCGCTCCACCCCGTCCAGCTGGAGCATCACCGGCGCCTCATCGACGGTTATACCCACGTCGACGCCGTCCCGTCTGGCGCGGAAGTCGAGGTGCAGCCGTGAGCCGCGGAAGCGCAGGGGCAGACGGACCCGCTTCCAGGCCTTCGGCAGTTGCGGGTCGAGGCGCAGCGCCTCGCCGCGGCGCATGACGCCGCAGAAGCCCATCACGGCCGCTTGCCACAGGCCGCCCATGGTGGCCATGTGCAGGCCGGCGGCCGCGTTGCCCATGTTGTCGGCGAGGTCGATGGCGGCCGCCATCTTGAAGTAGGTCGTGGCCTCCGCGACGTCGTGCAGGCGCGCGGCCACGGCGGCGTGGATGCCCGGGCTCAGCGAGCTGCCGTGGCAGGTGATGGGCTCGTAGTAGTCGTAGTTGGCCCGCGTCGTGGCCTCGTCGATCTCGTCGGCGAGCACGTGGCAGAGCATCACGACGTCGGCCTGCTTGACCACCTTGCTCACCAGCGTCACGTCGCGGCCGAGCATCAGGTCGGCGGCCATCGGCCGCGGCCGGATCTTCTCGAGCGGCACGTCGGCCATGTCGTAGAACCCGGCGAACTGCTCGTAGAGCAGCTTCTCCGGGTCGAACCCGGTGACGTAGCCGTCGATCACCTTGCGCCAGCCGAACAGCTCCGTGACGGAGAGCTCGAGCCGCGCGGTGAGCGCGTCGGCGAAGTCGGGGTCGAGCTCGCGCAGCCACGCCAGCGCCTCGAGCGCGCGCTTGATGTTCCAGCGCGCGAGCACGTTGGTATAGGCGTTGTCATCGACGCCCTCGTGGTACTCGTCGGGGCCGACGACGACGTTGACGTGGTACCTGCCCTCGTCGTCGCGGGCGGCGCGCGATACCCAGAACCGGGCCGTCTCGAGCAGCATCTCCACGCCCATCGACGCCATGAACCCGTCGTCGCCGGTCGCCTTCCAGTACTCCCAGACGGCCCACGCCACATCGGCCGAGATGTGGTGCTCCATCAGCCCGGAGAGGATGGGGACCTGTTCGCCGCTCGGCCCGTAGCCGTAGGGAGGCGTGGTCTCGATGCCCTTGTCCGCGGACTCCCATGGGTACAGCGCGCCCTTGAACCCCATGTTGGCCGCCTTCTCTCTCGCGCCCGCGAGGTTGCGGTAGCGGTACTTGAGCATCGTGAGCGCCGTCTCGGGCTGCGTGTAGATGAAGAACGGCATGACGAAGATCTCGGTGTCCCAGAACACGTGCAGGAAGTACGACATGCCGCCCAGGCCGCGGGCGCCGATGGAGACCGTGTCCTTGCCGGGGTGGGCAGTGCTGATCATGTGGTAGATGGCGAAGCGCAGCGCGTGCTGGTCGCCGGCGTCGCCGTCCACGCGCAGGTCGGCGGCGTCCCAGGCGGCGTCCCACGCCGCCCGGTGCCGCCGCAGAAGCTCGTCGAAGCCGGTCTCGCGCGCCCGCTGGAGGGCGCGGCGCGCGACCTCCGGAGAGGGCACCTTGGTCCGCGCCGAGACGATGGCGGCCAGCCGGTCCACCGTGGCCGGGTCGCCGGGCTCGAGGCGCCCTCCGATCACGTCGCGCGCCTGCTGCGGGGTGCGCGTGACGGGCGAGCCGGGAGCCGGGTTCGTCGTCACCGCGAGCACGTGCCCGCCGCCGTTGCGGCCGCGCGTGCTCGCGACTGTGCCCGGCGGATCCTCGAGGACCTCGAACTCGATCTCCTTGGTCGCCCCGCCGGCGTGCGTGACGCCGATGGCGCTCTGCCAGACGAGCGCACCCGAGAAGTCCTCGGGGACGGCCTCGGCACGGGCGGCCATGAGCTGGCGGTCCGCCAGCGAGGCGAACCGCGCCGTGCGCATGCGGACCGTCCGGCCGCTGCGCAGACGCTGGCGCCAGGTGCGGAACACGACGCCGTGCCTCAGGTCCAGCACCCGCTCGTGCTCGAGGATCTCGCCGTTGGAGAGCGTGAGCGCGCTGCCGGCCACCATCAGGCGCAGGCCGGTCCAGTCGGGCGCCGGGACGGGCTGGCGAAAGGCCGGGTCGCCGGTGCCGTCGCCGAACACGCCGGCGACGAAGGTGGCCGGCGTGGAGATCGCCGACCCCTCCTCCAGCGCGCCGCGCGTGCCCGTCTCGCCGTTGGCCACGGTGAGCCAGGTCTCGACCTCGCGCTCGCGGAACGGGTCGAACCCCTTGACCTCGAACCGCCAGGCGGGGTCGCTCGTCGGCTCCGGGAAGCTGCGCTCGGCGACGATCTCACGCATCGCGAGCTGGTCGTGGAGGATGTCGAGGAACATGATGGGGCCGCCGCCGGCGTGCAGCACCTGCGGCGGCGCCCCGGCCGGCTCGCGGCCGACACTGATGAACGTCGCGCGGCGCAGCTCGGGGATGAGCATGGCCGAGTCGGTCCCACGGCCGTCGGCCACGGCGCCGAAGGTGTCGCCCAGCACCAGCAGGTCGCGCGGCTGCCGGCCGCGCCCCAGCACCAGCGAGCGCGTCACGGCGCGCATGGCGTCGCTCTTGCCGGTGAGGCCGATGTCGACGTGGCGCACGTCGCTCCCGACCGCCGGATGCGCAAGCCCTGACTCACGCGCGAGCTCCCGCGCCAGCTCGAGCGCGCCGCCGAGTCCGTCGAAGCCGGCGGCGCGCAGCCGCTCGTCCACCACGCTCTGCAGCTCCGCCGCCTCGGTCCCGGACGGCTCGGTCCAGTCCGGCGCCAGGTCGACCGAGCGCCGGTTGAGGTGGCCGGGCACCGGTCGGGCAGTCAGGCCGGCTGCGGTCAGCCGCTCGAGCAGCGCCTCCGCGGCGGCGGCCAGATGCTCCTCCTCGAGCGGGGTCGCGTTGCGGCGCTCGAGCAGGCGCGGGCCGGACGGCCCGACCACGTAGACCTCGGAGCCACGGGAGAGGTAGAGGAAGAGGCGACCCTCCACTCCCGGACGTGCGCGCAGCTGGTCGTCCACCTCGCGCACGTCGGCGCTGCTGACGACGGCGATGTCGACGCCGAGCGCCGTCAGCCGCTCCACGCGGCTGCGCACGGCGGACGCGTCCTCGTCGCGGCGAGCGACCGCCGTGCCGTCCCAGGCGAAGCAGATGACCGGGAACTCGCGCTCCAGGACGCGCGCAAGCGAGCGCCCGCGGGTGTTCCCCGCGCGCCCGCCTGATCCGCTCATGACCTGGTCGCCGCTCGACATCGTCCTACCATCCTGCCCCATGTGCGCCCTTCCTGCACGGGACGGTACACTGGTGTACCTGCCACCACCGGCCCGAGGTGAGCCCATGCCATCGTTCGACGTCGCCTACGTCCGCAGGCAGTTCCCCGCGCTCAAGCGCTCGGTGGACGGCCACCCGGCCGCGTACCTGGACGGGCCGGGCGGCACGCAGACGCCCCAGCGCGTCATCGACGCCGTCGCCGACTACCTCGCCAACCACAACTGCAACATCCACGGAGCGTTCGTCACCTCCGAGGAGACCGACGCGGTGATCCAGGCGGCGCACGAGGCCGGAGCCGACCTGCTCGGCTGTCACTGGACCGAGGTCAGCTACGGCGCCAACATGACGACGCTCGCCTTCCTGCTGAGCGACGCGATCGCGCGGGACATCAAGCCCGGAGACGAGGTCCTGATCACGCAGCTCGACCACGAGGCCAACCGTGGCCCATGGCTGCGGCTGGCCGAGCGCGGCGCGGTGGTCCGCGAGGTGCCGGTGGACCTCGAGACGTGCACGCTGGACTGGGACGCGTTCGAGCGGCTCGTGGAGCCGGGCAAGACCCGGCTGGTCGCCGTGGGCTACGCGTCCAACGCCGTCGGCACCGTCAACGACGTCGCGCGCGCGGCCACGCTGGCGCGCGAAGCCGGCGCGCTCAGCGTGGTCGACGCCGTCCACTACGCGCTGCACGGCCCCATCGACGTCCGCGCGCTGGGCTGCGACTTCCTCCTCTGCTCCGCGTACAAGTTCTTCGGCCCCCACGTGGGCCTCATGTACGCGCGCAAGGAGACCACGGAACTGCTCGAGCCCGTGCGGCTGAGCACGCAGGAGCCGGACCCGCCCTGGGTGTGGGAGACCGGCACGCTCAACCACGAGGGCATGGCGGGGACGACTGCGGCGATCGACTTCATCGCCGACCTCGGCGAACGGCACACGGGCATGGTGGAGGACCGCCTGCCCGCCGGCCTGCAGGGCCGGCGCCGGGCGGTCGTCGCCGGCATGCTGGCCGGCGAGGCCTACGAGCAGCCACTCGCGCAGCGGCTGCGCGAGCAGCTCGCCGGCATCCCCGGCGTCACGCTCTACGGGCCGCCGGAGGGGAGCCCACGCACGTCCACCGTCTCCTTCACGCTCGACGGCTTCCAGGCAGGTGAGGTCTGCCGCGCCCTCGGCGCTCGCGGCCTCTTCACCTGGGACGGCGACTTCTACGCGCACCGTTTGGTCGAGCTGCTCGGCCTGCTCCCGCGAGGAGGACTCGTGCGCGTCGGGCTCGCCCCCTACACCACAGAGGGCGAGCTCGAGCGACTGGTCGCGGCCGTCGGCGACCTCTCCCGGTCGGTGCGATGACCCGGGGTCCGGCCGCTCCGCGGCGCACCGCGCCGGCGGCCGGCGCCGTGCGTGACGTCCGCCTGCCGCTGGCCGGCTTCGGCGACGAGCCGGCGGCGAACGGCCTCAAGACCGTCCGGCTCTGCCTGCTCGGCTTCGGCAGCGTCGCGAGGGCGCTCTGCGAGCTGCTCGCGGCGCAGGAGCGCATCCTCGCCGAGCGGCACGGCCTGCGCGTGCTGATCTCCGCCGCCGGCACGCGCCGCGGCAGCCTGCTCGCGCCGGCCGGCCTGACGCCGGCGGAGATGCTGGCCGCGGTGGGCGACGAGCCGGCGCCCCCGCAGGCTCCCATGCCGGCCTCCGAGCTCCTCGCCGCCTCCGGCGCCGACGTACTCGTCGAGCTCACGGTGATGGGCGACCTCACCGGCGTGGCGGCCGGCGAGACGTCCTGGCGGCCGGCCGCCACCGGCCACGTCCTCGAGGCGCTCCGCCTCGGCATGGACGTGGTGACCGCCAACAAGGGGCCCATCGCGTGGAGCTGGCCCGAGGTCGCGGCGGCGGCTGCCGCGGCGAGCCGCCGCGTCCGCTTCGAGAGCACGGTGATGGACGGGCTCCCCGTCTTCAGCCTCCTCGAGTACACGCTGCCCGACTGCGCGCTGCTGGGGTTCGAGGCGGTGTTCAACGGCACGACCAACTTCATCATCGACGCCATGGCCGCGGGCAGGACGTTCGAGGACGCGCTGGCACAGACCCAGGCCGAGGGCTACGCGGAGGCGGACCCGAGCAACGACGTGGACGGCTGGGACGCGGCGAGCAAGGCGGCGGCGCTGGCCAACGTCGCGATGGACGCCGGCATCACCCCGGCCGACGTCGAGCGCGAGAGCCTGCGCGACGTGCCGCTAGCGCGGATCGTGCGGGCGCGCGAGGAGGGCAAGCGGCTGCGGCTGGTCACGAGCGTGTGGCGCGAGGGCGGGGAGGCCGGCGGCGCTTCGCCGGCCGGCCCGGGCGCGCGCGCCGGCCGCGTCCGCGCGCGCCTGCGCGCCGAGGAGCTCGACATCGAGCACCCGCTGGCGGCGGTGAGCGGCGAGTCGCTCGGCGCGCTCCTGCACACCGACCTGATGGCGGACGTGCTGGTGAGCGAGCGCCACGCCCTCGTCCCGCAGACGGCGTACGGCGTGTACGCGGACCTCCTGCACCTGTGCGGGACGCGTTGAGAGAGAGCGCCGGACAGGCCGGCCGGCCGCCGGCGACCGCGGAGCAGCCTTCGGCCGCCGCACGGCCCCCGGCCGCCCCGGCTCCCGCCGCCCCGCCGCCCGTGGGCGCATCCGCGCCGGCCCCGCTCCCGGCGGCCGGCCTCCGCGCCGCCCCTCGTGGCTGCGGGCGGCGCTCTTCTCGCTGATCGTCCTCGTCGCCGGCGCGGCCCTCGGGGGCGCCGGCTTCAGGTACGAGCGCGGGCGGTACGTCCAGACCCCGGCCGTGGAGAGGTCGGCCGGCGGCTGGAGTCTCACCGCGCGCAGCCACCGCGAGCTGAGCGGTCTCGGGCTCTACGGCGAGCACCTGATCTGGCAGGACGGCGCGTCCGTCGAGTACATGGACCTGGGCCGCGGCAAGGTCCTGCTCCTCGGCCCCGGACCCGGCATGCGGACCACGTGGGACCCCGCCGTCGGCGAGCGGTACGCGGTCTGGTTCGAGGCCGAGCGCTCGGAGAGCGTCGCGGCGCAGGCGGTCGCCTACGACACGCAGACCGGCCGGCGCTGGAAGCTCGGCGACATCGGGTCCGTGAACTCGTACCCGGCCATCTCCGGCGAGCTGCTGGTCTGGAGCTCCTCCATGGACATCGGCGAGCCCGCCGTCTGGGGCGCCCGGATCCACGGCGAGTGGGGCTTCCCGATCGCTCCGGGCTACGGCGCGCCGGTCGTCTCCGGAGGCCTGGTCGTCTGGGCGACGAGCTGGACCGGCCCCTTCGTCGCGGAGGAGGTGGCCAGCGGCGCGAGCTGGCCGGTCGCGGCATCCATGGGAGACGGCCGGCTCACCGGTCTGGCGCTCTCCGGCCGCGAGCTCGTCTGGGGGCAGTCCGCCGACGCGGAGCGGACCGGCGTGGTCGCCGCCGCCGACGTGGACGGGGGCGACACGACGGCGCTGGCGGTGGACGTCACCGGCCTGGCGGGGCCGTCCTACGACGGCCGGACGGCGGTCTGGGGAGAGAAGACGGCGGAGGGAGGACGCGTCATGGCCCGCCGGCTCGGCGGCGACGACGCGTTCGTCGTCGCCGAGACGGACGGCTCCGTCGTCGAGGTCGCCGTCAGCGGCGAGCGCGTCGCCTGGATCGAACACAGCGCTGAGCGTCTGGCGCATCGTCGTCACGAGGCTGCCGCAGTGAGCGCCGTCTTCCGCGTCCGCCGCACGCGGGCGCACCCGAGCGAGTCGCGGGACCGTCTGCTCCTCCTGCTGCTGGTCGAGCTGTCGGTCCTCAACGTCGCCGACCTCGCGCTGACGCGCTACGCCCTCTGGCTCGGGTTCGCCACCGAGTCCAACAACATCATGGACTTCTTCCTGCGCGCGGGGACGCTGCCCGCCCTGCTCTTCAAGGTCGGCATCGTCAGCCTCGGCGCGATCCTGCTGTGGCGCCTGCGGGTGTACGTCGTGGCGACGGTGGCGGCGGCGCTGATGACCGGCGTGTTCGCCGCCGTCGTCGTCTACCAGGTGCTCTGGGTCCTCAGCCTGCGCTGAGCGCTCACTGCCGACCGGCCGCTTGCGGAACTGGACCGCGAACGTCAACTCAAGACCCGTTGCGCTCCAGTAGCGATGCCATCATACTGATGACCATGCCATCATGCGGTCAGAGGAGTCGCCATGGTCAGGATGCAGATCCAGTTCACGCAACATGAGTCCGATGCGCTCCGCAGCGAGGCATCCCGCCGCAAGATCTCGGTCTCCGCACTCGTGAGGGAGGCCGTGGACGAACGACTGGCTGCCGGAAGCACCGCGCCGACGCGCGATGAGCTCGTGCGCCGGTCGCTGGCTGCCGTCGGCCGGTTCCGGTCGGGGACAGGCGACATCTCGGCGCGACACGATGAGTACTTCGCCGACTCCATCTTGGACTGACGTGGCCGCCTTCGTAGACACCTCGGGTCTCATCGCGCTGCTGGACAGCGACGATCACGCGCACGGAGAGGTCCGGGAAGCCTGGCGACGGGCAGTCATCGACGCGGAAGGGCTTGTCACCACTGACTTCGTCGTCGTCGAGACCGTGGCGGTCGCCCAACGACGCTGGGGCCTGGAGGCCGTCAGGACGCTCGCTGAGGAGTTCATCCCGCTCGTCGAGATCGACCCGGTCGGGCCAGAAGCCTTGATGTCGGCGGTGAACAGCCTGCTGACCGCGGGCCGTCGCCGTCTCAGCCTGGTCGACTGCATCAGCTTCGCCCACATGCGCGCGCTCCACATCCACGACTACCTGGGCGCCGACCATCACTTCGACGAGCAGGGCTTCCGCCGGTACTCGCCGCCGGACTGACGCCCGGCCGCGGCCACCGGCGGCGCGGGCAGTCGCGACCGGGTCGCGCGCGCGGACGGGGCGGGCGGGCCTCTCCCGGCCGCGCCCGCCCCGTCGGTACTACCGGGACTCAGAGACCGGCGGGGATGCTGCTCAGCCGGTCCTTGACGATCTTCGTCGCCTCGGCGATCACCTCGAGGCTGCGGTCCACCTCGGTCTTGGTGTGCGCGGTGCTCGCGAAGAAGCGCTCGAAGTTGAAGTTGTGGAAGTAGACGCCGCGCATCTGGCACTCGGTCTGCAGCTGCTCGAAGAAGCGCGTGTCGCTGGCGCGCGCCTGCCGGTACTTCGTGACCGGCTCCTCGTGGCCGAAGAACACCTGCCACATCGGCCCGACCTGGCTGATGTACGCCGGCACGCCGTTCTCGGCGAAGATGCCGCGCATGCCCTGGACCATCGCGTTGGCGATCGTGTTGAGGTGGCCGTACACGCGCTCGCGGTCGTTGATGAGGATGTCGAGCGCGGCGTTCATTCCGGCCAGGGTCATCGGGTTGCCCGAGTAGGTGCCGCCGTGCAGCACGGTGCCGTCCGCCTCGAGCTCCATGAGCTCCTTCTTGCCGCCGAACGCGGCGGCGCCCGGCGTGCCGCCGCCGACCGCCTTGGCCACGCACGTGAGGTCCGGGGTCACGCCGTACAGCTCCTGCGCGCCGCCGAGCGAGACGCGGAAGCCGGTGATGATCTCGTCGAAGATGAGGACCACGTCGTTCTCGTCGCAGATGCGGCGCAGACCCTCGAGGAACCCGGGCACCGGCGGGATGATGCCGGCGTCGCCGAGGATCGGCTCGGCGAGCACGCAGGCCAGCTGGTCGCGGTTGCGCTTGACGAGCACCTCGACCGCGTCGATGTCGTTGAACGGGGCGATGACCATCGTCTCTTCCATGGCCTTGGGGATGCCCGCGCCCGAGGGCAGCGTGCGCGGGAACTTCTCCGTGCCGGCAGCCCCCAGCGCCGGCACGTGCGAGTAGGCGTGGCAGTCGAGGAAGCCGTTGTAGCTCCCCTCCCACTTCATGACCTTGTCCTTGCCCGTGTAGCCGCGCGCGAGGCGGATGGCCGCCTGCGTGGCCTCGGAGCCGGAGTTGGCGAAGCGCAGCTGCTCGATGCCCGGGACGGCCTGCACGATCTTGCGGCCGACCTCGTAGTCCAGCTCGTGCGGGAAGGTGTAGAGCATGCCGCCCTGGGTGATCTGGGCGACGATGGAGTCGAGGATGGGCTTGGGCCGGTGGCCGAAGATCATGGGGCCGTAGCCGATGCACCAGTCGATGTACGAGTTGCCGTCCACGTCGAAGAAGTAGGCGCCCTCGCCGCGCTCCATGACGATCGGGCGCGTGCCGATGAGGCGCGCGTAGCTGGACTCGCCGCCGGAGATGACCTCCTGGCACTTGGCGAACATCTCCTGGGTCTTCTTCAGTCGACTGTCGTCGATGAGGTTGTCTGCCATGGGCTCGGATCTCCTTGACGAACGGCCGGGCTCGGCACGGCTTGCCCGCGGGTGCGGGGCCGGGTCCCCGGAAGGTGTGCGGGCAGTCTACCGGATGGGCGCGCGGCGGTGAACGTCGGCGGCGCCGCGCGCCGGCCGGAGGCGGGCGCTCAGACCACCGCCGCCAGCAGGCTGACCCCGACGATGGTGCACGCGATGCCGGCCCACTGGTTGGGCTTCGGGCGCTCGTGGAGGAGCACGAAGCCCAGGACCACGGCGAACGTGCCGAACTGCGTCGTCGTCACCCCGGCCACCGTCGCGGGGCCGAGCGCGAACGTGATGGTGAGCAGCGAGAGGCCGGCCAGCTCGAGCACGCCGGCGCCGGCGGCACGCACGCGCAGCGACCTTGGGCACGGCGACGCTGCCGGTCAGCAGCGCCACTGGCAGCGCGATCGCCAGGGAGACGGTGCGCGAAATGGCGGTCTGCGAGAGCCAGTCGATCTCGCCGTAGTTGTAGCAGAGCATCACGCCGGTGAAGAGCAGGCCGGCGGCGAAGGCCCAGGGCGCGCCCCGCGTCGATCCGGCGCGCCCCTCGAACGAGGTGAGCACGGCGCCGGTCACGCAGAGCGCCAGCGCGACGCCGAGCAGCGGCGTCACCGGCTCGCCGAGCAGGATCACGGTGACGGCGAGGTACGCGCCCTGCAGGGAGACCAGCGCGGAGATCAGGCCGAGGTCGCCCACGTTGAGCCCGCGCAGCAGGCAGAAGAGGGCTCCGAAGTAGAGGACGCCGGCCAGCGCAGCCAGGCCGGCGCCCGTCCACTCGCCGCTCGTCCGGCAACCCGCGCAACACCAGGGCCACCGGCAGGATGATGACGGCGCCGATGGCCAGCACCCACACCATCTGCGTGAGCGCGCGCGTCTCGCGGGTGACGCGCTGCGAGAACATGTCGCTCGTCGCATAGGACAGGGCGGAGAACAGGCCTGAGAGGATGGTCAGCACGCGGTCAGTCTACTGGAGCGTGCCGTGCCGCCGACGTCGTCGCCGCGGCCGGGCCGGACAGGCAGCCGAGGCGGGTTGCCTCCGCGAGGGAGCGCCGGGGAGGATGAGCACATGGACGCGAGCCACCTCGATGCACCCCATGACGAACGGCCGGCTCTGCCCGTGGCCGCGGATTGGTTCAGCCTCACCTGGGTCACCGCGCGGACGGCGGTGATCACCGAGCCGCACATGGACGACCTGCTGCGCGCCGGTCTGTGGTACCTGCGCGGCCGCGACCGGGACCTGCTGGTGGACACCGGGAACGGCGTCGGCGCGCTGGCGCCCTATCTGGCGCGCCTCGCGCGCGGCGGGCGCCCGCGCGAGATCGTGTGCCTGTGCACGCACGCGCACATCGACCACATCGGCGGGTTCCACGAGTTCGAGCGCCGGCTGCTGCACCCGGCAGAGCAGGACCTCGCGGCGCAGGGTGCGCGACTGCCGCCCACTTGCGCCGGCCACGTGGTCGGAGCCCCTGCTCGCCCAGCTGGCCGAGAGCGGGTTCGTGCCGCCGCCGGTGCTCGTCGACGCCGTACCCTTCGAGGGCTTCGACCCGTACACGTTCCGGCCCGAGCGCGCCGCCCCGACCCACCTCGTGCGGGGCGGCGACGAGATCGACCTCGGCGACCGGAGGTTCAGCATCGTCGACCTGCCGGGTCACACGCCGGGCAGCATCGGGCTCGTCGATCACGAGGAGCGGGCGCTCATCTCCGGCGACGCCGTGTACGACGGCGGACTCATCGACACGCTGCCGGAGTCGGACGTGGAGCAGTACCTTGCGGACGATGGACCGGCTGCGCCGCTCGACGTCGACGTCGTGTACCCGGGCCACGGCTGGCCGTTCGACCGCGTCGCGGCTGCGTGAGATCGCGGAGGGGTACCTGCGGGAGCGCGGCGGCTGATCGCCGGCGCCGTCAAGACGCCGCGCGCGGCTACTCCAGCCCCGCCGCCGCCAGCATCGTGATGGCCACGCAGGTGAGCACCACGCCGACCAGCTGAACGCGGCCCAGCCTCTCGCGCAGCACGACGAGGCCGATGATCACCGCCCACGTGCCGGCCTGAGCGACCGACACCGAAGCGATGGCGACCGGCCCCAGGGTGATGGCGAAGGCGAGCGCCACGAAGGCGCCGGCGTCCACCACTCCGGCCAGGGCCGCTCGGCTCCGGAACTCACGCGGCAGCGCCAGCCCGCCCGTGAGCAGCGCCACCGGGACGACGATGACGCAGGTGGCCGCCCTGCCGATCGCGGCGAGAGAGAAGGGCGGCAGTGCCGTGGCCTCGGCGAAGAAGAGCAGGGTGCCGGCGAACAGGGCCGCGGAGAGCAGCGCCCAGCCGGCGCCGGCCGTGGCGCGTGTGCGACGCCCCTCCCCCAGGACGCTCTCCGGCCCCCGCTCCACCGACGCCATCAGCCCCCCGACGACCGCCAGCGGCAGCCCGACCCAGGCGATGGGCGGCAGCGTCTCGCCGAGCAGGATGGCGACCACGGCGGCGAATCCTCCGGCCAGCGAGCCAAGGGGCGTCACCACCGAGAGGTTGCCGGTGGAAAGCCCCTTGAGGAGCGCGCCAAGCCCGAGGAACTCGAGCACGCCGCTCGCCGCCGCGAACCCTGCGGCGCGCCACTGCTCGTCGCCGTGGGGCAGACCGTCGACGACGAGCGCCAGCGGCAGGAGGATCGCGAGACCGATCAGCATCACCCACATGAGCGCCGTCCACAGAGACGCGGAGCGGACGATGCGGACCAGCAGGTAGTCGTGGACGGCGTAGCCGAGCGCCGATGCGAGGCCGGAGGCGACGGTGAGCATGGCCGTACTCTACGTCACCGACCCCGGCGGACCTGCCATGACTGCGCCCGAGCCTGCGGCGGGGCGCTCTCCAGCCGGCGCCGGCTGCCGGCGGGGACCGTCAGCGGTCGGTGGCGCAGACCGTCAGGTCGGCGAAGTTCCTCGGCGTGAGGTCCTTGTGCTTCTCGGCGATGGTGTCGGCCAGCGCGTCGAGCCGCGCGTAGTCGTCCTCTCGCGGCATGCCCTTCGCGAGCACCGGCTCGAGGAACTCGACCTTGAGCTTGCCCATCATGCCGGCCAGTGTCTCGACCGTCTTGCCGGCCCAGCCGTAGCTGCCGATCACGGTCGCGTACTTGGCGCGCGGCCGCAGGGCGTTGGCGAGCACGGCCGCGTACATCGCCAGCGGGTGCGGGCCGGTGAGCACCGTCGGCGTCCCGAGGACGATCGTGCCGGCGTGGACCAGAGAGCTGGCGAGCTCGCCGGCGTCCAGCGTCGTGAGGTCGAAGCGCTCGACCGCGACGCCGCGATCGGTGAGCTCGGCGGTGAGGTGGTCGACCATCTTGAGCGTGCTGTCGTGCATGCTCACGAACGGCAGGCAGACGATGTTCTGCGGCTCGCCGCCCGCCCAGTCGCGATAGGCCTCGATGATGAACCCGGGGTCGTCGTACACGGGGCCATGGCTCGGCCCGATGAACTTGATCGGGTACTTGGTCACCTTGTCGATGTTGCGCAGCACCTGGGCGCCGAACGGCATCATGATCTCGGCGTAGTAGCGCTTGGCGCCGTCGTACACCTCGTGCTTGTCGGCGAACACGTCGTTGGTGGCGTAGTGCGAGCCGAAGAAGTCGCAGCTGAAGAGGACCTTGTCCTCCTCGAGCCAGGTGCTCATCGTCTCCGGCCAGTGCACCCAGGGCGTGAAGAGGAAGGTGAGCGTCTTGTCGCCGAGACTGAGCGTGTCGCCGTCGGCGACCACCTGGAAGCGCGCGTCGTCCACGTGCAGGTGGTCGATCAGCATCGCCCTGGCCTTCTCGTTGCAGACGATGGTGAGCTCGGGGTAGCGCACCAGGAGCTCGGGCGTGCAGCCGGAGTGGTCCTGCTCCACGTGGTTGATGACGAGGTAGTCGGGCGCCGGCAGCTGGTCGAGCTGGCGCATCAGGGTGGCGCTCTTGGCGGGGTCGACGGTGTCGATGAGGACGCTCTTCTCGCTGCCCTCGACGAAGTAGCAGTTGTAGCTGGTGCCGTCGGGGAGAGGGATGAGCGCGTCGAACAAGCGGCGGTCCCAATCGACGGCGCCGAGCAGATAGACGTTCTCGCGGATGGTGCGTGGCTTCATGGTCACCTCGGGTGAGGGCGTGGCGATGCGTTGCAGTCCGATTCGAGTATAACCACGAGCGTGTCGCGCGCCGCGCCCAGCGCCGTCTCAGGAGTGGAAACGAGGGCGCACCGCTTGGACACCGCGGCAGGGCCGAGCGTCAGTCGCGGGAGAGCCGGGCGACCAGGTCGTCAAGCGAGAGAACGGTAGCCTGGAGCGCCGGCCCGCCGATCGGGCAGCGTTCGCGTCGCGTCTGCCGCGACGACGTAGTTCTCGCCCGTCGGGTACGCCCGCCTGAAGGCCGCCGACGCCCCCGAGGGCATCGGCATGCGCCTGCGCCCACTTGCACTCGATGGCGACCGGATCCCGGCCGGGGCGGGCAACCACGAAGTCCACTTCGTGACCGCGCTTGTCACGCCAGTAGTGGAGCCATGTCCAGGTCCAGCCTGGTCAGAAGCTCGTTGAGGACGAAGTGCTCCCAAAGCAACCCGAGGTCCTCCTGGCGAAGCTCGCGCCATCCGCGGAAGTGCGCCACGAACCCTGTGTCGAAGCCGTAGACGCGCGGAGCCGAGACGATCTCGGACGCTCGCCGCGTCGTGAACGGGCGCACGACGGTGGCCACGTGTGTGGCCTCAAGGATCGCCAGGTACTTGGAGATACTGGGACGACTGAGCTCGCATGCGCTCGCGAAGCGGGTCGCCTCGAACATCCCTCCGCTGTCCGCGAGGACCAGCTCGACGAAACGCCGGAACGGGCCGTACTGATCAACCGGGAAGAGCTCCTGGATGTCCTTGGCCCAGAACGAGTCCAGCCATTCGCGAAAAGACGGCCGTCCGGCTGCGGCGCCAGGAAGTGCTCGGGGAGCCCGCCGGAGGCGAGGCGATGTGTCAGGTCGGTATCCCCGAAGGGGGCCAGGTCCGGCAGGGCGAGCGGCCGAAGGTGCAGCTCGAACTTGCGTCCTGTCAGGGAGTCCCGGAACTTGCGGGAAGCGGAGATGCGAGAAGAGCCGGTCGCGACGATCCGAGTGTCCGGATAGTGGTCGGCGGCGTTCTTCAGGACCGTCGTCGGGTCGTCGAGCCGGTGCACCTCGTCGAGGACCAGCCGCCTGCCGGTCACGCCCGCGAGGAAACGCATGGGATCCCGCAGGGCCGGTGCGCACGGCAAGCTCGTCGCAGTCGAAGTACTCGACGTCCGCCAACGAGCGGGTCAGACAGGTCTTACCGACTCTGCGAACCCGCGTCAGCCAGACGATGGAGCGCATGCCCCAGAGTGCCTCGATGCGCCGGATCCAGTAGTCGCGTCGTACCATATGCAGCGATGATTGCACATAGTGACACTATTCGCAATCTCACTTGCGTCTGGTCCCTCGTGTCAGCCTCCCCGGCGCCGCCTACCGCGTCAGCTCGTCGGCGAGCTGCTCGACGAACAGGCCGACGTCGGTGACGATGCCGATGGCCTGGAACGAGCCGCGGTCGGCGAGCTTGGTGACGACCGCGGGGTTGATGTCGGCGCACACGGTGCGCACGCGGGCCGGCAGCAGGTTGCCGACGGCGATGCTGTGCAGCATGGTGCTGAGCATGAGGCAGGCGCCGGCCTCCTGGGCGTACCGGCGCATCTCGCGCTGCGCGACCATGACGTCGGTGATCACCTCGGGCATCGGGCCGTCGTCGCGGATGCTGCCGGCGAGCACGTACGGCGTGCCGGTCTTCGTGAGCGTGTACATGAGGCCGTCGGTCAGGACGCCCGACTCGACGGCGGCCCGGATGCTGCCGGCGCGCCGGATGGTGTTGATGGCGCGCAGGTGGTGCTCGTGGCCGCCGGGCACCGGCGTCCCCGCCCTGAGGTTGATGCCGAGGGAGGTGCCGTACAGGTTGCTCTCGATGTCGTGGGTGGCGACGGCGTTGCCGCCGAACACGCAGCCCACGTAGCCGGCCTCGATGAGGCGGGCCAGCTGCGGCGCCGCCCCCGTGTGCACCACGGCGGGGCCGACGACGGCGATCGTCAGGCGGCCCTCTTCCTTGACCTGGCGCAGGATGTGCGCGACCTCGTGCACGATCTGCGCCTTGGGCTTCTCCGAGCTGACGGCGCTGGCCATGAACTCGAACGGCTGGCTCTCGCGCGGGCGCTCGAGCGGAAGCACGCGGATGCCGCGATGGCCGGTGACGAAGCGGTCGCCGGCCCGCACGTCGCTCATCGAGACGGTCTCGGCGGCGCCGGCCGCGAGGTCCACGCGGATGCCGCAGTCCATCTCCGGGTGCTCCACGCGGATCCATTCGCCGCCGAGGCGCACGAAGGTCGCGAGGTTGGTCGTGGAGTAGAAGGCGTCGGGGAACACGCCGTCCATGTCGGCCTCGGCCAGGACGGCGTCCTGCGGCTTGACGGCGACGACGCCGAACTCGGTGATCGCCGTCATGATCTCGTCCAGGTGCGTCGCGTCGCGGCCGAAGATGCGCATGACCGCGTGCGACGGGTCGTCCTTCATGCGCCCGACCTCGAAGGTGAGCATCTCGAACTCACCGTCCAGGTCCATCACCCCGTCCATGATGTGCGGCATCATGAGCGAGTC
This sequence comes from uncultured Thermoleophilia bacterium, assembly GCA_963709635.1. Classification (GTDB taxonomy): domain Bacteria; phylum Actinomycetota; class Thermoleophilia; order UBA2241; family UBA2241; genus CAIXSE01. Next base: position 40,737 of record CAVPXA010000010.1, read on the forward strand.
GATGAGGTGACCCTGTATCTCGACGTCTTCGTACGGCATGTCGGGCATGGGATCCTCCCGTGGACTGCGAGCTGACGCGGCGGGGACCACCCTCCGGGTCCGCCCGCCGGGACAGTGTACCCCCGCGTGCGTCCCTTGACCTCTCCGCAGCGGCGTCCCTATGGTCGGCCCACACAGAAGCACCCGGCGACGCCGGTCCATCTGCACCAGGGGGAACACGCATGGCAGCTCGCACCCGGCCGACAGGCCTGCTCGTCAAAGCATCGCTCGTGCTGGTGCTGCTGCTCGTCGTGGCGGCGGCGGTCGGCGTCGCCCGCGCCGCCGCCTCCTCGAGCCCGGCGCCGGCCGACGGCGAGAAGCTCATCCTGCAGATCGGCATGGTGCAGGAGCCGGACAACCTGAACCCGTTCATCGGCATCCAGGGCATCGACTACATGCTCTGGCACATGAACTACGACTTCCTCGTCGGGTTCGACTCCAAGGACCTCGAGCCGCGCCCGGAGCTCGCGACCGCCTGGGAGGTGTCCGAGGACGGCAAGGAGTGGACCTTCACCATCCGTGAAGGCTCCACCTGGCACGACGGCAAGCCCGTCACGGCGCGCGACGTCGCCTTCACCTTCAACTACATCGTCGACAACGAGCTCCTCAACCTCTCCACGTACACCAACGGCATCACCGGCGCCGAGGTGATCGACGACACGCACGTCAAGGTCATGACCGACGCGCCCAAGGCGAACATGCTCCGGATGGTGGTCCCCATCCTGCCGGAGCACATCTGGAGCAAGGTCAGCCGCAAGGCGGCCACCACGAGCTACCAGAACAAGCCGCCGATCGTCGGCAACGGCCCCTTCCAGATCGTGGAGTGGGTCAAGGGCAAGTACGTGCGCCTCGAGGCCAACCCCGACGTACTGGGCCGGCAAGCCGAAGGTCGACGAGGTCATCTTCCGCCTCTACACCAACCCCGACACGATGGCGCAGGACCTCAAGCTCGGCACGATCGACGGCGCCGTCGACATCCCGCCGGCCCAGTTCGCGCCGCTGAGCGGCGAGGACGGCATCACCACCAGCAAGTCCACGTCGTGGAACTTCATCGAGCTGGCGATGAACAGCTACGACAGCCCGGACTCCAAGGGCAATCCCGTGCTCCTCGACCAGCAGTTCCGCCAGGCCGTCAACTGGGCGGTGGACCGGCAGAAGGTGGTCGACATCGCCTACCAGAAGTACGCCACGCTCGGCTCCATCGCTCATCGTGCCGTACTCCAAGTACCACTGGGAGCCGCCGGCCGAGGAGGCCTTCACCTACGATCCCGCCAAGGCCAAGGAGATCCTCGACGCGGCCGGCTACAAGGACACCGACGGCGACGGGTTCCGCGAGACCAAGGACGGCAAGAAGCTCGCGCTGCGCTTCTACGCCACCACCGACTCGGTCGCAGAACCAGACGGCCGCCAAGCTCATCGTCGACTGGCTCAAGGACGTCGGCATCAAGGTGAACCTGCAGGTCATCGACGCCGGCACGCTCATCAACTACCAGTACGAGTACACGGGCGACACGTACACGCCCAACTGGGACCTCTTCATCTGGTACTGGGTGCAGGACGTCGACCCCAACTTCATCGTCGACATCTACACGCCGCAGCAGATCGAGGGCTGGAACGACTGCCTGTGGACCGACCCGGAGTACACGAAGCTGAACGGCGCAGCAGATCCAGACGATCGACGAGGCGCAGCGCATGCCGATCGTCCAGCAGATGCAGCAGATCTTCTACGACGGCGCGGCCTACGCCATCCTCGCCTACCCGTACCAGCTCGAGGCCTTCAACACCGAGAAGTGGCAGGGCTGGGTGCATGTGCCCGAGGAGGCGGCCGGCGGGCAGGAGGGCGCCGTCATCTACAGCTACAACAACATCGACACGTACCGGCTCGTGGAGCCCAAGGTCGCCGCGGCGACGGCGGAAGAGGACGAGCCGATGGTCAACTGGACCTGGCTGGCCGCCGGCCTCGGGGGCGCGGCCCTCCTGGTCGTGATCATGTACGTCCTCACGCGGTTCTTCGGCAACCGGAGGAACGAAGAGGAGTGAGGCCGAGGCGCACGTGGGCGCGACGCGCCCACGTGCGTTGCCCGGTGCTAGCATCCGGTTGAGGGCGGTCGCCGACCGCCCGGAGCAACGGAGGGCACCGTGTCGCGCCGAGGCTGGATCGTCGTGGTGGTGGTGGCCGCGGCCGTCTGCGTGGCCGCGGCCCTGCTCGTCTGGCGGCCGTGGGACACGGCGCCGCCCATCCAGACCGAGGCGCTCGGGGTCTGGCAGGAGCAGACAGCGGTGGATCCCGTGCGGATGACGGTCAGCGCCGGAGATCCGGCCGCCGACGGCACGCCCCAGTACTGGGTCGACCTGCCGGTCTCGTTCGAGGTCCCGTTCCCGGCCCGGCTCCAGGGAGACACCATCGTCATCTGGGGCGAGAACGTGCAGGACGTGGTGTGGCGCATCACCTACGACGAGGGCGCGGACGTCCTGCTGCTCACCCGCCCGGACGGGACCCAGCGGCACATCCTGCGCCGCGTCTCGCGCTGAGCGCGCGGCGCCGGCCTACGCCTCCTCCGCCTGCTCGCGCCGGCGCCACAGCAGCCAGACGACGATCGCGGCGACGGCCAGGCCCGCCGCGACGACGACCGCGATCCAGAGCGTCGAGCGGCCGGGCGCCTGCGTCCGTGGCGACCGGCTGCAGGTTCAGGTACGAGTCCGGCATCGAGACGAAGAAGGCAGGTCCCTCGCCGCCGAGTACCCTGGTCCACCCGGTCCAGTGGGCCGTGTCGTAGGCCTGGAGGTACTGCGGGTAGGTCAGCACGATCTCCGGCGTCTGCGTGTACATGATCTCCTGCATGCGCCAGATCTGCTGCTGCCGCTCGGTGGTGTCCAGCGTCGTCGCCTGCTGCGCGCACAGGCTGTCGAACTCGGCGTCGACCAGCAGGCCTCGTTCCAGCCCTCGATCTGCGCGGCGGTGAACGTGCTCAGCGTCTGGCCGGGGTCGAAGTAGCCGTCCCAGCCGGAGACGAAGAGGTCGTAGTCGGGCGCGTACTCGTCGCCGTCGTAGTTCCAGACCATGGCCTCGTAGACGCCCATGTCGCCGATCTCGATGCGCGTCCGGACGCCCACGTCCTTGAGCTGCCCGGCGATGCAGGCGGGCCTCCGACTGGTGCTCCACGCTGGCGTCGTCGGCCCACAGCCGCAGCAGGATGGGCCGTCCGCCGCTCTCGCGCCAGCCGTCGCCGTCCGCGTCCACGTACCCGGCCGCGTCGAGCTGCCGCCCGGCCTCGGCCGGGTCGTAGGTGTAGGCCGCGTCCGCCGGCGGCTGCCAGTGGTAGTCCGGGTCGACCCACTGGCCCGGCGGCAGGATGGTCGTACCCGGCTCGGCGCGCCCGCCCCAGGCGAGATCCGCCAGCTTCTGGCGGTCGATCGCCCAGTTCAGCGCGCGCCGGAAGCGCTCGTCGCGCAGCACCGCCGCGCCCTTCGACGCGGCGCCCTCGTAGCAGTTCATGCAGAGGTAGTCCCAATTGCGGTAGTTGTAGGCCACCGCCTGCAGCCCCTCGGTCTGCGAAAGCTTGGTGAACTGCGCCTGCGGCACGCCTTGCGCCGCGTCGATCGTGCCGGCCTCGAGGTCGGCGGTCATCGTGTCGGGGTTCTGGTACGTCTGGAAGACGATCTCGCCGATGTGCGGAGCGCCGCGGTAGTAGTCCGGGTTGGCGACCATGCGCACGAAGCTGCCCTTCTTGAACTCCACGCACTGGAAGGGTCCCGTCCCGACGATGGGCGTCCGGTTCACGAAGTCCCGCGCCGCCTTCTCCGGCGGCACGTCTCTCCCAGATGTGCCTCGGCAGGATCGGGATCCAGATGCGCAGCAGGTCGGCCTTGGGCTCGCTGCAGACGATCTCACCGTCAGCGGGTCGACGACGCGCGCCTCTTCGATACCGGCCGTCCCGATGCTGAACGCGTACATCTCGTTCTTGACGATGTAGTTGTACGTGAAGGCGACATCGTCGGCGGTGAACGGCTCGCCGTCCTGCCAGCTGCACGCCCTCGCGCAGGCGGAACGTGTACGTCTTGCCGTCGGGAGAGACCTCCCAGCTCGTGGCGAGGCCGGAGTCGTCGGCGCTGAAGTCCTCCGGGTCCCAGCCGACGAGCTGGTCGTAGTTGAGCGACCACACCTCGAACGACGCCGAGGCCCAGCCGACGAAGGGGTTCAGGTTGTCGGGGTCGGACGTCCAGCCGACCCTGAGGACGGCGGCGCCAGGCGGGGAGGGGCTCGAGGCGGCGGCCGGGCCGGCCGGCCACAGAGCGGCGGTCGCGACCAGGAGCGCCACGGCGAGCAACGGCGCGGCCGGCGCGAGCCTCCGCGCCCATCTGACGGGGTGATGCATCGTCATCCTTCCCTCGTCTGCCGGCCTGTCAGCCGGCGTCTGTCTGCCTCGCGCGAACCGCCAGAGCGGCGAGCTCCCGCTCCACGTCGTCTCCCAGCGGGAGTTCCTCTCGCGCGGCGAGGAGCTCGTCCGCCTTGCGGCCGGCCTCTTCCAGCAGGCCGGGCCGGCCGGCCGGCTACCCACTGGTCGTACGAGTCGTGGACCCCCAGACGCGGCAGGAACCACTCGCCGCCGCGGATGTTGGCGCGCGTCGCGGCGTCGGAGACGAAGTGGCCGCCCGGACCGACGCGGTCGATCGCGTCGTCGAGCCACAGGTCGTCGGCCACCGGGATGCCGCGTCGCCCGAACTCGCACATGCGGAAGATCTCGACGTCCACGAGGACCTGCTCCAGGCTGAACACCATCGCCCCGCCGAGACTGCCGGGCCCGACGAGCAGGTCCGGCCCGGCGAGCGAGCCCACGAGCGAGCTCATCGTCTTCTCGTAGCCGGCCTGGGCGTCCGGGACGAACGCGTCCGTCCCGTTGCCCGCCCCCATCACCGGGAGGCCGTAGTGGCGAGCCATCTCGGTGCAGGCGGCGCTGAACACCGGGTGGTACGTGTTGCTCGTGTACCGGCCGCTGCGCGGGTCCATGCCCACGGGGAGAGCGGCGGCGATGAAGGGAGTGCCCGGCTCCGCCGCCTGCGTCAGGCACAGCATGCCGAGGATCTCGGCGTTGGCCAGCAGGACCGTCCCGAGGACGCTGCCGGGCGCCGTGGTGCCCATCATCGGCATCGGCAGCACCGCCACCGGGATGTCCCAGCCGCGCAGCGCCAGCCAGCTGTCCGTGCACGACTCCTCGATCACGAGCGGCGAGACCGGGGTGATCAGGAACGAGTACGGATGCCGGCGCCGGACCTCGTCGCGACCGAAGACGATGTCGAGGACCTCGAGCACCCATGGGGAGAGCGCGGGATCCAGCCACGAGTCCTGGATGTGCTTGCTGAAGGCGCGCTGCAACTCCGCGTTGTAGGCGACCCAGGCAGCGGCCGGGCCTCCGGCCATGCCGCCGCCCTCCACCGTCGCCCAGTAGACGGCGATCTCGTCGATCGCGTCGATGAGCCGCGTCGCCTCGAGCCAGTCGGCGTGCGCCGACGGGCGCAGCTCGCCGGTCCGCCGGTCGATCGACGTGCGTGGCCTCGCCGGACATGACCAGAGCCGCCTCGCCGGCGTTCATGCGCACGTCCAGGCCGGGACGCCTGGCGCCGAGGGAGAACTGCTTCGGCGCCAGGCGCAGCGCCTCCTCGACCAGCGCCGGCGGGAAGTGCACGAGGCGGGTGGTCTCGTCGACCTCCGCACCCGCCTCGGCCAGCGCCCGCCGGCCGATGGCCGTGTCCACGCGCATGCCGACCCGGGCCAGCACCTCGAGGCTGCGCTCGTGGACCTGCGGCGCGCTCGTCCTCGGAGAGGACCTGGAGCAGCGTCCTCACGTCGGAGCCTCGACGGTCCGCCGCGCGCTCCGGGCGGGGTCCACCATCCGACGTACTCCTCGATCGCGTCCAGGAGGGGCTTCCAGCGCACGGGCCGTCCCTTGCCGAACTCCACGGCGTCGGCGTGGCCCATCACGACGCGCACGCCGGTGGCCGCGATCCAGCGCAACGGCTCCGGCTCCCACTGCCTGGAGCGATGGCCGACCCACGGCAGGCTCACGAGGTCGCCGTCGCGCCGCAGGATGAGGTCGGTGAGCGTGCGGCCGGCGAGGTTGGCAGTGGCCACGCCGTCGCCGACGTAGCCCCCGGCCCAGCCGAAGCCGGTGGCCGGGTCGAAGTCCACGCACGTGTGCCAGTCGCGGGTCGCGCCGAGCACGCCGCCCCAGCGGTGCGTGACGGGCACGCCGGTGACCGCAGGGAAGAGCCGGCGCAGGGCGGCGTGCACGCGCTCGAAGATGGCGCGCGGCCGCTCGAAGCGCTCGGAGATCCGCGAGCCGTAGTAGTAGGGCGCGGTGGTGCCGCCGATCGCGATGCGGCCGTCGACGGTGCGCTGCGCGTAGACGAAGAGGTAGCTGCCGTCGCTGAGCACCTCGCGCCCCTCCCAGCCGATCTCGTCCCAGACGACCGACGACAGAGGCTCCGTCGCGATCATGAAGTCGTACATGGGGACGACGTCGCGCGCGTGCCCGGGCAGGGTCGCCGTGTAGGCCTCGGTCGCGAGGATCACGGCGCCGGCGCTGAGCCTGCCGACCGGCGTGTCGACGCCTCCGGGACCCGCGGCGAGCGCCGGCGTGCCCTCGTAGACGCGCACGCCCAGACGCTCCACGGTGTCCGCGAGCCCGCGCGCCAGACGCGCCGGGTGCACGCTCGCGTACCGCGGGCTGAAGATGCCTCCGAGGCAGCCGTCGATGCGCACGCGCTCGAGCACCTCCCGGCGCCCGAGCCACGCCCAGTCCTCCTCGGTGCAGCCGAAGGCGAGTTGCCCGTCGAGCACCTCGCGCACGCGCGGCGTCTGCGCCGGCGAGGTGCTCACCCAGAGCGACCCGCCCTTGTGGAAGCGCGCGTCGATGTCCTCGTCCGCGCACGCGCGGCCGATCTCGTCGACGGTCGCGAACATCTCGCGCTGCATCCGCACCGCGGCGTCGTGCCCGTGGCTCTTCGCCAGCGCCGCCAGCGGTGTCGCGAAGAACGGTGAGACCCAGCCGCCGTTCCGCCCGGACGCGCCGAACCCCGCGATGTCCTTCTCGACAACGGCGATGCGCAGGTGCGGGTCGGCCTTGGCGAGGTAGTACGCCGTCCAGAGCCCGGTGAAGCCGGCGCCGACGATGGCGACGTCCACGTCGGCGGGCCCCTCCAGCGCCGGCCGCGGCGCCAGGCCGCCGGGCACGTCGTCCAGCCAGAAGCTGTACTGCCGGTAGTCCTTCACGTCGCCACCTCCGCTGCTTCCGCCGCGCGTCTCTGTATGGTCGCGGAGCTCCCGCTCGACGTCGTCGTCCAGCGGGAGCGGTTCGTGGGCGGCGAGCAGCTCGCGCGCGCGGCTCGCCGCCTCCTCGACCACCGACGGGCGACCGGCCGCCGCCCACTGCTCGTACAGCTCGTGCACGCCGAGCGCCGGCAGGAAGAACTCGCCGTTGCGCGCGCTGTTGCGCGTCGACTTCTCCCCCACGAAGTGCCCGCCGGGGCCCCGGCGGGCGAGCGCGTCGTCCAGCCACGCGCCGCCGGCGACGTCGATGCCCTGGTGCGCCCGCCGCGCCATGCGGAAGATCTCGACGTCGATGAGCAGCTGCGCGTGACTCAGGATCGTGGCGCCGGCCAGGCACCCCGGGCCGACCATGAGGTCGGGCCAGCTCAGCTGGCCGAACAGCGAGCTGAACGCCTTCTCGTAGCCCGCCTGCTCGTCGGACACGAAGGCGTCGGTGCCGCTCCCCGAGCCCATGACCGGCAGCCCGTAGTAGCGGGCCATCTCGACGCCGGCGACGCCGACCGCCGAGTGCGCCGTGGTGCCCGCGTAGCGCCCGCTGCGCGGGTCCATCGTGAGCGCGATGGGTGCGTACACGAACGGCGTGCCCGGCTCGGCCGCCTGCACGAAGCACAGGGTGCCGAGCGTCTCGCAGTTGGCCAGCAGGGTGGTCGCAAGCATGCTGGCCGGCGCCGTGGACCCCATCATCGGCATCGGCAGCGCCAGCACCGGGATGTCCCAGCCGCGCAGCGCCAGCCAGCTGTCGGCGCAACCGCGCTCGACGATCAGCGGCGACACCGGCGTGATGAGGAACGAGTACGGATGTCGCCGCATGACCTCCTCGCGGCTGCCGAACACAGCGGCGAGCATCTCGAGGACCCACGGCGCCCACTCCGGCCGCGCGAACGAGTCGTTGACGTGCTTGGAGAAGCTCCGCGCGAGCTCCGCGTTGTAGCCGACCCACGCGCTGGTCGAAGCGGCCTCGAGGCAGCCGTCGACCATCGCCCAGTACACGCCGACGTCGTCGACCGCGTCGATGAGGCGCGTGGTGGCGAGCCAGTCGGCGTGCGTGCCGGGCCGCGGCTCGGTGGCGCCGGCGTCCAGGACCTTGGTCGCCTCGCCGTCCATGACGAGCGTGGTGTGGCCGGCGCCCAGAGGGAACTCCCAGCCTGGGCGCCGGCCGCCGAGCGAGAAGCTCTTGGGGGCGAGGCGGACGGCCTCCTCCACCAGATCGGGCGGGAAGCGGACGACGCGGGTGTCTTCGTCGACGAGGGCGCCGGCGGCGGCAAGGAGCCGGCGCCCCTCCGCGCTGTCCACCCGCATCCCTGTGCGCTCGAGCACGCGCAGGCTGCGCTCGTGGACCTGGTGGCGCTCGTCGTCGGACAGCACGCGGAGCAGGGACTCCATGCCGGGGTTCTACCAGAGGCCCTGCCGTGCGTCAACCAATCGGATGAAAATCACTGGAAAATAGCTACTGATGCGTTGTCGACAGCGTCCGACAGCTCCTCCAGCGCACCCCGAAAGAGGCGCTCCCAGAGCGCGTACACGGCGTCCACGTCGAACGAGTGGTCCGCGGCGCACTGGATCGTCAGGCCGTCGCCGACGGCGATGGCGAGCGCCGCGAGCCGCCTCACGTCGTCGCGGGACCCCTCCGCGTCGGGCGCGAGCACCCATCCGTCCAGCTCGCGGTACCACGCGTACAGCTCGCCGAGTCGCGCGCGGAGCCCCGGATCGCGCAGCACGTGAGGGAGCAGGTCGAAGAACAGCTGGTTCTCCTCGTGGCTCCTGCAGCCCTCGCGCTGGAGCTCCAGCAGCAGGTCGAGGCGGGCGCTCCGGGAGCGCTCCTCCTGCAACTGCGCGACCAGCCGGACGCTGTCGTCGTGGTCGAGCCACTCCACGAGGGTCGTGATGAGCGCGTCCTTGCCGCCGAAGTGATAGCGGATGGCGGCCTTGTTCTCGCCGGCCTCGGCGGTGATCGCCTCGAGGGTGAGGCCGGAGAAGCCGTCGCGAGCGAGGACCCGTCTGGCCGCCGCCAGGAGGCGCTTCGCGGTGGGGGAGAGGTCTTCGGCCGGATCGGCCGTGGGCGGAGCCAGCCCGGGCGGCCAGGGCGCCGTCTCGTCGTGCCGCCGCCCCGCACTCTCGTCGCGTCTCGCCACCGGTGCCGCCTCCTCGCGTCTGCGCAGGCAGATTCACCCGCGCGGATGACCTCGCCGGATGATAGCCGCTGCGCGGGAGGACGGACAAGGAGGCGGGCGGGGGCCGGAGGGCCCCGTCCGCCTCCTTCAGCCCTCCCCGTCGAGCGTGAAGAGCGGGCCGTAGAGCTCCGGGCGCCGGTCGCGGAAGAAGCTCCAGTCTTGCCGCTGGTAGCGAACGGCGTCCAGGTCGACGGTCGCCGTGATCACTTCCTCCCGGTCGCGCGCAGCCTCGGCCAGCAGGGCGCCCGTCTGGGAGGCGATGAACGAAGAGCCGTAGAAGCGGATGCTCGGATCGCCGGCCGGCGCCGCCTCCAGCCCGACGCGGTTCGCGGCCACCACCGGCATCGCGTTGGCGATCGCGTGGCCACGCTGCACCATCTGCCACGCGGCCTTGGAGTCGTCGTCCGGCGCCGGTGGGTCGTTGCCGATGGCGGTCGGGTACAGCAGCACCTCCGCCCCCTGCAGCGCCATGCAGCGCGCGCTCTCCGGGAACCACTGGTCCCAGCAGATCCCGACGCCGAGGCGCGCGTAGGCCGTCTCCCAGACCATGAAGCCGGTGTCGCCGGGGGTGAAGTAGTACTTCTCCTGGTAGCCGCCGGAGTCGGGGATGTGGCTCTTGCGGTACACGCCGAGGAACTCGCCGTCGGCGTCGATGATCGCGACGGAGTTGAAGAACGCCTGGCCGGCGCGCTCGAAGAAGCTCACCGGGAGCACGACCTCGAGCTCGCCGGCCAGCTTGCTGAACCGGCCGATGACCGGGTGCCCCTCCGCCGGCCCGGCCAGGTCGAAGTGCCGCGTGTCCTGCGTGATGGGGAAGTACGGCGCCGCGAAGAGCTCTTGGAGCAGGATGATCTGTGCGCCTCGTCCGGCCGCCTCGCGGACCAGCCGCTCGGCCGTGTCCAGGTTGGCCGGGATGTCCCAGCCGCAGGCGAACTGCGTCGCCGCCAGCGTCACTTCACGCGTCATCGCGACCTCCTCGTCGTCGGCGACAGTGTACCGCGGCGCCTGGGCGGGCGCGCTGGCGCGTCAGAGGACGGCGCGCACCTCGTCGTTCTCCCACGGCTCGCCGGCCTTGCGCGCCTCGATCGCCGCGAGCACCGCTTGATGCCGCCGCTTGGTGAGCGGCATCAGCCAGCAGAACACGGCGCCGGGGACGAGCCACACGGCGGCGCCGACCGACATCAGCAGCCGGATGCCCCACATGGCCGTCGCCGTCTGCTCCACGTCGGCCTGGTAGCCCACGAGCTCGAGCACCAGGCCCGCCAGCCAGACCACCAGCGCCGCCGTCGCCGTCTGCGCGAAGGCGATGACGCCGTAGTACATGCCTTCGCGTCGCTGCCCGGAGAGCAGCTCGTCGACGTCCGTGACGTCGGCGAGCATCGACCAGCCGGTGACCGCCACGGCCATGCTGCCGGCGCTGCTCAGGACGATCGCGATCCAGAAGAGCACGACGTCCTCGGGGCCCGGCAGCAGGAACAGCAGCTGGATCGCCGCCCAGGTGAGCGTGAAGACGATGTAGGTGGCGCGCTTGCCGTACCGCTTGCTCATCCAGTCCACCAGGGGCAGCCACACCACCCCGGCGAGGAACCAGGTCAGCATCACCAGGCTCGCGTAGTCCTCCGAGTAGCCCATCCGGTACACCGCGAAGTAGACCGAGACGGCGCCGATGACGTTGAGCGGCGCCCAACCCAGCACGTAGGCCACAAGGAGGAGGCGGAACGAGCGATTGCGGAGCGTGTCCGCGACGTCGCGCAGGCGCACGGCGGCTGCGTCCAGATGGTGCTCCCGGCCGCGCGTCGCGCTCCACGTCCACAGGATCCCGAGCGTGGAGACGGCGCCCATGATCGCCGCAGCCGCCGACCACCCGGCGCGCTCGCTGCCGAGCAGATCGCCCAGCACGTCGTTCAGGGCCAGCGGCGCGGCGGCGCCGACGAGGGCGCCGACCTGGGCGAAGAGCGTGCGGAACGTGTTGAGGCTCGTGCGCTCGTCGTAGCTGGGAGTCAGCTCTGCCGCCAGGGCGCCGTAGGGAACGTAGAACAGCGCCATGCAGGTGAAGTAGAAGAGGACGGCCACGACCATGTAGGCCACCGTCCCGGCCGTGCCGAGTCCCCAGTCGGTGAAGAGCAGCCACGCGGCGACGCCGTAGGGCAGCGCCGCGGCGATGAGGAACGGGCGGCGCCTCCCCTTCGAGGAGCGCACCCGGTCCGACCAGACCCCCACGAGCGGCTGGAACACGGCGCTCCAGAGCGTGCCCACCATCATGATGAGACCCGCCGTTGCGGCGCCGATGCCCACCACGTCGGTGAGGAAGTACAGGAAGAGGGCGTAGAACAGCGTCCACACGACGGAGTTGGCCCACTCGCCGCCGCCGTAGCCGAGCTTGACGCGGAGGGGCAGACGGACGACCGCGTCCGGCGGGGCGGTCACTTCCGCGGCGGGCGACGCGGGCGGGCCGCCCGGCGAAGCGGCCGGCGCGCCGGTCGTCACGTCAGCCCTCCGCCGCGATGACCGGCAGGACGACGTGCGAGGGCCGGTCGCCGTCGTGGTACACCGTCTGCACGGCGATGCGCGTGGCGGCGTCGGCGGCGAAGGCGTGACCGGTGTTGGGGTTGCGGTCCCAGCGGTCGAACTCGGCGCTCGCGACCTCCACGCGCAGCCGGTGGCCGGCGGCGAAGAGGTAGCCGGTCGCGGCGAGCGACACCTCGATGCGGTAGACCTCGCCGGGATCGGCGAGCGCCGGCTCCGCGTCCGAGTCGCGGTAGCGGAGCCGGCGGATGCCCTGCTGCACCAGCTGGACGTAGCCGTCCGGCCAGACGTCGACGAGGCTGACGACGAAGTCGGTGTCGGGCGCCGTGGTCGAGACCCACAGCACGGCGCCGAGCGGCCCCACGACCTCCAGCGGGGCCGCGAGGACGGGGCCGGTGTACGTCAGCACGTCCGGCCTCTCCTCCAGCGGCCGCCGGTCGCCGAGGTGCTTCGCGGCCGCCCACAGGTCGTGGCCCTCCCACCAGTTCGGAGGGTCGAGCGGGTCGTAGGCGTACCGGTCGGGCGACTCGGCGGCGGGCGCCGCGGGTGTCAGGCGGCCGGAGGACGTCCCGCGGCCGGCGGCATGCCGCCGTCCGGGCTCGCCCCGACGACCGGCGCGGCCGTGCCGTCGCCCGAGAGGTAGAACGGCGTCGGCTCGGCGACCGGCAGCGGCCACTCGTCCGCCTCGCGCCAGCGGCCGGCGCCCGTCACGTACACGCGCACGCGCGGCGTCGCGGCGAAGCCGGCTCCGGCGCCGTTGGCGCCCGGGTCGTCCCCGTCGCGCAGGACCGCGTCCATGAACTCGAGCACGCGGTCCCACGAGCGCGGCTCCTCCGGCAGCCGGATGCGCCCCACGGTGCCGCCGAAGTCGGGTGACGTCTCGTGGTCCGTCGGTCCGAGCGTGAGCCACCGCGGCCGGCGAGCCGCACCCGCCAGGCCGGCCTCCGCGTCCGCCGCCTCCATCCCCCGCCAGCAGTCGATCGTCGGAGCCACCATGTTGTCGAACCAGCCGCTCCAGAGGAACACCGGCACGTCCACAGCGGCCAGCACGTGACGGAAGTCGTACTCGCTCCAGTAGTCGTCGCGGCTCGGGCGGGCGATCAGCTCGCTGAAGAGGCGGCTGGGCAGGCCGGCGGCGTCGGCCATCTGCCCCAGCGGCAGGTGCCGCGTGTCGAAGCGCAGCCAGTTGATGTACGCGTGGCGCGCCTGGTCGCACGCCCAGAGCGCGGTCGACCCGAGGGCCAGCGCGCCGCCCTCGTAGAGTAGCGCGTAGACGTCGCAGCCCATGTCGCCCGGCGAGATGCAGCGCAGCGCCGGGTGATGGGACGCGGCGGCGGCCCACTGCGTGTGGCCGAAGTAGGACTCGCCGGTCATGCCCACGCGCCCGTCGCACCACGGCCGGCCCGCCGTCCACTCGATGGCGTCGTAGCCGTCCTCGACCTCGTGGCGGAAGGGGTCCCACTCGCCCTCGGAGCCGTACTTGCCGCGCACGTCCTGGACGGCGCACGCGTAGCCGCGCCGCGCCCAGTACCGGCCGACCGCCGGCATGTACGCATAGGGCTCGCGGATGCCGTAGGGCATGCGGATGAGGACGGCCGGGCGCGCCTCGGCCACCGGCCGCCCGTCGTCTCCCGCCGGCAGGTAGACGTCCGTCGCCAGCGTCACCCCGTCGCGCATCGGCACCCGCTGACCGCCGAGCACGTGCACCCGCGGGTACCGCTCAGGCGTAGCCGACGGCAGTTCCTTGCGCGGCAGCGTGACCCGCTTCTGTGCCGCGAGGAGCAGCCGGACGCCGGCCCAG
>CAVPXA010000011.1:0-33807 GCA_963709635.1 uncultured Thermoleophilia bacterium
GTCGATGCCGATCAGCGCCAGCAGCAGCGCCTTCTGGAAGTGCTTGCGGTTCTCGGCCTCGTCCAGGACGATCGAGAACGGCGCGTCGAGGATGGCGTCCGTCATCTCCTCGCCGCGGACGGCCGGCAGGCAGTGCATGAACTTCGCGCCGGGCTTGGCGTGCGCCCAGAGCTCCTCGTTCACCTGGTACGGCCCGAGGATGCGGCGCAGCTCGTTCTTCTCGTCCTCGGGCTGCATCCACCACCAGCCGATGGTGAAGACGATGTCGGCCTGTGACGACGGCCTCGACGGGGTCGTCCGTCAGCGTCAGGGACGCGCCGGATTCGGCGCAGTTGGCGCGCACGAGCGCCTCCACCTCCGGCGTCATCTGCTCCTCGGGCGGCGCGGCCATGACCATGCTGCTGCCCAGCTTGGTCATCGTCAGCGCGCCGGACGTCCCCATGGCGTCGGCGCACTTGCCGACGAACGCGCACGTGAGGCCCTCCACCGTGCCGAAGTGCTCGAGGATGGTCATCGCGTCGGTCATCGTCTGCACGGGGTGGTCGTAGTCGTCGGTGAGGCCGTTGATGACGGGGACGGTGGCGTACTGCACCAGCTCGGCCAGCGTCGTGTGGTACGCCGTGCGCGCCATGATGGCGTCGACCAGGCGGCTGATGACGCGCGCCGTGTCGGCGAGGGACTCGTGGCCGCCGAGGTGGATCTCGCCCGGCCGCAGGTACTGGGCGTGGCCGCCGAGCTCGGTCATGCCGGCCTCGAAGCTGATACGCGTGCGCGTGGACGGGTGCTCGAAGATCATCGCCAGCGTGCGGCCTTCGAGGTAGGGCGTGAGCGGCCGTCGCCGGTAGAGCGCCTTGAGGGCGACGGCCAGGTCGAGCAGGCCCAGGAGTTCCTCGCGCGTGAACTCCTGGTCGGTGAAGAAGTGGCGGCCGCGCAGGGCGGCGAAGCCGGGCAGCGCGGCGGCATCGACAGCGTACCCCGCAGGTCCCGTGGCGGTGCTCATCGTCTCGTTCCTCCTGTGGTCACGGCCGCCGGTGGGGCGGTCCGGCATGATGCGAAAGCGTAACTAAATGAGCGTTTAACAGCCTTCTGTCAAGACCCGCAGCAGTAGGATGCTCGTACGCCGGACTGGGGAGAGCACATGAGTGGCCGAAGCAGACGCGGGTGCCTTGGGTGCGTCACGGTGGTCGTCGTCATCGCCGTCGTCCTGACGCTGGTCGTCGCGTGTGGCTGCCGTCCCGCCAGAAGTCGTACAGCATCGACGACGTGCGCATCCGGGCGGCCGTCCTCTCCGACGGTACGCTGCGCGTGGACGAGGACTTCACCTACACGTTCCAGGGCGACTTCACGCGCGTCTTCCGCGACATCCCCTTCACCCCGATGACCCCCATCGTCGTCACCGGGGTGACGGGACCGGAGGGGCCCGCTCAAGCGGCTGCCGAGCGGCTGGACGCCGGCCTCGGGCGCGCCGCGAGAGACGACCGCGGCGGCGGACGCGACGCCGTCTCCGTGGTCGTCCATCCCACCCGAGCAGCGCCCCGCCGGCTACTACCGTGTGACCACGGACTGGACCACCGCGGGTGGGCCATCCGTGCGCATCGAGGCCTTCTCCCCGCTGAGCGACAGGTCGGCGCGGTTCGCGTTCCACTGGCATGCGGAGGACGCCGCCGAGCGCTACGCCGACGCGGCCGAGCTCAGCTGGCAGCTGATCGGCAGAGGCTGGGACGTCCCGATGCGGCGGGTGAGCGCGGTCGTCACGCTGCCCGGCGGCGGGCGGCGGACGAGGTCAGGGCGTGGGGGCACGGACCCCTGAACGGCGTGGTGAGCGTCGCCCCGGACGGCGCCGTCGGGTTCACGGTGGCCGACCTGCCGCCGGCCACCTTCGTCGAGGCTCACATCCTGTTCCCGTCGCAGGCGCTCCGGGACGCCGAGCTCATCGACTTCGACGTGCTCCCGGGTCGCCTGGCGGCAGAAGAACTGCTGGCCCGCGCGGCGAACGAGGAGCGCGAGCGCGCGCGAGCTCAGGTCCGCGCCGAGCGGCGCCGGGAGACGATCGCCTGGGCGGTCTCCGGCGCGGCGACGGGAGCGGCCCTCGTCGTCTGGCTCGTCCTCTTCTTCTCCGGAGGGCGGGAGTTCCGGCCGCGGGCCCGCGTCAAGTACTTGCGTGAGGTCCCCGAGGGGCTCCCGCCGGCGGTGGTCGGAGCCCTGTGGCGCATGGGCGCCGTGACCGACGCCGACCTCTCGGCCACGCTACTCGACCTCGCCGTGCGCGGGGTCCTGCGCATCGAACCCGGCGGAGGCTCCCCGCCCGCCGGCGGAGAAGCGCCCTCACCCGCCGGCGCCGCCTCCTTCGTCCTCAGGGTGGACCGCGCGAAGCTGGGCGAGGTCGACGAGCTGGCTCAGCCGCTGGTCCGTCTACTGTTCGACACCGTCACCGACGACGACGTCCTCACGATGACGCGGCTCGAGAAGTGGGCGCAGGCGCACCCGTCCCGGTTCCGCGGCGGGATCGACACCTGGCGCGACGGCGTGCAGCGCCGCGCCCGCGAGCTCGGCTTCGTGGAGAAGGGCGGCGGGCGGCGGATGCTCTGGGCCGCTCTCGCGGCCGGTCTCTCCGCCGCCGTCGTCTGGGTGATGTTCGTGCTCTCCCAGCAGTGGTGGCTGCTCGCCCTCGTCGTCGTCTGCGTCGTCGCCGCCTTCGCCAGCCCGGTGATGAAGCGCCGCTCCCGCGAGGCGGCGGAGCTGTACGAGCAGTACCGGGCGCTGTACCGCTACCTGCGCGACTTCGGCCGCCTCCAGGAGAAGCCGCCCGCCGCGGCCGTGCTCTGGGAGCAGTACCTGGTCATGGCGGTCGTGTTCGGTATCGCGACGCAGGTGATCGAGCAGATGCACGTCAGCGTCCCGGAGGTCGCCGAGGACCCCGCGTTCACCTCAGTGTTCTGGTTCACGACCCCGGCGTTCGCGGCTTCCGCCGGCGGCGCCGGGGCGGCGCTTTCCTCGTTCACCGGCGGCGTGAGCGCGGCCGTCGCCGCCGCCAGTCCCACGACCTCCTCCGGCGGCGGCAGCTCTTCCTCCGGCGGCAGCGGGTTCTCCGGGGGCGGCGGAGGTGGCGGTGGGGGTGGAGGCGGCGGCGCCGACTAGCTCCCGGGCAGCGCCAGGTACGCGCCGACGACGTCGCGCCAGGCCCGCCAGGCCGCCTCGTGGTCAAAGCCGTCCGGGTCGAGGGCGCACTGGATGCCCAGGCCCTCGACCACCGCGATGCTGACCGCCGCAAGCGACTCGAGCTCCTGCTCGCCCAGCTCTCGCGGAGCCGCGCCGAGAAGGCCGGCATCCACGGCGCGGTACGTCCGGTACTCCTCCGCGAACCGTGCCCGCACCTCCGGGTCGCGAAGCGCGTGCGGCAGGAGCTCGTAGAGCATCCGGTTGGTCCGCTCGGCCCGGGAGACGCGGCGCTGCCAATCCAGGAAGCGATCGGCCCGCTCGGGTCCGTCCGTGGTCCGGATCTCCTCCACCAGCCCGACTTCAGGATCCTGGAAGAGCGTGTCGACCAGGGCGGCCAGCAACCCCGCCTTGCCGCCGAAGTAGTAGGAGACGAGCGCGCGGTTCACGCCCGACACCTGCGAGATGGCGGTCATGGTGAGTTCGGAGAAGCCCCGCTCCGCCAGGATGTCCTGGGCCGCCGCCAGGATGCGCCGGGCGGTCGGCGGCAGGTCGGCAGGATCACGATCTGCAGGCTCTGGCGTCACGCCGTCACGCTATCACGAGCCCGACGTCGCACACCCCTCACGGCCCGGTCACACCGCGACGGGGCAGAAGAGCCCACGACGCGACGGGTAGCTCATGATGGTCGTCACTTCGAGTGGCTCCGCCAGCAGCGCCGTCGGCGCGCGCCGCGCCCGGTCGACATCGGCGACGAGAAGCTCCGTGTGGGTCGCCGCGCCCCGGGCGCGGACCAGCACCAGCCCGTCTGCCTCGGTGATCGTCGCGCCGTCCGCCGCGGCCTCCTCGCGCTTCACCGCCAGGTAGTCGGCGGTGACGACCGGCGAAGCGGCGGCGGCCCACCGCGCCAGCGCCGCCGCGACGGTGATCGTCTCGCGGCCGTGCTCGACCCGGAAGCCGACCTCGCCCCAGTACTCCGCCAGCGCGTCTTCGTACAGGCAGAGCACGATCGTCTCGGCGCCGTGCCGCTCCAGCACAGCGTCGAGAAACGCTTCGCGTATGCGGTAGCCCTGCCCGCGATAGTCGGGATGTACGTAGTGGCTCTGGAGCAGGAGGGCGCGCAGCGGAGCCGCGTCGGCTGGGCGCCCTCCGCGCGCGAATGCCAGCGCCTCGAGGGCGACGCTCGCGGCGACCGTCTCCCCGGCCTTCCAGCCGTAGTACCAGCCGGAGCGGGCAGACGTGGCGACCCAGGCGCGGGCGCCGGCGGGCGTCAGCCCGAAGCACGCGCACAACTGCTCCTCGATCTGCTCGCGCTCCGCCGGCGTGAGCGACAGCGGCTCGTAGCCGCCGGGCGCCGAGCCGCTCATGGCGCGCCGGAGGGGCCGGACGTGCCGACCGGCCCTTCCTCCGCTTCGATCTCCTCCACGATCGCCTTGCTCCCCGGCAACAGCTCGACGATGAACACGCCGGCGAGCATCATCGACCCGCCGACCAGCAGACGCCACGTCACGCTGTCCATACCGGCGATGATGCCGGCGATGGCCGCGAACACGCTCTCGAAGCCGAGCAGGATCGCCGCGTGCGTGGAGGTCGTGTACCGCTGCGCCCAGCTCTGGATGAAGAACGCGTAGATGGTGCCGCTCAGCGCCGTCCAGACGACGACCGCCCAGACCTGCCACGGGAGGTCGAACGTGATCTGCACGACGAACGGCGTGACGATGACCAGCGCCAGCGTCGACACGGCCATCTGCGTGAACGCCAGGGTCGTCGGCTTCACCTTGGGCGCGAAGAACCCCGTGGCCATGATGTGCAGCGCGTAGAACAGCGTGCCGAGCAGGGTGATGGCGTCACCCCAGCGGATCGAGAAGTCGCCCTGCAGGCTGAGCGCGCCGAGGCCGACCGTGGCGATGACCGCCCCGATGATCTGCCAGTGACCGGGCGAGCGGCGCGCGACGAACCAGTACAGGAAGGGGACCATGGCGACGCTCATCCCGGTGATGAACCCGCTCACGCCGGGCGACGTGCGCTGCAGCCCGACGGTCTGGAGGATGAGGGCGGTCAGGTAGAAGGCGCCGAGCAGACCGCCCCTGGCCCAGTCGCCGCGCGACGAGTCGAGCCAGCTGCGCGGCTGCGCCACGGCGAAGATCCCCGTGGCGACCACATACCGCAGCACGAGGTAGAGCAGCGTGCCGGCGACGATGCTGCCGGCGGCGAGCTCCGTGGTGCGCTCGACGACGTCCTTGATGAAGACGAAGTTGCTGCCCCAGAAGATGGCGACACTGAAGAGCAGCACGTCGGCCACGAGCGCCTTGCGGCGCGAGGAGTGCGTGCTGCCGTCGGGCGTAGCCATCGCGGCCATCCTATCGGACGCGCCGCCGGTCGCGACGGTCTGCGAGGCGGCGGCGCGGCGGGCGGCGGCGAGGGCCTCGCCGGCGGCCTACTCCACGGGCGGCGGGTGATGCCGTTGCCGGCGGCGGCTACTCTGCAGCCGGCGTGGAGACAGCGGCGATGGAGACGAGCGGCTGCTTGAGCAGGCCGTCGCTGCCGAACGCGCGCCAGGTCGCGCCGGCGTCCGAGGTGGCCAGGACGGGCTGGCTCGTGGTGGTCGCGAGCACGTGCTGCGGATCGGCGGCGGCGATGGCCTGCGGCGCGCCGGCCGGGACCTGCTGCAGCTCCCAGGTCTCGCCGCCGTCCCGGCTCGCGAGCACGCCGGCGGCGCAGGTCAGCCACAGGCTGGTCTGGCCGGCGGACCCGGCCTCCGAGGCCGTGCCCTCGCCGGCGGCGACGATCTGCCCGGCCTGCAGCGCGCCGGGCGAGGGCGCCGGCACGTCGACGCTCAGCCGGCGCCACGAAGAACCGCCGTTCTCACTGGCGAGGACGAGCGGCAGCCCGTCCTGGGTGTCCCAGCCGGCGACCCACGCGTGCCGGGCGTCACCGGCGAAGACGCTCGTGAGCACCGTCATGCCGAGCCGGCGGCGCAGCTTCCACGAGCGGCCGCCGTCACTCGTGGTCCAGATGCGGTCGAGCGCGACCAGCACGCCGCGGCGGGCGTCGGCGAAGGCGACGTCGGCGAGCATGGCGTCGCCGAAGGGAGTGCGCTCCCAGGTCGCGCCGCCGTCGGACGTGCGGAGAAGCACGCCGTTGCCTGGGTCGCCCAGGGATCCGGCGATGGCGACGATCCAGGCGGTGGAGGCGTCGACGGCGGCCACCGCCTTGAGCTGAAGCTTCGACTTGTCCACGACCTCCCAGCCGGCGCCGCCGTCCACAGTGACGAGTGCGCCGCCGGCGTCGGTGACGAGCCAGCCGGTCCGCGCGTCGGGGAACGTCACGTCCACGCCGCGCTCCGAGAGGTAGAAGCGCTGCCGCTCCCAACTGGCGCCGCCGTCCGCGGTGACGAGCAGCGTGCCGACCTCGCCGGCGGCCCAGGCGCGCACGCCGGGCGCCGCGGCGGGCGGCGGGCCGAAGGGCTCGGCCGCCGGAGCTTCGGCGCCGGAGCCGCCGCAGCCTCCGAGCACCAGCGGCGCCGCGACCGTGGCGCACACGGCGCCGAGCAGCGCCAGGCCCGCGAGCAGCGCGCCGAGCGCGCGGGCCGCCCTTACCGCGCCGCGGGTCGCCCTCACTGCGCCGCCTTGAAGGGCGGCAGGTGCCAGTCCTTCGCGACGGCGGCCATGGCGGCCTCGGCCGCCTTCATGCCGCCGTCGACCGTGAGGTGCACGCCGTCGTCCTGGCGGAGCTTCGCCTGGTACGTGGTCTCCGGCGCGTCCACCGCCGTCCACTCGTCGATGTACACCACTCGTGGAGCCCTCTTGGCGACCTCGGCCTCGTAAATCCCGTTCAGGACCTCCATGCGCTTGTTGAACCAGCCGATGCCCATGCGCGGCATGCCGGCCCAGTAGACCCGCTTGACGCCCTTGCCCAGGTAGAAGTCCATCAGGTCGTCCGACGCGCTTCGCGTACATCGCCTTCCACGAGCCGCTGCCGAAGGCGAGCTGCTTGCCGTCCACCGTGGTGTCCTGGCCGTCGTTGGCGCCGAACATGAGGAGGACGGCCTCGAAGGGCCGCTTGCGCTTGGCCATGTCCTGCTCGAGGTAGGTGGGCCAGTCGAAGAAGTCGGGGCGGGTGAGGCCGGACGCGACCTTGACGAAGCGGTGGACCTTGATGTCCTTGCGCTGCTCGGTGAGGAGCTTGATACCGAGCAGCGCGCCGCCGCCGACCGACTCGCCGTAGGCCGCCATACGCAGCGGATCGGCGGCCGTCGGGGTGCGCAGAGCGGCGGGCTTGGGCGAAGAGCTCGCGGCGGCGGCCTGGCCCTCTGAGGGGCCGCCGCAGGCGCGGACGGCGAGCACCACGAGCAGGACGACGATGACGGCGAGCACGATGAGAGCGATGAGCCGCCGCTGCTTGACCTGCTTGCGGCGGCGGGCGCGCGCGGCCGCGCGGTCCGCCGGCGGCCGTGGCCGCCGGTCGTCGCGCGGCCGAGCACTCGTACTCGGGAGCGGCGGTGGTCTTGCCGGCGCGGCCGCCGAGCGGTCCCAAGGTGCGGCGGCGGCCCTCGGCCGGCGGGCGGCCGGCTCCTCGAACCGCTCGACGGCGCCGGCGAACGAGCGACGGGTCGGTCTCGCGGTGCGGCGGAAGGCTCTTCCGGCCGCCGCCGCGGCGTGTCTCGCGGCGGCCCGTCGTCCCAGTCCCAGTCCACGGAGTCTCCGGCGCTCGAGTGGTGCTGCCCCTGCGCCGCAAGCGTACTCGGCGCGCCGGCTCAGGGGAAGGGCGCGCCCGGCCTCAGCAGACCGGCGCGCCGGCCTCAGGGCCGGCGTCAGTCCGCGCGCGGCAGGACGTCCGCCGGGTTGGGCTCGCCTCGCCTGCCCGGCAGCGTCTCGATGACGATCACGCCGGCGAGGATCAGCGCCGCACCCACCACGAACCGCCAGCTCAGCACGTCCATGCCGAACAGCAGCCCGAAAGCAGCGGCGAACAAGCCCTCGAGCCCCAGGATGACCGCCGCGCGCGTCGAGGTGGTGGACTTCTGCGCCCAGGCCTGGATCAGGAATCCGAACACGGTGCCGAAGAGAGCCGTCCAGACGATCGCGGCCCAGCCCTGCCACCCGAAGTCCCAGGTGACGTGCTCCGTGAACGGCGTGACGACGACGAAGAACGCGGCCGCCGCAACGATCTGCGTGAGCGCCAGCGCCGCGGCCGTGGTCCGCGGCGCGAAGAACCCGGTCGCGACGATCTGCGCGGCGAAGAGGACGGTGCTCCCCAGCGTGAGCAGGTCGCCGGTCGACATCCCCAGCCCGCCCTGGAAGCTCAGCAAGCCGAGGCCGACGGTGGCCAGCACGGCGCCGCCGATCTGCACCCAGCCCGGCGAGCGGCGCGCGACGATCCAGTACAGGAACGGCACCACCACGATGTAGAGGCTGGTGATGAAGCCGCTCTTGCCGGGCGTCGTCCACTGCAGGCCGATGGTCTGGGTGGCGAAGGCGCCGAAGAGGAAGAAGCCGAGCACGGCGCCGTAGAGCCAGTCGCGGCGCGTGGTCTGGCGGACGGTGCGCGGCATCACCGCGGCCAGCAGGACGGCCGCGACGACGTGCCGCCACAGCAGGTAGGTCATGGGGCCGGTGTCGGCGATCGCGTCCTTGATGACGACGAAGTTGAGGCCCCAGACGACGGCGACGCTGAGGAGCGCCGCGTCCGCGACGAGCGCGCGGCGCCGGTCGCGGGCCGGCGGCGGCGCAGCCGCCCCGCCCGCCTCAGCCGCCGCCCGCCCTCCCCGCGCCCCGGCGGCCGAGTCGCTCACGCGCCGGCGTCGCGCGGCTGCAACTGCTCGCGGATGCGTAAGGCGGCCGCCTCGGCGTTCTCGGCGCACGTCTCCACGTAGCGCGTGCCCAGGTAGTCGCCGACGAGGTGGAGCCGGCCGAGCGGCCGGGTGAGCGGAGCCTGCAGCCGGCCGCGCCCGACGTGCGCGAACGGGATGCCGCGAGGCCAGCGCTGGACGACGACGTCCTCGATGCGGCGCGCGACCTCCGGGAAGACGGCGCACAGGTCGTCGCGGAAGCGCCGCGCGATCGTCTCGTCGTCCTCGAGCAGGAGCCGCGCGCCGAGGTCGGCGGCCGCGTAGACCATCACGCTGCCGTGCGCCGGTCGTGGTGCTCCCGGCTGCAGCTGCACGTTGCCGATGTTGTAGGCCATCCCGAACGAGCGGCCGGGCGTCGCGACCGCGTAGAGCCCGTCCCAGGGGAGCGGCGCCTTGCCCTCCACGAGGAAGGCGCCGACGGCGTACTGCCCGTAGCGCACCTCGCGGAGGGCGGCCGCGGTCTCGCCGGGCAGGCCCGGCGCCAGCGCGGCGGCCACCGGCGCCGGCACGGCGAGCACGGCCGCGGCGGCTGTGACGACGTGCTCGCCGCCGCCGTCCTCGTACTTCACCAGCACCCCGTCGCTCGACTGCTCCACCAGCGTCGCGCGGGCGCCCAAGCGGATGTCCGGCGTCATGCTCGCCAGGCGCTCGATCATCGTGGACGGCCCGCCGACGATGCCGCGCGAGAGCCCCGACGACCGGTCCCACACCAGGTGGAAGTACCCGACGCCGTAGCCGGCGGCGAGCTCTTCCGGCTCGCCGCTCGAGCGCGTCAGCGTGCAGCGGAACATCGCGTCCACGTCCGGCGGCAGCGGGCCGATCCGGTCGCTGAACGACTCGTCGTCCATGAAGCTGACGACCCGGTCCTGCCGCTCCGCCGCCGACTCGCCCGGGCGCGGCTTGATCATGCGGTCGTACCGGGCGACGTCGTAGCGCAGCTTGAGGCCGGCGCGGACCAGCGCCGCGCGGGAGCGCGCCGAGAGCGGCAGCCGCAGCGGGTAGGTCTCGACCGGGCTCGTGACGATGCGGCCGGCGTACGCGAGCGCGGCGAGCTGGCCCGGCAGCGGCAGGGCCGTCACGCCCAGGCCGCGCAGCAGGCGGTCGGTGGCCGTGCCGTCGCCGCCGTACACGTGGGCGCCGAAGTTGAGCCACGTGTCGCCCCGGCGCTCGGAGCGGATGCGGCCGCCGACCCGCTCGGCCTCCTCGAGCACGAGCACGTCCCGGTCGCGCAGGTGCCAGGCGGTCGCGAGGCCGGAGACGCCGGCGCCGACCACGACGACGTCGTGGTGCTCGCCGGCGCCGCCGGCCGGAGTCGCCACGCCCGCCCGCCATCCTCAGACCTCCTCGAGGAAGAAGCCCTCGACCTCGGCGGCCTCCCACTCGTCGAACGGATCGTCGGCGACGGCGGCGCGCATGGCCCCGACACCCGCCTCGCCATGACGCCTCGTCCTCCCAGCGCGCCATCCCGATCAGGCGGCCGGTGTGCCGGTCGCGCAGCGTCTTCGCGTCGACGAACCCCGGCTGACCCTCACCTGCGGCGCCGTAGCGGTGCATCGAGGCGATGAGCTCCTGCTCCTTGCCCTGCTTGGGCGTGTGGATCGACAGGTGGACGATCATGGAGCCTCCCTGGACGGATGTCAGGCCGCGCCGCACCAGCGCAGCACGGTGAGCGCGATCGCGGCGCTGAAGTCGACGAGGCCGGCCACGGGGATGCGCTCGTCGACCGCGTGCGCCGTCTCGATGCCGGGCGGGCCGAAGCTGAAGGTCGGCGTGCCGGCGCGCGTGAACGTCGCGGCGTCGTGCCAGCTGTCGAGGCCGGCCGGCTTGCCCGGGTGGCCGAGCGCGCCGGCGCAGCCCAGCGCGCACGTCACCAGCGGGTGGTCGGCCGGCATCTCCGCCGGCACCACGTCGTCCGACCACTTGAACTCGAGCGGATGCTCGGCGAACCAGGGGTCGTCGGCGACCGCCGCCGTGAGGCGCGAGACGATCTCGGCCTCGACCGCCCGGCCCGAGCCCTCGCCGTCCACATGTTGCGGCAGGTACGTCACGTCGGCCGTGACGGCGCACGATGCCGGGATGGTGACCATCCAGGTCCCGCCCTTGACGATGGTCGGGACGATGTCGCCCGGCGCGAGCAGCGGGTGCCGGTGGTCGGGGCGCGCCCTCCACTCCTCGCGGAGCGCGCCCATGCCGTTCAGCACGGCGACCATCTTCTCGATGGCGTTGACCGCGCCGCCGTCGCGCCAGTCCGGCTGCGGCATCTCGGCGTGGCCGGCGCGGCCGGCGACGGTGATGGTCGGCGTCACCGTGCCCCGGCAGCTGACCCAGGCGTCGAACGCCGTGGCCTCGGCGGCGATGCCGGCGTCGGCCTTGACGCCGTGCTGCACGCAGCGGTAGCCGCCGGCGCCCGACGACTCCTCGTCGGTGTTGGTGCAGAAGACGACGTCGCCGGCCAGGCGGACGCCCTGGCGGTGCAACGCCTCCAGGGCGATCACCAGGCCGGCGATCCCACCCTTCATGTCGTTGGAGCCGCGACCGTACAGGTAGCCGTCGCGCTCGGCGAGCACGAACGGGTCGCTCGTCCACTTGTCGCGCGGCGCAACGTCCACCGCGTCGATGTGGCCGTTGAGCAGGATGCTGCGGCCGCCGCCGGAGCCGCTCAGGCCGGCGGCGAGCTGGGGCCGGCCCACGAAGTCCAGGCCGGCCGGCAGGAACCGGTCGCCCTCGCCCGTCGCCTCCGGCTCCCAGAGGTCCGCCTCCGCGCCCAGCGCCTCGAGGCGCGCGGCGAGCAGGCGCTGCAGCTTCTCCTCGTCGCGCGCCGGGTCGCCGGGGAGGCGCGCCGTGGTGTCGCAGGCGACGAGCTCGGCCGTGAGGCCGACGAGATCGTCCCTCGCGTCGCGCACGGACTGGACGATGCGCTCCTCGAGCGCGGACTGCAACTGCACCACCGGCCTCCTCATTCGACGGACTGCTACGGCGCCGAGGTATACGATGACGGCGCCGGAGCGACGCCGCGATTCTACGCCGTCACCGTGGCCGCACGGCCACCTGCGTCACGGCGCCGCAGACGATCAGGAGGGGGCATGGGCGACCTGAGCGACACCAGGATCCGCGTCATCAAGGGCGACGAGATGATCTGGGAAGAGGCGATGACCAACCCGGAGGAGACCGATCCTCCCGGCCAGGAGTGCAACGCGGCCGTCTCGGTGGACGAGAGGTTCAGCTTCGGGCTCTGGAGGCGCGACGTGCAGCGGCGCCACTTCGAGCGGCCGTACCACGAGATCGCGTTCATCGTCGAGGGCGAGGTCGAGGTCACGGACGAGGACGGCAACCTGTACGTTGCGGGGCCCGGGGACGTTCTCATCACCCCCAAGGGCAGCAAGGGCTACTGGAAGAACCTCTCGCCGGTCAAGAAGGTGTGGGGCATCTACGAGGAGCCCGGCGCGGGCCTCAACGCGTACATCGGCCCCGGCGGGTTCTGAGCCGGGCGGCGGCGCGGCGGTCCACAGCGCCGCCGGCGCTCAGCGCAGCGTCACCGCGAAGCGGTCCAGACCGCGGCCGCCGTCGCCGTCCGTCACGCACAGCGTGACGGTGCAGCGGCGGCCGCGAGGCCCCGCGAAGCGGTGGGACAGCCGGAAGGTCTTGTCGGCGCGGACGCGCAGCGCCCGCCGCGCCGTCCCGTCGCCGTAGCTCACCCAGCCCTTCCACGCATCGGCGCCGGGATCGCGGAACGAGCAGGTCCGCGAGAACCTCGTTCCCGCTCGGACGCGCACGTCCGCGCCGCCGGCGATCCTGGGCGCCACGTTGCGCACGGTCACGCTCACGGTGGCAGATGCCGCCTTCACGACCTCGTTGGTCACCGTGACCCCCACGTCGCGCCGCCCGTCGTCGGGCCACGTGTGCGAGAGCGCGAACGCGCCGCTCTGGTCCTCGCCGCCTCCTGTCAAGGCCAGCGGCTCATCCCCGCCACCGGCGTCGTAGTCCACCGTCGCCGACCAGCTCGCGCCGGCGCCGTCGAAGAAGCTGCCGGAGCGCGTCCACGCCGCTCCCTCACGAGCCGTCGCCGTCGCCGGCAGGCTCACGTAGAACGCGCCCGGCAGCAGAGCGCGCGAATCGATGACCTCGAAGTCGCCCCCCGTCACTCCCTCGAGCGAGTGCAGCGCCTCATCGTCCCAGCGCGCATCCGGAGCGCCGCCCACGTACCAGTCGGCGCCGTTGTCGGCGACCATCATCCCGTACTTCTTGAGCCCACGGAGGATGGTCTGCACAACGGCCGGATAGCCGCTCACATCGAAGTCCGCGCGCAGCCGCACGCGTAGGCCCATCGGCGGGAGGTCGGCGTCGGTGGAGTCGCTCGCGAAGTGCGTGGCCGGGTAGACGTAGGCGCGCTGCGCTCTGGGAGACGGTGAAGCGCAGCGCGTGGTCGAGCACGCCCTCGCCCACGATCTCGTCGTACCGCGCGAGTCCCGGCAGGATCGGCAGACCGGCGGCGTCGGCCGACGTCCAGCCGTCCGGCCGCAGCGCGTTGGACGTGAGGTCGAAGACGGCTCCCGAATGCGCGTTCCAGGAGCCGTCCGCCCGCTTGTAGGCATGGTAGAGCTCGTACAGGACCTTGTTGTCCGCGTCGAGCACCAGCACGTGGCGGTCGCCGTCCTCGTAGGGCCCGCCGACGCCCTCTACCGGCGCGTCGGGTGGGACCGGGTACGGCCCGGGGTCGCTCTCGCTCCCGTAGGCGGTGAAGTGGATGGGGACCTTGGGCTGCGTGCCGGGGACCACCACGTACGGGATACCGATACGCGCCCCCTCCCAGACGGTCCCGAAGTCGGGGTGCAGCCCGGTCTCTGGGCTCATGCGCGCGATGTAGTCGGCCGAGTCCGGGTCGAGCGGCAGGGTGTCGACCGGCGTGTTCCAGGGATTGTCCGCCGGGAGCAGCAGGAACGGGATGGCGGCGCCGTCGCCGTAGCTCGCCGCCCGCGCCGGCGCCGCTCCGCCGAGGAGCAGGACGGCCGCCGCGACCGCGCACGAGAGCGCGCTGACGATGCGTCCGCGCCTCGTGACCGCCGGAGCAGGACAGGCTTCCATACCGCCAGTATCGGCGAGGGGCCGGGCCGGGTGAGCGACAGGCGTCGCCCGGCCCGGCCACGCCGCCGCTCCTCGGCCACCCGCCCGGCCTCCGCCGGACCGGCTCGGCGCCCTTCGTCTCCCTGTCAGCGCCGTCGTCATCCTTGCGGGGAGGTATGCCTGCGAGCACGCTCTCAGTGTGGTCGCGCCGAGCGGGCGAAGTGTGGTCGCGATACCCCGCGGCATCGAGCGATCAGGCATCTCGGAAGGCCGGTCGGTCGCGCCGGAGGCGACTTGTGGTCACATCTCCCCGGGAAGTGAGGTCGCAGTGACGAGCATAGGTGTACGGGACCTGAAGGCCCATCTGAGCGAGTATCTCCAGGCCGCGAGCCGAGGTGAGACGGTGGTGGTCACCAGGCACGGCGCGGACTTCGTGGTCATCCGAGCCGCGAACGGCGAGAACGAGGGTCTGCGCGCGCTGCTGGAGAACCCCAGGGTCAGGTGGTCGGGACGGCGCCCGCCCGTCCCCGCGGAGCCCTGGGTGACGAAGAGGGGCCGCGCCCTGTCGAGCTCGCTGGCGCGGCTCAGGGAGCGGCAGCCGTGATCCTCTATCTCGACGCCTCCAGTCTGCTGAAGCGGTACGTCCGGGAGGAGGCGTCCCGAGACGTGGACGAGTGGATGGCCTGCGCGGACGCCGTGGCCACGGCGAGCGAGACGCTCCCCGAGTCCGCCGCCGTGCTCTCGCGCCTCCCGCCGTGGGGAGGGTTGTCGCAGAGCGACCGCCGGTCTGCCCTGGAGGCCATCGAGCGGGATTGGGACGACTACGCCGTGGTCGACCCGGATGAGCGCCTCGCCTCCGTCCTGGCATGGCGGCTTCGCCTGCGCACCTGCGCCGCAGTGCAACTCGCAGCTGCCCTCACGGTCGCCGAGCTCGCCGCCTCCGAGCCGCTGGTCTTCTCGTCGTTCGACCGCGACCTGAACAGGGCGGCCGGCGCGGAGGGCCTCAGTGTGATCGAGCCGGTGGCGTGAGGGATGGAGCGGTAGGGCGGGCGAGCGGGGCGGGGCGAGAGGCCGCGGCGGCGCAGGGCGGGCGGCCCGGGTGGGCACGGCGGCGCGCCCGGCGCGCCGGCCCGGGTAGTATCCGGGGCATGGCCGCCGCGAACCCCTCCACGCCGCCTCAGAAGGTCTCGCAGCTCCGGCACCCGTTCCGCTGGCTGTCCGGCCTGCGCACACTCGACCCCGATGTCCGCAGGCTCGGCCTCGTCAGCATGCTCACCGACCTGAGCTCCGAGATCGCCTACCCCATCTTCCCGCTCTTCGTGACCACCGTGCTGGGGGCTCCGGTAGCTCTGCTCGGGCTCATCGAGGGTATCGCCGAGGCGACGGCCAGCATCACCAAGTACCCCTTCGGCCAGGCCACCGACTACACCGGCCGCCGCAAGCCCTTCGTGCTCGGCGGCTACACCCTCGGAGCGGTGAGCAAGCTGATCATCGCCGTCGCCCCGGGCTGGGGTACGGCGCTGGCCGGGCGGTTCACCGACCGTCTGGGCAAGGGCATGCGCACGGCGCCGCGCGACGACCTCATCGCGGCGACCACCCGTCCCGGGCAGCAAGGCCTGGCGTTCGGCTTGCACCGCGCCATGGACACGCTGGGCGCGGTGCTCGGCCCGCTCGTCGCGCTGGCGCTGGTGCAGGCCGACGTCCCGCTGCGGTGGATCTTCGCCATCGCCGTCATCCCGGGGCTGCTCAGCGTGGTCGCCATCGTCTTCCTGGTGAAGGAGCACCGCGAGCCGCCCCAGGCGCGCGCCTTCAGGCTCTCGCTTCCGTCGTCGCCGGCGTTCCGCTGGCTCCTCGCCGGTTCGCTCGTGTTCGCCGTGGGCAACTCCAGCGACGCGTTCATCCTGCTCAAGGCGCAGGACGCGGGCATGGGCACGGCGGCGGTCATCCTCCTGTACGTGCTCTACAACGTCGTCTACGCCGCGGGCTCCCTCCCGCTCGGAGGGCTGAGCGACCGTGTCGGGCAGTACCCGCTGGTGATCGGCGGGCTACGTGGTGTTCGCGGCGGTGTACGCGGGCTTCGCCGCCGCCGGCTCCGGCCTGACGCTCGCGGCCCTCTTCGCGGCCTACGGCCTCTACATCGCCGCGACCGAGGGCACCAGCAAGGCTCTCATCGGGCGCGCCATCCCCACGGGCGAGCGCGCCTCCGCCCTCGGCCTCTACTCCACCGCCACCGGCCTGGCGACCTTCGCCGCGAGCACGCTCGGCGGCCTCCTCTGGAGCGCGTACGGCGCCTGGGCGACGTTCGTCTACGGCGCCGCGGCGGCTCTCGTGGCCGCCGCCCTGATGCTGGCCGGCAGGGGCCGCGTCCGCCGGGCGCTCGCGGCCGACGCATCCGCGGGCGCGGATCCCGGCCGCCGCCGGCGCCTGATCTCCCGCGGCCGACGGCAAGACCCCCTGTCCGGCAGACCGCCGACCCGGATACGATGCGCGTTGACGGTCAGGCCGACCATCCTGGAGGGGGGTATGGCGCAGACGTGCGCGGCCTGCGGGCGCGCCAACGACGAGGACGCGGGCTTCTGCCAGCAATGCGGTGCACAGCTGGCCGCGCCGGCGCAGCCCGAGCTGCCGGTCGCGCCGGCGCCGTGCAGGCCGCGGCGCCGACGACTCCGGTGACTCCGACGCCCATGGCGACGCCTTCGGCGACGTCGGCCGCTCCCGTGACGCCGCCTCCGGTGCCGCCGGCCACGGCTCCGCCGCCTGGAGCGCCGCCCGGAGCCCCGCCGGGAGGACCGCCCGGAGCTCCTCCCGCCTCGCCGGCCACGGCCGCAGGCGGGCCGCCGCGCAAAGGCAAGCCGGCGCCGCGAGTGGCTGGTCGTGATCGTCGCCGTCGCCGTGCTCGCGCTCGTCGCGGTGATGGCGTTCGCCTTCTTCCCGCGCGGCGACGGTGACGGCGACGGCGAGGAGTCTCCCAGGCCGACGACCGGCGCGACCGTGGCGGCTTCGCCGTCGCCGGCGCTCGACCAGTACCTCGCCGGCGCCACCGGCCCCAAGGCCGACCGGCTGGCCGCCATCATGAGCGACGGCGCCGTCAAGCCCATCACCCGGTTCAGCGGGCAGCAGATCTGGCAGATCGCCTACTCGCCGGACGGCAAGTGGCTGGCCTGCGTCGCCGGCACCTGGCGGCGCAGCGAGCTGTGGCTCTTCGACGCGGCCACCGGCGACGCGCGTCAGGCGACGGCGAACACGCCCAACATCGTCGCCGTCGACAGCATCGCCTGGCTCTCGTCACGCGACCTGCTCATGGCCGGCTACACGGAGACGCCCAAGGCGACCGGCCAGAACGCCGACTTCCTCGTCTACGACACCGTCTCGGAGGAGTTCACGCCGCTCACCGGCAACGGCGGCGTCGCGCTCCGCGGCGTCTCCGTGAGCGCCTCGCGAGAGGGCGCCGAGGTCGCGTTCGTCACCTACACCGACCACAAGACCAACAGCTACGGCATGGCCACCGCGATCGAGCGGCTCCAGGTGCTCGACAGGGCGTCCGGCCAGGTAGCGGAGCTCGGCCGCAACCGGGCCGACTTCGACGTCAATGCGCGCGCGTTCGACGAGCCGCTCATCTCTCCCGAGGGACAGGCGATCATCTACCGACGGGCCGGCAGCGACGTCGGGACCGGCTACACGGTGGTCGGCATCGACGGCACCGTCCTCATGCCGGAGAAGGAGACGACCATGCCGGCGGGCTACGCGTGGGACCCCGGCGGCACCAAGGTCGTGTTCACGGGCCAGCCCATCACCTCCGCGAGCGGAGACATGCCGGTCACGTTCTGGGAGTTCGACACCGAGGCGGGCGGAGCGCCGCGGGTGCTCGTGAAGTACGAGGACGCCGCCGTCCAGGACCTCTCCTGGTCGCCCGACGGCTCGACGATCGCGTGGGCGGAGTACGACCGCAAGATGGAGTGGCGCACGGGGATCGTCTACCTCATGCCGGCGAGCGGCGGTGACTCGACGCCGCTGGTCAAGCAGGCGCTCTCGCCGGTGTGGGCGCCGGGGAGCCGCCGCGCCGCTGCAGACCTCGCCGAGTCCGTGGCATCGCCGTCATCCGGCGACCGCGGTTTCTTGTGCCGTGACGCACAACCGGCTCGCCAATTCGGCCTGATACAAGGTAGTACAACGTGACGCGCGCGTCGAGTTGCCGCTCCCCGTGCGACCCCTACACTGAGGCTCGGGTCAATGTCGCCCAAAAAGGCTCAGGCAACTGGCGGAAAGGCGCACCCCTCCCGCCCGGCACGAAGGATACCCGCGCCTATGACGACCACCACCCCACCACCCTGGCGGCCGAGATAGAAGCGGCCACCGGGGTCAATCCCGCCACCTGTTACCAGTGCGGCAAGTGCTCGGCGGGCTGTCCCATGGCCATCCGAGACCGACCTGCGGCCGCACCAGGTGATGCGCCAGCGTCGTGTACGCGTCGCGCGAGACGGTCCTGCGCGACGAGTCCATCTGGCTCTGCCTCACCTGCGAGACGTGCAGCGCCCGCTGCCCCAACGCCTGCGACCCCGCCGCATCATCGACGCCTGCGCGAGATCAGCAGCGCTAGGGCAACGCGGTCATGCCGCGCGCCATAGCGCCGTTCCACAAGTCGTTCCTCGAGCAGGTCCGCGCCAACGGCCGGCTGCTACGAGATGGGCCTGGTGATGGGCTTCAAGCTTCGCAGCGCGCGCTTCATGAGCGACGTCAGAACACGCCCGGCATGCTCTCCCGCGGCAAGCTCCCATCATGCCGAGACCGCATCCAGGGCGTCGCCGAGGTCAGGCGGATCTTCGACAAGTGCGGGGTGAACCTATGAGCACCGTCGTCGAAGGCGCGGCGGCGCCCGCCGCGGCGGCGCAGCCCGCCCGGAGCGTCCTCGCCTACTACCCGGGCTGCTCGCTGCACGGCACCTCGCCCGAGTACGACGAGAGTCTGCAGGCCGTGGTCGAGGCGCTCGGCATCGCGCATCGCCGAGATCCCGGACTGGAACTGCTGCGGCGCCAGCAGCGGCCACACCGCCGAATCACTGACTGGCCGTGGCCCTGCCGGCCCGCAACCTGGCGCTCGCCGAGGCCGCGGCTTCGACAGCGTGCTGGCGCCCTGTGCCGCCTGCTACAACCGGCTGGCGGCGCGCACCGGCCGTCGCAGGAGGACGCGGACCCTCGCCGGGCAGATGCCCGACATCCTCGGCCGCCCGTTCGCCAACTCGGTCGACGTGATCAGCGTCGCCACGCTGCTGCATGACGTGCGCGACGACCATCGCGCGCGCATCGCCGCCGCGCCGACGTCAGACGCCCAACCCGATGGGCGGGGTCAAGCTCGCCTCCTACTACGGCTGCCTGCTCGTCGGCCGGCTCGGTCGCCGGCGGCGACGACGTCGAGCAGCCGATGTTCATGGACGAGGTCGTCGCGGCCTGCGGCGCCGAGGCCGTCGACTGGAACATGAAGGTCGAGTGCTGCGGCGGCGCGTTCAGCGTGAGCCGCACCTCCTCGGTGGTGCGGCTGGGCCGCGCGATCATCGAGGACGCGCGCACGCGCCGGCGCCGAGGCCATCGTGGTGGCCTGCCCGCTGTGCCAGACCAACCTGGACCTGCGGCAGAAGGCGATGGAGTCCCGCGGGGCCCCGCCGCTGCCGATCCTCTACATCACCGAGGTGGTCGGCCTCGCCCTCGGCCTGTCGCCGGAGGAGCTCGGCCTCAAGCGGCACTGGGTCGACAGCGCAGCCGTGGCTGCGCGACCTGCACGACGCGCGCCGCGAGCGCGCCGCGGCCGCGCGGAAGGCCGAAGAGGAGAAGGCCGCCAAGGCCGCCGCCCGGGAGGCCAAGGCCGCGGAGGCCAAGGCAGCCGCTGCGGCCGAGCCGGCCGCCCCCGACGCCGGAGGTGACGCATGAGCCGCATCGGCGTCTTCGTCTGCCACTGCGGCGAGAACATCAGCCGCACCGTCGACTGCGCCGCCGTCGCGGAGGCCCTCAGGGACCATCCGGGCGTCGCCGTCGCCGAGGACTACAAGTACATGTGCTCGGACCCCGGCCAGCAGCTGGTCAAGAAGGCCATCGAGGACAACCACCTCACCGGCGTCGTCATCGCCGCCTGCTCGCCGCACATGCACGAGAAGACCTTCCGCCGCGCCTGCGACCAGGCCGGCCTCAACAAGTTCATGTGCGAGATGGCCAACGTCCGCGAGCACTGCTCCTGGATCCACGAGGACAAGGGCGAGGCCACGGCCAAGGCCATCGACATCGGCCGCACGATCATCGAGAAGGTCAAGCACAACAAGCCGCTCGAGGTCATCAAGATCCCGGTCACCAAGCGCGCCATGGTCATCGGCGGCGGCATCGCCGGCATCCAGGCGGCGCTCGACATCGCCGACGGCGGCCACGAGGTCATCCTCGTCGAGAAGGAGGCGTCCATCGGCGGCCACATGAGCCAGCTGAGCGAGACGTTCCCCACGCTCGACTGCTCGCAGTGCATCCTCACCCCGCGCATGGTCGAGGCGTACCAGCACCCCAACATCAAGCTCCACACCTGGAGCGAGGTCGAGAAGGTCGACGGGTACATCGGCAACTTCGAGGTCACGGTGCGCAAGAAGGCGCGCTCCGTGAACCAGGACCTCTGCAACGGCTGCGGCGACTGCATGGCGGTCTGCCCGTCCAAGAAGATCCCCAGCGAGTTCGACGCCGGGCTGAGCAACCGCACCGCCATCTACGTGCCGTTCCCGCAGGCGGTGCCCAACCAGCCGGTGCTCGACCGGCCCAACTGCAGCCTCTTCAAGGGCCGTGCCAAGGGCATCAAGAAGGACGCCTGCGGCAAGTGCAAGGAGGCCTGCCTCAAGGGCGCGATCGACTACGACACCGAGGACGAGTTCGTCACCGAGGAGGTCGGCGCGATCGTCGTCGCCACCGGCTACAAGCTCTACGACGTCGGCCAGGCGCAACCCGAGGGCCTCAAGGGCTACGGAGAGTACGGCTACGGAGAGGATCCGGACATCATCGACGGCCTGCAGTTCGAGCGCCTGGCCTCGGCCAGCGGGCCGACCGCGGGCGCCATCCAGAGGCCGTCGGACGGCAAGGAGCCGAAGACGGTGGTCTTCGTCCACTGCGTCGGCTCCCGTGACCCGGAGAAGGGCATGGCGTACTGCAGCAAGATCTGCTGCATGTACAACGCCAAGCACGCCATGCTGTACAAGCACAAGGTGCACGACGGCCGCGCGGTGGCCTTCTACATGGACATCCGCGCCAACGGCAAGGGCTACGACGAGTTCAGCCGGCGGGCGATCGAGGAGGACCGCGCCGAGTACATCCGCGGTCGCGTCAGCCGCATCTTCCGCGACGGCGACACGCTCAAGGTCTGGGGCTACGACACCCTGGTCGGCGAGCAGGTCGTCCTCGACGCCGACATGGTGGTGCTGGCCACGGCCATGCGCCCCAACGACGGCGTCAAAGAGCTGGCCCAGAAGCTCAGCTGCAGCGTCGACACCGACGGCTTCATCAACGAGGCGCACCCCAAGCTGCGCCCCGTGGAGACCAACACGGCCGGCGTCTTCGTGGCCGGCGCCTGCCAGGCGCCGCGCGACATCCCGGACGCCGTCGCCATGGCCAGCGCCACCGGCGCCAAGGTGCTCGCGCTGTTCAGCTCCGACGAGCTGGAGCGCGAGCCGGCCGTGGCCATCGTCAACGAGCAGACCTGCATCGGCTGCATGCGCTGCGAGCTGGTGTGCCCGTATGGCGCCATCGAGCAGCGCGAGATCTGCACCGTCGACGGCCACGTCTGCGGACACACCGCCTACGTCAATCCGGGCGTCTGCCAGGGCTGCGGCACCTGCCAGGCCGTGTGCCTCAGCAAGAGCGTGGAGCTGCAGACGTTCACGGACGAGCAGATCTTCAGTGAAATCAACGCCCTCTGCGCGTGGGAGTGAAGAATATCGCCGATGACTATGAGGGCGCACACGCCGACTTCGAACCGCGCATCACCGCCTTCGTCTGCAACTGGTGCACCTACACCGGCGCCGACCTTGCCGGCACCAGCCGCCTGCACATGGCGAGCAACGTGCGCATCATCCGACTGCCCTGCA
The DNA here is from genome assembly GCA_963709635.1 of uncultured Thermoleophilia bacterium. Lineage (GTDB taxonomy): Bacteria > Actinomycetota > Thermoleophilia > UBA2241 > UBA2241 > CAIXSE01. The sequence continues at coordinate 22,170 of CAVPXA010000011.1, forward strand.
CGGGGCGCATCGACCCGCTGTTCATCATCAAGGCGTTCGAGCGCGGCGCCGACGGCGTCATCGTCAGCGGCTGCCACCCGGCCGACTGCCACTACACCTCGGGCAACTACCACGCCCGGCGGCGGTTCGCCGTCTTCCACGACATCATGGGCTTCGTCGGCGTCGACCCGCGGCGCATGACCTTCAGCTGGGTCTCCGCCAGCGAGGGCGCCAAGTGGAGGGACGTCGTGGACGAGGCCGTGAGCAACGTGCGCGAGCTCGGCCCCTACGACGGGTACCGCGCCCTCGCTCCGGACGCGGCCGAGCCGTGGCCGCAGGCCACGGAGGGTCTGGCGGCGGCCGGCGCCACAGCCTCGGCCGGCGAGGAGGTGGCCTCATGACCGAGACGGCTACCGCCCCGGCATACACCGGCGTCGAGGACATGCGTCGCGTCGCCCGCGAGCTGCTCGAGGCCGGCGACGTGCGCGTCATCATCGGCTGGGAGGACGCGCGCCGCGGCGCCCGGCCGGTCTTCGTCACCGACCCGGCCGACACCGACAAGCTCATCTTCGACACGCGCTGCGTGCACAACCTCGTGACGTACCTCAACCCGCGGCGTGACCAGGTCGGCGAGCTCGGCAAGATCGGCCTCGTCGTCAAAGGCTGCGACGTCAAGGCCGTCGCCGGGCTGCTGCGCGAGTCACAGCTCGGCCGCGACGACGTGGTCCTGATCGGCGTGAAGTGCGGCGGCGTGCTCGAGGAGAACGAGCTCCCCGAGCCCCTGGCCCTCGCGGCCGAGAACGTGGCGCCGCGCTGCTACGGCTGCGACAACCGCGAGCCGACGCTGACGGACCACCTCGTCGGCGAGCCGCAGCCGGAGCCCCCGCGGCCGGTGATGACCATCGACGAGCGCGTCGCCGCCCTCGACGGCCAGCCGCTGGAGGAGCGCTGGGCGTTCTGGACGGACCAGTTCAGCAAGTGCGTGCGCTGCTACGCCTGCCGTCAGGTCTGCCCGCTGTGCATCTGCGAGCGCTGTATCGTCGAGAAGACGCAGCCGCAGTGGATCGAGGCCTCCGCGCACCCGCGCGGCAACTTCAGCTGGAACATCACGCGAGCCATCCACCTCGCCGGCCGCTGTGTGGACTGCGGCGAGTGCGAGCGCTTCTGCCCGGTCGGCATCCCGCTCAGCCTGCTCAACCGCAAGCTGCAGCACATCGTGCGCGACCGCTACGACTACACGGTGAGCGACGATCCCGAGAACGCGGCGCCGATCGGCGACTACCGCCTCGACGACCAGCAGGAGTTCATCAAGTGAGCGACCGATACTTCATCTCAGAGGCGGACCTTCGCGGCCTCGCCGCGGACCTGCTCGGCGCGGGCACGGAAGTGGTCGCGCCCGTCGCCACCGACATCTGCCAGTCGCCGTCGGCGATAGCCGCCACGGCGTGCACCCTCGGCCACTCGCTGGTCGACATCGACTACCGGTCCCTGACCAGCGCCGACGAACTGGACCTCAACCGCGGCCTGCCGCAGCTCTCGCTCAAGGGCTACTTCCTGCCCGAGCACGAGGCGCTCTGCCGCTGGAAGCAGAAGGGCACCACCGTCGAGGTCATCGAAGTGCCGACCGAGTTCGCGCCGCGCGTCGTCCTGGCCGCCAAGGCCTGCGACGCCGCCGCTCTCGAGGTCGTCGACAAGGTCATGAACTGGGACTACGAGGATGAGCTCTGGAACGGCCGCCGCGCGGCGACCACCATCGTCAACCTCACCTGCCCCATGATCGACGACAGCTGCTTCTGCACGGCGGTCGGCGCGGCGCCGGACGACGTCAAGGGAGCCGACGGCCTGCTCACGCCGGTCGACGGTGGCTACGTGTACGAGCCGGCGACCGACAAGGGGCGCGCCCTGGTCGACGACCACAAGGCGCGCTTCGACGCGGACGTACCGGCGGACACCCTCGGCCGCGAGGCAGACGACGAGCGCGCGGCCGCCCGCGAGCGCGTCGCCGCCAACCTCGAGATCGACGCGGCCTCCGTGCGCGACTGGATCGACACGCACTTCGAGGACCCGCTCCTCGCGCAGCTGGCGATCCGCTGCAACGGGTGCGGAGCCTGCACCAGCGTCTGCCCCACCTGCCACTGCTTCGACATCGTCGACGAGCAGGAGGGGGTGGGTCGCGGCACCCGGCGGCGCTGCTGGGACACCTGCCAGGCGCCGACCTTCACGCTGCACGCGAGCGGTCACAACCCGCGCGACAACCAGCACGTCCGGTACCGCCAGCGCATCAACCACAAGTTCGCCGTCTACCCGCTCAAGTTCGGCGAGGTGCTCTGCACCGGCTGCGGCCGCTGCACGCGCGTCTGCCACGCCGGCCAGGACCTGGTCGAGATCCTGCAGGCCATCGACATCGCCGCCCGCCGTCCGGGCGACGCCGCGGAGCCCGAGGAGGCGGCATCGTGAACATCTACCAGCCGCTTCTGACGACGGTCACCGAGGTGGTCGACGAGACGTCGGACACACGCACTCTGCGCCTCGAGTTCCAGGACGAGGCCCTGCGCAAGGACTTCGCCTTCAAGGCGGGGCAGTTCGGCGAGTACAGCGTGTTCGGCGCCGGCGAGAGCACCTTCTGCATCGCCAGCTCGCCGACCCGCGAGGGCTACATCGAGTGCAGCTTCAAGGCCATCGGCAAGGTGACGACCGAGCTGCGCGAGGTGAACGTCGGCGACACCGTCGGCTTCCGTGGGCCGTACGGCAACTGGTTCCCGGTGGACGACTGGAAGGGCAAGGACGTCGTCTTCGTCGCCGGGGGCATCGGCCTCGCGCCGGTCCGCTGCGTGATCTGGAACGTCCTGGACCGGCGCGACGAGTTCGGGGACGTGACGATCGTGTACGGCGCCCGCTCGGTCGACGACCTCGTGTACAAGCGCGAGCTGGAGGAGTGGGCCTCGCGCTCCGACGTCAAGATGGTCAGCACGGTCGATCCCGGCGGTCAGACGGACGACTGGACCGGCGAGGTCGGCTACGTCACGCCGGTCGTCGAGAAGACGGCGCCCAAGGCGGACAACGCCGTCGCCGTCGTCTGCGGCCCGCCGATCGTCGTCAAGCTCACGCTGCCGGTGCTGGAGCAGCTCGGCTTCCCCGAGGACGCCGTCTACACCACGCTCGAGAACCGCATGAAGTGCGGGCTCGGCAAGTGCGGCCGCTGCAACATCGGGCCCGTGTACGTCTGCAAGGACGGGCCCGTCTTCACCGCCGCCCAGATGAAGCAGCTCCCGCCGGAGTTCTGAGCCGGACCGAGAGCCCGCGCGCGGCCACCCCGCCGTGCGCAGATCGGAGCCAGAGACCGGCGCGCGGCCGAGAGGCCGCGCGCCGGCTTCGGAATTCACCGCCCGGCGGCCTCCCTGATCGCCGCGAGCGCGTCCACGACGCCCAGAAACTCCGCCCACTCGTCCAGGTAACCCTGATCCAGCTCCGCGCCCTGGAACTCGTACACGCCGAGAGCGTCGTCGGTCTGCTTCTGGCTCCCCCCCGCCTGCGCCGCCCAGCGGAGCTTCATGAGGATCGTGTCTTCGGGCGTGGACACCATGAGCTGGAGGCCGAGCGCGTCGACCGGAGTGCGGCGCGCGAAGCGTTCGCGATCGTAGGCATCGTCCTTGAGCAGCCAGAGGTCGGCCTTGTCCCCGCGCGAGGAATCGACCACGTTGAACATGGTCCGGCGCCGGGCCGCCTCGGCCACGGCGAGGGCGTCGAGGTAGAGGTCGGGGGCGGCCAGCGCACCGGCGACGCGCTCTGCGTTCTCCGGGAGCACGTCGATCACGAAGTCGATGTCGTGGCTCGCCCTGGGGACGCCTTGCAGGCTCGAGACGACCGAGCCCGTGAGCATGTACGGGATCCCGGCGCCGTCCAGCGCGCGGATGACGCGCTCTAGGAGCGCCTGCTCCGACACCGCTCGAGCTGCTCGAGGTAGATGCGCTGCTGCTCACCCGCGTCAGCCTCCGGGAAGCGGTGCCTGATGCCCGCGCGCAGGAGCTCGTGCGACTGCTCCGTGAGCGCGAACGCCTTGAGCAGGCGCTGCTCCGGCGTCATGCGATGCAGCGCCTCGAGGTAGATCGCATGGTTGGGGCGCGGCTTGGGATCCATGGCACACAGGATAGCACCGGCACACGACGGCAAGCCCGGTGTAGTCTTCGGCCATGGACTTCCGTCCCCTCGGCCAGACCGGCCTCAGCGTCACCCCCATCGGGCTTGGCTGCTGGCAGCTCTCCCAGGGCAAGGGTCTGACCGGCAAGATGTGGTCCGTGCTCGACGAGGAGACCATGGACGCGGTCGTCGCGACGGCGTTCCGCGGCGGGATCTCCTGGTTCGACACCGCCCAGGTCTACGGCGACGGGGCGTCGGAGTGTGCTCTCGCCGCGGCGCTGGTCCGTGCCGGTGTCGAGCCCGGCCGCGCCCTCATCGCGACCAAATGGATGCCCCTGCTGAGGCCGGCCAGTGATCTGCGGCGCAACACCGCCAGGAGGATCGAATGCCTGTCGCCGTACCCCATCGACCTGCTCCAGGTGCACTTCCCCTGGAGCATCTCGTCCATCCCTGCCCAGATGCGCGAGATGGCCGCGCTCGTCCGCGCCGGCAAGACGCGCGCCGTGGGCGTCAGCAACTTCTCCGCGAGCCAGATGGCCAAAGCCGGCGCGGCCCTGCAGGCCGAGGGACTCACGCTCGCCTCCAACCAGGTGCGCATCAACCTGCTCGAGCGGGGGATCGAGACGAACGGCGTTCTCGAGCTGGCGCGTGAGCACCGCGTGACCCTGATCGCCTACTCGCCGCTGGCCCAGGGAGTGCTCACCGGCCGGTATCACGACGATCCGGCGCTCGCGCGAGCGCTGCCGTACGGCCGCCGCTCGCGCCTCAGCCCCTCCAGCCGCTTCCTCACGCCTGAGGGCCTGGCGCGCTCGGCGCCGCTCATCGCGGAGCTGCGCGCCGTGGGCGAGAGGCACGCGGCCACGCCCGCCCAGGTCTCCCTGGCTTGGCTGGTCGCCTACTACGGCGAGGCAGTCGTGGCCATCCCCGGTGCGTCCCGCCCGGAGCAGGCCGCCGAGGCCGCGGCGGCACTGGACATCTCGCTCACCGGCGACGAGATCGAGAACATCGACCGGCTCTCGGCGGCGATCACCAGGCAGTGAGCACCGGCGCCGGTCGGCAGGGACGCGGAGGCGCGGGTGGCCGGCTTCTCCGACGGAGCGTCAGGAAGCCGGCCACCCCACCGCGTTCACGCGTGCGACTTGTGCACGCCGATGCGGTTGCCCTCGGTGTCCCTGAAGAAGCCGATCCAGCCGACCATCTCGCCCATGTCCTGCAGCGGGCTGAGGATCTCGCCGCCTGCCTCGGCCGCCCGCTGGAGCATGCCCTCCGGGTCTTCTTCGGCGTTCAGGTAGATCTGGCAGCCGTCCATGCTCGGCTTCATGCTGTCGGTCTTCACGAGGTCGAACGCCACCGGCATGGGGCCATCCGGCGCCCCGCCCTCCGGCGCGCCCTCACCCGGCGGCTCGTCGGGAGCCGGGCAGGGCGACCCCGTCCATGCCGGGCATCGTGACGAACTCGCGCTGCAGCACCGCGCCGTAGAACTTCATCGCGCGGTCGAGGTCGGTCACGGGGATGTCGGCCCAGACGATGAGGTTGTCCATCGTCGTCTCCTCTCGTCGTCGACGCCGCACTCGTCGCGGCGCATGTGAGGCAGGTACCCGGACGGGGCCTCTCCGCACCCTTCAGGCCGTACCGCCGGTGGGTTGACGACCGTCAATGGTGTCTCAGAGTGCCGCCGCTATGCTGTGAAGGTGACCCGCATCAAGCCGAGACTCCTCCTGGTCTGCGGCTGGACCTCGCTCGGGCTCGGCGCCGCCGGCCTCGTGCTGCCGGTGCTGCCGACGGTGCCGTTCGTGCTCCTGGCGGCAGCGTGCTTTCTCCGCGGCTCGGAGAGGCACTACCGCTGGCTCGTGTCGCACCCCGTCTTCGGGCCGCACATCACCGACTACCTCGCCGGCAAGGGACTCCGCCCCCGGGCGAAGGTCACCGCGCTCGCCACGCTCTGGGCGAGCGTGCTGCTGAGCGTCCTCGTGTTCATCCCGCTGCTCGCCGCCGACGTGGTGGTGCTCGCCGTCGCGGCGGCGGTCAGCGCCTACATCCTCCGGCTCCCGACCAACAGGACCGGGCGCGGGGAGCCCGTCGAGGACGACCAGCGCCGAGGCTGACCGATCCACCACCGGCGAAACGTGGGGGGATGCCGCTCCGCGAGCGCCGTACCCGGCGCTGCGATAGAGTCCGGCCCATGAGGGGCTTGCCTCCCGAACGCACGCGGACGCTGCTCCGCCTCGTCCTTGCGTCGCTCGCAGCGGTACTGACGGCGGCCGCGATGCTCAGCGTCGCGGCCTGCGGCTCGTCGGGCGACGACGCCGGGCAGGCGTCGCCGGCGCCGGTCAAGAGCGAGATCACCAAGTGGATGCCCAAGGACGCCTCGTCCGAGCCCCCCTGGAACGGCCGCTTCGTGCAGGTCAACGTGCGCGCGTCAGACCCGGGCAAGATGGACCCCGGCGACTGGCGCGTGTTCGTGAACGACAAGGAGCCGGAGCTGGAGAAGGCGCCGAGCATCCTGCCGTTCTCGCCCAGCGAGGCGACCGTCGCCTTCGTGTTCAAGGCCCCCTACGTCGACCTCGGGACCTACCGGTTCCGCGTGGTGTACGCGCCCAGGGGCGGGCAGAAGGTCCAGCAGTCGTGGGAGTACAAGTGGTGAGGGCCGGCGCGCGGCCGTGCCGCCGGCCCGAGCGGCTCTAGCTGCTCCGGCGCAGCGCCCGCCCGATGAACCTCGCCTCGGCGGGCGCGACCTCGCGGAAGAAGTCGTAGTCGTGGCCGCCGCGGCCGTAGTGGACGGACGCCGGCTCGGGCATGGCGGCCCTCAGGTACGTGACGTAGCCGTAGAACGGGTCCTGCTTGCCGCAGTCGATGCGCACGGCCACGCCGGCCAGGCGGTCCGCGCCAGCGATCACGTCATGCTCGGTGAAGTCGGCCGCGTCGTCGAAGGCGTCGCGCGGCCCGAGCATCATCGCGTCGTAGCTCGTCCACACCGCGGGTCCGGCGGCGACCACGGCGTCGAAGAGCCTCGGCTTTGTCTCCGCCGCCAGCAGCGCGCCGTACCCGCCCATGGACCAGCCGATGACGGCGCGTCCCCGCCCGCCGCCGCCGAGCTTGAAGCGGCGGGCGCACAGCGGGACCAGCTCCTCCAGCAGCATGCTGAGCCGGTCCTCGCCGGTCTTGCGGCGGTGCCAGTACGAGATGCCGCCGTCCACACCTACCACGGCGTAGGGCGGCGACTCGCCCTCGCGCACCGCCGTCGCCACGAAGTCCGCGAAACCCATCGGCGGGTCGCCCCCCCGGCCGGGAAGCGCGAAGCAGACGGGGAGCGGGTCGCCCGGCTCGGACCCCGGCGGCCAGGCGATGCTGTAGTCCAACGGTCCGTCGACGTACCGGGAGTCCAGCCGGAAGTCACGCCGGGTGACGCGCGTCTCGCCGGGGACGTCCACCCCGACCGCGTCCCCGGCGACGCCGAGCCAGTCCCTCCACGGCGCCGTCCGCCACGCCAGGCCGCCGACCACCAGCACCGCGGCTACGAAGCCCCCGCCGACGAGGAAGCCGCGGCGCGTCATGCCGGACTGGCCGGACCGGCCGGCAAGCCGGTCCGCCGGCCACACCTCGAGGTCGCACCGCATGAGCTCGCGTGTACCGTCCACGAGCCCCATCGTAGTCCCACCTCTGCGGCGTGGCGACCGACGGACGCCGGCTCGGGGCAGACTCCGGCGCCCGGCTGTCGTACCATCAGGCCACCGGCGCACGGCGAGAGGAACGAGAGTGGCGGAGACAGGTTCAAAGACAGACGGAGCGGCTGCTGAGGAGACCCAGGACCTGCGCGACCTCGGCGCGGCCATAGGCGCGCCCGACTTCATCGTCCCCTGGCTCGACCGTCTGTACGATGCGGACGACTCCGTACTGGTACGCGGAGCGGCGGCCGGCGATGTCTCCGCCGTCGACCCGGAGCGGCTGGAGCGCGCCTGCCGCCGCGCCATTCTCGACCGGGACGAGGCCGGCGTGTACACGCCGGCCGACCTGCACACGCGGCTCGAGGTCTGGGCCATGTTCGAGGGCTGGAAGGACGTGCCGCTGGCAGTCCGACGGCAGCTCGCCGGGTGGGACGTCGACCACTACGCCGCCAAGATCCGCCCCGACGTGGAGAGCGTTCGCGACGGACGGCCGAACGACTCCTATGCGGCCAAGTACACCTACGTGCTGATCCATGAGGCCGAGGCGATCCTGAACGCCCAGGAGCGCATCTACCTCTGGCCCTGCGACTGCCGCGCCATCGTGGGCACGTGCCGCAAGCCGAAGGACGTGTGCCTGCGCTTCGAGAACGACTGCGGCGTGGGCTGGGAGATCTCCAAAGAGCGTGCGCTCCAGATCCTTCGCACTACCGACAAGGCAGGCCTGATGCACACGGCCGACTACGCCGGCGATCCCGCGACCGCGACCTCCATCTGCAACTGCTGCACCGACTGCTGCTACCCCCACCTCGCTGCGGAGCGGCTGGGAGCGGGCGACGTGTGGCCGGTGCGCCGGCACGTCGCCCGCATCGACATGGACCTCTGCAAGTCCTGCGGACGCTGCGGCCTGCGCTGCCCGTTCGAGGCCATCGTCTGCCGCCCCGACGGGCTGCCGGCGCTCGACCCCGCCCTCTGCCGCGGCTGCGGCCTGTGCCAGACCGGCTGCAGCGCCGACGCCATCGAGCTCTCGGCGACGACCGCGTAGAAGGGGCCGCCCGCGCAACGCACGCACGGGCGGCCCGAAGAGGCCCTTAGGCCGGGGGGAGTCCTCAGTCGGCGGGCACCACTGCGTCGAGCTGCTCGGCCACGCCCCCGGGCAGCGGCGCGACCTCGTGCGTCGCCAGGAGCTCGAGCGCCCGCCGGCGCGCCTTCTCGGTCGCGTCCAGCGCGCCGCCCTCCGCCCAGCGGTCGTAGCTGGCGCGGTTCAGGATCTTGCCGCGCCACTGCGTCTCGCGCAGGTGCTTGCGCGTGTGCCGCTGGCCGAGGAAGTCGCCGCCGGGGCCGACGGCCTTGAGCACGTCCACGGCCAGCGTCTCGTCGTCGACCTCGACCGGCTTGAGCAGGTGCCGGTTGCGGCTGATGAACTCGGCCACCAGCACGACCTCGGCGAGAGAGCCGGAGAGGCCGAAGTCCATGTAGCCGACGTCGTGGTTGAGGTTGGCGCCCAGCTGCATGGAGAGCTTGGTGATCTCGTCGGCCTCCATGCCCGCCTGGGCGTCCACCACCTGCGCGTCGGTGTGGCCGCTGAACCCCCAGTTGGGGATGTCCAGCCACTTGGCCATCTCGCACTCCAGAGCGTACGCACGGATGAACTCCGGCGAGTTGTACGACGACTGCGACGTCGCCATGTCGAGCGTGTTGGGGCCCTGGCCGATGACGAACGGGGCCCCGGGCGCACGCAGCTGGTGCATGACCAGGCCGAACAGCGCCTCGGCGATGCCGAGGGTGATCTGGCCGGCCGTGGTGATGGCCGCGGTGCCGCCGGCGACCGGCGACGGGCAGTACGTGGACGGGACGCCCTTGTCGGCGCAGAAGAGGAGCTTGTCGACCGTCTCGAACGGGTGCTTGAGCGGCGTGACCGGCTGGTTGTACATGATGAAGTACGGCTTCTCGCGGAGCGCCTGCTCCCCGCCGCGGACGGCGCAGGCCATCCGCCACATGGGCTCGACGGTCTCGACGCCGCCGGCGGTCATCACGAGCGGCTTGGTGGTCGCCGGGATCATGGCGCGGAACTGCTTGGGGTAGGCCTCTTGCGCGTCCATGCCGTCGGGGTAGGCGCCCGACATGACGAAGTCGATCTCGGGCAGCGAGTCGCAGAGACGGGCCGCCTCGGCCACGTCCTCCATCTTGCCGAGGCGGCGCTCGCCGGTCTCCAGGTCGTGGAGGTGCATGACGTCGGAGCCGTTACCGAAGTAGCTGCGGTAGCCGCCGAGGTCCATCGCCGGCTCGCCGGCGCGGTCGTAGACCAGGAAGCTCGCCGGCACGGACTCTCGAGCCTGCTCGACGAGCCCGGCGGGGACGTGCACGTTGCCGTCGGCGTCCCTGGTGCAACCGCCGTCCAGCATCACCTGCTCTCCCTCCTCGTGGAGGACGACCATGCCCATGTCCGAGAGGATGCCGAGGGCCGTGTCGTAGATGCGCCGCTTCTGCTCTTCCCTGAGGAAGCTGACGCGACCGGCGCCGATCTCCTTGCTGCTGTCTGCCATGGTCACTCCCGGAGCGAAGTTGCCGACGAGGCGGCCCCGGCTGCTGCGCCGGGGGCCGCCTCGCCGAACACTACACCGTTTGCGGAGCTATTTCACACCGAGTTCGCGCTCCGCACCTTCGATAATCGAACGAAGTTCTGCCGCGACCTCTTCCGGCAGCGGCTCCGGCCGGTGCGTCTCCAGGATGCGCCGGGCCTCGGCGAGCGAGCGGTCGTAGAGCGTGGTCGACCCGGCGGCGGTCCACTCCTCGCGGACCCGCCGGTCGATGAGCTTCGAGCTCGACTGCCCGCGCATGCCCGCGTACGTGTCGTCGTGCGAGAGGAAGTCCTTGAAGGGACCGATCTCGCCGATGACGTCGACCGAGAGCGTCGCGTCGGTCACCGGGATCCCCGGCACGCAGAACTTGACCATGCGCGCGAACTCCGCGTCCATGACCAGCTGCGCGTAATCGATGGTGACGCCCGACTCCAGCATCCCCAGCCCGTAGATCAGGTTGGCCCCTGCCAACGCCGGCAACAGGCTGGTGATCGTCTTCTCGTGACCGGATTGGGCGTCCGCCACTTTGGAGTCGCCCTACGCACCGGCCACCCAGCTGGGCAGCAGGTAGAAGCGCGCGAGGCAGGCGACGCCGGCGCCGATCATGCCGCACTCGGGGCTGCCCACCGAGGCGCTGGCGAAGCGCAGGTCGAGAGCCGTGGTCGAGGAGCCGTAGATGACTGGGGCGCCCCTCTGCGTGAGCTGCGCCAGCGTGATGCCGCTGAGCACCTCGGCGTTGTGGGTGACCAGGGTACCGGCGAGGCTGACCGGCGACGAACCGCCTGCCATGGCCATCGAGAGCACGTTGACGGGGATGCCGGCGCGGGCGCCCTCGATGATGATCTCGCAGGCGTCCCTGACCAGCTTGAGCGGGCTCACCGGGCAGGTGAGGAACGAGAGGATCGGCCGCTTGCGCAGGTTGTCGCGCCCGCCCACGATGGCCGCCGCCATGTCGATCATCTTGCGCGCGCAGAAGCCCGAGAGCGGCCCGATGGTCGCGTGCTTGGTGGTGTTGCTGAAGATCGCCTCGGCGTTGTGCAGCGACGCCGTGTCCGGCGGCACGTCGTGGGCGCCGAGCGGCCGCTCGACCACGTCGATCTCGGGCAGGGCGTCGATGATCCTGGTGCAGTCGGCGACGTCCTGCTTGAGGCTCTCGTGCAGCTCACCGGAGTAGGGGTCGACGACCTGGATGCCCTCGCCGAAGTTGGTGAAGCCGACCCGGCCGTCCTCGAGCACTATGTCCCTGGCCGGGTCGCGGCCGCACATGACGACGGTGGA
>CAVPXA010000012.1:0-68028 GCA_963709635.1 uncultured Thermoleophilia bacterium
CGACAACGACCCGGTCACGCTCCTGCAGTACCTCGCGCGGGCACTGGTCGCTCTCACACCGCTCGACACGAGGGTCCTGATGTGGCTCGCCCTGCCCGATCCGCCGATCCGGGAGGCCGTCCTTCCCGCGCTGGTCAACGCGGTGTCGTCCGCGCCGCCCTTCATCCTGGTGCTGGACGACGCTCACCTCGTCCGTGACCCGCGCAGCTGGGAGATCGTGGGCATGCTGGTCGAGGCCGTTTCGGCGGGTTCGGTCGTCGTCACCAGCGGCCGGGCCGATCCGCCGCTGCACCTCGGGCGCCTGCGCGCGAGGGATCTGCTCGCGGAGTATCGCTTCACGCGACTCTGCTTCGGTCGGGAGGGCACCGTCGCTCTTCTTGCCCTCCACGGGTTCGAGCCTGAGGACTCCGTGGTCGAGGCGCTGGAGCTCGCGACGGAGGGCTGGCCGGCGGGCGTGTACCTCGCCGCGCTCGCGTGGAAGGCGAGTGACGGGCCGCGGCCCCTGCCCTCGGGTGAGCGTCGCGAGATCGCCGACTACCTGACCTCCGAGGTACTGGCCGATCAGCCGGACGACGTCGTCCGGTTCCTCACGCGCACGGCGATCGTGTCGCGCCTGTGCCCGGAGCTGTGCGCCGTGCTGACGGGGCGCGAGGACAGCGCGCGGCTGCTCGAGGCCATCGAGCGGGAGAACCTCTTTCTCATCCCGCTCGACGACCATCGCGAGTGGTACCGCTACCACCACCTCTTCCGAGAGCTCCTGGAGGTGGAGCTCAAGCGGCGGGAGCCCCGCCTTCTGAACGAGCTGCATGCAAAGCGGCGGAGTGGCTCGCGGCGAGAGACGAGATAGACGAGGCGCTGCACCACCTGCTGCGTGCCGGCCTGGTCGAGCAAGCCGGCGATCTGGTGGCCGCCGCGTGGTGGTCGCGGTTCGCCACGGGTCGGGCGTTGACCGCGCGGCGATGGCTGGACGACTTCTCCCCGGATGAGATCCGGGCGCAGGTGGACCTGAGACTGGCGGCCTCGTGGCTCCTGGCCCTGACGGGGGAGAGCAAGGCAGCGCGCGACCTGTGCGTCGGGCTCGAGCCGGCCGAGCTCGACATCGCACCTCGGTTCGGCGCCCCGTCGGCCGCCACCACGGCGGCGCTGGTCCGTGCCATGCTCGCGCCTCACGGACCACACCAGATGATGGAGGATGCCCGGTTCGCCGCTCGCATCGAAGAGGCCGGGCACAGTCCCTGGCGCGCCGTCGCCTTGTCACTGGTGGGAGCCGGGGCGTGGCTCAGCGGGGACGACGAGGGCGCCGTGGAGCCGTTCCGGGAGGCGATCCTCGCCTCCGAGGGGTTGCCCGGAGGGGCAGACCTCGCCGCACTCGGCGGCCTGTCGCTGCTCGCCGCCGACCACGGCGAGTGGGAGGAGGCGCGCGCGTACACCGAGGAGGCCGTGGGACGGACCGCTCCCTACGAGGCCGGAGACTACCTGCCGAACTCGGCGGCGCGGCTCGCGCGCGACAGACTCATGGCGCGCGAGGGGGACGACGACGCGATCGCCGACCTCATGGACATGCTGGGGTCCTTGGACCCCGATTTCTGCCCTTGGATCCCGGTGAGCGTGAGTCTGTGCCTGGCGGAGGCCTTCATCGACCGGGGCGAGGTCCTCACGGCGAGGCAACAGCTCGACGCGGCCCAGGCCGGCCTCCGGCGATGGACCCCGGCGCCCGGGCTGCTCCGGCGGGCCGAGGCGCTCGAGGCGCGACTGAGCGCCCGCTCGTCGGTCCAGCCGATCTCGAGAGGCGGAGCTGCGAGTGCTCGAGCTCCTGCCGACCCACCTGACGACCGCCGAGATCGCGGAGCATCTGCACCTCTCACCCAACACGGTCGGGAGCCACATCAAGGCACTGCATCGAAAGCTGGATGCGGGCCGTCGTTCCGAAGTCGTCGAGAAGGCGGTCTCGGCCGGGCTGCTGCCCCGACCGCCGGAGCAGTGAGGCGCGCCGGGGCGTTCGGCCGCCGCCGTTGTAGTCGGGCAGATATGCCGGCCGTCCTCCGTCTCCCGACGGACAGGGCGCGAAGGGGGTTTGGGGCTGGAGCAGGAGAGCCGGCTCGCGAGCGATCCTGCCGCTGCGATTCCTGCCGTGCTTGAGCCTTGCTCCGTCCCGGATGGCCGTCTGGGACCCCGTGCCTGGCAGAAGCGCCTCGAGTAGCCGCTCCATGCCCTCCTCGCCCGACTCGGCATGGGTGGAAGTGGCCTGCCCATCTGAACCCAAGGAGACCCGGCCTCGGGAAGCCGGTCGTGAGGAATGACGCCACCCCCGCCCCGCCCGGCCTAGACACTCGTCCCACCATCACCAGCGGCGGCCGAGCCGATACCACTGGTGAAGCCCCGTGGGCAAGTCGCCTACGGGAGAGCGGACCATCGAGGCGGTTGCCATGACCGGGATCGACAGAGGCTCCACCGGTTCTCAGCCGGTGTCCGGCGCGCGGCCCCGCCGCCGCGACGGCAGCCGGGCCGCGTGTCTCGAGACGGCCTATCCTCCCCAGGGCGCGTCGGCCGCCCAGATGCGCCAGGCCTTGCGGGCCTATCTGGCCAAGCAAGCTCTGGATGCCACCGTGGTCTGCGACGTCGTGCTCGCCGCAGACGAGGCGTTCATCAACGCGGTGGGCCACGCCGAGGCCGCTGATGACCTCATTCGCGTCACGGCATGCGTGTCGGAGGGTGAGGCCTCCGTCGAGATCCAGGACGGCGGCGGCGGCTTCACGCTGCGCCGCTCAGAGCCGCCGTCGGTACCGGACGTGCGCCGCGTCAGAGGCCGCGGGATCTTCTTGATGAAGAGCCTGATGGATGAGGTCAGCGTCAAGTCGGGGCGCGGGGGAACGACCGTCCGCATGGTGAGGCATCTCGCCTGAGAGTCGCGCCGCGATGACGACGCCGGGCCTTGACTGAGGTCAGGCGGTCCCATGACGCGCCACCCACGACCGGTCGTCGTCCAGTCCCACACCCCCGCGATGAAGGCGTCCGCGTCGGAGCGGAGGCCCCGAAGGACCTCCGCTCACGCACAACGCAGGGCGACGGCTACCTCGACCTGCAGGGCGGCAGCCACCAGGCGCCCGAGTAGTCGGCGACGCCGGTGTCGGTCAGCTGGGATTCCGCGACGAGGTCCTCGGTCCACGTCCCCATCCCGAAGAGACCCTTGAGCCCGCCGGTGCCCCTCACGACCGACCAGTGACCCGTCATCGGGGTCCCCTCGGGCACGTCACCCGCGATCTCGACGGTCAGCGCGATGTCCGCGGTCCCGTGGTGGCCGGCGACCTTCCCTCTGAAGCCGATCGAGATCATGGCCCAGGCGTTCCCCTCGGGATCGACGTAGAAGCACCAGGGCTCCAC
This sequence comes from uncultured Thermoleophilia bacterium, assembly GCA_963709635.1. Taxonomy (GTDB): domain Bacteria; phylum Actinomycetota; class Thermoleophilia; order UBA2241; family UBA2241; genus CAIXSE01. The sequence goes on from CAVPXA010000012.1 coordinate 3,382, forward strand.
GGACCTACCGTTGAACGTGCCCTTCCAGATCCCACGCTCGGCATCGTTGAAGTTGTACGACCAGTCGCCGAGCATGGCGCTCCAGCCGATGCCGTAGTCGACGTAGGTCCACGTCCACACGCCCGAGGCCGGCGCCAGCACCGGTGTCGGCGGTGCAGGCTTGGCGGACGCCGCCGGGGCGAGCATCACCATCAGGATCACGGCGACGCACACCAGCAGGACTCCCCATCGTGCCCATCTCATCGTCCCCATCTCCTCTCGCGCACACGCGCGGTGCGCATACGGGCTTCCGGCCGCCCCAAAGGCCGGCTCCCCGCCACCGTAGAAGCGCCGCACCCGTCCTGTCTTCACCGGAATCCGGTGATTTCCGAGACGACGAGTGCTGCGGAGTCCACGGGGTCACGCACCCTCCGCGCGCAGGCGCCGGTAGGGGTACCCTGCGATGTTCAGCATGGTGACTGCGCCGCGGTCATCGATGAGGAAGCACGCCGCGGGCCGGCCGCGCCGGCCCAAGCGAGGCCGGCGCGGCCGACCACACCCACGGCGGCGCCCGGCAGGCGTTCCTCGCGCACGAACGCGCGAGTGCGGCTGAGCAGCTGCTCGGCGACGGTCGCGATGCTCTCGTCCATCTCGGCTCCCGTGGCAGGTGTCAGGCCCGGCCGGATCGTCCGTCCCGCCCCGTGACGTCAGTCTCTCCAGATCTTGCCTGTGTAGTGCGCAGCGGAGATCGGCGTGTTCGTTTCGTCGACCAGGCTCACCCACGTGCCGGCGCCGCGAAGGTGCCTAAGCCCCCGGGATGCGTACACGATCTCCCAGGTCCCGTCCATGAAGAGCGATGTGTAAGGCGCCCACCAGGTCAGGAACATGACCATGGTGCCGCGCGCGTGGTTCACCCTGCCGTGGAACACCACGGTGAGCGCGCCGCCGATCGACTGGTCCGGCGGGATCACGCCGGCGAAGTCGTCATGGGACGTGCCGGTGAACGTGCCCACCCAGGCGCCCTCCTCGTCGCCGACCGCGTACTGGGAACCTCCGTCGACGTCCCGTGTGTTGAAGCTCGTGTTGTCCCACGTCCACGTGCCCTTCGCCGTCTGGGAGTGCCCGGCGGAGGCGGCGGGCACGCAGACCATCGCAAGGATCGCGGCCACGCAGAGCGCCAGGACGAATGACCTGGTCTTGCCGTTCATCTCGATCTCCTTTCACGCTGTAGAGGCGGCACGTCCGAGAACGTGCGCGCAGCGGGCGCGTTGCCTGCTCGTGAACCAGCGTAGGAGCGACCGCGCCCGGCGTCTTCACCGGAATCCGGTGATTCTGGGGCCGCGTCCGAGAACCCGGGCAGCGCCTCGTTCGTCGTCAAGCAGAACGGGGCGAGCCGCGCTCGAGACGCGTGCCACGAGGAGCAGGGGCCGGCCCAAGCAGCAGGGCCGGCCCGCTCTTCAAGCTCAGTCGTCCAGGAGCGACGGCAGGAAGACCACGTGGCTCCGGGCCACGTAGGTGTCCCCGGACACCGTCACCTTGCCGGACTGGCACATCATCCAGTGCTCCATCTTCGACCAGCGGCCGGTCGCACTTGTCACCCACCCCGTGGCGGAGAACGCCGGGTCCGGGTAGATGCCGATGACGTACCCCTCCATCGTGGCGCCACGCCCGGTGATCGCGAAGCTCTCCGTGTACACGATCTCGGAGGGATACGTGTAGTCGAGCCCGGTGAACTGCAGGGTGCCCCGGACTCCACCGGAGATGGTTCCGATCCAGTAGCCCTTCTCCAGATCGTAGGTCACGCACGCCTTGTTCATCGACGGACAGGCGCCGTGCGCCGCGGCCGGAGCCGCGAACACCGCGAGTGCCATCAGCACCATCACCGCCACTACTGCGAGTCTCGCCTTCATCGGAACTCCTTTCCGCATTCTCTGGCTCCGCTCCCCGGCCGGCAGCCGGAGCTGCCAGATCCGGCCGGCTCAGAACTTCTGCGGCTGCAGAAGCGCCTTGCCGGCGACCGGCGCCCGCGAGGCGCCGAGCGACCGTGCCGCGCCGCCGGTGACGAGCTCGGTGACGTGGATGAGGATGTTGTCGGTGCCCTCGTCGAGGACCTCGGTCCGCGCGCAGCCGCCGACCACCAGGCAGTGGCTCGACTTGGCGCCGAGCCAGATCTGGGCGGCCGGCGCCTCCGAAGATGTTGACCGGACGGACCTTGCTGACGTCGTTGCCGATGATGCGCCAGCCGCGGCCCGGCCCCCACGGGTATTCCCAGAAGCCGTAGATGTCGGTGCCGGCGTCGATCCCCGCGATCCCGGTGCCGCGGATCCGGTTGCCGATGACGCGCACGCCCTCGGCCCCGACGCCGTTGACGCCGCCGTCGAAGCCACCGTTGTCCAGGGTGATGCGGTTGTGGGCGACGACGGCACGAAGCCTGCTGGGCTCGATCGAGCATCCAGGAGTCGTCCCACAGGAGCACTCCGCCGGCGCCGAAGACGTTGCCGTCATCGAACTCGATCGTCCCCGCGGTCATGGAGTTGTGGTGGATGAGGTACCGCGATGCGGGAAGCGGCGGGAGGTCGTCCGCGGTGGCGTGGCGGCGCCGGCGCCCTGCGTCACCATGACGCTCTCGCCGTACAGCGAGCTCATGCGGTTGTACGAGATCTCGCTGCGCGAGTCGCTGTAGTTGCCCATGGAGCACGGCGTGCCGGCCAGGTCGAAGGTGTTGCCCATGCCCGGACGTCCTCCAACGACCAGTCCGCCGCCGGTGATGCCGCCGGTCTCGAGGCCGTCGTTCCCACCCTGGAACGAGCAGCGGGTGACGCGGTGCGTCCCCGAGGTGTCGTAGATGGCGGCCGCCCCGTCGAGGTTGAAGCCGTTGAGCTCGCCGTCATGCGAGGCGAAGCCGACCTGGTCGAACGAGGAGCGCGAGTCACGGGTCACGATGAAGACGTCGGAGAGGTGGGTCCAGGTGCCCCCCCAATAGCCCTCCCACGGCTCGCACGGCTCGTGGGCGGTGATGTCGAAGCTCATGTCGGCGACCGCACGTCACTCCGCACGAAGGCGATGAGGCTCGTCCACCCGGAGAGAGGCGTCGTCACCGTCTCGTCGTCGGGATCCATCACCAGCTTGATCCCTGGAAGCTCCGAGTCGAGGCCGCGCAGGGTGTCGACGACGGTCCTGTGCATCCCGGCGCCCTTGAAGCAGCCGTCGAAGCCGTCCACGAGGATCTCGTTGGTGTAGAACTTGCCCTTCGTCAGCCTGACCACGCTGCCGGGCCCGGCCGCAACGGCGGCGTCGAACGCCTGCTGCAGCGCCGCGGTGTCGTCCGTGCCGCTGGGCGCGACGACGAACGTCCGTGGTCCGGCCAGGGCCGGCGCGGCGAGCACGCAGACCAGGGCGACGGCGAGCACGAGCAGAAGCGGCAATCTCTTCATGATCCGAGTCCTTTCCCACCTGTGTCGGGCGCTCGCCGCTCCGCGGCGAGCGCCTGCCGGAAGGCTGCTCCATAGGCGCCCCAGTGCTGCCGGGTCCGTACGATTCCACCCATCGTGCACGGTCGGTGGCGGCGCCGTCTTCACCAGAATCGGGTGATTTCGCGTCTGCGCTGTTCGGCAAGGGAAGGGACCGCGCTGGTCCCTGGGAGCACCTGCGAGTCCGACTGCGCGCCATCCACACCCGACGACAGCCGAAGACACCTCGATCGCAGACAGGCTTCAGAGCGGAGTTCGGGCGGGGCGGCTCTTCCGGCCTCCCCGCCCGCTCGCTCTTACTCCATCTCCTCGATCCAGCCTGTCCAGACGAAGGTGTCGTCGACCGCGAGCGGCCTCCGCTCCATGAAGCGCCAGAAGCCGTGGTAGGTGAGGCCCGCGTAGGCGCCGGATCCGGTGGACGTCCAGTACATGAAGTGCTCGAACCCCGGGCCGGGGCCGCGCAGGTTGACGATCCCGGAGGGGCTGTCCCAGGCGCCGTCCTGGTTGGTCAGGGTGCTCTCGGCGAGGTAGTCGATGCTGCCGTCGGCCCTCTGGCTGCCGATCTCCTCGGGCGAACCCACGTGCTCGCCGCTCACGCGCGGGTCCGACATGGTGAGATCGAAGGTCCAGTTGACGTTGTCGCGGAGCGTCGCGATGCCGACGACCGGCGTCCAGTTCGCGGGCGTCGTCCCCGGCCCGGGCGCCGGCGGCACGGGGCTGCCGTCGGCCGTCTCGATCCATGCCCGCGCCGACGATCTGGAGGTCGGAGGTGAAGCCCTCACCGGCCTCGGCGACGTAGCCGCTCTCGTGGGCGACGAGGCCGGCGTAGCCGCCGGTCCCCGTGAGGGTGCCGTAGAAGTGATGCACGTCGCCGCCGGCGGTGATTCCGCCTGTCCAGCGCTTCACCCAGGTCCCACCGGCGTTGCGCAGCCGGCTCGTGCCCCACATGGTCGCGCTCATGTCGCTCTGCCGCTGATCGACGTTGAGGACGACCACTTCCCTGCCGGCCAGGCGTGGGTCGGAGCTGGCGCGCTGGAACACCCAGACGGCGCCGCGCGTCTGCACCACGTCACCGACCGTCTTCGTGCTTCCGGTGGGGCGCTCCTTGATCAGCGAGATCGCGTAGACATACGGGAGCATGCCGCGGAACTCCTCGACGGCGGCCGGCGTGACGGCAGCCGGCGTCGGCGATGCGGTCGGGGCGGCGGTGGGCGTCGTGCCCGCCGCGTCACTCGATCGAGCCGCCGCAGGCCGTCACCACCATGCTTCCGACCAGCAGGAGCAGCATCGTGCCCACGATGCCTGCCGGCCCTGTGCGGAGTCGCGATGGATGTCGCATCCTGATTCTCATGTCCCCTCCTCGGTCTCGCCTGGAGCTCGTACTCTCCAGTCAGACAGACCGGACGAGGGGGTCGTTTCTTCGAGGGCGCCGTTGCCGTGAGCGGCGTCAGTCCTGCGGCGGCGGATACGGCTGCAGAGAGTCCGCGATCTTGAGGAGCTCCCGGGCGCCGGCCCCGCCGGCGATCGTCAGCAGGAGCCCGTCCTTGACGGCCCACAGGTGGGGCGTGGATGACGTGGTCGCCAGGACGATGCTCGCCGTCACGCCGGCGAAGGCCCCGGAAGTGATCGGGGCCTCGGTCCGCACGAGCTCGGACCAGGTGGAGTCGGAATCGACGGGATCCTCGGTCGCCGAATAGTACGGGTCGGCGATCCGGCGCGTGGATACTGTGAGCGCGTCGAAGCCGCGCGTGTACTGGAGCACGAAGACGTGCTTGCCCCGACCATGCCGTTCGCGGTCAGCGCCCGGGCCGCGAGGGCCACGCCGGTCAGCTTGTAGCCACCGGGGACGAAGCGGGGGACGAGCGGTGTGGCGCCAGCGAGGGCGCGCGCATCACCCAACTTGACGCGCCGGAAGCCCCCGTCGGCGTGGGTGACCCTCAGTCCTCGCGGCGCACGCAGGACGAACGTTCCCGCCGGCAGCGGCTCGTCGACGCGCATGTCACGGATGTGAAGCTCGGCGGTGAGGATGCCCGCCTGCAGCTCCTGGAAGCGGACGGGGAGCCAGGTCTGAGCGTCGACGGTGATCTTGTAGACGGGCCAGTCGTCATCCTCGTTGGAACCCGACGGGAAGACGACGGGGGTAGCCTTGGTGCACGTCACCGTCCAGGCCGGCCTGCCGTCGATCTCCGTCTTCTCCAGCTCCAGCGCCCCGGCAGCCTGCAGCGCCCGCAGCGAGGCGCCCATGTCGACTCCGGTGAGCGGGCTGGGCCAGCGGTCCGGTGGCCCCAGCGGGGCGTCGCGGACCACCGACAGCCTCCGCCCCGGCTTGAGGTGACGGAGGATCCCGGTCGAGGCGTCGTAGGCGACGGCATCGGTCACGCGCCGGCTCGTGCCTCCGCCCGATCCCAGACGGCGCGTCGGGCCGATCTGTGTCAGCAGGTAGCTCCCGTCGGTGCTCTGCACGATGTGGTACCGGCAGACGTCGTAGTGGTACCCGGAGAGCGACCTGTTCCAGTCGGTGGCTTTCGTCACGGCATCCGCCTGCCAGGTGCGACCTGTCGAGACGGCGCTGAGAGCCCGCTTGAGCACGGCGGCCGCACTGACAGGCTCGGGGCCGGGAGTACGCGGCAGACCCGTGAGGATGGCCGCCGCCACTGCTGCGGCGAGCGCCGCGGCGACGATCGCGACCCGCAGTCTCCGCCTGCCGAGAGCGGCGCGAACGCGGCGCGCGAAGGCAGGCCGCTGCCGGCGCCCGGCGGCCTCCTCGCCGACCTGCGCGCGCATCCGGTCCCAGTAGTCCGGCCCGTGGTCGGGCTCGACCAGGACCTCCAGTTGCTTCCCCAGCTCCGTGTCGCGGAACTCGTCCATCACTGCACCTCGGAGCCTAGCGACGCACCGAGACAGCCGCGCAGCTTCGCCCTCGCCGCCGAGAGCCGCGAGGCCAGCGTCCCGGGCGGCACGTCGAGGATCTCGGCGGTCGTCGCGTAGTCGTATCCCTCCCGGTCGACGAGCAGCACGGCGAGGCGCTGCTCGGGCGGCAAGGCGGCGAAGGCGTCCGCCAGGGCTGCGCGCAGCGCGAGGGTCTCTGCCGGGTCGGGCTCGCAGTCGCGCGGCTCCGGCAGTTCATCCGGCGGGAGGGGGTAGAGGCGATCGGCGCGAGCGATCAAGTCGCAGGAGACCCTGTAGGTGATGTGGCACAGCCACGTGCCGAGAGAAGAATCACCACGGAAGCCTGAGAGGGAACGATAGACCCTCAGGGTGACCTCCTGGAGCACGTCGTCCATCAGCTGCCGATTCCCGACGACATGGTAGGCCACGATCCTGAGCCTGCGGTCGTAGTGCCGCATGACGGAGACGAACGCCTCGTCGTCGCCACGCATGGCCGCGGCGAGGACGTCGGGGTCGATCTCCTCGGTCCTCTGGACGCAGGCAGACAGGGCCGTCCCTCCCTCCGGACACCTGACCCGCTTGACTGTCAGGCTAGCAGGTGCGGACCGGAGCCGAGGCGTTGACTTGCGCCCGACAGAGGGCTTGCTCTTGGCCGCCAAGGCCGTCTCGTGCATGGCGTCGCCACTTCCCTTCACGCGGATAGACCGGCAAGGGGCCCCGTTTCTTCGCCGACGCCCGAGACCCGCATGCCTCTCAAGCCCTCAGCCAGACGTGGGCGCCTGCCCCGGACGAGCAGTTGGGCTGCAGAACGGCTGCAGCCGTCGGGTCAGGCGGAGTGGGAGAAGCGCGACCTCGTGGAGATCGCTGGTGGGCGCACGTGGATTCGAACCACGGACCTCTTCCTTATCAGGCAGGCTGAATAGCCTGCCCATCTAGACGAAAGGAAGCCCAACTAGTCACAGGCAGCCACAAGAAATGCGGCCATTTGCAGCGATACTCAGGGGACGATTTCCCAACGCGTTCCAGCGAAGCCCGTCGCGGTCCGAGGATTTGGGTTGCAGAATGATTGCAGGTGGAGTCATCGGCGCGTGAACGCGCCGATGAGCCTAGTCGTCCTGCAGCCAGACGAAATCGAGCTTCGGTCGCGCCGAGCCGCGGGGCCCAATGTGCTCGCGCGACCCGAGCTATTGCGGCCGCCAGGCGGGGTCGCACACCCTGCCCTTGATGGGGACCCTGGAGAACCCGGTGCCGTCGGCCTCGATCACGTAGAGCCCGGACCCGCCGGGATGCCCGTCGACGCTACTGGCCGCGAAGGTGATCGCGGTGCCGTCGGGCGACCACGCCGGCCGGACCATCGAGGCGTTGACGTACCGCGACACGTCGTCGACGAGCACCACCGTGGTCCCTCCAGCGCTCGTCGATCGGAGCACGAGATGGTCGTGCTCCTTGTCGTAGACGACCAGCCGTGTGCCGTCGGGCGAGAGCGAGAAGGCGCCCAGGCCACCGCTGGTCGTGACGCGAGTCGTCATGGTGCGATAGACGCAGAAGATGTCACCGATGCCGCGCCTCACGAAGTAGATCCGCCCGTCCGGCGCATACGCGGCGAACCTGTCGCCCGTCGCGGGGCTCGTCGGCCTCCATCCCCAACCGTTCCCGTAGGCGTTCACGACGACCAGGCCGTCCCAGCCCTGCGTCTTCCAGGCCAAGACCGGCTTCGACCGCGGGGGGTGGTAATAGGCGAGCTGCGTGCCGCGGGGCGACCACGCGGGCAACTGCCCGGCAGTCGTAACTCTAGGCAGGATCTCCTTGCCGCTGCCGTCCGCATTCATAACGCGCAGGACGTAGCTGCTCGGGCCGGCTGCGGGGCGACCCGCGGCGTAGGCAATCCGCCGGCCGTCCGGCGACCAGGCCGGCTGGCACTCATCGGCAGTACTGGCGGCGAGCCTTGTGAGACCAGTGCCGTCGGTGCGAACGACGTAGAGGTCACCCGTGGCGAAACCGCGCCCGGTCGGTGTGACCTTGGCGAAGGCGATGGTCCCAGCGACGGTGGGCGTGGGCAGGGGTGTCCTGCCTGGGGACGGCGCGTCTGAGGGCGAGGCCGCTGCCTGACTGGACACCGCCGACGGTGAGGTCGACGTCGTGCCCGAGTCGCCGCAAGCGGTCAAGGTCACGCTGGCGCACAGCAGAAGCAGGACGACGAGCGTTGTCGTCATGGTGGCTGCGGCGAAGCGCCGCTGAGTGGGTTGCGTGGTAGCCATGTCCCCCCCGTGTCATTGGAGATACCCCTCCATCCGTACAGACCGAGCGAGGGGGGCGTTTCTTCGCCGCGGCCGTTGGATGCGAAAGGGCGGCTTGGGCGAGATGGGCGTGCTCGAGCCGCCGCAGGCGGCGAGCGTGAGTCCTGCGACGACGACCGCCGCGAGCGTCGCAGCCCAGCGGGATCTTGCAGGACGTGAACGTCTCATGGCCCCTTCCCTCCGCATCGTACCGGCGGCGCCCCGGCGCCGCCCTACGGCATCAGCGTGAAGGCGCTGACGACGCGTGTCGTCACCGGAATCCGGCGATTCTTCGCCCGCGAGGCCGTGCAAGGCACCGAGACAAGGGAGGGCGCGAGGTCGGGACCCGCAGCAGCGCGTCCGGGGCGGCGGGGATGCTCTACAACTCATGCTTGTACCGCGGCGGGTCACATGACCGACCGGCGGCGAGATCCGTCGGTTGCGTCAGTTCCGTCGCTCTGGTAGCGCGCCGCTGAGCCGGTCGGAGATCGCCATTATCCAATCAGCGGAGAGTCACAAGGAGACCTAGTCCGTGAGGTTGCGCGCCGCCCAAGACGGAGCATCTGGGTTGCCGAATGGTTGCAGAACAGAGGCCGGACGGAGGGCGGGAATCGCGATTTCGCTGGGAATCGCTGGTGGGCGCACGTGGATTCGAACCACGGACCTCTTCCTTATCAGAGAAGCGCTCTAACCGACTGAGCTATGCGCCCACAAGGGCCTTGGAGTGTAGCGAGGGCGGCCGCGCAGCGTCAACCGCGCACGGACAACAGCTCCGGTGCGGACCCCGACCCGAGTGACGTAACGAGTCAACTCTTGCAGGTCGTCTCTGACCGGTTTACATTGATGCAAATGACTTGTTAGTCCTCATCTGAGGAGTCAGAATGTCGAGCGTGGGCATCACCGAATTCAAAGCGCATTTCAGCGACTACCTGCGTCGCGTCCTCGAGGGAGAGGTGTTCTACATCACCAACCGGGGCGTCGAGGTGGCCGAGTTCCGTCCGTCCGACCCGACCCGCACGATCTTGTGGGAGATGGTCGACGACGGCGAACTCGCATGGAGCGGCGAGAAGCCCAAGCTCCCTGAGCGCATGCCGGCCAACACCGGCAAGCCCATAGCGGACATCGTGCTCGAACACAGGGGTCCCCAGTGGCCAGAGGCTGACGACGAGACCGAGTGATCCTCTACCTGGACACGAGCGCGCTGGTGAAGCTGATCGTCCCGGAGCAGCGCTCCCCGGACGCCGTCGCCTGGTTCGCCGCGGCGGATCTCGCAGCGACGAGCGTCATCACTTATGCGGAGGCTTGCTCGGCTCTCGGGCAGAACGACAGGCGACGCACATCCCGCATCTCTCGGCTTGGGCAGTGGCGGACCGGACTGGACCGGCACTGGAGTGACGTCATAAAGGTCCCCGTCGCCGAGCACGTTGCCGGCGAGTTGGCTCTCGAGCACGCGCTGCGCGGCATGGACGCGATCCAGCTCGCCGCGGCCGTCGGTCTGCGCGGCGAACTGCGAAGCCGGGCCGCCGGCCGACGCGTCCAGGACATCGTGTTCGCGGCCTTCGACCGGCGGCTGCTCGAGGCCGCCGAGCGCGAGGGCTTCGCCACACTCGGCGGCCAGCTCGCCTGAAGACCCCTGCGCCGGCCGGCGGCCGGCCACGGGCCGGCGACGGCCGGCGAACCGGTGCATCCGTCCTCATCGGTGTGAGCTCCCCACCTCCTGCCGTATACTCAAGCCATGAACGAAGTACAGGAAATGGTGATCTACGGCGTCAGCTTCGACGTGATCGGCAAGCAGCCGATCGTGCTGCTCAAGACGGTGGAGGGCAACCGCTTTCTCCCCATCTGGATCGGGCACCCCGAGGCGGCCGCTATCCTCATCAAGCTGCAGGGCACCAGTCTCCCGCGGCCGATGACCCACGACCTGCTCACCAGCGTCATCGGCAAGTTCGACGCCGAGGTCTCGCGCATCACGGTGACCGAGCTCAAGGAGAGCACCTTCTACGCCCGGCTCACGCTCAAGAGGGACGGCGAAGAGGTGGACATCGACTCGCGGCCCAGCGACGCGCTGGCGCTCGCGGTGCGCACCGACGCACCCATCTTCGCCAGCACCGAGCTCATCGACGAGAACGCCATCGAGTTCGAGCGCGAGGTCGACGACACCGAAGAGATCGTCGAGAGCTTCCGCGACTTCCTCGAGGGTGTCTCGCCGGACGACTTCCGCACCGCCGAGGTCACGGCCGACGACGAGGCGTTCCTCATCGACCAGGACGACGACGACGATGACGACGACCTCGACGACCTCGATGACGATGACCTCGATGACGATGACGACGAAGAGGACGAGGAGTTCGACGACCGGGCGGGCGGCCCGCCGCAGAACTAGCGACGAAAGGTTCGCACCGTGACCACGCCCAACGACGACCCGGTCGTCAAGCAGTTCCGCGACCAGATCAGCGACAACGACCTCAAGATCATCGAGCTGATCAACAAGCGGCTCTCGCTGGTCGACAAGCTCTGGCGCTACAAGGCCGAGCACGGCATCGACATGTACAACCCGGAGCGCGAGGAGTGGATGGTCACGTTCCTCTCGCGCGCGAACAAGGGTCCGCTGTCGCAGGAGGCCCTGCGCGAGATCTACAGAGGCATCGTCGAGACGACCAAGGCAGAGGCCACGCGACTCGGCGAGAGCTGACGACCCGCGCGGACCTCAGACGTCCAGGAGGACGAACGCCTCCCAGCGGTCGCCGCGACGCTCCAGGGAGAGCTCGTGGAGCGTCGCCGCCTTGACCCCGCCGCACAGGATGTGGCGGCTTGTGTCCAGCGGCTCGCCGGCGACGCGGGCGCGCAAGGTCCGCTCCCCCAGTTCGAGGATGTCGAACTGGCTGAGCACCAGCTGACGCGCCTCGAACACGCCGAGCAGCTCGTTCAGCCAGGCCGCCAGCAGCAGGTCCATGGCCTCGGCCTCGAGCTCGACGTCCACGCTCTTGAGCTCGCCGGTCTCGATCGGATCGCAGACGAGAGAGAAGAGGGCGAGCGCCGCCTGCTCGAAGACCTCCTCGGCCGTCGGGCCCCACAGACGCACGCCGATGTCGGCGGCGTGGTCGACCAGTTCATAGCCCACGCTCATGGTCACACTGTACCCCCAAACGCCCGCAAGCCGGCGTCCACTCCGGCCGCCGTGCCTCGAGTGGACCCCCTCGGTCGTGCGACCACATCCTTGTGCTGGATGTGGTCACGTTCCCTCGCCTGTGGAGGGACCGACCCCCCCTACGAGAATCGCTTCCGGTCCCCGCCGGCGTTGTGACCACAACCGCCGCAGATCTGTGGTCGCACGACCGAGTGGCCCTGGAGATGAGCGCCCGCCCGTCTGGTCGGCCCGGCGAGCAGTGGCAGTCGATGGTGGCCACGCGAGCGCGCCGGGAGCGAGCATCGCCGGCGGCCGAGCGCGGCTGCGGCCGAAGGAGTCGCGCGCGGCTACGGGAGGACGGTCGCGCCCGCGGAGGAGGCGGAGAGGCCGAGCGGGATCGCCGTGACACCCTCGGCCGCGAACGCCTCGGCCATCACGCGCGCGATGCGCAAGGCGTCGGTGGCGAGGCCGGCGAAGGCGATGAGGCTCGGCCCCGACCCGGAGACGGCGACCGCAGCCGCGCCCGCGTTCAGCGCGGCGAGCCAGGCGGTGCGGCCTCCCGGGATACGCTTGAGCCGGGAGGCCTGGTGCAGCCGGTCGTCCATGACCTGGCTGAGCAGCTCGAGGTCGGCCGTGCGCAGCGCCTCGACGACGAGCGGCGTGCGCTGCAGGTTGAAGACCGCGTCTGCCATCGTCACCTCGGTCGGCAGCTCGGCCCTGGCCGCGTCGGTGCTGAACGGCAGGTCCGGCACGGCCAGCGCGACGTGCACCTCGGGCACCAGGATCTTCTTGGTGAGCAGCCGGTCGTGCTTCTGGACGACGATGGTGAGGCCGCCGAGCAGGGCCGCCGCGACGTTGTCGGGGTGGCCCTCCATGGCGGCGGCCAGCTCCAGGATCCGGTCGCGGTCGAAGGGCCGGCCCAGCAGCGCGTTCGCGCCGAGCAGGCCGGCCACGATCGCCGTGGAGCTGGAGCCGAGCCCGGAGCTCGTCGGCACGCGGATGTCGCAGTGGATGCGGAGGCCGGAGGGGAACTGCCCGCCGGCCTCATCGCACAAGCGGCGGAACGCCCGCGCGACCAGGTTGGTCTCGTCGCGCGGCAGCCCCGCCGAGGCAGGTCCCTCGACGCTGACGACCACACCTTCACCCTCGAGCGAGAACGACACCTCGTTCCAGAGGTCGAGCGCCATGCCGAGACAGTCGAACCCCGGGCCGAGGTTGGCCGTCGTAGCGGGGACCCTCACCCGGCAGGCGGCGGCGCTCGAGGAGCTCACGGTGCTCACGCCTCGTCCCCGTACTCCTCCGGCCCGGGCCCGCCGTGCCGGCGCTCCTTGCGCCACTTCAGGACCAGCCACACCACGATGAGGACGAGCGCCGCCACGACGATGTAGTCCGCGTAGTGCAGGTACTCACGGATGTCCTCCCAGTGCTCGCCCAGACGCACGCCCAGCCAGCCGAGGAAGAACACCCAGGGGATGCAGCCCAGCACCGTGTACAGCGTGAACTTCCAGAAGGGCATCTTCGCGATGCCGGCCGGCAGCGAGATGAAGGTGCGCACGATGGGCAGCACCCGGCTGAAGAACACGGCGATGGGCCCGTACTTCTGGAACCAGCGCTCCGCCAGCTCGACGTGGTGGTGGCGGAGCAGCACGTACTTGCCGTACTTGTCGATGAACGGGCGGCCGCCGTAGAGACCGACCCAGTAGGCGATCCACGAACCGACGACGTTGCCGGCGACACCGGCGACGGTGATGCCCAGCAGCGTCATGGTGCCCTCGCTCACGGCGAAGCCGGCGAACGGCATGATCGCCTCGCTGGGCACCGGGATGCAGGCGCTCTCGAGCAGCATCAGGAAGAAGACCGCGGGCAGGCCCCAGTCGCCGATGAGGGCGGTCGCCCACTGGACGACCGCGTCGATGATGGACTGCATCATGCGGGGAAGCGTACCGTACCGGGCGCCGGGCGGGCGAATGCGTGCCCGGCGGCTACCGATTGACCGTGCTATTCGTCAACATGAATGACGTATTACCCTTGTTTTTCGTCAACGACGCTGCCATACTGCACGCATGCAACGAACGATGATGAACGCACTCCTCGCTTGGGCTGACGACGCACGGCGCAAGCCACTAGTCGTGCGTGGAGCTCGCCAGGTGGGCAAGACGTGGTCCGTGACGGCCTTGGGCGAGCAGCGCTTCGCCGGCCGTGCACACGTCGTGGACCTCGAACGCCGGCGTGACCTCCACCGCCTCTTCGAGGGAGCCCTCGACCCACGAGCCATCCTCTCCGCACTCGAGGCGACGCTCGGCGTGAGCATCGTTCCCGGTCGGGACCTGCTCTTCCTGGACGAGATCCAGGCGTGCCCGCGAGCCATCGTCGCCCTGCGCTACTTCTACGAAGACCTGCCGAGCCTCCATGTCATCGCCGCGGGCTCGCTCCTCGAGTTCGCACTCGCGGACGTCTCGGTCCCCGTCGGGCGAGTGCAGTACCTGTGGGCCCGCCCCATGACTTTCGAGGAGTACCTTCGGGGCATCGGCAACGAGGTCGCGGCGGGCATCGTTGCACTCGGTCCGCACCAGACCGACGAGGTCACGCACGACCTCCTGCTTGCACACCTCCGCGATTACCTGTTCGTCGGCGGGATGCCGGCGGCCGTCCAGGCTTTCGCGCACTCGAGGATCCCTGCTCGATGCATATGCGATCCACGAGGAGATCGTGTCGACGTACCGCGACGACTTCCTCAAGTACCGGCCGCGAACGGGCGTCGACGTCCTGGACGACGTCCTGGTCAACGTCACCCGCTCGGTCGGCGGTCAGATCATCGTCAGCAGGCTCAGCGACAGAGGGGCGCGTGGGACCGTGGCCAAAGCGCTCGCGCTCCTCGAGCAGGCAATGCTCGTTCAACGAGTGCTGTCCGTGGGTCACGTCGGCCTCCCGCTGGGCGCGCGCGTGGCCAAGCGCTTCAAGGCCATCGTGGCCGACGTCGGGCTCATGCAGCGCCTCGCCGAGCTCCCTACCTCCGTCGCGCTCCGCCCGGACGACCTGCTGGCTCTCCACAACGGCGCCGTCGCAGAGCAGTACGTCGGGCAGGAACTGCTCGCGGCAGGCGGCGGACGCGGGGACCTCCACTACTGGACGCGAGAGGCACGAGGCAGCTCCGCGGAAGTGGACTACGTCGTACGCCTTGGGGACCGGGTTCGTCCGGTGGAGGTCAAGAGCGGACCCTCCGGTCGTCTCCGGAGCATGCACATGCTGCTCGCCCAGCACCCGGAGACTGCGCCAGGGATCGTCCTGTCCACAGCGCCATACGCAGACCTCCCGGAGCAGGGTCTGCTCTTCGTACCCCTGTACTTCGCCGGATCCCTCGGGCGCCTCCGACGAGGCACGCCCGGCCTGAGCGCCCGCGCAACCGTTCGGTGGCCGCTCTCACCGGCCCTGTGGTAGGTTCGGGCCTCGACTTCCCCCCGCCGCAAGGAGTGGTTCACATGGCCGTCGGACTCATGGACATCAAAGGGCAGTACGCCGAACTTCAGGACAGCATCGAAGAGGCCGTCCTCGAGGTGCTGCGCAGCGGCCGGGTGATCCTGGGGCCGAACGTCAAGGGGTTCGAGGATGAGGCCGCCGCCTACATGGGCACGGCCGGATCCGTCGGCGTCGCCAACGGCACCGACGGCCTCACCATCGCGCTTCGCGCGCTCGGCGTCGGCGCCGGGGACGAGGTCATCACGGTGCCGTTCACCTTCTACGCCACGCCCGAGGCGATCGCCCAGGCCGGCGCGAAGCCCGTGTTCGTCGACATCCTGCCCGACACGCTGAACATGGACCCGGACGCCATCGAGGCCGCCATCACGCCGCGCACCAAGGCGATCATGCCGGTCGACCTCTTCGGCCTGCCCTGCGACATCGACGCCATCCGCAAGGTCGCGGAGGCGCACGGTCTGCCCATCATCGAGGACGCCTGCCAGGCCTGGGGCGCGAGCTACTTCGGCCGCAGGGCCGGCAGCCTCGGCGACCTCGGCGTGTTCAGCTTCTTCCCCACCAAGAACCTCGGCGGCTACGGCGACGGCGGCCTCATCACCGGCCACGACGCGGACGTCGTCCAGCACGCGCGCGAGCTGCGCTTCCACGGCAGCAAGGACAAGAAGACCTTCACCAGCATCGGGTTCAACTCGCGGCTCGACGAAGTGCAGGCCGCGATCCTCCGCCTCGAGCTCGGCGTGATCGACGAGTGGAACGGCCGCCGCGCGCTGGTGGCCGAGTGGTACGACGAGTACCTGCCGGACGAGATCGTGCGTCCAGCCGTCCCCGACGGCCTCACGCACGTCTACCACCTCTACATGATCCGGCACCCCAGGCGCGACGCCATCGCCGCCGCGTGCAAGGAGCGCCAGGTGGACTGCGCGGCGTACTACACCACGCCGATGCAGCTGCAGCCGGTGTTCGCCGACATGGGTCACAAGGTCGGCGACTTCCCCAACACGGACGAGGCGGCGGCCGTCAACCTCGCCATCCCGATGCACCCCAACCTCACCGAGGAGCAGGTGCAGGAAGTGGCAGCGGCCGTGGAGGCCGGGCTGGCCTGACGGAGGACGGCCCGGTGCGCATCTGGGTCGACATCACCGACGCCTCCGCCGTCGTCTTCTTCGCCCCGGTCATCCGCCGGCTGGAGGACGCCGGCCACACCGTCACGCTCACGGCGCGACGCTTCGCCGGCGCCGACCTCGTGCTCAAGCGCTACGGTCTCGGCGGTCTGCTCACCACCCAGCACCGCGGCGGCGGCCTGGGGACGCGCGCCGTCGGCCTGGTCAACAGGACGGCGCAGCTCCTGGGCTCGGCCTCGAGCGGCCGGTTCGACGTGGCCTGCGGCAGCCACGCCAGCGACTTCGTGCTCACCGCCTGGACGCTGGCGGTCCCGCAGATGACGTTCCTCGACCCGGACCGCCTCGGGCGGAGCAACCTCGTCAACGTGCGCCTGGTGGACGAGGTCGCGGTACCCGAGGCGGTCCCCGTCTCGGCGCTCGCCGACATCGGCGCCGCGCGCGACAAGCTCTTCCGCTACGCCGGCTTCAAGGAGGAGTACTACCTGCACGACGCCCAGCCGGACCCCGACGCCCTGGCGCGGCTGGGCGTGGAGCGCCGGCGCGTCACCGGCGTCGTGCGGGCGCCGGCGCCGCGCATGCGCGTGCCGGCGGGCGAGTCCCCGGCGTCCGACGAGGACCGCCTCATCGAGGTCCTGACCGGACTCGCCGGGCGCCGCAAGGTCACCCTCGTCGTCGTCGCGCGCGACCAGGCCCAGCGACAGAGGATCCTGGCCCTGGGACCTCCCCGAGGTGCTCGTGCCCGACGGACCGGCCGACGGCGTCGGGCTCATGGCCGCCGCCGACTTCGTCGTCGGGCTCGGCGGCGTGATGCTGCGCGAGGCCGCCGCCCTGGGCACGCCGGCCTACACTCTCTCGGCCTCGGCCGGCCCGGTCGAGGCCTCCCTGCTCGGCGACGGCCGCCTGACCCGGGCGGCAACGGCCGACGACATCGTGCTGCGCAAGAAGGACACGCGCACCACGGTGGCCGCGCCCCGCGACCCAAGCCTCTTCTGCGACCGGCTCGTCGCCCTCGGCCGTGGCCAGAGCCACCGGCAGCGCGTCAGCCGGCTGGTCCAGGACGCGTCGCGCGAGGAGCCGCCGGGCGTCGTCTGAGGACGCCCTTCGCCGACAGCGCGTCCCGGATGCGACGGAGCCGAGCGGACGCACCTTGGCTTCCCCGACTGGATGAGATAAGCTTCGCTTATGGATATCCGCCAGATCCGGCTCTTCTGCAGGATCGTCGACCGCAAGAGCTTCTCGCTGGCGGCCGACGAGATGCACATCACCCAGCCGGCCGCCAGCCAGCAGGTCCGCAGCCTCGAGCGCGAGCTCAAGACCATCCTGCTGGACCGCTCACGCCGCACCGTCGTCCCCACCGACGCCGGGCAGGTGCTGTACCGCTACGGCCGCGAGATCCTCGACCTCGACGAGCGCGCCCGCACCGAGATCCTCGACCTCGGCGAGCTCGTCGCCGGGCGCGTGGTGGTCGGCGCGTCCACCGGGCCCGGAGACAACGTGCTCCCGCCCATGCTCACCGAGTTCAAGCGCGAGTTCCCCGGAGTGACCATCGCCCTGCACGTCGACGACACCCACGCCGTCATCGAGCGCGTGCTCTCGCGGGAGTTCGAGATCGGCGCCGTCGGCGCCGTCACCCCGCGCCCCGAACTGGTCGCGGAGCCCCTCGCCAGGGACGAGATCGTCCTCGTCTGCGCGCCCACGCACCCCTGGGCCTCGCGCGACCAGGTCACGCTCGACGACCTCGTGGCGGAGCCCCAGCTCATGCAGCAGCAGGGCGCCGGCGTGCGCATCGTCGTCGAGGACCACCTGCGCCGCGCCGGCGTGCGCCCCGAGCGCCTCAACGTGGTCATGGAGATGGGCCTCATGGAGTCGGCCAAGCAGGCCGCCATCGCCGGCGGCGGCGTCACCTTCCTCAGCAGGTGGGCCATCGGCCCGGACGTCGAGCACGGCACGCTGACGGTCGTGCCCATCGAGGGCTTCCGCGTGCTCCGCGACTTCTACACCGTGCGCTCCAAGACCCGGGTGCTGAGCCGGGCCGCCGAGGCGCTGCTCGCGTACTTCCGCGAGCAGTACGCGGCGGCCGGCTGACCGCGGCGCGCATGGACGAGGCGCGCGCCGGCATCCTCCGCCTGACGGAGGCGAGCGAGCTCCCGCTCAGCCTTCGCCCCGCGAGCTCGGCTGGCACCCGGTGCGCCACTTGCTCGGCATCCGCGCGTTCGGCATGAACGCCTACACCTGCCACAGCCGAGGGCGGTCAACTCATCGAGGAGCACGACGAGCTCGGCTCCGCCGCGGGCGGTCACGAGGAGGTCTACGTGGTCGTCGCCGGCCACGCGACGTTCACGCTGGACGGCGAGGAGACCGACGCGCCGCCGGGCACCATCGTGGCCGTCCACGACCCGGCCGTGCGGCGCGCCGCGCGCGCGGTCACGGCCGGCACCACCGTACTTGCCGTCGGCGGCGCCCCCGGCGCGCCGTTCGCGGTCTCGAAGTGGGAGTACGCGTTCCGCGCCGACGCCGCGGCGTCACCAGGGGCGGCCGGACGAGGGCATCGCGATCCTCGAGGAGGCGCTCGCGCGCTGGCCCGACGACCCCATGCTGCTCCTACAACGTCGCCTGCTTCGAGAGCCTCGGCGCGACGCGCCGACCTCGCGCTCACGTACCTCCGCCGCGCGGTGGACCTCGACCCCACGTTCGCCGGCTACGCCGCGGCACGACGCCGACCTCGACGCCATCCGCGGCCGACCCGGCTTCCCAAGGATCGGCGCCTGAGCATGGCGCCGCGCTGAATCCGAGCGGGGAGCTGCGGCGACCTCCCCGGCCCGGCTCTTGCATTGCCATTTCTCATGCGTCTGCCCGCGCGGATAAGCGCTCCTTCTGCGTGGAGCCTGAACCCCACCCGTCACTGGTCCGGTGAGTTCCATTGGATTCATGCGTCTTATTTGACAGATAAGGAAGACGCTCCCATACTCGCGCCCATTCTGACGGCCGGACGCCGTCCGGCCGCGACGACAAGGACCGCATGGCCGACAGCGAGAGCAGCGCGGTGGCGATCGAGGCGAAGCCCCTCGACGGCGACATCTACGATCCCGAGATCGACGACACGATCCCGCCGTTCCGCCCCGGCCCCGAGCCCTCCGGGCTGACGGCCGGGGCCTGGCTCAAGCGCTGGGGCGTCGGTCTGGCCGGCTGGGGTGTCTTCGTCCTCGTCATCTACCTGACGCTCGGCCAGAACCTCAACGGCTACCTCAGCCTCGCCGGCCTGTTGATCGGCTTCCTCGTCGGCCTCACCGGCATGGGCGGCGGCGCGCTCATGACGCCGGTGCTGATCTTCGTCTTCGGCTTCGAGCCGACCATGGCGATCGGCACCGACGTCACCTACGCCGCCGTCACCAAGATCGCCGGCTCCTGGAAGCACTGGCGCCAGGGGTCCGTGGACATCCCCCTGGCGCTCTGGCTCGCCCTCGGCAGCATCCCCGCCTCGCTGATGGGCGTCGCCACCATCGCCTACGTCAAGTCCAACTACGGCGTCGAGCTCATCAACGGTGTGCTCTACAAAGCCATCGGGTCGGCGCTGATGCTGGTCGGCGTGCTGCTGGTGATCAAGGTCGTGATGCACGTGGACGCCGCGCACCGCCGCGAGAACATCACGATGACGCGCAAGCTCAAGGTCATGACCGTCGTCGCTCGGCCTCTGCACCGGCTTCATCATCGGCTTCACGTCGGTGGGCAGCGGCACGCTGCTGGCCGTGTTCCTCATCCTCTTCTATCCGCTCACCACGGACCGCATCATCGGCACGGACATCTTCCACGCCATGATCCTGCTGGTCGTGACGGGCCTGGCCCAGATCGGCGTCGGCAACGTGGACCTCTGGATGGTCGCCTCGCTGCTGATGGGCTCGATCCCGGGCGTGCTGCTCGGGTCGCAGCTCACGGTCAAGGCGCCGACCCGCGTGCTGCGGAGCATCCTCGCCGTGGTGCTGTTCCTCAGCGGGCTCGCGCTCGTCTTCAAGGTAGGCGGGGGCCGCGCCGCGCCGGCCGTCGACGGACCGCGCTAGCCGTGGTGGACCTCCATGGTGACGCGCCGGTCCCACCAGGGGCTGTCGCCGGCGGCCACCGTCTCGACGCCATCGCCGTCGGAGCGTCCGCGTGGCCGCGGGCGCACATGGACCGTCAGGCCGGGCTCCAGCGGCTGCGGCCGCCTCCCGCGTGGTCTGCGCCCAGAGATGGCGGCCGTTGGGGAGCTCGAGCTCCACGCGCACCTCGAAGCCCGAGGTAGGTGATGCGGTCGACGAGCGCCTCCGTGGTGGCGCCGTTGGGCTCGAGCAGGACTCGACGTCGTGCGGCCGCACGAGGACGTCGCCGAGCTTGTTGACCGGCCCGAGGAAGCTCATCACGAACTCGTTGCCGGGCCGCTCGTAGAGCTCGCGCGGCTGCCCGATCTGCTCGATGCGGCCCTGGTTCATGATCACGATGCGGTCGGCGACCTCCATCGCCTCTTCCTGGTCGTGCGTGACGAACACGGTGGTGACGTGCATCTCGTCGTGCAGGCGCCGCAGCCAGGCGCGCAGCTCCTTGCGGACGCGCGCGTCGAGGGCGCCGAAGGGCTCGTCGAGCAGCAGCACCTTGGGCTCGACGGCCAGCGCGCGCGCCAGCGCCATGCGCTGGCGCTGGCCGCCGGAGAGCTGAGACGGATAGCGCTCCGCCAGCCCGTCGAGCTGCACCAGGTGCAGCAGCTCGTCGACGCGCGCGGCGATCTCCGCCTTGGGCCGCTTGCGGATCGAGAGGCCGAAGGCGACGTTGTCGCGCACGGTCATGTGCTTGAAGGCGG
Organism: uncultured Thermoleophilia bacterium; assembly: GCA_963709635.1. Taxonomy (GTDB): domain Bacteria; phylum Actinomycetota; class Thermoleophilia; order UBA2241; family UBA2241; genus CAIXSE01. The sequence continues at coordinate 24,546 of CAVPXA010000012.1, forward strand.
CGTAGTGCTGGAAGACGAAGCCGACGCCGCGCTCGCGCGCCGGCGGCGCGGTGGGGTCCTCGCCGGAGATGACGACCTCGCCGGCGTCCTGGCGCTCGAGCCCGGCGATCACTCGCAGCAGCGTCGACTTGCCGGAGCCGCTCGGCCCGAGCAGGGCGGTGAGGGAGCCGCCGGCGACCTCGAGGGTGACGTCGTCGAGGGCGACGAAGTCGCCGTAGCTCTTGGTGATACCGATGGCGTTGATGGTCATTGGCCGGCCTCCTTGGGCTGGAGCAGCGTCATGGCCAGCACGATGACGAGCGCGAGCACGGCGAGGACGAGCGAGGACGTGTAGGCGCCGACGAGATCGAACTGCTGGAACTGCTCCTCGACGTGGACGGTGAGCGTGGAGGTGCGCCCGGCGATCTTGCCGGAGACGATGCTCACGGCGCCGAACTCGCCGAGGGCCCGCGCCGTCGTGAGGACGACGCCGTAGGTCACCCGGCGCGGATCGCCGGCAGGGTGATCCTCCAGAAGGTCTGCCAGGTCGAGGCGCCCGAGCGTGTCCGCCGCCTGTTCCTGTTCATCGCCGACCTCCTGCAGCACGGGAATCACCTCGCGGGCCACGAACGGCAGCGAGACGAAGATGGTCGCCAGGACCATCGACGGCCAGGCGAAGATCACCTGGATGCCGCTGTCCAGCGAGCCAGCCGCCGAGCCAGCCGGTGCGCCCGTAGACGAGCATCAGCGGCGAGCCCGACGACGACCGGCGAGACGGCGAACGGCACGTCGATGAGCGCGTTGAGGAAGGACTTGCCGGGGAACGCGCGGCGGACCAGGAGCAGCGCGCAGAAGACGCCGAACAGCGGTGTTGAGCGGCACGGCGATCAGCGCGATGACCACCGTCAGGAACAGCGCGTGCAGCGCCATCGGGTCCTGCAGCGCCTCGAGGACGGGCAATAGGCCGTTCTCGAACGTGCGGTAGAACACCATGGCGATCGGCAGCGACCAGGATGAGCGCAAGGTAGACCAGGGCGACCGTGCGCAGACCGTATCGGCTCGAGCGCGACCCTCTGGCGGCAGGGCGGCGGTCAGTCGAGCTCATCGGCCCTCCTTCCCCAAGCCTGGACGAGCGTCAGGATCAGCAGGACGGCGAACGAGATCAGCAGCAGGACGACGGAGACCGCGGCCGCGCCGTCGGAGTCGCCGCTCTCGACGAGCCCGAAGATGCGCACCGGCGCGATCTGCGTCTTGAAGGGGATGTTGCCGGAGATCAGGACGACCGAACCGAACTCGCCGAGGGCGCGGGCGAACGCGAGGCCGGCCCCCGAGATGATGGCCGGGAGCAGGCTGGGCAGCACGATGCGGCGGAACACGGTGAAGCTGCCGGCGCCCAGCGACCTGGCCGCCTCCTCAGCGTCCCGCTCAAGCTCCATGAGCACGGGCTGCACCGAGCGCACCACGAAGGGCAGGGTGACGAAGAGCAGCGCGAGGACGACCGCCGCGCGGGTGTAGGCGAGGTTGATGCCGAAGGGGCTCTTCGGTCCGTAGAGGGCCAGCAGCGTGAGTCCGGCGACGATCGTCGGCAGCGCGAACGGCAGGTCGATGAACGAGTTGACGAAGCGTCTTGCCGGGGAACGCGTCGCGCACCAGCACCCAGGCGATGACCGTGCCGATGACCGCGTTGATGAAGGCGACCACGACCAAGGCGCGCCGAGGCTGAGCTCGAGGGCGGCCCGGTGTCCGGGCGTGCTGACCACGCGCCAGAACGCCGCCGGCCCCAGCTGCGCGGACGTGCCAGAACGACGGCGGCCAGCGGGATCAGCACGATGACGCTCAGGTAGAGCATCACGAGGCCGACGCCGGCCCAGGTGCTGCGCCGGACGCGCGCGCGGCGCAGCTCCCGCGCGCCGGCGCCGGCCGGCTCGCCGGCCGGTCGGAGCGCCGCTACCGCGGCGCCGCCGCTACTGGTCGATGCTGATGCCAAGATTCTGCTCGATCGTCGCCATCACGCTGCCGTCCGGGTCGAAGAAGCTCGTCGTTGACGTGGTCCCAGCCGCCGAGATCGGCGATCGTGAAGAGGCTTGGCCGGCGTCGGGAACTGGTCGGCGCCCGCCACGCCCTCGACCACGGGCCGGTAGCCGTAGGTGACGAAGATCGCCTGCGCCTCCGGCGTGTAGAGGAAGTCGAGGAAGGCCTTGGCCGCCTCGGAGGCATCGCGCGTCCTCGGTCACGGCCAGCGGGTTCTCGATCAGGATCGTCTCGTCGGGGACGACGTAGTCGACGTCCTCACCCGCCTGCTGGGCGGCGATCGCCTCGTTCTCGTAGGAGAGCAGCACGTCGCCCTTGCCGCCGATGAAGGTCTGCAGCGCTTCACGCGCGCTCTTGTCCTGCACGGGCACGTGGTAGAAGAGGTCGCTCGAGGTAGGCGATGGCCTCGTCCTTGGACTTGCCCTGCTGGAGCTGGGCACCGTAGGCGGCCATGATGTTCCACTTGGCGCCGCCCGAGGTGAACGGGTTGGGCTCGATCACCTCGATGCCGGCCTCGGTCAGGTCGGCCCAGTCGGTGACGTCCTTCGGGTTCCCCTTGCGGACCACGAACACGACGACCGAATCGGTCACGAACCCGTTGTACTGGTTGGCGTTCCAGTCGGCGGCGACCAGGCCGGCCTTGACGAGGCGCACCATGTCGGGCTCGAGCGAGAAGGCGACGTACGTCGGCGGCCAGCCCGGCCTCGACGGCGCGGCTCTGCTCGCCCGAAGAGCCGTACGATTCGGTGAAGCTGCACGTCGTTTCCGGCGGTCGTCTCCTGGAATGGCTGCATCAGCTCCGTGTAGGCCTCGCGCGGCGTCGAGTAGGCGACGAGCGCCGACGCTCGAACAGCCGGGCCCGCCGCGGCGAGCGCCAGCGACGCGCACGGCGGCCGCTCGAGACAAGGGACGATGGTCTTCCAGGACAGGCCTGCCAGCATTCTGCTCAGGGGATTACCCGTATGACTGCATAATTCCTGACTGTGTGGATCGACTTTGATCGTCTATTGGATTGGAGGGACTAGTATCCATGAGGACATTGCTTATGTAGCAAATGAGGGATTACTTATGAAGCGCGGCGCCGACGCATCCGTGAGGATCAGCGCCGGAGCGCGCGGAGGCACGGTCTGGTACCATCTAGCGAGCGCCGCGAGACCGGGCGGCCGACCACGGGAGGATGATCGATGTTCGAGTTCCTGACGCTCCCCGAGCGCACCCCCAAGCCGCGCGAGAGCGGCCTCACCCACGTGCTCGACAAGGGGCTGAGCCTCGAGCAGGCGCGCCAGTTCCTCGATGTCTCCAGCCAGTACGTCGACATCGTCAAGCTCGGCTGGGGCACCGCGGTCGTCACTCCGAACGTCAAGGAGAAGATCGCCCTCTACCAGAGCTACGACATCCCCGTGTGCTTCGGCGGCACGTTCTTCGAGGTGTGCCTGCGCCAGGGCAAGTACGACGAGTTCCTGGCGCTGGTCGACGAGTGCGAGATGACCTGCGTGGAGATCTCCGACGGCACCATCGACATGGACGAGGAGGACAAGCTCGCCATCATCCGCGATCTCAGCAAGCGGTACAAGGTGCTCAGCGAGGTCGGCAGCAAGGACGACGCCGTGGTCATCACGCCGTCGAAGTGGGTGGAGCTCATCGGCCGCGAGCTCGAGGCCGGCGCCTGGAAGGTCATCACCGAGGGCCGCGAGAGCGGCACCGTGGGCATCTACCGCCCGAGCGGCGACGTCAAGGACGGCCTGCTGGAGGAGATCAAGGAGACGTTCGACACGTCGCAGCTCCTCTTCGAGGCCCCGGTGAAGAAGCAGCAGGCCTGGTTCATCAAGTACTTCGGCACCAACGTGAACCTCGGCAACATCCCGCCCGAAGAGGTCATCTCGGTCGAGACGCTCCGCATCGGAGTGCGCGGCGATACGCTGCTCACGTTCCACTGACGGCCGCGCACGCGACCCGTCCCCCGCAGCCCGCCGGCCATGACGCTCCTGCTCGTCCGCCACGGCCAGACAGACTGGAACCGCGAGCCGGCTCGCTGCATGGGCTGGGCGGAGGTGGAGCTCAACGAGGCGGGCCGCGCCCAGGCGCGCGACCTCGGTCGCGCGCTCAAGGGCCGCGGCATCGAGCTCCTCGTCACCAGCCACCTCGTCCGCGCGCGCGAGACGGCCGAGATCCTCCACGAGGAGCTCGGCGGCGAACTGCCCTTCATCGTCGACCCGCGGCTGGCGGAGACACACCGCGGGGAGTGGGAGACGCGCCGCTTCTCGTCCATCATGCGCGAGGAGCCGGACGTGTGGCGGCACTATCGCGAGCACCCCGAGACGTTCCGCTTTCCCGGCGGCGAGAGCCTCGAGGCGCAGCAGCGCCGCGTGCTCGCCTGCCTGCGCGACTGCGCCCTGGACGGCCGCGCCGCGCTGCTCGTGACGCACGGCGGCAGCATCCGCCTCACGCGCTGCTTCCTCGAGGGCCACGGCATCGACCAGTTCCACGCCACCAGGACCGCAAACGGCGACGTGGACGAGGTCGACACCGAGGGCCTCGCGGCGCGCGTCGACGCCCACCTCGGCGGTACGGCCTGACGGCTTCGCCGGCGCCGGCAAGGCCGCGGAGCGTCGAACCGCACGGAGCCCGCACGCGTCCCTGTGGTATCCTTCGGCCTCGTGTCCACACCTCACGCTTTTCGCTGCTCAGCCGCCACATGACCCCTCCCGACGAGCCCACACCGACCACGCCCGACGGTAGCGCCGGCGGACCCCGCGGCCCGCGGCCGGACGAGCCGGGTACCCGCACGGGTCGAGGGAGGAGCCGGCCATCGAGACGGCCGAGCCGGCGCCGGACACGATCAAGCTCAAGCAGCGCCCATCCCCGACCCGCCGGAGATGGATGAGACCCAGGGCCGGCGGGCCTTCTGGTTCGTGTGCGCACTCGTCGTCGTCACCGCGCTCCTCATGGGCGGCGTGATGGCGCTCAACGTGATCGCCGACCCGTACGGCTCGGTGGGCACGCACTACTTCCCCACCGTCACCACCTCCGACCGCACCGTGAAGGCCGACCGCATCGAGGCGCTCAAGGAGCCTCCGGAGCTCGTGGTGCTCGGCAGCTCGCGCTCCATGCGCTACGAGCCCGAGTACCTCAAGGAGAAGACCGGCCTCAGCGCCTTCAACGCCGGGGTCAACGGCATCGGCGGCACTGCCGACGCCTGGGCGATGACGCAGTTCATCCACGATACCTGGCCGGAGTCCGACCCCGAGTACCTCTGGCTGCTCGACGTCGAGTCGTTCGTTCCCTTCTCGGTCGGCGCCCGGACCGCCAACGAGCCGCGCATGGCCAGGTACGTCGACCAGGCGTCCGTCCGCAAGGGGCCCAGGGAGTTCGCGCGCGCTCTGTGGCAGAACCGCTCCACCCTGTTCTCGCTGGACACGGCGTGGGACTCCGCCCGCCTGCTCCTCTACCGCGAGGAGGCCAGGACCAGCCAGAGCAAGTACCAGAGGCAGACCCTCGCAGACGGCATGCTCAAGCCGCGCAAGTGGAGCGAGAAGGAGTGGCGCAAGCGCTGGCCCAAGTCCGTCGAGCGGTACAGCAATCTGCACAAGAACGTCTACAAGGAGCTCGACCCCACAGCGCAGGAGTACTTCGAGAAGACCGTCGACTTCATGAGCGGGCAGGGCAAGACCCCGGTCATCGTGCTCACGCCGGTCAACCCCAGGCTGCGCAAGATCCTCTCGCCGCTGGGCTGGGACGAGCGCCACGACGAGGTCGTCGCCTACCTGGAGTCGCTGCAGGGCGAGCACGACTTCGTCCTCATCGACATGACCGACCCGAGCGTGTTCGATTTCGACAAGACAGGAGTGGTACGACGGCGTGCACATGACCACGGTCAACACGCGGCCGGCCATCGACCACATCCTCGAGCAGACCGGCGGCTGGCCGCCGGAGCAGCCCGCGGCGGGCGGCGAGTAGGTCCGGCGAGGTGCTGCTCAACAGCTACACGTTCCTGCTCATCTTCCTGCCGCTCGTCGTCGTCCTGTACTGGCTGGTGCCGCGGGGCTACCCGCGCATGCTGTTCCTCATCGCGGCGTCGCTCGTCTTCTACGGGCTCTGGGACTGGCGGTTCATCCCGCTGCTGCTCGCGACCACGCTCGTCGACTGGGTCGCGGGCCGCTATCTCGCGAAGAGCGAGGCGGAGGGCGGGAGCCGCCGCCGCAAGCTGATCCTTGCGGCGGCCGTCGCCATCAACCTCGCGTTCCTCGGCTACTTCAAGTACCGCGGGTTCTTCGTCGACCAGCTCGACGGCATCCTGCAGCTGCTCGGGTCCGGCGAGCCGCTGCCGGCGGTCAGGCTGCTGCTGCCGATCGGCATCAGCTTCTACACCTTCGCCGGCATCTCGTACGCCGTGGACATGTACCGCGGCCAGTACAAGCCGGCGAAGAGCGTGATCCACTACCTGGCCTGGGTCACGCTCTTCCCGTACATCCTCGCCGGCCCGATCATCCGCTACGGCCACGTCGGCGAGCAGCTCGAGCACGCGCACCAGCGGTTCCGCTGGGCGCTCATCGGCACCGGCCTCTTCTTCCTCGTCATGGGCTTCGCCAAGAAGATGCTGGTGGCCGACATGATGGCGCCCTACGTCAACGAGCTGTTCGCGCACCACGCCCAGCTCGGGCTCTGGTCGGGCTGGGCCGCCGCCCTCGGGTACACGCTGCAGCTCTACTTCGACTTCTCCGGTTACAGCGACATGGCCGTGGGCGTCGCCCTGATGATCGGCCTGCGCTTTCCGCAGAACTTCGACTCCCCGTACAAGGCGGTCAACCCGTCCGACTTCTGGCGCCGCTGGCACATGACCCTCTCCGGCTGGCTGCGCGACTACCTGTTCATCCCGCTGGGCGGGTCGCGCGGCGGCACCTGGCTGACGGTCCGCAACCTGATGATCACCTTCCTGCTCGGCGGCCTGTGGCACGGCTCGGCCTGGACGTTCGTCTTCTGGGGCCTGCTGTGGGGCCTCTACCAGTCGGTGCACGTGGTGGCCAAGAAGTACGGCTTCGCGCCGAAGTGGGTGTGGCTGAACCGCATCCTCACGTTCGTCGCCGCGACCGTGGCGTGGGTGTTCTTCCGCGCCTCGTCGCTGCGCGCCGCCAAGGACGTGCTCGAGTCCATGGTCGGCCTGCAGGGGGTGAGCGGCGCAGGCGCCTGCTCAGGGTCGCGCCGCTTCTCGCCGCCTTCATCGTCGGCGGGCTCCTCTGGGTGAACCTGCTGCCCAACACGTGGGAGATCCAGCCGCGTCCCAAGCTTCGCTACGCGCTGCTGCTCGGCATCGTGTTCGCCGCCGGGCTGCTGGCGCTGAGCAAGCCCAGCCCGTTCCTGTACGTCCAGTTCTAGGAGGCAGGCGTGAGCCGTGCCCGCGCACGACGGCTGAACCTCATCGCACTCGTCCTGCTCGTGATCGCCCTGGTCGCCGGGATCGCCCTGCGCGTCCACGCGCAAGGCGCGAGCCCCAACGTGCAGCACGACGAGGCCTGGTCGTACGCGAGCGCCGCCGGCCGCCTCGAGGCCGTTCCTCGCCGCCATGGATCGAGCCGGAGGCCGCCGGGACCGGCAGGCCCGAGCCTCACCGGCCGCTGGGTGCCGGCGAGCCGACTGGCAACGGTTCTGGCGCTCGGAGGGACTCGGCGACGTCAAGACCATCGCCACCGGCCTCTCCGAGTACGACGTGCACCCGCCGCTGTACTTCGGCCTGCTGCACGGCTGGCTGCTGGCCGGCGGAGAGACGTGTGGGCGGGCCGCGCGCTCAACCTCGTCTTCGCGGCCTTCACCGTGCTCGGCATCTACGGCCTGGCGCGCGCCCTCGGGTTCGAGCTCGCTCGAGGGCGCACTGGCCGCGCTCGTCTGGGCCGTCAGCCCGGCCGTCGTCGGCATCTCCGCCATCGCCCGCCAGTACGACCTGCTGGCGCTGGCCACCGTGCTCCTCGTCTGGGGCCTGGTGCGGACGACGTCGGTGCGGGCCGCGGCGCCTGCCGCCGGCGCCGCGCGGCGCTGGCCGGACATCGTGTGGCTGGCCGCCGCCACGGCGGCGGCGCTGCTGACGCACTACCAGGCCATTCTGCTCGTCGCCGGCGCGGCGGTCTGGGCCGTCGCCGGCGTCCCGCGCCGCGGCGCCGACGGCGGGCGGCGGCCGTGGTGGCCGCCCTTGCTCGGCCTGGCCGCCGGCGTGCTCGTCGCGATGCTCCTCGCGCCCGGCTGGCGCGACGCCCTCACACGCGAGCGGGGCAAGCTCGACGGGTTCTCACGCCGCGCCTGGCTGAGAAGCCGACGCGATCGGCGACACGCTCGCCCGGTTCTTCGGCGTGACCGGCCTGGGGCTGACGATCGCCGCTGCGGTGCGCTGGTCGCCGTCCTCATCGTCCTGCTCGCCCGGCCGCGCACCAGCGAGCGGCCTCGTGGCGCGCGTGCGCGAGCGCGCGTCCCGGCTGGTGGACGATTCTCTTCTTCCTTGCCGTGACGGCCGGCGGCGTCTGCCTGCAGAACCTGCTGTTCCTCAGCATGCCGCCGCGCATCAGCGCCCGGTACCTCGCCATGGCCTGGCCGTTCGTCGCCTTCGTGCCGCTGCTGGTGTTCGGGCTCTGGGCGCGGGCACGCTACGCGCTCACCGCGGCCCTGTGCCTGCTGGTGTTGTTGCCGGTGACGATCGCCGCACCCATGCTCTACGGGGGCGAGGACCGCCTGCCACTCGATCGGCTTGCCGACGCCGACGCGGTCCTCATCGACAACGTCGGCGTCGGTGAGCTGCCCCGGTTCCTCTGGTTCGTGCCGGGCGACGCGGCGTGTTCGCCGGCACGCAGGAGCAGTTCCTCGCCGACAAGCCGGTCTGGGCCGAGGCCGCCCTGTCGGAGCAGGCCTACTACGTGAGCATCCTCCGCGATGGAGGTCTGGCGTGGCGCCGCAACCGCATCCTGAACAACCTGCGCAAGACGGCACGACTGTGGAGCTGGTCGCGAGCAACGGCATGGCGGAGATCTACTCGATCACACCTGAAGGCCCGAGGGCGGCGCCGCGGTGGCCCGGGCGGCGAGCTGTGCGGCGTCAGGGCGAGCGTAGGCCCCGGCCGCCGGCTCGAGAACGTATGGGCGTCAGAGCGCCTGCGTGAGAGCCGAGTCGCGGCGCTCCCAGCGGCTCAGCTCGAGGTCCTTGGGCAGGCGCACCCAGAACCCGAACGCCTGCTCGTCGCCGACCAGGCTCTGCTCGCCGCCCTGCGTGACCTCGATCCAGCCGTGCCAGCGGCCGGCCAGGTCGAGCGGCCAGTCCGTGGACACCTCGTACGGACTGCCCGGCGGCCAGCGTGAGCGGCTCGCCCGAGACCAGGTCGCGCACGACCTTGCCGGGACCGCGGACGGCCAGCCGGATGCCCTCGAGCTCGATGGGCTGCCCGCCCGAGTTGGTGAGCGTGAACCACGCGTAGATGCGCTGCCCGACCTCGCGGTCGCCGTGGTCCAGCTTGACCGAGCCGGAGAGAGCCACGAGCCCCGGCTCGGACGACGGCGGCGTGGGGCTGGGCGCCGCGGCGACGGCGGCGAAGGCGCGTGTCGTCGGGGTTGCCGCCGAGCTGCGTCATGAACGCCTTGACGTTGGCGACCCACTGCGCGGTGCCGTCCGGGCAGTACCGCGGAGCGATCGCGTCCACCGAGACGAGGCCGTCGCCGTGGTACAGCGAGCCGCCCAGGCCCTCGGCGACGCGCGCGATGGCCTGGTCCCACGAGGTGAAGTCGCTGGTGGGCCAGGTGGGTCCGTAGAACCAGTTGAACGCGTTGTACGTGCACTCGTCGCCGTCCTTGGAGTACAGCTGCTTGCCGAAGCTGCTCTCGGCGCCGGCGATGGCGACCAGGAACACGGGGTCGACGCCGTACAGCTGGCCCTCGGCGATGAAGACGGCGCCGGTGCCCGCCATGGGCGAGTCGTGCCCGGCGAGGAAGGCGTCGAGCTGGGCGGCGTCGGGGGCCGCCGCGGCCGCCGGCGCGAACGCGCCGGCCAGAGCGGCGGCCAGCAGCAGGACGAGCGCCGCCGCGAGGGCGATCCGCGCCGGCTTGCCGCCTCCATGCACCTGCACCACAGCTCCCTTACTCGGACGACGAAGAGTCAAGTATAGCCGGGTCGGCGCGCAGCGCCGACCCGGCGTCGGACACCATCCCGGGGGCGTCCGCTTCCAGAGACGAGACCGGCCGGCCGCCGGTTCGCGCGCCGCCGGCAGAAGGCCGCGCGCCGGCGCGTCCGGGGTAGGATGAGCCCATGCCAGCCGACCTCGACCGCTACGCCTGCGACGCCCGGTTCCCGGGTCTGCAGGTCGTGCGCCTCATCCGCCGCGAGATCGAGCGCACGCGGCTCGACCTGAAGGGCCTGCGCGTGCTCACGGAGGCGTCCGTCGGCTACCGCCGCGTGACGCCGGTGATCGCGGCGCTCGCCGGCGCCGACGAGGTGTTCGCCGTCGGGCGCGACAGCGTAGCGGCCTCGCGCAAGGAGGCCGAGGAGCAGACCGGCTACCTCGCCGAGCTGGCGCACGTCGGCGCGAGGATCAAGCTCCTCTCGACGCGCCTGCAGGCGCCGCTGGCCACGGTGGACGTCGTCACCGACCTGCCCGGCGTGCGGCCCATCGACGAGTCCATCATCCGCAACGTCGCGGAGAGCGCCGCCGTCACGCTCATGCGCGGGGCGGCGCACTGGCGCCCGGCCGACGTGGACGTCGCCACCTGCCGGCGGCACGGCATCGCCGTGGCCGGCGTGGACGAGGAGGCCGTCGGCCTCCACCGCTACTCTCCACTCGCGCGTCGTCGCCGCCCTGCTCGACCTCGGCGTCGAGGTCACCGGCGCCAGGATCGTGGTGACCGGCGACGGACCGGCGGCGCCCTACGTCGTGCAGGCGCTGGCACGCCTCGGAGCGCGCGTGCTCGTGGGCGCCCCCGAGACGGCCGGCCGCGTGGGGCTGTACGGGGGCGAGAAGGCCGGGGACGCACTCGCCGAGGACGCCGTCGCCGGCCGCCTGCCCGAGGCCGACGCGCTCGTGCTGTGCCCGGCGGACCGGGACGCGCGCACGGTAGGGCCGGGTGCGCCGGTGGACGCGGCCCGCCTGGCGGCGGCCGCGCCGCACCTCGCCGTGGTCGGGCTGGGCGCCGAGACCGACCTGCGGGCGCTCGGCTCCGCCGGCCTGCGCTGCCGTGCGGCCGGCGGCCCGGACGGCGTGTTCGACCTGCTGCCGCAGGCCGTGGTCGCGCAGCACGTCGCCGGCCTCAAGGTCGCCGAGGTGATGACGCGGGCGCGGCGGCGAGGCTCCTCGCCGGTGGCCGCCGAGCAGCTCGCCGCCACCGAGGCGCACGCCGAGCTCCTCCCCAAGGACCTCTCGAGCATCCGGCGCTGACCCCGCCCGGGACGGCCGAGGCGGCCGGCTCGCGCCAGGCCGGCGCCCGTACGTGCGTCAGGAAGCCCGGCCTCGAGGCCGGATGGTAGAATCCCGCCGACCACGACGGCAGGCGGCCGGCGGCCGTCCCCGCGGCCGGCCGCACCCACCCAGCTCCGGAGGCACCACGAACCCATTCGCCAAGCTGCGCATGGCGAGGCGCAAGAAGTCGGGCAGCCACAGCTACTCCCTGCTCCTCAAGGACTCGGTGATCTACGGCGCCGGGCGCGCGCTCCAGAAGTTCCTCGTCGCCCTGCTGCTGCCGCTCTACACCGCCTTCCTCAGCACCGCGGACTACGGCATCCTCGGCATGGTCGTCACGGTCACGACCTTCCTCGACGTCTTCGTCACGCTGGGCTTCGACGTCGCCTTCAGCCGCTTCTACTTCGACGACAAGTCGGAGGCGGCGCGGCGGCGGGTCATCACCAACGTCTTCTACGTCTCCACCGTCTACCCGCTCATCCTGCTCGGCACGTCGGGGTCCTCATGCCGCGGCTCGCGCCGGTCCTGCTCGGCAAGGAGTACGACACCGGCGACTGGCGGTACTTCGCCGTCGCGCTGGCGACGCTGTTCTTCAGCAACCTCAACGACCTGCCGTTCACGCTCTTCCGCCTCGAGCACAAGCCGTGGATCTTCACCGCCTACACGATCGGCCGCATCTTCGTGCAGGTGCCGCTCTCCATCGTCTTCGTGGCGGTGTTCGACTGGGGCCCGATGGGTGTGCTGCTGGCCAACCTCTTCACCGCCGCCGGCATGCAGGTGGGCCTGCTGCCGACGTACATCCGCAAGGTCGACTGGCGCTGGCACTGGCAGCTCATGCGGCCGATGCTGGCCTTCGCCATCCCGGCGCTGTTCACCGGCGTCTCGTTCTACTGGCTCAAGCTGTCCGACCGGTACTTCCTGCTGCACTACCAGGGCAAGTCGGTGGTGGGTCTGTACACCGTCGCCTACTCGCTCAGCCAGCCGCTCTACCTGACGCTGATGGCGTTCCGCATGGCGTGGCCGCAGTGGCACTACGCCAAGCTGCACGAGCCGGAGAAGCACAAGAAGATGGTCGCGCGCTCGTCCACGTACTTCCTCGCGCTCAACGCGCTCATGCTGGTGATGATGGGCGCGTTCATGCCGTGGATCGTCCACACCTTCCTCAACGAGCGGTTCTGGAGCATCGGGCCGACGACGTTCGTGCTGGCGCTCTCGGTGGCCGTGTACGCCGTGTACTTCGTCTTCTGGGTCGGCTCCAACGTCGCCAAGAAGAACCGCATGATCCCGGTGTTCTTCGTCATCGCCTCGGCCGCCAACATCGGGCTCAACTTCCTGCTGGTGCCCAAGTACGGCATGTACGCCGCGGCGTGGACGCACGTGGCCGGGTTCGCGATCCTCGCGGTGACCGTCTACTTCTACTCCGAGAAGTGGTACCCGATCCCGTACGAGTGGGGCCGGCTGCTCAAGATCGTGCTGGCGGCCGGTCTCACGCTGGCCGCCGCGTGGGGCGTCGGCTGGGCGCTCGGCCAGGACGTGTACATGCCCTACGGCGAGCTCGTGCTGACCACGCTCGCCCAGGTGCCGACGCTGCTCATCTTCCCGCTCGTGCTGTTCGCGACCCGGTTCTTCACGCCGGGCGAGCGGCAGAAGATGGGGCGGATGCTGCACAGGCGCCGCGGGCGCGCGGGCGGCCGAGGCGGCGGTGGCCACGGGCGGCGCGGCCGCGGCAGGCGCGGCGTCGGGCGCGGCCGCGGTGGGCGCGCCGGCAGGCGAACAGCCGGCCGCCGGCGCGACGGCGAGCGCGGCGACCCCCGAAGCGGAGGGCGGAGCGCCCGTCGACCGCGCCCACCACCTGAGCGCGGACGACGAAGCGGCCGAGGAGGAGGAGCTCGAGATGGAGAAAGAGGCGGACGTCGACTTCATCGAGGGCCCCACGACGACCACCATCACCTGAGCGGCGACGCGTCGCCCGACCCAGAGGACGAGCCCATGAGCCCGACCGCAGCGAAGAAGCTGCTCGTGATCGCCAACCCGTACCCGCCCATGGCCAGCGCCGGGACCACGCGCGTGGTGCGCTTCCTGCGGCACCTGCCGGACGAGGGCTGGGAGCCCTCGGTGCTGACGGCGAACGGCCGAGGGCCCGGCGGCCGTGCCGCCGGGCGTCCGCGTGGCCCGCGCCGCGGTGCCGTGGCCCAGGCAGCTGCTGGGCGGCGGGCGGCGGAGCACCAGGGTCAACCGCTGGGTCGCGGTGCCCGACCCCTACTTCTCCTGGGTCGGGCCGGCCGTGCTTGAAGGGCCGCGAGATCTTCAAGCGCGAGCGGTTCGACGTCATCCTCAGCAGCTCGCCGCGCGCGAGCGCGCACCTCGTGGCCGCCGTGCTCTCGGAGCACGCGAGCGTCCCGTGGCTGGCCGACTACCGCGACCCGTGGTCGACGTACCAGTTCCGCCAGTACCCGACGGGGGCGCACAAGACCGCCCACGAGAAGCTCGAGGCGTGGGCGCTGGGCCGGGCCGCCGCCGTGACGGCGGTCAACCGGCCCATCGTCGACGACCTGGTCGCGCGGCACCCGTGGCTCGACGGCCGCGCGCACGTGCTCCCCAACGGGTTCGACCGCGCCGAGCAGCCGCAGGACGTCTCGCTCGGCGACGGCTTCTGGATCGTCCACACCGGCCGCCTGTACGGGCGCGAGCAGCAGGTGGCCGCGTTCCTCGAGGCGCTTGCCGCGCAGCCGGCCGGACGTCAAGGCGCTGTTCGTCGGCGTCGACGAGAGCCGCGTGCGGCCGGACGCCGACCGGCTCGGCCTCGGCGACCGCGTGCGCGTCGAGCCGCTCGTGCCGCTGCCGGTCGCGCTCGGCTACCAGCGCGCCGCCGACGCGCTGCTGCTGGTGAACGGGCGCCGGCCGGAGAGCATGTCGAGCAAGGTGTTCGAGTACCTCGAGGCCGGCCGGCCGGTCTTCGCCATCTCGCCGGCCGGCTCCGCCGCCCGCGGGCTCTTCGCCGAGGTCGGCGGCGGCACCTGCGTGCTGCCCGACGACCCGATGACCGAGCCGCTGGCCGCCTTCGTCGCGCAGGTGCGCGCCGGCGAGGCGCCCGTCGCCGACCCCGGCGCGCTCGGCCGCTACGAGCTCGGCAGCCTCACGCGCGAGCTCGCCGGCATCCTCGACGGCCTCGCCGGCTCGCCCTGGATCGCCGACCCGGACGACCGCGAGCCGCAGCCGGAGACGACCGCTTGACGGACCGGAGACCCGTGGCAGCCGTGCGCCTCACCCGGACCGATGCCGGCCGGGTGTCGCACATGCGGACCGGCGGCAGCCGGATGCAGCACACCGCCGGCTGGCTCGTCCGTCCGGGGCCCTCTCAAGACGGGTACCCGCCGGGTGCCCGTTTCTGCACGCCGAAGGGCTCACGCACCGCGATCCGGGGACACCGCCGGGTCCCCGGATTCAGAGTGCCGCGTCACCCTGCCAGAGGCGACGACCCCGGGGTTCACCGCGGACCTGGACGACGCAGGGCGAGAGCCCGGCCGAGCCGGCTTGGTAGGATGCAGGCATGACCGTGAGCTCCGGAACGGGCGCGGGCCGCGGCACGCCCGCCCGCGCCACACGCCACTTCTCCGCCGCCGACGCCGCCCTGATCGGCGGCGGCGCCGTCCTCACCGCGCTGGTCGCGGCGGCGGCCACCCGCAGCGCCCTCGCCGCCGGCGCGCTGCTGGTGCTCGTCGCGCTCGCGGCCGTCGTCATCCTCGGGCGCGAGCGTCTCGCGCGCGCCCGCGTGGGGACCGTGCCTCACCGCGCTGCTCGTCTCGCTGCCGGCGCTCGCCCTCCTCGGCCCGTCGTTCGCGCTGCCGCTGGTGCCGCAGGCGTTCCTCTTCCGCATCGTCCTCGCCGTCGTCATCTACGCCGGCGCGTGCTACCTGCTGCTGCGCCGCGACCCCATGCCGTTCGCGGCCAAGGACCTGCTCCTGCCGGCGGCGCTCTGGTTCGCCTGGCTGCTGCTGGGCCTGGTCTGGGCGCCGGACAAGCTCGCGGCCCTCAACTACATCGCCATCGTGGTGACGATGGCCGCCGTGCTGCTGGCGACGGCGGCGGCCGGAGGCACCCGCCGCCGCCTCATCTGGTTCGGCTACTCGATGCTCTTCGTCTACGCCTTCGTCGTCGGGTTCACCATCCTCGAGGCGCGCCTCGGGATCCGCCTGCCCACCTCGCGCCTGCTCACCGCCGTCACCTCGCAGACCTACGCGGTGACCAGCGTCTTCCACAACCAGAACGACCTCGCCACGTACATCGTCCTCTGCTGGCCGTTCATGCTCTGCGCGTTCTTCTTCACGCGGCGGCTGCGCTGGATCGCGCTCACCCTGCTGTTCATGGCCATGGGCGCCTACGCGTTCGTGCGCACCGGCTCGCGCTCCAGCCTCGTGGCGGCGGGCATCTCCTCGCTCGCCGCCGTCGCGCTGTTCTGGCACCTTGCGCCGAAGCTCTCGAGCCGGACCGGCAAGATCGTGATGGGCGTGGTCATCGTCGGCATCGTGGCCGTCGGCGGCTGGCTGCTCTTCAACAACAGCTCCAACGACATGCTGCGCCAGTTCCGCCTGGAGGCGCTGCTCAGCCAGGCGGAGGCCAACAAGGGGTCGGGCGCCATCCGCTCGAGCCTCACCGACCGCGGCCTGCAGATCGCCGGCGGTTCCTGCTCCTTGGCGCCGGACCCGGGCAGGCCGAGGGCATCATCGGCTCGGGCACGGACGCCCTCGGCATCAGCAACCTGCACAACTGGTGGCTGGAGACGTACGCCGACGGCGGGCTGGTCGGCTTCGCACTGCACTTCGTCTTCTTCCTGCTCCTGGTGCTCGCGCTCTGGCCGGTGGCCCGGCACGACCCCGATCCATTCACGCGGTATCTGGCATGCAGCACCTGGCTGGGGCTGCTCGGCTGGGTCATCGGGTCGGTCGGACCGAGCAGCTCGGTGAGCTTCGCTCCCATGTGGATCCTGTACGGGCTCGGGCTCGCCGTGGTGTCGCGCTCGCGACTGGCGGCGCGCGAGCGGGGCAAGGAGCTCGAGGCGTGACGCGGTACCTCGAGCCGGTTCGCCCGCCTCAGGCGCGGGCAGGTATCATCATCGGGGCGCTCGCCGCCGCGAAGCCGGGACCCAGGACCGGCCCGCGAGTCCTCGCCGCGACCTCTCGAAAGGACGCCTGTGCGCCTTGACACGTTTCTGCAGCGGGCCGCGCAGCGCCCACCGGCCGCCGTCCTTCAGGTCAGCTACGCCTGCGGCCTCGGAGATCCTCCGCGACCTCGGCCGTCACGATGTGCCGCTGCTGGCTCTCGACCCGGAACCCGGCGCCATCGGCCTGCGCTCTCGCTACGCCACCGGCCGCGTCTGCCCGGATCCTCTCGAGGACGAGGAGGCGTTCGTCACCTGGCTGGAGACGGTCGGGCCCGAGTTGCCGCAACGCGCCGTCATCTTCCCCAGTCACGACGAGTTCGTCTGGCCGCTGGCGCGCCATGCCGCGCGGCTCGAGCCGTGGTTCGTCGTGCCGTTCGCGCGCGGCGACGTGATGGCCGCGGTGCGGACAAGCGCATCCAGATCGAGACGGCGAAGCGCGCAGGCATCGACACACCGAAGACCGTGTTCGTGAGCTCGGGCGCCGAGCTCGAGGCGGCGGCGGAAGAGATCAGCTATCCCGCCCTGCTCAAGCCGGTCGATTCGCTCGCGTTCAAGCTGCGCTTCCACCGCCATGTCCTGGACGTGGAGAGCCCGGCGGAGCTCAAGCGGATCTACGGCGAGGTCGACGACCTCGGCGTGCTGATGCTGCAGGAGCGCATCCCGGGCGGCGAGGACGAGCTCTGGACGGTCGGCTCCTACGTCGACGCCGAGTCGCGGCCGCTGGCTGTGTTCACCGGTCACAAGCTGCGCCAGCACCCGCACTCCGGCGGCAGCTGCCTCGCCGGCGTGAGCGCCTGGGACGAGGGGCTCGCGCAGACCGCCCTGCGCCTGTTGCGCGAGCTGCGCTACCACGGCGTGAGCCAGGTGGAGTTCAAGCGCGACCCGCGCGACGGGCGCTTCCGCCTCATGGAGGTCAACGCGCGGCACTGGAAGTGGCACAGCCTGGCCGCGCGCTGCGGCGTCAACCTCTCCTACGTCGCCTACCGGGACGCCATCGGCGACCCGTACCTCGCCCGCCGCCAGCGGGACGGCGTCAAGTGGATCGTCACCAACAAGGACGTCCCCCTTGCGCTGCACGAGATCGTGCGCCGCGAGCGCGGCGCGCGAGCATACGTGCGCTCGCTGCGCGGCACCCGCATGGACGGGCTGCACGCGCTCGACGACCCGTTGCCGGGCCTGCTCAACGTGGGCACCGTGACACATGCAGGCGCTCAAGGGCACGCCGAGCTCCAGGGTGGACGTGTGAGCCTCCCGGAGCTGCCCGTCTACATCGACGCGCCGGAGGCGTTCGCACCGCGCGCCTCCTGGGTGCTCGAGACGCTCCTGACGCCGCTGGGCCGGCGCGCCGTCGTGACGCGCGACCCCGAGCTCAGCAGCGACGCCGCGCTGGCGTACGCGCCGACGCCGGTCACCGGCGTGCCCACGATCCCGTGCGACGCAGGCGCCCTGGAGCTCTTCGCCGCCGGGCGGCAGCTGCCGGCCGGCGCGTTCGCGGCCGTCGGGAGCGGCGACGGCGGCGCCGTCGCCGCCTGGCCGGCCGAGCCCGGCGCCGGCTTCGCCGTGCCCTTCGACCTCGTCGCGTCCGCCTTCGTCCTGCTCGCCTGCTGGGACGAGCGCACCACCGGAGAGCGCGACAAGTACGGGCGCCTGCCGTACTCCGCGAGCGTCTTCGCCGCCAACCCGGAGCTGCGCATCGAGGAGCCGGCGGTGGACCGCTACGCCGAGCTCCTGCGCGGCGCCCTGGCGCCGCGCCTCGCCGAGCTCGGCCTCGAGCCGCTGCCGGCCGCGGGGAGCGTCTGGGGAGCGCGCGGCCGCTTCGCGATCGCGCTCACCCACGACCTCGACAACCTGTGGCGGTGGACACGGCGCGGCTTCGCCGCCGCCGGCTACCGCACCGCCCGCGCCGCCCGCCACCTGCAGGGCCGCGCCGTCCTGAGAGAGCTTGGCGACGGCGCCGACTGGTTCGTCCGCCACCTGCCTCACCGCACCGACCCGTTCTGGACGTTCCCGCTCATTCTGGGCGGCGAGGACGTCCGCGGCGTCTCCTCGACCTTCTACGTGATCGCCCGCCACACGCACAAGCAAGACGGCAACCAGCCCGAGACCTACAAGCGTCGCATCCCCGAGGCGCTCACGCTCGTCGCCGACGCCGACCGGGAGGTCGGGCTGCACGGCAACGACGCCGACCGCTCGTCCCTCAGCGACCTCGAGGAGGACCGGCACGACCTCTCCGGGCGTGCCGGCCGCGCCGTCACCGGCATCCGCTACCACTACCTCCGCGCCCAGTACCACGAGACGCTGCCGATGCTCGAGCAGGCCGGGTTCACCTACGACACGACCCTCGCGTTCGCCGAGCACGAGGGCTTCCGCTGCGGCTGCTCGTTCCCCTTCCGGCCGTACTGCCTCGCCGAGGAGCGCGCGCTCGACCTCGTCGAGCTGCCGCTGGCCGTGATGGACGGCACCCTGCAGGAGCCGCACTACCGCGGGCTGGCGGCGGAGGACGCCGAGTTCGCCGCCGCCTCGCTGCTGGGCCGCGCCCTGCGCAGCGGCGGCGCGGTCAGCCTGCTCTGGCACAACAATCGCTTTGACCGACGCCTCTCGCGCGGCTACGACAAGGTCTACTGGAGCCTGGTCGACCAGGCGCTCGCGCGCGGCGCATGGTGCACGAGCGCGGCCGACATCGTCGCGCGCTGGAAGGAGGCGACGGCGTGACCCGCGTCCTGCACCTCAGCGTCGTCCACAAGCCGGACGACCCGCGCATCTACGAGCGCGAGTGCCGCACGCTCGCCCAGGCCGGCTACGAGGTCATGTACATGGTCCCCGGCGCGGAGCCGGGGCGCGACGACGCCGGGGTCGATCCTCGCGCCCCTGCCGGAGCGCAGCCGCAAGACCCGGTTCCTCAGCTCTGTGGAGATCACGAACTCCCTGCGCAAGCTCAGGCCCGACGTGCTGCACGTGCACGACCCGGAGCTGCTCACGCTGTTCCCGGCCGCAAAGGCGCTCGTGCCGCGGCTGGTCTACGACATGCACGAGTACGTCGTGGAGGCGGTGGGCAACAAGCCGTACCTGCCGTCCAAGGTCCGGCCGGTCGCCTCGCAGACGACGGCCGTCGCCCAGAGGAGCCTGGCGGCGCTGGGCTCCGGCGTGGTCGTGGTGATGCAGGACCAGCTGGACGCGCTCGGCGACAAGCCCGAGCTCCGCCTGGTGCTGCCCAACTACCCGCGCGTGGAGCGGTTCGAGGGCGCCGAGCCGGTACCCGAGCTCGCCGCCGACCCGCGCCTCAAGCTCATCTACGTCGGCAGTCTCTCCCGCGCGCGCGGCTGCACGATGATGCTGGACGTCATGGAGCAGCTCGAGCCCGGCGAGGCCGTGCTGTACCTCGGCGGCACCTTCAACGACCCCGCACTGGAGCTGGAGGTCGGCGAGCGGCTGGCCTTGGGGCTCGCCGACCGGGTCAAGCTGCTCGGGCGCGTCCCGCCGCCGGAGCTGCCGCGCTACCTCGCGGCGGCCGACGTCGTCTGGGTGCCCTCCCAGCCCGACAGCCAGTACAGCCACCCCACGGTCCCCACCAAGCTGCTGGAGGGCATGACCATGGGGCTCGCCGCGCTGGTCAGCGACATGCCCGGCCGCGGCGAGCTCGTGCGCCTCGAGGAGTGCGGGCTCGCCGTGGAGCCGGGCGCCGAAGGGCACCTGCGCGGGCTTCGGCGCCTCCTCATGAACCGCGAGGCGCTCCCGGAGATGGGCGCTCGCGGCCGCTCCGCGGTCGAGCGCCGCTACAGCTGGGAGGCCGTCCAGGGCGATCTGGCAGACTTCTACGGTTCGCTCTGCGCCGGGCTCCCCTGACGGCCGCCCGGCCGCTTGCCCTCAGCGCGGCTCGCCGAACAGGCACCTCTGCGCATTGGCGGAGAAGAACAGCTCCCTGACGTCGGGCTCCACGGCCTCGGTCCACGCGTCCACCGCGGCGCCGAACTCCACCAGCGGGTAGTCGGTGCCGAACAGGCAGCGGTCCTTGAGGTACGAGTTGACCGCCTGGATCGTCGCGTCGGGCAGGTACTTGGGCCAGAGGGCGCTGAACTCAAGGAAGATGTTGGGGTGCTTCTGCGCCACGGCCAGGGCGAGGACCCCGAAGCCGTTACCGGCGTGCGAGATCACGAGCTTGAGGTCGGGGAAGTTCATCGCGATCTCGTCCATGTACTGAGGGTCGCCGAGCCACATGCTCTGGAAGCGGTTGTAGTGCAGGCTGCCGTGCACGATCGCGGCGAGGTTGTTGGCCTCGCAGTACGCGTAGATGGGGTAGAGCACGCTGGCGTTGGCGGGGATGCCCCAGATGAACGGACTGATGTTGACGCCCAGGAACCCGGCCTTGTGGCAGCGCTCCGCCTCCTCCAGGTTACGGCGCACGCCGTTGGAGGGATGCACGCCGGCCACGTAGTAGAACGGGTCGGCGTCGCCGAGCGACTCGCGCACCTCCATGAGGTGGTCGTTGTCGGCGATCGACCCGCCGCACACCACGCCGCGCGAGACGCCCTCGCCGTTCATCATCGCCACGAACTCCGGCATCTCCAGCGGCGTGAGCCGCGGCCGCATCTTGTACAGCTCGATGTACTGGGAGAAGTGCGGCGCCGGGTCGTCGGGGTTCCAGGGACCGAGCATGTGAGGTGTGCGCAAGCGTACGCGGAAATCGACGATGTCCATGCGTGCGTCCTTTCGTCCTGAGGCGGCTAGGTGCGCGGGAGGCCCTCCAGCACCACAGAGGGCATGTACCAGCCCGCGTTGTCCGTGACGGAGGAGTCGTCCCGCAGCTCCTCCGGGATGTACAGGTAGAATTGGCGAGGCGGCGACTTCTTGAGCGGGTTGCCCCGCGAGAACGACGCGAAGTCTATGAAGCCGGCGCTTCGCAGCCAGCCTGGCAGAAGCTGCGAACGACTCAGCGTGAGGCACTTGACGCACGCCAGACCGAGGTCGGCGGCGCGGCGGATCACAACGGCCAGGAGCTCGCGGGCCAGGTCGGCGCGGGCGCCGTCCACGAGCAGGTCGACCACGTGCAGGTCGTCGTCCTGCGCGAAGACGACGGCGTAGCCCAGGAGCCCTCCCTCGTCGCGCATGGTCAGGTACTCGTGCCGCACGTGGGGATCCTCGTCGATCCTCCAGCGCAGGTAGTCGGCCCTGCGGTCGACGGTCACGCCGTACCGCGCACGGTTGCGCTCCCACAGGCCGGCGATCTCCTCCAGCGGCTCGCGGCCCGCAGCGTGCGCCGCGAACCGGTATCGGCAGCGACGCGGCCGGCGCAAGAGACTGTATGCCTGGAGTGCTTCGGCGAGCACGGCGCCCAGCACCTGCGCCCAGCGTCCGGCGCGCGGGGCCTTGGCCGTGAGGATCTGGCCGATGTCGCGGCGGAGCACACCCGTCCGCAGCCAGAGCCTGTAGTTGGCCCAGTCGTCGAACGCCACGTAGCCAAGCTTGGTGCGTACCCGCCCCACGGCGCCGCCGGCCGCCGTGCCGGCGGTCGTGAAGAAGAAGCTGTACCGCTCCTTCTCCTTCTCGAAGCACTCGCGCTCGTGCTTGGAGTAGAGCCCGGTACCCCGGCAGACGGGATGGCTCATGCAGTTCTCGGTCTTGCCGGCGAGCGCCGGGCGGCCCCAGACGCTGAGCGGCGTGGGGATGAGGCTGTACTGGGCGACGAGCTGGTCGCCCTCCTCGCGCTCGAGGTCGAAGACCAGGTTGATGCTCCCCTGGCCGTCCCAGGTGTGGAGCCACTCCCAGGCGTACTGGTCGGGAGTCCGATCCCTGCCTGTGAGGGACAGGTAGAGCCGGTTGATCTGGGCCTCGTCGCCTGGCTCGTAACCTCGGCTGACTGTGCGCATTGGGCAGACCTGCCTTGTCCGGACCCGCCCGCACCGCGCGAGCCTTCGTCGCCTTTGGACGTGTAGTATCCTCCAGCGGCGCACGGGCGTACAACCGCTCACGGCGCGGCCAGGACGGGCCGGCGACGAGGGCGGAGCCGGGCGTCACCGGCCTCACTCACCGTATAGGATGGGCCGCATGAGGGTCCTCGTCGTCTCCCACCTCTACCCGTGGCCGGGCGGCCGGCGGCACCTCTTCGTCCACCAGCAGGTCCTGGCGCTTGGGGAGCTCGGCGTGGAGTCGCATGTGCTGTCCCCGACACCCTGGGTGCCACGCTGGCTCTGGCGGAGCGAGCGGTACCGGCGGCGCGGCCTCAAGCCGCGCGCGGCGTGTCTCGACGGCGTCGCCGTCGATTACCCGCGCGTGCTGCAGCCGCCGAGGCGCCTGCTCTTCGACCGCCTCGGCGACCTCGCATACCTCTCGGCCTGCCGGCTGCCGGCGACCCGGGCCGGCGGCTACGACATCGTGCACGCGCACCAGGCGCTGCCGGACGGCGCGCTCGCGCAGCGCCTGGCCGCCGACCTCGCCGTCCCGTACGTCGTCACCGTGCACGGCGCCGATGTGTATCAGCACCTCCGGCGCGGCGGCGCCGTCGAGCGGCGGGCGCGCGAGGTCCTGGGCGGCGCCGGCGCCGTGATGGCCAACTCCAGCGTCGTCGCCGGCCTGCTCCGCGACGTGGTCGCGGCGGACCGGCTGACCGTGGTGCTCAACGGCACCACCGGGCTGGACGAGCACGTCGAGCCGGCGGCCGACTTCCTGCCGGGCGAGCCGCTCGTCCTCACCGTGGGCCAGTTGATCGAGCGCAAGGGCACCGCAGACCTCATCGACGCCCTGGGCCGGCTGCGGAGCGCCGGCCGTCGCGTCCACCTCGCGGTCGTCGGCGAGGGGCCGCTGCGCCAGGCGCTCGAGGCCAGGGCGGCGGCCGAGGGTGTGGCCGACACCGTCCACTGGGTCGGCCGCCTGGAGCACTCCCGCGTGCTTGCGATGATGGCTCGCGCGCAACTGTTCGCGCTGCCGAGCTGGGACGAGGCCTTCGGGCTCGTCTACACGGAGGCCATGGCTCAGGGTACGCCCGTGCTCGCGGTGCAGGGCGGAGGACCTCAGGACTTCGTCGAGAGCGGGGAGAGTGGCGGCTGGCTCGTCCCCGCACACGACCCCGGCGCCATCGCGGAGGTCATGGCCCAGGTCCTCGACGACCCGGGCCGGGCAGCGGTGATCGGCGCGGCCGGCCGCGCCACCGCCCGCGGCCTGAGCTGGGAACGCAACGCCGGCATGACGCTGGACGTCTACCGGCGCGTCCTCCAGGGCCGCTGACGGCTCGGCCGATTTGGTAGACTCCACTCACCGGAGGGAGCATCCCACGTGAGCATCGAGAGCTTCAAGAACGTGCTCGTCCTGGCGCCGCACACCGACGACGGCGAGTTCGGCTGCGGCGGCACCATGGCGCGCCTCATCGAGAACGGCGTCAAGGTCACCTACGCCGCCTTCAGCACCGCCGCGAAGAGCGTCCCCGAGGGGTTTCCCAAGGACGTGCTCAAGCACGAGGTCCGCGCCGCCACCGGCGTCCTCGGCATCCCCGAGGCCGACCTCAAGGTCTACGACTTCGAGGTCCGCACCTTCCCGACCATGCGCCAGGACATCCTCGAGGAGATGATCGTCCTGCAGCGCGAGCTCGACCCGGACTGCGTGCTGCTCCCGGCGCTCATCGACCTGCACCAGGACCACAAGACCGTCGCCGAGGAGGGCCTGCGCGCGTTCAAGCGCACCACGGTGATGGCCTACGAGATCCCGTGGAACAACCTCAACTTCTCGCAGCAGGCCTACGTGCGGCTCGAGGAGCGCCACATCGAGAAGAAGGTGGCGGCCCTGCAGTGCTACGCCAGCCAGGGCCACCGCAACTACCTCAACGAGGACTACATCCGCAACGTCGGGCTCACGCGTGGCATCAACATCGGCTGCGCGTTCGCCGAGGTGTTCGAGGTCTACCGCTGGGTCCTCTAGCACCCAGCGCCGCCCGGCCCAAGCCCGCCACGACCCGCCCGGAGTCCGCATGACCCTGCCCCCGCTCAAGATCGTCCTCACCGCCGCCGGCTGCCCCGGGGCGAGCACGCTCATCGGCCAGCTCAAGGCCAACGGCGAGCGCGAGATCCACATCCACGGCGTCGACATGCGCCCGGACGCCGTCGGCCGCTTCCTGTGCGACGGCTTCAGCCTCGTCCCCGCCGGCGACTCGCCCGACTACATCACGAGGCTCGCCGCGGTCGTCGAGCGCGAGCGCCCGGACCTGCTCTTCGTCCAGTCCTCGCACGAGATCGAGACGGTGGCGCGCCACCGCGACGTGTTCGAGGCGCTCGGCGCGCGCGTGCTCGCCGACGGCGTGCGCGGCATCGAGATCGCCAGCGACAAGGCCGTCATGCACGCCAGCTGCAGCGAGATCCCCGTGCCGCAGCCGGTGCTGCTCAGGCCGGCGACCCTCGAGGAGTTCGTCGCCGGCGCGCGCGAGCTCGGCTACCCGGACGTGCCCGTGTGCTTCAAGCCGCCGGTCGCCAAGGGCTCGCGCGGCTTCCGCATCCTCTCGGCCGAGATCGACCGCGTCCACAGCCTGCTCCACGAGAAGCCCATCAACCGCTCCATGACGCTGGACGACTTCGTCGACCTGTTCACCGGCTACGAGCCGTTCCCGCAGCTCATGCTCATGGAGTACGTCGACGCGCCCGAGATCACCGTCGACCTGTTCGCCGACAAGGGTGAGGTCGTCTTCCACCAGACGCGCACGCGTGAGGAGTTCCTCACCGGACTCGCCATGGCGTTCAAGACCATCGACCGCCCGGAGCTCGTGGAGCTCACGCGCAAGGTGGTCCGCCACCTGGACCTGGACTACTACCAGAGCGTGCAGTGGATCGGCGGGCGGCTGCTGGAGATCAACCCGCGCGTCAGCACGTTCGTGTACCAGGAGGACTTCAACATCCCGTACCTCGGCATCAAGTACACGCTCGGCGAGATCGGCGCGGACGACGTGGCCGGGATCCAGGCGCGGGTGCGCACCACACGCAGGTCGGTGCGCTACTACGACCAGGTCTTCTGGGACGAATAGAACGGAGGCGCGCGCGGCGTGCACATCCTGTTCCTGACCCACTACTTCACCCCCGAGAACAACGCCCCCGCGGCGCGCGTGCACGGCATGGCGCGGGAGTGGGCGCGCAGCGGGCACCGCGTCACGGTGCTGACCTGCGCGCCCAACGTCCCCTCCGGGGTCGTCTACGAGGGCTACGAGAACAAGCTGTACCAGGAGGAGTGGATCGACGGCGTCCGTACGGTCCGCGTCTGGACCTGGCTCGCGGCCAACAGGGGCCGCGTGCGCCGCGGCCTCAACTATCTCTCGTACCTGGCCGCGGCCGGCGCGGCCGGCCCGCTCATCAGGCCGCGCGCCGACGTCGTCATCGCCACCAGCCCGCAGTTCTTCGCCGGCTGGGCGGGCTGGCCGGTCGCCCGCGCCCACGGTGCGCCGTTCGTGCTCGAGATCCGCGACATCTGGCCTGACTCCATCGTCGCCGTCGGGGCGCTGCCGGACGGGCGCGTCATCCAGGCGCTCGGCAAGCTGGAGCGCGCCCTGTACGACGGCGCCGACCACATCGTCGCCGTCGGCGACGGCTACCGCATGAACATGATCCGCAAGGGCATCGGGCCGTCGAAGATCTCGGTGGTCACGAACGGTGTGGACGTGGACCTGTTCGAGCCGCGCGAGCCCGACACGGAGCTCCGCGCGCGGCTCGGCTTCTCGCCGGAGACGTTCGTGATCACCTTCGCCGGCACCATCGGCATGGCCAGCGACCTCGGCGTCGTGCTCGACGCGGCCCGGCGGCTCAGGGCGAAGGGTCGCGACGACATCGCCTTCCTCCTGGTCGGCGACGGAGCGCAGCGCGCCGAGCTCGAGGAGCGGGCGCGCGCGGAGGGCCTGACCAACGTGGTCTTCACCGGCCTGGTCCCGCGCGCCGAGCTGCCCGCCTATCTGGCGAGCAGCGACGCCTGCCTCGCCCACTTCCGCAAGCAGGAGCTCTTCCAGATGATCCTGCCGAACAAGTTCTTCGAGGACGCCGCCATGGAGCGGCCCATCCTGCTCGGGTTCGAGGGCGACGCCCGGGCGATGCTCGAGGAGGCCGACTGCGGCATCGCCTTCGAGCCCTCCAACGACGAGGCTCTGGTGGCGGCTGCTGAGCAGCTGGCGGCCGCCTCACCGGAGGAGCGGCGGCGGCTCGGCGAGAACGGCCGCCGCTACGTGCTCGAGCACTTCGACCGCCGCAAGCTCGCGCACGACTACCTCGAGGTCCTCGAGCGCGTGCGCGCCGACTTCAAGCGCGGCCGCCGGTGACCCGCCGGTCCGCCCGGCCGCCGGTCCGACCCGTCTGCGATACACTGGCGCGAGGCAGCCACCGCCCCCGGAGGAGCGCATGAGCAGCGACGAGAGCACCAGCATCGACGTCGGGTCCTGGTTCACCACGCTCGCCCGCAACTGGTGGGTGATCGTCGGGCTCGTCGTCGTGGGCATCGTCGTCGGCGCCGCCGTCACCCTGGCGCAGCCCAAGGAGTACACCGCCACCGCCTCCGTCTACATCGGGCAGACCACCGACGCCACCGGCAACCCCATGGCCGGCCTCAACTCCAACGCCAAGGCCGCCGTCCAGCTGCTCGCCAGTCAGGTCGTGCTCAAGGAGGCCGCGGAGCGCACCGGCATGGACATCTCCGCGAGCACGCTGCGCAAGGAGACCACCGTGGAGACGCCGTCGTCCACGGTCAAGACGACGACCTCCGTGGTCAACATCGTCGTCATCAGCGTCACCGACACCGACGCCGAGCGGGCGGCCGCCGCCGCCAACGCCCTCTCGGAGGTGCTGCTCGAGCGCCTCGAGAGCGGCGTGGACGAGAAGATCGCGGTGCTCGAGACAGCAACTGGCCGACAACCAGGAGGCCTACGCCGCGTCGCTCGCGCGCAGCGTCCAGGCCGAAGAGGCGCTCGCCGACATCGCCAAGGGCGGCGGCTCGGCCGCCGACAAGGCCGCGGCGTCATCGACCTGGGTGGCGCTGGCGCAGGCGGCGGCGACCCAGCAGGAATCCCTCTCGAAGAGCATCCAGCAGACACAGCTCCTGCTGCTCTCGGCGCAGCAGAACGAGCAGCCGCGCGTCTTGCACGAAGCTGCCGTCCCCGACTCGCCGAGCGGCCCGCAGATGACCATGAACGTGGCCATCGGCGCTCTGGCCGGCCTCGTCATCGGCGTCATCGTCGCCTTCGCGCGCCGCGGGCTCGCGGAGCGGCGCGCCGCCCGCCGCCGCCGTCTGACCGTACGGGCGGCGGCGCCCGCCGGGAGGAGCGCCGCCGTCTCCGGTGGTACACTGGCGCCGTCTGAGGGGGCCTCAACATCACGGGAGGTGGCATCATGCCCTCCGCATCCCGTTCCGTCGCCGTGGCGCTGCTCGTGCTCGCCGTGGCGCTGCTGGCGCCGGCCGCGGCGCTCGCCGCCCACACCGGGCACATCGACCTGCAGGACGGCCTGACGCTGGCCCAGCAGTTCGGCTACACCCCGGACTACCGCCAGCACGTCGTCACGTTCGATGCCGGCCAACGTCCCCACGTATCCGCAGCCGCGGCGCGAACGAGGACGACACTTCGTTCGTCCACCGGCTCGAGGACGGCGTGCTGGGTGCGTCACGACTTCCTCGACGCGCTGCGCGACGCCTATCCCGACTTCGCCGGCACGGTGCACGCCGGCGGCTACGGCACCGACCGCGTCGACTGGGACGTCGATGGGCGCGCCTACACCGTGCTCACCATCCGCCTCGACGACGACGGCGGGT
The DNA here is from genome assembly GCA_963709635.1 of uncultured Thermoleophilia bacterium. Taxonomy (GTDB): domain Bacteria; phylum Actinomycetota; class Thermoleophilia; order UBA2241; family UBA2241; genus CAIXSE01. The sequence continues at coordinate 52,889 of CAVPXA010000012.1, forward strand.
TCCGCAACGTGCTCATGGCGTCGGCAGACGGCATGGAGACCTGGCAGGTCGTCGAGCTCCCCTTCGGCGAGTTCACGCCGCAGACCGACCCGCACGACTGGGGCAACGTCACGGCCGAGCATCAGGGCGCCCAGCCGCTCGAGGGGCCGCCGCTGGTGGCCGATCTGGCGGCAGCTCGGCCCGTGGAAGGGCCAGTGGGCCGCGCTCAACCAGCTTCAGGTGGTCAGGCCGTACTGGAGCGGCGGCACGCTCCTGCTGCGCAGGCCGGTCACCGTGAGCGACGTCGCCCTCACCCTGCTCCAGTGCTCCGGCGGCGCGTCGTTCGCCGTCACCCGCGGCGACACCAGCTACTTCGTCTACTCCACCACGGTCCCGCGCGGCACCATCTACACGCCCACCTACGTCGCGGCCTACGACGCGTCCGACAACTCGGTCAGCCCGAGCAGGCTCATCGCCAAGTCGCGTCCGCCCAACGACCTGCACTGCACGCCGGGGATCGTCGCGGACGGCGCCGGCACCCTGCACGTGGCCACCGGCGCCCACGGCTGGCCCATCCGCTACGTCCGCTCCACGGCGCCGTACTCCATCGCCTCGTGGACGCGACAAGTCAACGTGATCTCCAGCGGCTACAGGACACGCACGACCGACAAGGACGGCGACGGCAAGCAGACGTACCTCTCCATGGTCTGCGCTCCCGACGGCACGGTCCACATCGTCTCCCGCCAGGTGCGGCTGGGAGTCGACGGGCACTTCCCGAAGAGGTCCTACGACGCGCTCGTCCACACCTCGCTCGCGCCGGGTCAGAGCACCTGGAGCACGCCTCGCCTGATCGTGGTGCCGCCTCAGTCCGGCTACTCCCAGTACTACCAGAAGCTCACCGTCGACCAGCTCGGACGACTGTTCGTCTCGTGCAGCTACTTCTCGCGCCGGGACCCGCCGGCGACGCGCCCGTTCCGGCGGTTCCACCACCGCATGGTCCTGATCTCGGAGGACGCCGGCGCTACGTGGCGCTTCGCCGCCACCGCCGACTTCATCGCCGGCGTCTCCATGCCGGTCGCGGCGCCGGACACCGCAGAGGTCCCGGCGCGGTGACCGGACCCGCGTGAGGGCCGGTCGCGCACTCCGCGACCGCGCTGCGGCGCTCCGCCGCCGCGGCGCTGCTCGCGCTGGCCGCGGCGCTCCTCGCCGCCCCAGCCGCCCTCGCCGACCACCCGCTGCGCATCGACAGCCACCGTCAGCCTGCGGACCCAGTACGGGTACGCGCCCCGGTACGAGTGCAACCTCCCGTCGTTCGACGCCGAGGGCAACGCCTACATCCGCAGCCGCACGGCCACCCAGGACGACACGAGGGACGCGTTCTCCCTTCAGGGACGGCGCCTTCCGGCGCTCCTCGCTCGTGGCCGCCGTCAAGCGCGCCTATCCGGGGTTCCGCGGCACGGTCAACGCCGGCGGGTGGGCCGGCGAGGCCATCGAGGCCGACGCCCAGGGCCGCCTCTACACCCTGGTCCAGGTGCGCGTCGGCGACGGCAGCCTGCGTGAACTGCTGCTCTACTCCACCGACGCCGGCCGCTCCTGGCGTGTGCTCCGCCTGCCGTTCTACCCGCCCCGGAGCTCGCCCGACGGCCGCAACGACGGCAACTCGGCGTCGGAGCACCTGACCGGCTGGAACCTGCGTCCGGACCCGCCGCTCATCGCCTTCTGGCAGCCGGTGGGCAACTGGCCAGGGTACCGCGCCTGCCGCATGGCGCTGTACGTCGTCCAGCCGCGGTTCGAGGGCGAGCGTCTCGTGCTGCCCGAGCCCGTCAAGGTCACGGAGCGCGCGCTCGGCCTGATCCAGGCGGCCGGCGGAGCGTCGTTCGCGGCCACCGTCGGCTCCACCACGTACATCACCTGGGCGGAGGTCGCGGACGCCAGCGCGCCGGGCTCGCCGGTCTTCGTGGCCGCCTACGACCAGACCACGGGCACGCTCGGCCAGGCGGTGGAGGTCGCGACCGCGCGCCCCGTCAACGACGACCACGCCACGCCGGGCATCGTCGCCGACTCCACGGGGGCGCTCCACGTCCTCAGCGGCGGGCACAACTCGTCGTTCATGTACACCCACACCGCGACCCCGGCCGATCCGGCCACGTGGTCGAGGCCCTCGCCGATCCTGACGGAGGGGTACCGCGTCCCCGGCAAGGCGCAGCGCGGGCGCCAGACGTATGTCTCCCTGGTGTGCACGCCCGCGGACAGGCTCGTCGTAGTCTTCCGCCAGTGGCGCCGCGGCGTGGACGCCGTGTTCCGTGGCCGGCCGTATCAGACGCTGGCCGTCCAGCGACTCGACCCCGGCGGCGAGTGGTCGGACGCGGAGCGGCTCGCCTACTGCAGCCGGAACCGCGGCTACGCGCAGTACTACCAGAAGATGAGCATCGACCGCCTCGGGCGGCTCTTCCTCTCGTTCAACTACTTCCGCCCGAAGGACTGGCCGCGCGACCAGCGTGCGCTCAACCGGTACCACCACCGGATGGTCCTCATCTCGGAGGACGGCGGCGAGCGCTGGCGCTTCGCCACCCTCGGGGACTTCCTTGCAGGAGTGCTCCCGGACTGACGCTCGACGGGGCGGGCGGTCGAAGACGGCCCGGCCGCCGGAGTCCGGGATCAGCGGTCGTAGACGTCCGGTCGCCGGTGCTCCAGCGACGGGATCTGGGCGCGGACCTCGTCGAGGCGGCCGAGGTCCAGGTCGGCGACGCAGACGCCGGCGCCCTCCTCGACCCGCGCCAGCACCGTGCCCCACGGGTCGACGATCATGCTGTGGCCGAAGCAGTCGCGCCCCGGCAGGTGCTCGCCCACCTGGTCGGGCGCCATGACGAAGCAGCCGTTCTCGATGGCCCGGGCGCGGAGCAGCACCTCCCAGTGCGCCGCGCCCGTGTACGCGGTGAAGGCCGACGGCACGCAGAGCACCTGGGCGCCCCGCAGCGCCAGCGAGCTGTAGAGGCCGGGGAACCGCAGGTCGTAGCAGATGGAGAGGCCCAGGCGCACCCGCTCGCCCTCCGCGGTGTCGACGTCGGCGGTCACGATCTCGGCGCCCGGCGCGACCTCCTCCGACTCCTCGTAGCGGGCGGTCGCCGTGGCCACGTCGAAGAGATGGATCTTGCGGTACGTGGCGCGCAGCTCTCCGTTCGGGTCGAAGAGCGCCGAGACGTTGGCGACGAGGCCGTCCGCCGCCGGCTCGTAGACCGACCCGGCGAGCACCCAGAGGCCACACCGGGCGGCGGCCTCCGCCAGCGCCCTGTTGGACGGGCCGTCCGGGGCCTCCGCGGTGGCCACGATGCCGTCGCGGCCGCCCTTGAACGCCCAGGTCTCCGGCAGGGCGACGAGGCGGGCCCCCTGGTCGGCCGCCGCCTCCACCAGCTCGAGCGCCGCGCGCACGTTGGCGGCGACGTCCTGGCGCGTGTTCATCTGGACGCAGGCGACGCGCAGGATCGGCGCGGCGGGCGCTCCGACGCCGGCAGCGCTCACGCGCACGTCCCGCCGCTGCAGGCCATGAGCGAGAGGAGCTCGTAGGCGAGGGTGGCGGCCACCATCGCCGTCAGGTTGCTGCTGTCGAGCTCGGGCACCACCTCGACCACGTCGGCGCCGACGAGGTCGAGCCCGCGGCAGCCGCGGATGAGCGCCAGCGCCTGGGCGGAGCTCGGCCCGCCGACCTCGGGCGCGACGACCGCCGGCGCAAAGCCGGGGTCGACGAAGTCCACGTCGACGGTGACGAACGCCTTGCGCTCGCCGACGGCCTCGACGGCGGCGGAGACCACGCCGGTGCCGAGCTGGGCGAGGTCGTCCCACGGCACGACGGTGAAGCCGAGCGCCCGCGCCTGCTCGTACTCGTCCGGGGTGTCGAGGCCGCCGCGCATGCCGAGGAGGGCGGAGTGCGACGGGTCGACGAGACCCTCCTCTGCGGCGCGGCGCACGACCGTGCTGTGCAGGTGGCGCCGGCCCTCCGCCTCGTCCTGGCAGTCGGTGTGGGCGCCGAAGTGCAGCAGCGCCAGCGGGCCGTGCTTCGCCGCGGCCGCGCGCAGCTCGGCGAGCGTGACCGTGTGGTCGCCGCCGATGCACAGCGGGACGGCCCCGGCCTCGTGCACCGGCTCCAGCATGTCCCGGATGGAGTCGAGACTGCGGTCGGTGAAGCCGGCGACCAGGTGAGCATCGCCGGCGTCGACCACCGAGAGCTGCTCGAACACGGCCACCCGCTGCGCCGGGTTGTACGCCGGGTGCAGCGTGAGCGAGGCCTCGCGTACGGCACGGGGCCCGAACCGGGCGCCCGTGCGCACGGCGAGGCCGGTGTCGAACGGGAGCCCGACGATGGCCACGTCGACATCATGGAACTGCGTGACGTGCGGCAGCCGCAGGAACGTGCTCACGCCGGCGACGCGCGGGGACTGTGCACCGCCGTCGGGCCCGTATCCCTTCATGACGCCTCCTCGTTCCGTGTGCCACTGCCAAGTGTACTGCCGTCGCCACCCCGAACGGCGCTAATCATTTCGCCGAACGGACCGATAGAATCTGCGCGGGCCAACGGGTGTAGTGTCGCGCCTGAGGCCCAGCGGGAGAGAGATGCCGACGAACGGCTTCGCATACTGGTGATCGACGACGACGCCGATCTCACGGCGTCGGTCGCCGCCGTGCTGCGGGCCAACGGCTTCGAGGTGTTCACGGCCACCGGCGGCGAGCAGGGCCTCGAGATCGCCTTCACGCAGCACCCTCACCTCATCCTGCTCGACGTCACCATGCCCGGCATGGACGGGCACCAGGTCTGCCGGGAGCTCCAGTTCGGCTACACCAAGGACATCCCGGTCGTGTTCCTCTCGGCCAGGACCGAGCTCACGCACATGAAGGAGGCCAGCCGCTCCGGCGCCTCGGGCTACGTCACCAAGCCGTTCCGCAACGACCACCTGCTGCAGACCATCCGCGACGTCCTCCGCGACGCAAGCGTGTACCGCGACGACATCACCGGGCTCCCCACGCTGGCCAACGTCCAGGTGGAGGTCCAGCGCATGCTGTTCGACCACGGGCAGCTCGGCATCATCTACGTCAACATCGGAGGCGTGCAGGCGCTGGAACACCTCCAGGGATTCGAGGTGGTGGACGACGTGTACCGCGCCGTGGGCCAGGCGCTGCAGCGGGCGCGCGGCGAGCTGCTGCGGGGCGAGGACTTCATCTCGATCTCCAGCCTCGGCGACGCGTTCCTCATCGTGCTCTCGCCCTCTCGCGAGAGCTCGTTCATCACCGAGGACGACCTGCTGGTCGTCAAGCAGCGGCTCGAGCAGAAGCTGCTCGCGCAGCTCGAGAAGGACCTCGAGGCGCGCCTGCTGCGCAAGGTCGACCTCTTCGTCGGCTGCTCCCGGCTCACGCAGTCGCCCAAGATCCGCTTCAAGCGCGCGCTGCTCGACGCCATCATGCGCGCGACGCAGTCGATCAGAGGCCGAGCGCGACGAGATCCACTGCCGGCTGCGCGACCAGTTCGAGACGGTCATGGCCGAGCACCAGCTCACCTCCGTGTTCCACCCCATCGTCAATCTGCGGGACTTCGAGGCCATCGGCTTCGAGATCCTCTCCCGCGGGCCGAGGGAGACGGAGCTGCACCGCCCCGACGCCCTCTTCGAGGTCGCGCGCAGCGAAGGCCGGGTGGCCGAGCTCGACCGGCTGTGCCGGCGGACGGCGTGCGAGGCCGGCGAGCGGCTGCCGCGGCACGCCCTGCGCTTCATCAACACGGAGCCGCTCACGATGTTCCTCCACTCGCACGGCGACAGCTTCGTGACGGAGTTCGTGGAGGTGACGCCGTCGTCGCTCCGCGGCCTCACCGTGATCGAGATCACCGAGAACAGCGTCATCGACGACTTCGACCGCATGCGCGACATGGTGCGGCAACTGCGCGCGCACGGCTTCCGCGTCGCTATCGACGACGCCGGCGCGGGGTACGCCGGCCTGCAGACGATGGTCGAGATCGAGCCGGACTTCATCAAGCTCGACATGTCGCTCATCCGCGGCGTGGACACGTCCGTGGTCAAGCAGCGCCTGGTGCGCACCCTGCGTGACTTCTGCCGCGAGGCCGCCATCACGCTCATCGCCGAGGGCATCGAGACGACCACGCAGCTGGAGACGCTCCAGGAGCTCGGCGTGACGCACGGGCAGGGGTTCCTCTTCGGCCTGCCCGGCACCGACACGCCGCTGCGCGAGACCTACCCGCCGCTCGAGACGGTCAAGCCGAAGTAGTACGGCGGGCGCGCCGTGCTGGCGACCACCTCGGGCGTGTGATACAGTGCCGCGCACGATGACGACCCATGACGAAAGGGCCTCACGCAGCTGCAGCACCTCGCTCGCGCCAATCGGCGTCGCTGGGCCTGGCGCGCGTAGCGCCTCTACTCTGACACCCGCGCGGGCCCTGCCCGCACCCTCTGACCCTCAGTGGTCGTCCCGTCCCCTCACACGGAGCGGATCAGTGCATCTTCATTCAGAGCCACTTCATCAGCCCAGGCGTCATTCGAGAGGAGGTAGGTCATGAGCGAGTACAAGAAGAAGTTCGTCCTTGACGAGGAGAGGATCCCCAAGGCCTGGTACAACATCGTGCGCCGACCTGCCCTCCCCGCCGCCGCCGCCGCTCAACCCGGCGACGCTGCAGCCGGCGGGCCCCGACGACCTCTCGCCGATCTTCCCGCCGAGCATCATCGCGCAGGAAGTCTCGGCGGAGCGCTACATCGAGATCCCCGAGGAGATCCACCAGATCTATCGCATCTGGAGGCCCACGCCGCTGATCCGCGCCACCGGCCTCGAGAAGGCGCTCGACACGCCGGCCAAGATCTTCTTCAAGCACGAGGGCGTCAGCCCGGCCGGCTCGCACAAGAGCAACACGGCCGTCGCGCAGGCGTACTACAACAAGATCGACGGCACCACGCGCCTCGCCACGGAGACCGGCGCCGGCCAGTGGGGCAGCGCCCTCAGCATGGCGTGCCAGATCTTCGACCTCGAGTGCATGGTCTACATGGTCAAGGTCAGCTACCACCAGAAGCCGTACCGGCGCAGCATGATGCAGCTCTGGGGCGGCACGGTGATCCCCAGCCCGAGCGACCAGACCAACGCCGGTCGCGCCGTCCTGGCCGAGGACCCGGAATCGCTGGGCAGCCTCGGCATCGCCATCAGCGAGGCCGTCGAGGACGCGGTGACGCATCCCGGCTCCAAGTACGCCCTGGGCAGCGTGACCAACCACGTGCTCCTGCACCAGACGATCATCGGCGAGGAGGCGATCCTGCAGTGCCAGGACGCCGACGCCTACCCCGACGTCGTCGTCGGCTGCGTCGGCGGCGGCTCGAGCTTCGGCGGCATCGCCTTCCCCTTCCTGCGCGAGAACCTGGCCGGCAAGACGAACACGCGTCTGCGTGGCCGTCGAGCCCACGGCCTGCCCCTCGCTCACCAAGGGCCAGTTCCGCTACGACTTCGGCGACGAGGCCCAGACCACGCCGCTCTTCAAGATGTACACGCTCGGCCACGACTTCATGCCGCCCGGCATCCACGCCGGCGGGCTGCGCTACCACGCCATGGCGCCGCTGCTCAGCCACGTGTACGACCTGGGACTGCTCGAGGCCGTGTCGGTCGCCGCAGACCAAGGTCTTCGAGGCGGCACAGCTCTTCGTCAAGACCGAGGGCATCGTGCCGGCGCCCGAGAGCGCGCACGCGATCCTCGCCGCGATCAACGAAGCGCTGAAGGCCAAGGAAGAGGGCGTGAGCAGGAACATCCTGTTCAACCTCACCGGCCACGGCCTGCTCGACCTCGGCTCGTACGACCGCTACCTCGCGGCGAGCTCGAGGACTACGACCACCCGGAGGAGGCGATCGCCGCGTCGATCGCGAAGCTCCCGAAGGTCGACTGAGCCACGCGTCTCAAGGCGGTACGCCGAAGGGCGGCGGGGCGTCGCCCCGCCGCCCTTCGCGCGTACAGACACGCCGGCATGGGGCGAGCGAGCCGGCCGCTGCCGCGTTCGGCCGGCTACAGCAGCGGCAGGACCAGGGTGCGGAGGGTGCCGGGCAACCGCGCCCATCCGCTGACGACGACACCGGGCAGGTGGCCCAGTACGTGCGGCGCGTCGCCGACGGCGATGCGCACGGCGGCCGCGGCGAGCAGCGTCTCGTCCGCCGTGCCGTCGCCGCAGGCGACCGTGCGCTGCATGGCCACATCGAGGCGGCCGGCGACGAAGCGCAGGGCGTCGCCCTTGTCCACGGCGGGAGCGAAGACGCCGATGAAGCCGGGCCGGATGGACAGCACCCGCAGCCGGCCGGCCCACTCCTCCCGCAGCTCTCCGAACAGCCGCGCGACGGTGCCCGGGTCGCCGTGGAGCACGAGCCGGCTGGCGGACGGCCCCGGCTCGTCCGTGATGTCGCTCCCGGTCCCCAGCTCGCGCGGCTCGTCCACGTCCCAGACAGTCACGCCGAGCTCCTCGGCCAGGCCGCGGGCGACGACGGCGTGTCCCGGACACGGCGGCACCGGCAGGTGACGCAGCGCCGTCCCGTCTGCCTCCACAACGAGCGCCCCGTGATAGCACGCGTACACATGGGGCTCCACGCCGAGCGCCGCGGTGGCCCGCCGTGCGGCCCGCAGCGGTCTGCCGGTGACGACGGCGAAGAGGGCGCCGGCGCGGACGAGCTCCGCGAGCGCCTCGCCGGCGCCGGGCACCGGTACGGCCTCGTGGTCCAGCAGCGTGCCGTCGAGGTCGCAGGCGACGAGCACCGGTCCGGCGCCTGGGGACGAAGCGGAAGGCACCGGCCTCAGTGCGGTCCGCCCGCCGCGGGCAGGTGCACGGTGAACCGCGCCCCTCCGCCGGGCGCGTCTTCAGCGGCGATCGTGCCGCCCTGCGCCTCCACGAGGGCGCGGCAGATGGCGAGGCCGAGGCCCGCCCCGGCCGTACCGCGTGAGTCCTTCCCCCGGTAGAACCTGTCGAAGACGAACGGCAGGTCCGCCGCGTCGACGCCGGGCCCGTCGTCGGTGACGGTGAGGCGGACGGAGGCGCCGGCCGGTCCCGAGAGGGCGCCAGCGGCCCTGGGCGCACCGTCGCCGGCGAGATCCACCGTCACGGTCACGTGCCCGCCCGCCGGCGTGTACTTGAGCGCGTTGTCGAGCAGGTTGCCGGCGACCTGCAGCAGCCGGTCCGGGTCGCCGAACACCATCGCCGGCCGCAGCTCGGCGACGAGCTCGACGCCCTTGGCGAGGAACGCCGGTCGGTGGCGGTCGGCGGCGGCCGCCGCCACCTCTGCGAGGTCCAGAGGCTCGTGCTGCACGCTCAGGTCCTCGCTCTCGAGCTCGTTGAGACTGCGCAGCGCGCCCAGCAGCCGGCCGAGGCGCTCGACCTCCTCACCGATCACCCGCAGGTTCTCCGGCGTCGCGGGCAGCACGCCGTCCTCGAGGGCCTCCACCCGCGACTGGATGGTGGCGAGCGGCGTGCGCAGCTCGTGCGAGAGGTCGCTGGTCATGTCGCGCCGCCACTGCTCGTCGCGGGCGAGCCGGTCGGCCATCGCGTTGAAGGCTGCGGCGAGCGCCGCGACCTCGTCGCTGCCGCGCGGCGCCACACGCACGTCCAGGTTGCCGGCGGAGACGTCGCCGGCGGCGTCGGTGAGCTCCTCGAGCGGCCCGGTGATGCGCCGGCTCACCAGCAGGCTGACGACGAGCGCGAGCGCGCCGGCGACGGCGCCTGCGATCAGGAGGTTGCGGGTCAGCGCGCTCTGGTAGGCGTCCTCGGCGGCGGCCCGCGCCCCCTTGGGCACGAACACCGCCGCCGTGCCCACCTGCCGCCCGTCCGCCACGATCGGCGCGCGCTGGACGGTGAAGGCGTCGGTGCTGAACGGCGAAGCCGAGGGCGACGCTCCCGCGCCCCCCGAGCCCTGGCCGCCTCCCGCTCCTTGACCGCCTCCCAGGCCCTGGCCGCCCAGCCCTCTTCCCAGGTGGGAGCCCTGCACCGTGAACACGAGCCGTCCGTCGGTGCCGTACACGGCCACGTCGGCGTTGTTCGTCGCCGCCACCTGGCTCAGCGCGTAGATGGCGGTGGCGTCCCACCCGTCCGGCGCCTTGTAGGTGGACTGGAGCGAGTCGACGACGGCGGTGTTGCGCGCGCCCTGCACCTGCTGGAGGTAGGAGTCGAACCGTCGTGACCCCGTGTAGGTGACGATGGCCCCCACGGCGACGATCGCCAGGAGAGCGATGGCGAGATGCGTGAGCGCGAGGCGGAACCGGAGGCCGCGCCGGAGGGGTGTCCTTGCATCGCCCCCCTCGTCGACCCCCCTTCGGCGGTCGATCATCGCTGGTCCTCGGCGAAGGCGTAGCCGCGGCCGTACACCGTGAGGACGAGCCGCGGCGCGCGCGCGTCGTCGCCCAGCTTGCGCCGCAGGTTCTTGATGTGCGCGTCGATGGTGCGCTCGTAGGGCTCGAACTCCATGCCCTGCAGGCGCTCGACCAGCTCGGACCGCGTGTACACGCGGCCGGGGAAGCGAGCGAGCGCCTGGAGCAGCCGGAACTCCGACTCGGTGAGCTCGACGAGCTCGTCGTCGAGGGTGACGCGCCGGCGGGCGCTGTCGACCACCAGCCGCCCGCCGGCGCGCTCGAGCAGATCCGCCTGCGGGACGGCGTCGGGGCGCGCCCGGCGCAGCAGCGCGCGCACTCTGGCTGTGAGCTCCCGCGGGCTGAAGGGCTTGGTGATGTAGTCGTCGGCGCCGAGCTGCAGCCCGTGCACCAGGTCCTCCTCCGCGTCCTTGGCCGTGAGCATGATGATGGGCACGTCGGAGGCGGCGCGCAGGCGGCGGCAGACCTCCTCGCCGGGCATGCCCGGCAGGCCGAGGTCGAGGACGACGAGGTCCGGGCGGCGGCTCGCGGCGGCGGCGAGAGCGTCCTCACCGGTCGCCGCCCATGTGACGGCGTGTCCCTGGGCCTCGAGGTAGCCCTGGACGACCTCTGCGATGCGGGCCTCGTCTTCGACGACGAGGATGCGGGCGGGTCCGGGCATGCAGCCATCATACCCGCCCCCACCCGGGCTCTTCCTCGCACCCAGCTCCCGCGATCTCCGTCGCCGAGGCCGGCGGAGTCCCCCACGAGGCTCGTGAGACGGCCCATCTGATAGGATGCCAGGCACGCCCGAGGAGGTCTTCCCTGCCCAACCTGAAGGTGTATCGCGTGGCCTGGGTGGTCGCGGCCGTTCTCGTCATCGTCGCCCTTTTCACGCTCAGAAGCCCCGCCACCCCGAAGCTCAGCCAGGAGCCGGCGTCGTTCGACGGCGAGGCGGCCTACGCGGACCTCAAGACCATCGTCGAGGAGTTCCCGCAGCGCATCGCGGGCACCGACCCGGACAACCGCATGGGCATCTGGGTCGAGCAGCAGTTCCGCGCCGCCGGGCTCGAGACCCACGTGGAGGGCTTCGCCGCGACCGTCAACGGCAAGGCCGTCGCGCTGCAGAACGTGTACGGGGTCGCCAAGGGCCGCACCCCGGGCACCATCATGCTCGTCGCGAACCGGGACGTCGCGCCCCTCTCCACCCAGGGAGCCGGCGACAACGCCTCCGGCGTCGCCGCGCTGCTGGAGCTCGCCGACGCGTTCACGGTGGCGGCGCACCAGCACACCCTCATCTTCCTGTGCACCACCGGTGACTCGTACGGCGCCCTCGGCGCCCGGAACTTCGTCGAGATGCACCAGACCGACGACCTCTACGCCGTCATCGCGCTCCGCGACGTCGCCAAGCGCGGCAGCGACGGCACGCCCGCGGACGCCGTCGCTCTGGACGGCTGGAGCACGGTGCCGAGGGTCGCGCCGCCCTGGCTCTGGCTGCTCACGGCGCCGGCCGCCAAGCGCGACTCCAACCTGGAGACCGAGCTGCCGTCCGTGCCGTCGCAGGTGCTCCGCCTGGCCGTGCCGACGAGCGCCGGCAGCCAGGGGCCGTTCGTGGCCGCCGGCGTCCCGGCCGTGACCGTCTCGGCCGCCGGCGAGTCTGCGCCGGCCCGTGCCGACACACTCGACACGGTCTCGGAGCAGACGCTGACCCGGGTGGGGACCACGGTCCAGAACATGGTGATGGCCGTGGACGGGACCACCGAGCCGGGCGCCGCCAGCGGCGGCGCGATCTTCCTCACGCGCAAGGCGACGCTGCCGGGCGGCGCGCTCGCAGCCATCCTCGCCGCCCTGCTCCTGCCTCTCGTCGCCGTGACCGTGGACCTCTTCGCGCACTGCCGTCGCGCCCGCATCCGGCTCAAGCCGGCCTTCGTCCGCGCCGGCCTGCACCTCGCGCCGTGGCTCGTGCTCATCGGCATCGTCTACTTCTCCAACCTCGTGGGGCTTCTTCCCCGCAGCCCCGACGCGGTCATCCCACCGGACTCGGGCCTCGCGGACACGCCCCGCTACCTGCGCGTAGTCGTGCTCGCCGCGCTGATGCTGCTCGCCTACGCCTACGCGGTGGCGGTCGAGCGGCGTCTCGAGCGGCGCTTCGCCACCGACGCACGCGCCACGATCCTCGTCTCGCACCTGCTGCTCGTGCTCATCGCGGTACTCCTGCTCCTGGTGAACCCCTTCTCGGTGCTCATCGTGCTCCCAGGCGCGGTCCTCTGGCCCCTCGCGCGCCCGGGCGGCTGGATGCGGTCGATCCTGCCCGTGTACCTCGGGCTGCTCATGATCCCCGTCCCGCTCCTCTACTACGCCCTGCAGTACGACATCGGGTGGAAGGTCTGGTGGTACTTCTTCCTGCTCTTCGAGAACCGGACCGTGCCGGCGGCCGCGGTGCTGCTGGCGGCGCTGTTCTTCTCCACCGCCGGCCTGCTGGCGCACACCCTGCACGAGCGCGGGCTGGCGCCGGGAGCACTCTCCTGGCCGGCCGTGGACCGGCGCGGTCCGGAGCGGCCGAGCGACGAGGACTGGGCAGCGGCCATGGAGGCGGCCGGCCGCCGGCCGCGGCGCGGGGACGGGCAGCGCAGCGGCGAGCGCCCGCGGCGGAGAGGCCGCTCACGGCGGGGGAGCAGAGACAAGCGCGCACCCTGAGCGGCCGGGACTCCGCGAGCGGCGGAGCCGGCTGCCGAGACGAAACGACGACGGGGCCGGGAGGCGCTTCGCCCCCCGGCCCCGTCGCGAAGGGGATCAGTACTCTCTTGCGAGAGCGACTCGTCGATGACGGAGTCGGTCTCCTCATCCAGCGCGTGCTCGTCGCCCTTGGGCACGGGCTTGTCGCCGCTGTCGCGAGACAGCAGCGCCGCCTCTCCGCTCATCATCGCGTCGAACGCCTTCGCCTTCAGGCGCGCGCGCGTCTCCTCGATGCGGCGGCGCATCTCGGCCTGATCGATCGAGCCGCCCTCGCGCGCCGGCGCGGCCTCGGCCGAGTCGGGCTCGGGGGCTTCGGCGACCGGCTCGGCTGCGGCGGGCTCGCTGCGAGCCGGCACGGGCGCCTCGGCGGCGACGGGCTCATCGGCGATCACAGGCTCGGCCACCGCCGCCTCCTCGGCGACGACGGGCTCCTCGAGGAGGGGCGGGCGCCTCTTCCGCGACGGGCTCCTCGACGACGGCCTCGTCGGCGACTTCTTCCGCCGGCGGCGCCTCGCCCACCGGCTCCCCGCCGTAGTCGATCTCCCAGCCGCGCACACGCTGCGGTGGGCCCGGGCCTCAGGCGCGGCTTCTGCCTGCGGCGGCGGGGTCGGCTCGAGCGGCGGCGGGGCCAGCGGACCCGTGAACGGCTCCGGCTCGTCCTCCGCCGGCGGGGCTTCGGCCACCACTTCGTCTGCGACGGCCTCCTCGACGATCGCCTCTTCGGCGACGGCCTCCGCCAGGTCCGCCTCGGCGACTGTCTCTTCGGCGACGGCTTCCTCTACGACGGCCTCTACGACGGCCTCTTCGGCCACGACTTCGGTGGCGACGGCCTCGAGGACCGCGACTTCGGCGACTGCCTCCGCCAGGTCCGCCTCGGCGACTGCCTCTTCGGCGACCGCGACCGCCGCCTCCGCCTCGGCGACGGCCTCATCGGCGGCGAGCTCGGCTGCCTCCGCCTCGGCGTCGTCGGCCGCAAGCGCCTCGGCGACGAGCTCCGTGGCCACCTCGTCGGCCGCCACGGCCTCGACCACGGCCTCCTCGGCGACCAGTTCGGCCACCTCGGCGACCGCGACGGCCTCCTCGGCGACCAGCTCGGCCGCCGCTGCCTCGACCGCGGCCTCCTCGGCGACCAGCTCGGCGTCGGCTGCGTCCGCGACGGCAGCATCGGCCACGGCGGCCGTCTCGTCGGCTCTCTCTTCGGCCTGGGCGGCGAATGGCTGGGCGAGCTCGTCCTGGAGCGCCGCGCGCGTCTCCTCGATGCGCTGCCGCAAGTCCTCGCCCGCCGGCTCGTCCGCAGGCCGACTCGGGCGCGGCCTCCTCGATCACCAGCTCGGTGACGACCACCTCCTCGACCACGGGCTCCGCCGTCCACGTCGCCTCTTCATCGACGACCGGCGCTTCCGCGACCGTGGTGGCGCCCCACTCCGCAGGCTCCAGCTGCCGGTACGCGTCACCCCCGGAGCCGAGCAGCTTGCCGCCGGCGCCGCCGGACAGCTGCCGCCGCAACTCGCGCCCGCTCTTCGGTGCGAGGAGCAGCGCGACGCCTGCCCCGATCGCGAGCCCGAGCAGGAACCTGAACACCTTCATCGCTGCCTCCTTGACCGCCTGCCAGCGTTACGCCTGCCCCGAAGCGCACGAGACCGGCGAAGTGTAACGTCGGAAGAAGTGTGCCCGAGCTTTACAGTCTACAGCCCTGTATACGCGGGGCAGGGGTGCAGTCCTGCCGGCCGTCAGGCGAGACGCTGGGCGGAGACCGTGCCGTCGTCGCGCACGGAGAGCAGGACGACCCACCTGGGGCCCCACTGCTCGCTCACGCGTACGGCGGCCTCGTTGAGCGCCGCGCTCACCTCTCCCTTGCCGACGAACGCCATGAGCGGCATCATCGGCCGGTGCTCGATCTGCACGCGAACGCCCTCCTCGCCCTGCTTGAGCAGGATCGGCTCGGAGCTGAGCTCGTGCAGCCGGCGCGCGTTGTCCGGCGCCAGCTCCAGCGCGGCCCTGGCGCCGGCGACCGCGCTCGGAGAGGTGTCGAGGTCGGTCTTCATCCGGCGCGCGGCGAACCAGACGACGA
>CAVPXA010000013.1:0-23969 GCA_963709635.1 uncultured Thermoleophilia bacterium
TGAGCCACGCGTCTCAAGGCGGTACGCCGAAGGGCGGCGGGGCGTCGCCCCGCCGCCCTTCGCGCGTACAGACACGCCGGCATGGGGCGAGCGAGCCGGCCGCTGCCGCGTTCGGCCGGCTACAGCAGCGGCAGGACCAGGGCGCGGAGGGTGCCGGGCAGCCGCGCCCAGCTGGCGACGACCACGCCGGGCAGGTGCTCGAGGACGTGCGGCGCGTCACCGACGGCCACGCGCACGGCGGCCGCGGCGAGCAGCGTCTCGTCCGCCGTCCCGTCGCCGCAGGCGACCGTGCGCTGCATGGCCACGCCGAGGTGGCCGGCGACGAAGCGCAGGGCGTCACCCTTGTCCACGCCGGGCGCGAAGACTCCGATGAAGCCCGGCCGGATGGGCAGCACCCGCAGCCGGCCGGCCCACTCCTCCCGCAACTCCCCGAGCAGCCGCGCGACGGTGACCGGGTCGCCGTGGAGCACGAGCCGGCTGGCGGACGGCCCCGGCTCGCCCGTGGGGTCGCTCCCGGTCCCGAGCTCACGCGGATCGTCCACCTCCCAGACGGTCACGCCGAGCTCTTCGGCCAGGCCGCGGGCGACGACGGCGTGTCCCGGACCCGGCGGCACCGGCAGATGGCGCAGCACCGTGCCGTCTGCCTCCGCAACGAGCGCGCCGTGGTAGCAGGCGTACACGCGGGGCTCCACGCCGAGCGCCGCGGTGGCCCGGCGCGCGGCCTGCAGCGGTCTGCCGGTGATGACGGCGAAGAGGGCGCCGGCGCGGACGAGCTCCGCGAGCGCCTCGCCGGCGCCGGGCACCGGTACGGCCGCGTGGTCCAGCAGCGTGCCGTCGAGGTCGCAGGCGACGAGCACCGGTCCGGCGCCCGTGGACGAAGCGGCGGGCACCGGCCTCAGTGCGCTCCGCCCGCGGGCAGGTGCACGGTGAAGCGCGCCCCGCCGCCGGGCGCGTCCTGAGCGGCGATCGTGCCGCCCTGCGCCTCCACGAGAGCCCGGCAGATGGCGAGCCCCAGGCCCGCTCCGGCCGTACCGCGTGAGTCCTGCCCCCGGTAGAACCTGTCGAAGACGAACGGCAGGTCCGCCGGGTCGATGCCGGGCCCGTCGTCGGTGACGGTGAGGCGGACGGATTCGCCGGCCGGCCCCGAGAGGGCGCCACCGGCCTTGGGCGGGCCTTCGCCGGCGAGATCCACCGTCACGGTCACGCGCCCGCCGGCCGGCGTGTACTTGAGCGCGTTGTCGAGCAGGTTACCGGCGACCTGCAGCAGCCGGTCCGGGTCGCCGAACACCGTCGCCGGCCGCAGGTCGTCGACGAGCTCGACGCCCTTGGCGAGGAACGCCGGCCGGTGGCGGTCGACGGCGCCGGCCGCCACCTCGGCGAGGTCCAGCGGCTCGTGCTGCACGCTCAGGTCCTCGCTCTCGAGCTCGTTGAGACTGCGCAGCGCCCCCAGCAGCCGGCCGAGGCGCTCGACCTCCTCGCCGATCACCCGCAGGTTCTCCGGCGTCGGGGGCAGCACACCGTCCTCGAGGGCCTCCACCCGCGACTGGATGGTGGCGAGCGGCGTGCGCAGCTCGTGCGAGAGGTCGCTGGTCATGTCCCGCCGCCACTGCTCGTCCCGCGCGAGCCGGTCGGCCATCGCGTTGAAGGCGGTGGCCAGCGCCGCGACCTCGTCGCCGCCGCGCGGCGCCACCCGCACGTCCAGATTGCCGGCGGAGACGTCGCCGGCGGCGTCGGTGAGCTCTTCGAGCGGCCCCGTGATGCGCCGGCTCACCAGCAGGCTCACGACGAGCGCGAGCACGCCGGCGACGGCGCCGGCGATCAGCAGGTTGCTCGTCAGCGCGCTCTGGTAGGCGTCCTCGGCGGCGGCCCGCGCGCCCTTGGGCACGAACACCGCCGCCGTGCCCACCTGCCGCCCGTCCACCACGATCGGCGCGCGCTGGACGGTGAAGGCGTCGGTGCTGAACGGCGATGCCGACGGCGACGCTCCCGCGCCGCCCGAGCCCTGGCCGCCTCCCGCTCCCTGGCCGCCTCCCATGCCCTGGCCGCCCATCCCTCTGCCCAGGTGGGAGCCCTGCACCGTGAACACGAGCCGCCCGTCGGTACCGTACACGGCCACGTCGGCGTTGTTCGTCGCCGCCACCTGGCTCAGCGCGTAGATGGCGGTGGCGTCCCACCCGTCCGGCGCCTTGTAGGTGGACTGGAGCGAGTCGACGACGGCGGCGTTGCGCGCGCCTTGCACCTGCTGGAGGTAGGAGTCGAAGCGTCGTGACCCCGTGTAGATGACGATGGCCCCCACGGCGACGATCGCCAGGAGGGCGATGGCGAGATGCGTGAGCGCGAGGCGGAACCGGAGGCCGCGCCGGAGGGGTGTCCTTGCATCGCCCCCCTCGTTGACCCCCCTTCGGCGGTCAATCACCGCTGGTCCTCGGCGAAGGCGTAGCCGCGGCCGTACACCGTGAGCACGAGCCGCGGCGCACGCGCGTCGTCGCCCAGCTTGCGCCGCAGGTTCTTGATGTGTGCGTCGATGGTGCGCTCGTACGGCTCGAACTCCATGCCCTGCAGGCGCTCGACCAGCTCGGACCGCGTGTACACGCGGCCGGGGAACCGCGCCAGCGCCTGGAGCAGGCGGAACTCGGACTCGGTGAGGTCCACCGGCTCACCGTCGAGGGTGACGCGCCGGCGGGCGCTGTCGACCACCAGCCGCCCGCCGGCGCGCTCCAGCAGGTCGGCCTGCGGGACGGCGTCGGCGCGCGCACGGCGCAGCAGCGCGCGCACACGCGCCGTGAGCTCCCGCGGGCTGAACGGCTTGGTGACGTAGTCGTCGGCGCCGAGCTGCAGCCCGTGCACCAGGTCCTCCTCCGCGTCCTTGGCCGTGAGCATGATGATCGGCACGTCCGACGCGGCGCGCAGCCGGCGGCACACCTCCTCGCCGGGCATGCCCGGCAGGCCGAGGTCGAGGATGACGAGGTCCGGACGGCGGCTCGCCGCAGCGGCGGCGAGGGCGTCCTCGCCGGTCGCCGCCCAGGTGACGGCGTGCCCCTGCGCCTCGAGGTAGCCCCGGACGACCTCTGCGATGCGAGCCTCGTCTTCGACGACGAGGATGCGGGCGGGTCCGGGCATGCTGCCATCATACCCACCCGCACTCGGAGTCCCCCACGAGGCTCGCGAGACTGCCCATCTGATAGGATGCCAGGCACGCCCGAGGAGGTCTCCCCTGCCCAACCTGAAGGTGTATCGCGTGGCCTGGGTGGTCGCGGCCGTTCTCGTCATCATCGCCCTCTTCACGCTCAGAAGCCCCGCCACCCCGAAGCTCAGCCAGGAGCCGGCGTCGTTCGACGGCGAGGCAGCCTACGCGGACCTCAAGACCATCGTCGAGGAGTTCCCGCAGCGCATCGCCGGCACCGATCCGGACAACCGCATGGGCATCTGGGTCGAGCAGCAGTTCCGTGCCGCCGGGCTCGAGACCCACGTGGAGGGCTTCGCCGCGACCGTCAACGGCAAGGACGTCGCACTCCAGAACGTGTACGGCGTCGCCAAGGGCCGCACCCCGGGCACGATCATGCTCGTCGCGAACCGGGATATCGCGCCCCTCTCCACCCAGGGAGCCGGCGACAACGCCTCCGGCGTCGCCGCGTTGCTCGAGCTCGCCGACGCGTTCACGGTGGCGGCGCACCAGCACACCCTCATCTTCCTGTGCACCACTGGAGACTCGTACGGCGCCCTCGGCGCCCGCAACTTCGTGGAGATGCATCAGACAGACGATCTCTACGCCGTCATCGCACTCCGCGACGTCGCCAAGCGCGGCAGCGACGGCACACCCGCGGACGCCGTCGCTCTGGACGGCTGGAGCACGGTGCCGAGAGTCGCGCCGCCCTGGCTCTGGCTGCTCACGGCGCCGGCCGCCAAGCGCGACTCCAACATGGAGACCGAGCTGCCGTCCGTGCCGTCGCAGGTGCTTCGCCTGGCCGTGCCGACGAGCGCCGGCAGCCAGGGGCCGTTCGTGGCCGCCGGCGTACCGGCCGTGACCATCTCGGCCGCCGGCCGGTCGGCCCCTGCTCGAGCCGACACGCTCGACACGGTCTCGGAGCAGACGCTCACCCGGGTGGGGACCACGGTCCAGAACATGGTGATGGCCGTGGACGGCACCACCGAGCCGGGCGCCGCCAGCGGCGGCGCGATCTTCCTCACGCGCAGGGCGACGCTGCCGGGCGGCGCGCTCGCAGCCATCCTCGCCGCTCTGCTCCTGCCCCTCGTCGCCGTGACCGTGGATCTCTTCGCGCACTGCCGCCGCGCCCGCATCCGGCTCAAGCCGGCCTTCGTCCGCGCCGGCCTGCACCTCGCGCCGTGGCTCGTGCTCATCGGCATCGTCTACTTCTCCAACCTCATAGGGCTCCTGCCCCGCAGCCCCGACGCGGTCATACCACCGGACTCGCGCCTCGCGGACGCGCCTCGCTACCTGCGCGTGGTCGTCCTCGCCGCGCTCATGCTGCTCGCCTACGCCTACGCGGTGGCGGTCGAGCGACGCCTCGAGCGGCGCTTCGCCACCGACGCACGCGCCACGATCCTCGTGTCGCACCTGCTGCTCGTGCTCATCGCGGTGCTCCTGCTGCTGGTGAACCCCTTCTCGGTGCTGCTGGTGCTCCCCGGCGCGGTCCTCTGGCCCCTCGCGCGCCCGGGCGGCTGGATGCGGTCGATCCTGCCGGTGTACCTCGGGCTCCTCATGATCCCCGTGCCGCTCCTCTACTACGCCCTGCAGTACGACATAGGGTGGAATATCTGGTGGTACTTCTTCCTGCTCTTCGAGAACCGGACCATCCCGGCGGCCGCGGTACTGCTGGCGGCGCTGTTCTTCTCCACCGCCGGCGTGCTGGCCCACACCCTGCACGAGCGCGGGCTGGCGCCCGGAGCGCTCTCCTGGCCGGCCGTGGACCGGCGCGGTCCGCAGCGACCGAGCGATGAGGACTGGGCGGCGACCATGGAGGCGGCCGGCCGCCGGCCGCGGCGCGGGGACGGGCAGCGCAGCGGCGTGCGCCCACGGCGGAGAGGCCACTCACGGCGCGGGAGCAGAGACAAGCGCACGCCCTGACCTGCCCGGGACTCCGCGAGAGCGAACCCGGCAGCCGGGACGCAGAACGACGACGGGGCCGGGAGGCACTTCGCCCCCCGGCCCCGTCGCGAGCTGGATCAGTACTCTTCTTGCGAGAGAGACTCGTCGATGACGGAGTCGGTCTCCTCGTCCAGCGCGTGCTCGCCGCCCTTGGGCACGGGCTTGTCCCCGCTGTCGCGGGACAGCAGCGCCGCCTCTCCGCTCATCATCGCGTCGAACGCCTTCGCCTTCAGGCGGGCGCGCGTCTCTTCGATGCGGCGGCGCATCTCGGCCTGATCGATCGAGCCGCCCTCGCGCGCCGGCGCGGCCTCGGCCGGTTCGTCGGCGGGTCGCGGGCTCCTCCGTCAGCACGGGCTCTTCCGCCGGCACGGGCTCGACCACCGCGGGCTCCTCGACCAGCACGGGCTCGACCACTGCCGGCTCCTCGTCGACCACCGGCTCCTCGACGACGGGCTCGGGAACGACCTCTTCCGCGACGGGCTCCTCGACGACGGGCTCGGGAACGACCTCTTCCGCCGGCGGCGCTTCAGCCGCCGGCTCCCCGCCGTAGTCGATCTCCCAGCCGCGCACGCGCTCCGGTACGGCCTCCCGGGCCTCGGGCGCGGCTTCTGCCTGCGGCAGCGAGGCCGCCTCGAGCGGCGGTGGAGCCAGCGGACCCGTGAACGGCTCCGGCTCGTCCTCCGCCGGCGGAGCTTCGGCCACCACTTCGTCCTGCGACGACCTCCTCGAGGATCGCCTCTTCGGCGACTGCCTCCGCCAGGTCCGCCTCGGCTACTGCCTCTTCCGCGACGGTTTCCTCGACCACGGCCTCGACCACGGCCTCTTCGGCCACGACTTCGGTGGCGACGGCCTCGAGGACCGCGACTTCGGCGACCGCCTCCGCCAGGTCCGCCTCGGCGACTGCTTCTTCGGCCACCGCGACCGCCAGTTCCGCCTCGGCGATGGCCTCCTCGGCGGCGAGCTCGGCCGCCTCTGCCTCCGCGTCATCGGCCACAAGCGCCTCGGCGACGAGCTCCGTGGCCACTTCGTCGGCGGCGACGGCCTCGACCACGGCCTCCTCGGCGACCGCCTCCGCGACCTCGGCTACCGCGACGGCCTCCTCGGCGACCAGTTCGGCCGCCACTGCCTCGACCACGGCCTCCTCGGCGACCAGTTCGGCGTCGACCGCGTCCACGACGGCGGCATCGGCCACGGCGGCCGTCTCGTCGGCGATCTCCTCGGCCTCGACGGCGAAGGGCTGCGCGAGCTCGTCCTGGAGCGCCGCGCGCGTCTCCTCGATGCGCTGCCGCAAGTCCTCGCCCGCCGGCTCGTCCGCAGCCGGCTCCAGCGCAGCCTCCTCGATCACCAGCTCGGTGACGACCACCTCTTCGATCGTGGGCTCCGCCGTCCACGTCGCCTCTTCCGCGACGACCGGCGCCTCTGCGACCGTGGCGGCGCCCCACTCCGCAGGCTCCGTCTGCTGGTACGCGTCGCTCCCGGAGCCGAGCAGCTTGCCGCCGGCGCCGCCGGACAGCTGCCGCCGCAACTCGCGCCCGCTCTTCGGTGCGAAGAGCAGCGCGACGCCTGCCCCGATCGCGAGCCCGAGCAGGAACTTGAACACCTTCATCGCTGCCTCCTTGACCGCCTGCCAGCGTTACGCCCGCCCCGAAGCGCACGAGACCGGCGAAGTGTAACGTCGGAAGAAGTGTGCCCGAGCTTTACAGTGTACAGCCCTGTATACGGGGGGGCGGGGTGCAGTCCTGCCGGCCGTCAGGCGAGACGCTGTGCGGAGACCGTGCCGTCGTCGCGCGCGGAGAGCAGGACGACCCACTTGGGGCCCCACTGCTCGCTCACGCGTGCGGCGGCCTCGTTGAGCGCCGCGCTCACGTCTCCCTTGCCGATGAACGCCATGAGCGGCATCATCGGCCGGTGCTCGATCTGCACGCGCACGCCCTCCTCGCCCTGCTTGAGCAGGATCGGCTCGGCGCTGAGCTCGTGAAGCCGGCGTGCGTTGTCCGGCGCCAGTTCCAGCGCGGCCCTGGCGCCGGCGACCGCGCTCGGGGAGGTGTCGAGGTCGGTCTTCATCCGGCGAGCGGTGAACCAGACGACGACGAGCGCCACCAGCGCCACCACGAGGAACACGAGCACGTACACGTAGACGCTGCTCACGTCTGGCTCTCTCCTTCACCGGCCCCGCCGGGCCGGCCCTCCGCATCTTGCCGGGCCGCCCGCTGCCTCTCTTCGAGTCGGGCGGCCATCTGGCTCTCGAGTCCACGTATCGGCACATAGTAGCGACGTCCTGAGAGCTCGTCGGGCAGGTACTGCTGCCGCACCCAGCCGCCGCTCGCGTGCGGGTACTTGTACCCCGCGCCGTGGCCGAGTTCCTTCGCGCCGCGGTAATTCGCGTCACGCAGATGCGCCGGCGGAGGCTGGTTGCCCTCGCGACGCACGTCGTCAAGCGCCGCGTCGACGGCCTTGTACGCGGCGTTGCTCTTCGGCGCGAGCGCAAGGTACGTCGCCGCCTGGCTCAGGTTGATGCGGCACTCCGGCAGGCCGACGTAGTCGACGGCGCGCGAGGCGTCCACGGCGACCTGCAGCGCGCGCGGGTCGGCGTTGCCCACGTCCTCGCTGGCGAAGACGATCATGCGCCGGGCGATGAAGCGCGGGTCCTCGCCCCCGGCGATCATGGAGGCGAGGTAGTAGACCGCGGCGTCCGCGTCGCTGCCGCGCATGCTCTTGATGAACGCCGAGATGGTGTCGTAGTGCGAGTCGGCGCGGTCGTACATGACCGGCGACTTCTGCGCCGCGTCCTGCAGGTCGTCGAGGCTCAGGGAGACGGGCGCTCCCGGCTCCGCCGCGGTGCGGGAGCGCCAGGCCGTCTCGAGCGCGTTGAGCGCCACGCGCGCGTCGCCGCGCGAGATGCCGGCGAGGTAGGCGAGCGCGCCCTCGCCGAGCGCGACGCCCTTGCCGCCCAGGCCGCGCTCCGCGTCGTCCAGCGCGGTCTGCACCACCCGCTCCACCAGCTCCGGCGAGAGCGGCTCGAACCGGTAGAGCTGGCAGCGGCTGATGAGCGCCGAGTTGACCTCGAAGTACGGGTTCTCGGTGGTCGCGCCGATCAGCGTGACCACGCCGTCCTCGATCGCCGGCAGCAGCGCGTCCTGCTGCGCCTTGTTGAAGCGGTGGATCTCGTCGATGAAGAGCAGCGTGCGCACTCCGGTCAGCGTGCGCGCCTCTCCGGCGCCCTTGATCGCGGCGCGCACGTCGGCGGTGCCGGAGCTGACCGCCGAGAGCTGCACCAGCCGGGCGCCGGTCTCGGCGGCGATGAGGCGCGCCAGCGTGGTCTTGCCGCACCCGGGCGGCCCGAAGAAGAGCATGCTGAACAGCTGGCCGCCCTCGATCGCCGCCCGCAGCACGGTGCCGGGCCCGACGATGTGCTCCTGCCCGGCGAACTCCGCCAGCGCACGCGGCCGCATGCGCGCCGCGAGCGGCGCCTCGGCCTGCACCTGGTCGTCGCCGAGTGAGAAGAGGTCGTCCATGAGGCCAGTCTACGTCAGGCCTCCCCAGCCTCACACGCGGGCGTTTCTGTTACCATGCTGACGATGCGCAAGGTGCTCGTCTTGAACACCACCTATGAGCCACTCAACGTGTGCTCGGTGCGTCGTGCGCTCGTTCTCCTGCTCAAGGGCAAGGCCGAGATCCTCGAGCGCACCGGGTCTGCGCTGCACAGCGAGCGCAGCGCCTACGAGATCCCGCTCGTCATCCGGCTCACCGCCTACGTGCGCATCCCGCACCGCGCCACGTCGGCGCGCATCTCCCGCCGCGCGGTCTTCGCCCGCGACAGGCACCGCTGCCAGTACTGCGGCAGCGCGCGACACCTGACGGTGGACCACGTGGTGCCGCGCTCCCGGGGAGGCGCCGACACATGGGACAACCTGGTCACCTCGTGCGCTCCCTGCAACCGCAAGAAGGCGGACAGGCCGCTGCACCTCGCCGGCCTGCAGCTCCTGCGGCCGCCGCGGCCGCCGGGACCGGCGGCGTTCGTGCTGCTGCACGTGGACCACGTCCACGAGAGCTGGCGGCCGTACCTCAGCTACGCGTCCTGACGTCGCTGAACGACGAGGGGGCCGGCGCCCAGGCGCCGGCCCCCCGTCACGCTGCGCGCTGTGCCGGCCCCGCTCCGGCGGCCGGCCCTTGTGTCACATCTCGGTCTCCACCCGGCCGCCGCGACGGCGCAGCAGGAGCACGATGATGACGATCACGACGATGGCCGCGACCACGATCCCCACGATGAGCCCGGTGCTCGAGCCGCCCGACTCCTCGACCGCGGTGGTCGCCCCGGGCTGCACCGCGAGGTACGTGTCCGGCAGCGTGTTGTACCACCAGGCGCCACGGTCCTCGTTGGCGCGCACCCAGCCTGTCCAGGTGCCCTTGTCGGCGGCCTCAAGGTCGAGCGGGTACACGAGCGGGATGTACGGCGACTCGTCGTAGATGATCTCCTGCATGCGGTGGACGACGCCGATGCGCTCCTGCACGTCGATCGTGGTCTGCTGCTCGAGGAACAGCTTGTCGTACTCGGCGTTGGAGAAGTTGGAGTCGCTCCAGTTCTCGATCGAGTCGGTGGTCAGCACCGACAGGATGAAGTTGGGGTCCACGTCGCCGCCCCAGCCCCAGATGAACATGTCGAAGTCGGGGGCGAACTGGTCGCCGTCGTAGTTGTACTGCTTGTCGCCGAGGGCGCCGTCGTCGATGACCTGGTAGTCGATGTCCAGGCCCACTTCCTCGAACCAGCCGGTGATGAGCTTGCCGCAGTTCTGGCTCTCGGGTGACTCGGTGCGCGCGTAGAGACGCAGCTCGATCGGCTTGCCCTGGAACTCACGGACGCCGTCGCCGTCCGAGTCGGGGTAGCCGGCCGTCTCGAGCGCCTGGCGCGCCTTCTCGAGGTCGAACGTGTACGCGGACTCGGCCGGCGGCGTCCAGTGGAAGTCCGCCTCGGAGGAGTAGTAGTCGCGGGTGACCAGCGAGTCGGCCGGTGCGGCGTTGCCGCTGTAGCCGATGCTCACGATCTTGTCCTTGTCGATGGCCCACTGCAGGGCGCTGCGGAACGCGGGGTCCTGCAGCACGGGGTGCCCGGTCGACTTGGGGAACTTCTTCTTGTCGGCGCAGTTGAAGCCGAGCTGGTCGAGACCGATGGTCACGGCCCTGATGGACTCGAGGTCGGGCTCGTTGCCCAGCGCGTCGAACTGCGCCGAGGGGATGTTCCAGGCGCTCTGGATGGCGCCGGTCTTGAGGTCCTGCGCCATCGTGTCCTGGTTCTGGTAGGTCTGGAAGATGACCTCGTCGACCTTGGGGGCGCCGCG
Organism: uncultured Thermoleophilia bacterium; assembly: GCA_963709635.1. Taxonomy (GTDB): domain Bacteria; phylum Actinomycetota; class Thermoleophilia; order UBA2241; family UBA2241; genus CAIXSE01. The sequence goes on from CAVPXA010000013.1 coordinate 10,444, forward strand.
CCAGTAGTCCTTGTTGGCGACCATGCGCACGTACTCGCCCTTCTTCCACTCCACGGTCTGGAAGGGGCCGGACCCGACGATGGGCGGCGCGTTCTTGTACTTGTTCTCGACCTCCTTGGGCGAGACTTTGCTCCAGATGTGCTCGGGGAGGATCGGGATCCAGAGCGCCAGCATGTTCGCCTTGGGCTTGCTGCAGGTGAAGACCACCGTGGTGTCGTCCGGCGCCTCGACCTTGTCGATGAACTTGACGTAGTCGATGAACATGCCGAGCTCGTTGTCGATGATGTAGTTGAAGGTGAAGGCGACGTCTCGAGCCGTGAGCGGCTCGCCGTCCTGCCACGTCGACTTGTCGGTGATGGTGAACGTCCAGACTTTGCCGTCGTCGGAGGTCTGCCAGTCGGTCGCCAGTCCGATGCCCGGCACGTTGGCCATGTCCTTGGCCCGGAACCCGACCAGCAGCTCGTAGTTGATCGCCCAGATCTCGTAGCTCGAGGACTCGTAGCCGATGAACGGGTTGAGGTTGTCCGGGTCGTTGGTCCACCCCAGTCGCAGGATGGTCTTGCCGGCGGCCGGCGAGGCGCTCTCGTCCGCCGCCAGGGCGCCGGCGATGCCCCACACCAGCCCGGCCGCCAGCACCACGACGACGGCGAGCGCCGCCAGCCGGCTCCTCGATCGTGTACGCAAGACACTCACAGAGGCTCCTTCCGTCTTCCCCGGGACCGCCCCCCACGGCCGGGCCCCTCTCGATACGTCTACTAAAGCACCTGCGCCGCCATCCGCACAGTGCCTGTGCGTCACCGACACGGCCGGGCTCCACCTCCCTGGTGGTATACTCCGCGCCGTGATCATCGACGACAGCAGAGAGCCCCGGCTCCAGCTCGGCGACGCGGAACCGTTCCGCATCGACAGCGCCGAGGTCACTCGCGACATCGAGCGCTCCACGCTGACGAACATCGTGCTGAACGGCGACCCGTTCCGGCTGCCGGTCGGGGCCCGCGTCACCCTTTGGACGGGCCCCAACGTGCGTGTTCGTCGGCAAGGCCGTCGACGAGCACCACGTGCTCGACCTGCTCTCGACCGAGACGGACGACGAGCTCGCGGGCGACGAGACCATCTGACGCAGGGCGCGAGGGGGGGCACACGCCCATGAAGGGGCTCATCCTGAGCGGCGGCGCAGGCACCCGCCTGCGCCCCATCACGCACACCGCGGCCAAGCAACTGGTGCCGGTGGCCAACAAGCCGGTGCTGTTCTACGGCCTCGAGGCCATGCGCGCCGCCGGCATCACCGAGGTCGGCATCGTCGTGGGCGACACGCACGCCGAGATCGAGGCCGCGGTCGGCGACGGCAGTCGGTTCGGCCTCACGCGTCACGTATCTGCCGCAGGAGGCGCCGCTGGGCCTCGCGCACGCGGTGCTCATCAGCGAGGCCTTCCTCGGCGACGAGCCGTTCGTCATGTACCTCGGCGACAACCTGCTCAAGGAGGGCATCGCCCCGTTCGTGCGGACGTTCGAGCAGAACGACCCGGACGCGCTCATCCTGCTGCAGAAGGTGGCCGACCCGCAGAGCTACGGTATCGCCGAGCTCGACGGCGACGGCTGCGTGGCGCGGCTCGTGGAGAAGCCACGGGAGCCGCGCAGCGACCTCGCCCTCGTCGGCGTGTACCTGTTCACCCCGGCCGTGTTCGAGAGCGTCAGGGCCATCGCGCCGAGCGCCCGCGGCGAGCTCGAGATCACCGACGCGATCCAGCACATGGTCGACCGCGGCCTGCGCGTGGAGCCGCACGTGGTCACGGGCTGGTGGAAGGACACCGGCAAGCTCGAGGACATGCTCGAGGCCAACCGCCTCGTCCTCAGCACGCTCGCCCGCGAGGTGCGCGGCGACCTGCGCGACACGACCCTGGAGGGCCCGGTGCAGATCGGCGAGGGCAGCGTGCTCGAGCGCTGCACGGTGCGCGGACCGGTCGTCATCGGCGCCGGCTGCCGGCTCACCGACACGTTCGTCGGGCCGTACACGTCCATCAGCGACGGCGTCGTCGTGGACCACGCCGAGCTCGAGCACTCCATCGTGCTCGAGAACAGCCGCATCTCGCACCTGCCCACGCGCATGGCCGACAGCCTCATCGGGCGCGACTGCGTCATCGCGCACAGCGACGCGCGGCCGGTCGCCTACCGGTTCCTGGTAGGCGACTCGTGCCAGATCGGCATCCTGTGACCGCAGGCGACCCGGAGGAGGAACCGATGATCGACGGTGTGATGGTCAAGCAACTCAAGGTGGTCCCGGACGAGCGCGGCCGCCTCATGGAGTGCCTGCGCAACGACGACGAGCTGTTCATCAGCTTCGGCCAGTTCTACATGACCACCACCTTCCCGGGGGTGGTCAAGGGCTGGCACCTGCACGACGCGCAGTGGGACAACATCGTCTGCGTCAAGGGCATGATCAAGCTCGTGCTGTTCGACGGCCGCGGGGCCGCAGGCGACGCGGCCGCGCCGGGGCTCGATCCTTCGCCCACGGCCGGCCAGATCGACGAGTTCTTCCTCGGCGAGCACCGGCCGCTGCTGATCCGCGTCCCGCCGGGCCTCTGGCACGGCTGGAAGTGCACGAGCGTCGAGGAGGCGTACATCGTCAATGCGCCGACCGAGGTCTACAAGTACGACGATCCCGACCAGCTCGAGCTTCCGCACGACACGGACGCTATCCCGTACGACTGGGGCGTGAGGCTGCGCTAGGCGCGGCCGGCGGGACCACATGCCGCGCTGGTTCGTCACAGGCGCCGGAGGTCAGCTCGCGAGCGCCTTCGCCCACATCCTCGAGGACCAGGTCTTCCTCAGCCACGAGGAGGCCCTGGACATCCGCGACGCGGAGGCGGTACGCGCCGCCGTGCACGCGTTCGCGCCCGACTGCGTCCTCCACTGCGCCGCGTACACCAACGTCGACGGCGCGGAGGCGGACGAGGGCGTAGCCGAGGCCGTCAACGTGCTCGGCACCCGCAACGTGGTGCAGGCCGTGCGCGGCACCCACACCACGGTCGTGTACTTCAGCACCGACTACGTCTTCGACGGCGCCAAGGGCACCCCATACGTGGAGAGCGACCGGCCCAGCCCGCTCAACGCCTACGGCCGCACCAAGCTCGCCGGCGAGCAGGAGGTGCTCGGCTGGGCGCACGGCATCGTCGTCAGGACGTCGTGGCTGTTCAGCGAGACCGGCCACAACTTCGTGAAGACGATCCTGTCGGCGGCGCAGGGCCGGGCCGGCACGGGCGAGCCGCTGCGGGTCGTCGACGACCAGGTCGGCTGCCCCACGTACGCCGGCCACCTCGCCGCCGCCGTGGACGAGGCCTTGAGCCTCGGCCTCGGCCCGGGCCTGTACCACATGGCCGGCAGCGGGTACTGCTCGTGGTGCGAGCTCGCCCGCGAGGTGGTGCAACTGGCCGGCCTCGACGTGGAGGTCGAGCCCATCACGACGGCCGAGGCCGGGCGGCCGGCACCGCGGCCGCCGTTCTCGGCGCTCGACACCGAGCGGCCGATACCGCGCCTGCCGCACTGGGCGGAGGGCGTGGCCGAGGTCGTCGACAAGCTCATCCTGCCCGGGTGAGCGGCACAGTCAGGGAGGATCCAGCGTGAGACTCGTGGTCACCGGCGGCGCCGGGTTCATCGGCTCCAACTTCGTGCGCTACATGCTCGCCGAGCATGAGGACGTCCACATCGTCAATCTCGACAAGCTCACCTACGCGGGCAACCTCGAGAACCTGCGCGGCATCGAGGACGACCCCCGGTACACCTTCGTGCACGGGGACATCTGCGACGCCGCCGTCGTCGGCGAGACGCTGCGCGGCGCCGACGCCGTGGTCAACTTCGCCGCCGAGACCCACGTCGACCGCTCCATCAGCGGCCCGCAGGACTTCATCAGCACCGACGTCCTCGGCACGCACACGCTGCTCGAGGCCGTCCGCCGCCTCGAGATCCCGCGCTACCTGCAGATCAGCACCGACGAGGTGTACGGCAGCATCGAGGAGGGCGCGTTCACCGAGGAGTCAGACCTCGACCCCTCCAGCCCGTACTCGGCCAGCAAGGCCGGCGCCGACCTGCTCGTGCTCGCGTACCACCGCACCTTCGGCACGCCGGTGCTCATCACGCGCAGCTCCAACAACTACGGCCCCTACCAGTACCCGGAGAAGATCGTCCCGCTGTTCATCACCAACGCCATCGACGACCTGCAGCTGCCGGTGTACGGCGACGGCCTCAACGTGCGCGACTGGCTGTACGTGGAGGACAACTGCGCCGGCATCGACCTGGTGCTGCGCGACGGCGTGCCGGGTCAGGTCTACAACATCGGCGGCGGCAACGAGGTGCAGAACCTCACCATCACGCACCAGATCCTCGAGCTGCTCGGCAAGAACGGCGAGCTCATCCGCTACGTCACCGACCGGCCCGGCCACGACCGCCGGTACGCCATCGACTGCTCCAAGCTCGCGGGACTCGGCTGGGCGCCCCGGGTGCCGTTCGAGGCCGGGCTCGCGCGCACGGTGGAGTGGTACGCGAGCCACCCCGAGTGGTGGCGGACCATCAAGTCGGGTGAGTGGCGCGACTACTACGCGCGCCAGTACGGCGGCACGGTCTGAGCGACTGAACGCGCGCGCGGGCTCCCAGACGCCCGGCGTCAGCTCACGGCACGTTCCACACCGGCGTCCCGACGTGGACGCGCTGGTACAGCCAGGTGATGTTGCTGTTCGAGAGCCGCGTGCACCCGTGCGAGTAGTTGCGCGGATACCTGCTGAGCAGCCACGGCTCGTTGGTGCCGTGGATGGCGTACAGCCCGAGGTAGCGCATGCGGTACGGCCCGTAAGGCCCGCCGATGTGCGGGTCCTTGGCGTAGATCTTGAAGTGACCCTTGGGCGTGGGCAGTCCCGGGCGGCCGAGCACGCAGTCGAACACCCGGATCACGTTGCCGCGCTCGTGGTAGTAGAGCTTGTACTTGCTGAGGTCGACGAGGATGAGGTGCGGGTATCTGGTGGGCACGCCGTAGGGGTTGCGGCGGTCGTACACGATGCGCTTCCACAGGCGGCTGTTGCCGACGAGGTGTGAGGCGTCGGCCGCCATCTGGGCGCGCACGACGAGCTTGCCCGGCTTGCCTGCGAGCAGCCGGACCTTGCCGGCGGAGTCGTCTCCGAGCTTGACGTCGGCGAGCGCGACCCAGGCGCCGCCCGTCCACTGCTGCACCTGCGCCGTGCCGCCGGCGTGCGCCGGGCGCACCGAGACCGTATAGCGCACGTACCTGTCCTCGATGAGCGGCTTCGCCGAGGCGACCGTAAGCGTGACCCGGTGACGCACGCTCACCGTGGTCTCGGCCGAGGCCGCCTGCCAGGTCTCCCCGGCGGCCTGGTCGACGCGGAAGGCGGTGGTCTCCGTGGGCTTCACGGCCCAGCGGAACGTGCCGTCGGCGCCGGCGGTCCCATCCTCGACCTGGACGAAGTCGGCCTCGGAGGCGCGCTTGCGGAACAGGGTCAGGGCCGCCCCGGGCGCCGCGCCCTGCGCGGTGAGGTCCGCCGAGGCGCCGTACGTGAGAGTGGCCGGCGCCGCCGAGAGCGTGAGCGCCGGCTGCTCGCTCGCCAGAGCGATGGCAGGCAGGCACGCGGCGAGCGCCACGACGAGCAGGAACAGGACGACGGCTGCGGACTGTTTGCGAAGATTCACGGCGGCCCCCACGGTCGGTCGGTGCTTGCTGGCCCGGAGTGTACGGTACCTCCATCGCTCCGGGCCAGCCCCGGCCGGTCAGCGCAGGTTGTGCACCCACGTGCCGACCGGCAACGCGCGCGTAGAGCCAGAGCACGTGCCGGTTGAGCATCCGCGCGCAGCCGTGCGAGTACGCGCGCGGCGCGCCCCGGCGGATCAGCCCGGGCTGGTTGGTCCCGTGGATCGCGATCCCGCCCCTGTGCCGGTAGAACATGGCGCAGGCGCCGAGGGCGCCGGCCGCGGGCTTGCGCTTGCCGTAGATACGGAAGAGGCCCAGCGGCGTGCGGTAGCCCGGCTTGCCGAGCGCCACGTCGAAGCCCCTCACCAGCACGCCGCTCTCGTAGTAGTAGAGCCGGTACTCGTGGCGCACGATGACGATGTAGTGGTCGTACTGCATCGGCACGTCGTGCCTGTTGGGCCGGTTGACGATGACCCGCCGGGAGGCCGAGGCGCCGGCATCGTGGTCCGCATCCGCATCCAGGCGCGCGCGGAGTCGGTAGAAGCCGTACTCCGCCGGAGTCCAGCCCAGCGAGAACCGCGAAGAGCCGTCGAGCGTGACGGTGAGAAACGGCTGCCACTCGCCTGACACCCTGCGGTCGATGGCGACGGTGGCGCCGGGATGGGCGGGAGCGACCGATCCACGCAGCCGGGCGGACTCCCCGAGCCAGAGACTCTGCGGCGAGGACAGGATGACGAGCGGCTGCACCGGCAGGCGCACGTCGGCCTGTGCCGTCGGGACGCCGGCACCGCCGGCGTACCTCACCTGGTAGTCGGTCGAGACGACCGGCTCGACGCGGAACGAGAACGCGCCGCCGGCGCCCGTGGTGGCGGGCTGGGCTGCGGTCGTCCACTCGTCGGCCGTACCGGCTGGGCGCTGGACCAGATCGATGGACGCTCCGCTCACGCCTCCGGCGTCGCCGGTGAGCGTGCCGGCGATGACGGCCGAGCTCCCGGCGACGACGGTGGCCGGCGAGGCGGCCGCGGTGAGCTGCGCCGCCGCGGCCGCGGTGGCGGCGCCGGCGGAGACCAGGAGGATGAGGACGGCCGCGGCCAGCATGACGGCCAGGTTCAGGATGGCCGGGCGCACGGATCGGCTCAGGATGGCATGGCGGCATTCCATGCGCTCGAGTCTAGTCGGGCCCGTGCCGGAGCGCGCGCAGTCACCGTTACCGCCGGAGCGAGGCCGCGAGGGTCAGGGCTGGGCGGGGGTCGGCGAAGCGGAGGGTCCGGCCGGCGAAGGCGAGGCGGACGCCGGCCAGGTCGGCGCCGGCGAAGCAGGCGCCGAGGCGGCCGGCGACGCATCCGCAGCCGGCGCGGCGGCCGGAGCGCCGGAGGGCGACGGCGAAGGCGAAGGCGAGGGAGGACGAGCTCCGACGCCTTGAGCACGCGGCGACCCCAGGCGAACATGGACTTGTAGTAGCTGGAGTTGTTGAGCGACCCCACCGTCACTCCGTCGCTCGAGCCGGTGGAGTGGATGAACCACCCGCGCCCCAGGTACAGCCCGGCGTGGTAGATGGAGTTCACGCTGGACTTCGTGCCCTTGGGCCCGAAGAAGATCAGGTCGCCGCACTTGAGCTTGTCGCGGGTGATGCGCGGCTTGGCGACGGCCGCCATGTCGTGGGCGCCGCGCTGGTTCACGGTGATGCTGTCGTAGCCGAAGTGCATCTTCATCACGTAGAAGACGAACCCGGAGCAGTCGAACCCGCCGGACTTCTGCGTGCCGTAGGGCGAGTTGGGCGTCGGGTACTCGCCCGCCCAGATGTACGGGTAGCCGACGAACTTCAGCGCGAACTTCGCGATCTGCTTCTGCCGGTCGCTGAGCGGCGGGAAGGTGATGGTCTTGAACCCGGCGAGGCCGTACAGCTGCCAGTCGCTCGCCACCTTGTACGCGCGGTAGAACATGTAGGCGACCTCGGCGCGGTCGATCGGCTCGTCCGGCAGCGTCTCGTGCCCGTCGTCGCCGGTCGGGTGATTGAACCGCAGTTCGAGCTGGCGGGACGCGACCAGGGCCGGGAGGTAGGACGGCGCGCCGGTCTTCCACCCGCTGTTGGGCTGCCAGCGCGACGGCGCCAGCGTGCTGAGCAGCGACCAGTCGTAGGAGGAGTACCTCTCCTTGAGCCAGCGGACCACGGCGGTCTCGGCGGCGGCGGACGAGACCTTCTCGGTGGGCCGGAAGTCGCCCTCGTTGTCCAGGCCCATGTACCCCTCGTGCACGGCCATCTGGATGACGCTGTAGTACCGGTGACCCTTGGGCACGTCGGCGATCTCGACCGGCTTGATGCTCTCGCCGTAGTGGCCGGAGGCGAGGACGATGGAGCGCGCCAGGAGTTCTCTCGTGATGGCGCGCTCGGGCTTGAAGAGCGTGCCGTAGTCGTCGAGCAGCCGGTGGCCGGCGTCCGCGCGGTTGGTCACGGAGGCGATGTAGGCGTGCGCCCAGTGCGACTTGGGGACGTCATCGTAGGACTTGCCCGGCGCGGGCGCCGCGAGGGCGAGCAGCGTCGCCGCCGAGAGGGCGAGGACGGCGAGGATGCGGAAGAGGATGAGTCGTGGGCTCATGGCTGTGTGAGTGCTATCGGCGAACGGGCCGGTGGCTTGAGCGGACCCTGCCTGGCAGGCCCGGCCACGATTTCGCCGCCGGCCGGGCGTTTCCCCTGTGCTGGCCGTAGAGGGTAGCACGGTCACAACGCCGGCGCTCTCCGGACGGCCTCGTCTCAAGGAAAGGAGAACGGGGCCGATGCCAGAAGCAGTCATGACCGACCCACCGCCGTTTGCCCCGCGCGCGCGGGGCGCGGTATCCTCGAACGAGGAGGCGTCAGTGCCTCGGGAGCCCATGCACACCCTGCAACCCACATCCGCACCCCACCGCGCGCCGCGTGCCCTCGGGCGCCGGAGCAGGCTGGCGCTCGCCGGCGCCCTCGTCCTGCTCGTCCTGCTCGTGGCCGCCGCGCCGGCCGCCGCCCGCTCCACCCAGTACGCGTTCACCATCACCGGCCACGGCTGGGGTCACGGCGTCGGCATGTCGCAGTGGGGCGCCTACGGCTACGCCAAGCACGGCTGGGAGTACAAGGCCATCCTCAAGCACTACTACACCGGCATCGGGTTCTCGAACGTCGCCGACTCGGTGATCCGCGTCAACCTCCGGAGCGGACTCAGCGCCGTCAAGCTCACGTGCGCCAGGCGACTACACCGTGCAGGGCACGGGGCGCCGCCGCCACGATCCCCGGCGGCACCACAGCCACGGTCACGCACTCCAGCCTCGGCTACAAGGTCGCGGCAGGGTCCCTGCGCAAGACGTACACCGGCGCGCCGACCTTCACGCCGTCCTCCGGCGCGCTCAAGCTCATCACCACGACCGACCTCGGCGACGACGGCACCTACCGCGGCACGATCCGCGTGGTGCACAGCGGCGGCGGGCTCATGATGATCAACCACGTGCCGCTGGAGAGCTACCTCCGCGGCGTCGTCCCGCACGAGGTGCCCTACACGTGGCCGATGGACGCGCTCAAGGCGCAGGCGTGCGCGGCGCGCGCGTTCGCCCTCGGCAACAAGCAGCCCGGCAAGTCGTGGGATGTCTACTGCGACGTGCGCGACCAGGCATACATGGGCATCGGCATCGAGAAGAGCCGCACGAGCACGGCGGTCAAGGAGACCGCCGGCGTGTGCCCCACCTACAACGGCAAGCCCATCGTGGCCGTGTACTTCTCCTGCTCCGGCGGGGAGACCGAGGACGTCAAGCACGTGTGGGGCGGCACCTACCCGTACCTCAAGGGCGTCGAGGACCCCTACGACTACTACGGCACCCTGCACGACTGGGGTCCGCTGCGCCGCACGCCGGCCCAGGTCGGCGGCCCTCTCGGCGCGGCCGGCTCGCTGCGCGCGGTGTACACCCTCAAGCGCGGCACCTCGCCGCGGATCGTCAAGGCCGCGATCATCGGGAGCGGCGGCACCAAGTTCATCGACGGCGGGTCTCTGCGCGTCAAGCTCGGGCTCAACAGCGCCTGGGTCGACTTCACCAGCATGGGGATCACCCCCGCGGCCCGTGACGGCGCGAGCATCAGCTCGGGAGGGAGCATCACGCTGAGCGGGCGCATCTACCCGGCGCTCGCCGAGGGCGGCAAGGTGTACCTGCATTACTACTACGACGGCAAGTGGCGGAGCCGCGGCGTCACCACCACGCGCAAGTCGGAGAGCCTGCCCGGCGGCTCCAAGGCGCACTACTCGGCATACAGCGAGACGGTGAGCCCCATCGCGACGACCAAGTACTACTTCTCCAGCCTCAAGGCGAAGTCGCCGGTCACGACCGTCAAGGTCAAGTAGCTCCGTACGAGCGACGGCCCGGGCCTGGTAGGGAAGGCCCGGGCCGCCTGAACGCCTTCCGGCGCCGTAGACGGCGGTCGGGAAGGCGGGCTGGGTGTCATACGGGCCCGTCGCCGCACCCCTGGTCACCGAGTCCCAGGAGTTCCTCCGCCGTTCCGGGCGCGACCGACGGCTGATTGTGCCGCTGGATCTCGCCTTCGACCATGTACAGGACGTCCTCGGCGATATTGGTGGCGTGGTCCGCCAGGCGCTCGAGGTACCGCGCGACGCTGAAGAGCAGCACGATGGCGTCGAGGTGCTCGAGATCGGCGCGGATGACCTCCTTGAGCTCGTCGATGAGCTCCGCGTAGAGCAGGTCGATCTCGTCGTCGGCGATCAGGACCTGCCGCGCCGTCACGGCATCCTGGCGGACCAGCGCGTCCAGCGCCTTCTCGATGATGGTCCGCGTGCGGTCGGCCATCACGGCCACGTGAGCCGGCACCGCCACAGGGTGCTCGTCCAGCAACTGGAGAGCACGCTCGGCGATGTTGGCGGAGAGGTCGCCGATACGCTCCAGCTCGCTGTTGATCTTGATCACAGCGGCGACGAAGCGGAGGTCACCGGCTACCGGCTGGTAGAGCGCGAGGATCTTGAGGCACTCCTCCTCGACGTCGACCTCGTTCTGGTCGATCAGCACGTCGGTGGCGATCACGCGCCTGGCCTTCGCCGCGTCGCGCTGCTCGATGGCCTGGAAGGCAAGGCGGAGGTTCTCCTCCACGAGTGCCCCGAGACCAAGGACCTTGCGCTTGAGGCGGTCGAGCTCACGTTGCAGATGCAGCATCTCACCCTACCCGTGCGCGGAAGCGGCCCTTCTGGCGAACGGGAGCGCCGAGATCCCGGACCGTCTCGTCCGGGGACGCCGTTCCTGCTTCCGCATGTCCATGTTGACAGAGACGGCGTCATGCTGCCGCCATCCAGCGGCAAAGTATCTCACCGCTGTTAGCGGACGGTTAGCGCGCCGTCAACGGGCTGCGTGCCGGCTCGCGACCGCCTCACTCTCCCCCAGGAGCACCAGGTCGGTGCTACCGCAGCACGGACAGGGCACCACGCCGACATGCGCGCGGTACACGCCGATCGGCACCAGGAACACCTCAGTACACACCGTGCACACGAGCTCGACTTGCCGGCTCATCCCACTCTCCTTCTCCTCATGGCTCTGAGGAGCTTGTACCGCCCGGATGCGAGCGGATCGACGAGCCACCTGCAAGAGAGCGATGAGCGCCGGTGAGGTCGAGCCCCGGCGGCGCTCACGAAGAACAGGCGTCCCGTTCACTCAGCTCCTAACACACGACGAGCAGACTCAGGCCATGGTCACCCGGCGCATGATGATCCGGCGTCACCTCCGCAGCGTCCGTGCCTCCGCGCTGTCGGAGGCGGAGCGCCGGCAGGAGCTTCGCGAGGCTGAGGCGAGCCGCGCGCACGGTCGAGGAAGTGACGAGGCGGCCACGTCCACGGCGTCCCCCCGCGCCGTGGGCGACGGAGCCTCCAGGCCCCGCGAAGCAGAGGCTGAGCGGGCCGGTGTCGGCGAAGCCGACTGACACCGGCCCGCCTGCGGCCGCCGCGGCCTGCTCGCCCCCGACCGCACGACATCGCTGCCCTCACCTCACGGCTCGCCCCGCGAGCGTGCTGCGTGGGGTCGCCCCCTGCGCCGCAACCCGCGGCGCGTGGCTCTCGCTTCGCGACGGGTACGGGCTAGCTCATGGAACACGAGATCCGTACAGCGTTCGTCAGGCAACTCGACGAGCTGGAGTCGCAGGCCCTTGAGGGGTTCGACGAGGTCGGGGTGCAGCTCGAGCGCGCCCTGAGCGCCGTGAGCCGCTGCGACGCCACCCTCGCCGCGCGCGTCGTCGCCTCCGACCGCCCCTCGACCGCCGGTACCTCGACATCCACCACGGGGCGATCGCGCTGCTCGCGAGCCAGGCGCCCGTGGCCGGGGACCTGCGCCTGGTCGCCGCTCTGCTGCACATCGTCTGGTGCCTGGAGAGGATGGGCGACCAGTGCGTGAACATCGCCAAGCTGGTACCGCTCTCGGGATACGAGCCGCCCCGTGACGAGCTGGATGCTGGAGGCGATCGAGCGCATGGGGCGGCTCGTCGGCCGGCAGATCGCCCAGGCCAGGGAGACGTACGTCTCGCGCAACGTCGAACTCGCCGAGGACCTCGCCCTGCAGGACTCCGCGGTCGACCAGCTCAATCGTCAGGTGTTCCGACGCGCCGTCGACATCGGTGACGACGTCGAGCTTCGCGAGTGGGCGATGTTCATGGTGCTCATCGCGCGCGCACTCGAGCGCATCGGCGACAACACGGTCGATGTGGCCGAGCAGACGGTGTTCCTCGTCACAGGGGAGCTGCGCGAACTCACCGATGCGCCGCGCTCTCGCGAGGAGGGGTCAGGTCCGGACCAGACCTGACGACCGGCGCTCGGCCGAGCGCTCCCCGCCGCGGGGGCCTCGTCTCAGCCGAACCGCCCCGTCACGTACGCCTCGGTCCGGGGATCGCTCGGGTTGGTGAACACCGTGGGCGTCAGGTCGTACTCGACGAGGATGCCGATGCGGTGGTCCTTCTCGTCCTGTCCCTCTGCCACGGTGAAGAACCCCGTGCGGTCGCTGACGCGGGCCGCCTGCTGCATGTTGTGCGTCACGATGATGATCGTGTACTCGGACACCAGCTCGTCCATGAGCTCTTCGATCCTGAGCGTGGAGACCGGATCGAGCGCGCGAGCAGGGCTCGTCCATGAGGATGACGTCGGGCTCCACGGCGATGCAGCGCGCGATGCACAGGCGCTGCTGCTGGCCGCCCGAGAGCGCCATGGCGGAGGCCTTGAGGTCGCGCTTGACCTCGTCCCAGAGCGCGGCCCGGCGGAGCGAACGCTCCACGAGCTCGTCCAGGTTGCCCTTGAACCCGCCGACCCTGGGCCCGAAGGCGACGTTGTCGTAGATCGACTTGGGGAACGGGTTCGGCTTCTGGAAGACCATGCCGATGCGCCGGCGGACCTCCACCGGCTCGACCTTGGGGCCGTACAGGTCGATATCGTGGTAGAGGACCTGCCCGTGGACCTTGGCGCCCTGGATCAGGTCGTTGGTGCGATTGAGGCAGCGCAGGACGGTCGTCTTGCCGCACCCCGAGGGGCCGATGAGCGCCGTGATCTCGTTCTTGCGGATGGACATGCTGACGCCCTGGACGGCGTAACTGCCGCCGTACGTCACCGACACGTCCTTCAGCTCGAACACGGTCTCCGCGCCGGCGTCCTTCTTGGCCTGACGACGCCGCTCACGGGTCACCTCTGCCAGCTTCGCGCTCTCCTGGAGGACGGCGTCCGCCTCTGCCTGCGGGGCGACCCCGGCGTCGGACAACCCCTCGCGTTTCCGTTCCGGCTCGTCCATCACGACTGCACCTCTGTTCTCACTCATGGGCCTCTCGATCATCTCCACCCTCACCATG
>CAVPXA010000014.1:0-46652 GCA_963709635.1 uncultured Thermoleophilia bacterium
TTGCCCGGGGCCTGAGCGCGGCCGCACGCCGCTCCTTGCCCCGCCTCCCCTGCGCGCATATCCTGACTTCCTGAGACGACGGAACCGCAGGCAGCCTCCGTCTAATCATCCGAGGCCCTGACCCGGGGCCATCCGGCAGGCACAGCGCGCAGGGGTCGTCGGGGTCCGGCAAACCACGGATGTGAGAAGGGGGTCAGGGTCCGCGGGCGTTCCGTGGAGGGCGTGGGGGACCCGCAGTGCAGTGGACAATCGCCGGTACTTCATCCGAAAGCTGCTGAACGCGTTGCTCACGATCATCCTCGTGGCCTGGTTCAACTTCGCTCTGTTCCGCATCCTCCCGGGCGACCCGGCCCGGCTCCTTCTCCCCAAGGGCAAGACCGACCCGTCGGTCATCGAGAAGCAGCGCAAGACGTTCAACCTCGACAAGCCGATGTGGCAGCAGTTCATCTTCTACTGGCGCGACACCGTGCAGGGCGAGTTCGGCATGTCGTTCTCCGAGAAGCGCCCCGTCACGGAGGTGGTCGCCGAGCGCATCTGGCCCACCGTCCTGCTCGTGGGGGTGGGCACCATCGGCGCCACCGTCATCGGCATGATCACGGGGGTGTTCGCGGGGTGGAGACGCAACGGCACCTACGATGTCGTCACCACGAACTTAGGGATGGTCCTGTACGCCATGCCGACCTTCTGGTTCGGCCTCCTGATGATCATGCTTTTCGCCACCAAGCTCCGCTGGTTCCCCACGGGGCGCATGGAGGAGCCCGGCGTGGAGCTCAGCGGCTTCGCCGCCTTCCAGTCGCTGGCCAGGCACCTGTTCCTGCCGGCGTTCACCTTCGCCATCGCCTACGTGGGCGAGTACCACCTCATCATGCGCAGTTCCATCACCGGCGTCATGACGGAGGACTACGCGCTCACCGCGCGCGCCAAGGGCCTCAGCGAGAACTCCGTCCTCTGGAAGCACGTGGTGCCCAACGCGATGCTGCCCACGGTCACGGTCGTGATGATGAACCTCGGCTTCGTCATGTCCGGCGCCATCCTCGCCGAGAGCGTGTTCAACTGGCCGGGGCTGGGGTTGCTCTCCTATGAGTCGATGCAGAAGCGCGACTACCCGGTGATGCAGGCGGTGTTCCTCATCGCCAGCATCGCCGTCATCGTCGCCAACCTCATCGCCGACATCATGTACTACTACCTCGATCCGCGGGTGCAGGCATGATGCCCCGGCGGTTCCGGAACTGGGTCATCTTCTGGACCATCATCATCTGGTGCGTCCGGAGCTGCTCACGTATCCGAAGGACGTCCCCCTCTCCAGCGGCCTCGCCGAGGTGGTCAAGGGCTTCTTCTCGCCCGCCGTGGGCGCGTACCCCCGTGGATCATGGTGCTGCTGGGCGTCGTGTGCCTCGCGTTCGGCATCCTCTATCTGGCCCGCAGGACCAAGGCCAGGGTGTTCAACATCCTGCTGCTGGTCGAGGGCCTCGTGTTCCTCGTGTGGGCCTTGCTGGCCGGCGGCGGCTTCGGCGAGTGGGCCGCCGGCGCCAACGACTTCGCGTACAACTGGGCGCTCCAGACGGTCGTCGTGGTGCTCGCCGCCGCGTGCGTCTGGGTCTGGGCCCTCGCCAACCCGGAGCGGGTCGAGCTGCTCACCTGGAACACGCACCAGGTGTGGAGGCTCTACCGCGCCAACTGGCAGGGCATGGTGGGTCTCGCCATCCTCGTCGTGTTCATCGGCATGGCGCTCTTCGCCCCGTTCCTCGCCGACCACGCCCTGCTCGACCCCAACGCGCAGATCAAGGACCCGGCGACGGTGAGTACTTCGGCCCGTACCACCCGCCGACCACCTACTACTACAACTGGTTCGGCACCGACCAGGTGGGGCAGAGCGTGCTCGCGCAGTTCATCTGGAGCTCGCGCATCTCGCTTATGGTCGGCCTGCTCGCCGCGTTCATGGCCACCATCCTCGGCGCCGGCATCGGCATCACGGCCGGGTACACTGCCGGGTGGAAGTCGGAGAGCCTGATGCGGCTCACGGACGCGTTCCTGGTCATCCCGTGGTTACCTCTGGCGATGGTGCTGGCCGCCGCCTGGGGCCAGAACTACTGGATGATCGTGCTCATCATCGGCATCACCAGCTGGCCCGGCACCGCCCGCATGGTGCGCTCCGACACGCTGCGCGTGCGCGAGCTGCAGTTCATCGAGCGCGCCAGGGCGATCGGCTCCAGCACGGGCCACGTGATGAGAAGGCACATCCTGCCCAACGTGATGCCGCTCATCTTCGCCAACCTCGTGCTGGTGGTGGCCATCGCCATCCTCTCCGAGACCACTTTGTCGTTCCTCGGTCTCGGCGACCCGCTCAACTTCAGCTGGGGCACCATGCTGTACTACGCCTGGGTCAACGGCGCCGCCGGCCTGCCGGCCTGGTGGTACCTGCTGCCGCCGGGCATCGCGGTCATCCTCGTGGTGCTCGCGTTCACCTTCATCGGCACCGCGTACGAAGAGGTGCTCGATCCCAAGCTGCGCAAGCGCGAGGACAGCAGCTCGGAGAACCGCTTCACCGCCCGCGGCGAGCCGGCCGTGGCCGTGGTGGGCGGCGCGGGCGTCGGCGGAGGCGGCGGCATCTTCATGCCGGGCGTCCAGACCGACGACGCCATGCCCGACTTCAACAAGCCGGCCGGCGGCTCCATCCGTCCTGAGGGCGGCGGGGGCTGGGTCGGCGGCAAGATCGAGGACGACGAGAAGGGGGGCGAGTGATGAACAAGTCAGCCACCAAAGCGAAGCCCGCCTCCGAGAAGACGCCTGCCCCGCGTATCGAGCACGAGGGCCTGCTCGACGTGCGCGGCCTCACCACCTACTTCAAGCTCGGCTCGGGCAACGTCAAGGCCGTGCAGGACGTCAGCTTCACGGTCGCGCCGGGTGAGAGCCTCGGCCTCGCCGGCGAGTCCGGTTGCGGCAAGACCACGGCGGCGCTCAGCATCCTCAAGCTGCTGCCGGAGAACGGCCGCGTGGTGGGCGGCGATGTGCTCTTCGACGGCAAGAACCTCGCCAAGCGCACCGAGTACGGCATGAGCAAGATCCGCTGGAAGGAGATCAGCATCATCTTCCAGGGGGCGATGAACGCGCTGAACCCGGTCAGGGAGACCGGCAAGCAGATCGCCGAGCCCATCCAGCTCCACGAGGGCCTCAGCGAGAAGCAGGCCATGGTGCGCGCGCGCGAGCTGTACGACCTCGTCGGCATCAACCCCAAGCGCCTCATGGACTTCCCGCACCAGCTCTCGGGCGGCATGCGCCAGCGCGCCATGATCGCCATGGCGCTGGCGTGCAACCCCAAGCTCATCATCGGAGACGAGCCCACCACGGCGCTCGACGTCATGGTGCAGGCGCAGATCCTCGAGCTCATCGAGCGCCTGCGCAAGGAGCTCGACCTCTCGTTCGTCCTCATCAGCCACGACCTCTCGGTGATGGCCGAGACGTGCGACAAGGGCGTCGTCATGTACGCCGGCGAGGTGGTCGAGAGCGGCACCACGGCGGACATCTTCAACAACGCGACGCACCCGTACACGCGGCAGCTCATCAAGGCGTTCCCCAACATCCACGAGAAGCGGGAGATGGTGAGCTCGATCAAGGGCGACCCGCCCAACCTGCTGAACCCACCGCCGGGCTGCGCGTTCTGCCCGCGGTGCGACGAGCGCGACGACACCTGCTTCACCGACCACCCCGGTCTCGTCGAGGTCGAGCGTGGTCACTTCGTGCGCTGCTTCCACGCCAAGGGCCGTCCCGTCGAGTCACCTGCTGTGGGCGACGACACCGCGACCGACGCGAAGGAGGTGTGACGATGGCCACCGACCAGACCGAGCGCCCGGACCTCAAGCTCGCTCCCGAGACGGGCGACGTGCTCTTCGACATCAGGGACCTCGAGGTCTACTTCCCGATCCACGAGAGCTTCTTCAAGAGCATGGTCTCCACCGAGAAGAAGTTCGTGAAGGCCGTCGACCACATCAGCTTCCAGGTGATGAAGGGTGAGATCCTCGCCCTCGTCGGGGAGTCGGGGTGCGGCAAGACGACGACCGGCCGCACCCTGCTCCGTCTGGAGGAGGCCACCGGCGGCGAGATCCTGTACAAGGGCCAGCCTGTGCGCAAGTACTCGAGCAAGGAGCTGCGCGAGTACCGCAAGAAGGCGCAGATCATCTTCCAGGACCCGTACAACTCCATCAATCCCAAGCAGACGATCTTCGACATCGTCGCCGAGCCGCTCGAGGTCAACGGCGTCTGCTCGAGCGAGCGCGAGAAGGAAGAGAAGGTCATCACCGCGATCAGCGAGGCCGGGCTGCGGCCGGCGACGGAGTACCTGTACCGCTACCCGCACGAGCTCTCGGGCGGGCAGCGCCAGCGCGTCTGCATCGCCGGCGCCACGGTGCTCGACCCCGACGTGATCGTCGCCGACGAGCCCGTCGCCTCCCTCGACGTCTCCATCCGCAACGACATCCTCAAATTGATGGTGGAGGAGAAGGAGAAGCTCGGCGTCACCTACATCTTCATCACCCACGACCTCTCGCTCGCGTGGGTCATCAGCGACCGCATCGCCGTCATGTACCTCGGGCGCATCGTCGAGATCGGCGAGACCGAGGAGGTCGTGGCCAACCCCAAGCACCCGTACACGAAGGCGCTGATCAGCGTCATCCCGGTGCCGGACCCGCTGGCCAAGCGCGAGCACGTCATCCTCAAGGGAGAGACCCCCAACCCGGAGCACATCCCGCCGGGTTGCAGGTTCCACCCGCGCTGCCCGGAGGCGATCGACGCGTGCAAGGAGATCGACCCCGAAGACGTCCACATCGGCGGCGACCACTACGCCGCCTGCATCAGGATCAAGTAGCGGAAGGGGCCGGCCGGGGCGGCGACGCCGTGAGGCGTGCGCGCCGCCCCGGCCGGCCCTCGAGTATGCACAGGAGACGGGAGAAGAGATCCATCGACGTCGTCGTGCGGCGGGGGCCGGCCGCGCGACCGCTGCTGCTCGCGGCCGTTCTCCTGCTCGTCCTCGTGGCCCCGCTTCCGGCGGCCGCGGCGTCGTCCTCGCCGGAGCCGCCGGCGACGCTCTCCTACAGCATCGGCACCTCGCAGGACTGCGACGGCGTCAACCCGTTCCGCTCGCGGAGTTCGGTCTCGTGGGAGTGCCTCCGGCTCGGCTACGACTTCCTGACCTGGTACGACGCCGACTACCGTCCGGCTCCGGACATCGCGACCAGCTGGAAGTCCTCGGAGGACGGCCTCACGTGGACCTTCCGCCTGCGTGAGGGCATGGAGTGGCAGGACGGGGTGCCGCTCACCGCGAGGGACGTCGTCTTCACCTACGACCTGGTCCTCGAGACGCGGCAGCCGGCTTACGTCCAGTACCTCGCCGGCGTCACCGATGTGCAGGCGCCGGACGACGGCACCGTGGTCATCACCACGCGGCGACCCAAGTCCGACATGCTCGGCATGGCCATCCCCATCCTGCCCGAGCACATCTGGAGCAAGGTCGACCCCGACCGTCTGGACGAGTCCGAGAACCTCCCGTTCGTCGGGTCGGGCCCGTTCCGCATCACGAGCGTGGAGCCGGGCCAGGCGGTGACGCTCGAGCCCAATCCCGCCTACCCGCAGGGCCTGGGCGGGCCACCGGAGCTCACCAGCCTCACCTTCGTCGTCGGGCGCGACCCGGCGTCGCTCCTCGAGGGCTACCGGGCGGGGGAGCTGGATGCGGTCGCGGACTTCCCCGCCACGATGCAGCCCGCGTATGCCGCGGTCCCGGGCACCACCACGGTGGCCGCCCCGGCCGTCGGCTTCCACGAGCTCGGCTTCAACTGCTGGCAGAGCGGCCGGAGCAAGGGCGACCCGCTGCTGCGCGACGCGTCCATCCGCCGGGCCGTGCACTGGGCCATCGACAAGGACAGGATCGTCGCGACGGCGATGGCCGGTCTCGCCGAGCCCGGCACCTCCCTGCTCTCTCCGGCCCAGGGTGACTGGCACTGGGAGGTGCCGGAGGACGGGCTCTACCGGTACGACCCCCGGCGCGCCAAGCAGATCCTCGAGGACACGGGGTACTCGGACCGGGACGGCGACGGCGTCCGCGAGGACGCCGCCGGCCGCAAGCTCTCGTTCCGGCTCGCCGCCCTCACCGAGTACCCGGCAGACCAGGAGGCGGCGCGGATGATCGCCGCCTGGTGCCTCGACGTGGGCATCGAGCTGCGTCTCGAGGTCGTGGACGAGGCGGAGTTCAGCGCCAGGCTGTACGACGACGCCGACTACGACCTCTTCGTCCGGGACTGGGGCGGCGACATCGACCCGGGCTTCATCCTGAGCACGTACACCTCACGTCAGATCACGAGCTGGAGCGACAGCCGGTACTCGGACCCGGCGTACGACCACCTGTACATGCTGCAGGCGCAGGCGGTCGACGCCGCCGACCCGGAGGACACCGAGCACCGCAGGAACCTCGTCGACGCGATGCAGAAGGTGCTCTACCGCGACGACCCCTCCATCGTGCTCTGGTACAACGTGAACCTGCAGGCGTTCCGTACCGATCGCTGGGCGGGGTACGTGACGGCGCCCGCCGGAGATGGGGCGCCGTTCTGGAACCAGCTGCGCTCGACCTACCTGTCGCTGCGTCCGCTGCGCGCTGCGCGGCCCGCGACCGAGGCCTCCAAGGCCTGGGTGTGGGGCGTCGTCGCGGGCGCCGTCGCCGTCGCCGTCGTCGGCTTCGCCGTCCTGCGTCGCCGGCCACGGGCCACGGGGGATGCGTGAGCGGCGCAGCGCATACGACGACCACCCGGAGGGAGACTCCATGACGGACCTCGGCGTACTCTGGCCTGACGAAGCCATCGAGGCGATGCACCTCGCGGCGCTCGCCCTCCTGGAGCGGGCGGGCGTGCGCGTCGAGTCGTCCGCGGCCCGGGACCTGCTGCTCGCGGGCGGCTGCACGGCGGCCGGCGAGCGGGTCGTCTTCCCGCGCGCAGTGGTGGACGAGGCGCTCGCCGCCTGCCCGCGGGAGTACGTGCTGGCCGCGCGCGACCCCGAGCGCTCGCTCGCCATGGACCCCGGCCCCGCCCAGACGTACGTGCACAACATGGGCGGCGCCCGCGACGTGAGCGATCCGCGGACCGGCGCCGGCAGGCGCGCCACCCTGCGCGACCAGGTGCTGGCGTCGCGGGTGATGCACCACCTCGTTCACCAGCAGCAGGTCACGTCCCTGTGGCAGCCCGAGGACGTCCCCGACCTGCTGGAGCCGCTGTACTCGTACCTGGTGCTCGCCTGGGAGACCGACAAGGCCATCGGCGGCCCCGGTATCTCGCATCCCTTCCAGGCGCTCTACCTGCAGGAGATGGCGGTGGCTGTGACCGGTGCGGACGGGAGCGACGGCACGTACCCGGTGGACCTCGCCTTCTCGCCGGTGAGCCCGCTGATCCTCGGCGGCGACGTCTCCGACGCCCTGGTCGAGCAGGTGCGCCGGGGAGGCGTGGCCGTGGAGATCCTGCCGTGCCCCGCGGCCGCGACCACGGCGCCCGGCTCGCTCTCCGCGGCGGTCGCGCAGCAGCACGCCGAGGTGCTCGCCGGCGTGGTGCTCACGCAGGTGGCGGCCCCCGGCACGCCCGTCTACTACGGCCCGCGTCTGAGCGCCGTCGATCCGCGCAGCGGCGTCGTCGTGAGCGGCACGCCTGAGACGGGCGTCGCCTCCGCGGCGGCCGTGCTGCTGGCGCGCCGTTGCGGCCTCGCCTGCGACTGCTACGGCCCCTGCAGCGACAGCAAGGTCGTGGACACGCAGTTCGGCTACGAACGCTCCATCAACGCCCTGCTCGGGCTCGCGGCTCGCCCACGGCTCCTCTCCGGCATCGGCGAGATCCAGGCGGGCGTGGCGAGCTGCCTCGAGGTCCTCGTCATCGACGATGAGGTGCTCAACAACGTGCTCTACGCTCTCTCGCCACGCCCCTGGGACCCCGATGCTCTCGACGTGGAGGCCATGGTCGACGGCGTGCTCTCCGGCAGAGGGTTCCTGGGCGCGAAGCACACCCGGCGCTACATCCGCTCCGAGTTCGTGAGCCCGCTGCTGAGCTACCGCGGCGGCCTCGGTGAATGGCTCGCGGCCGGGCGCGCCGGTCTCGTCGACCTGGCCTCCGACAAGGTCGCCGAGCTCGTGGACCGCGAGCCGGCCGGGCTACCCGACGATGTGCTCGACGTGCTGGTCGCGCTCGTCGACCGCTGCGCCGCCGAGCTCGGCATCTCCGGCCATCCCGACCCGCGCCGCGCGCTCGGGCTGTAGACTGGCTGCCATGGCCATTCCGTTCGTCCACGTCCAGGCGAAGGGCACGTATCGCGAGCTCGGCCGCGCCGTCGGCGAGGCTGCCCGCGAGCGGGTGCAGGCATCCGTCGACTTCTTCCGCGCCGACTTCGCGACCATGACCCACGGCCGGCTCACCTTCGAGGAGGCCGAGCGCCAGACGCCGGCGTACGAGCGGGAGGCCAGACGCTGGCTGCCGCAGTACGTGGACGAGCTCGAGGGTCTCGCCGAGGGCTCCGGCGTGCCGTTCTCGCAGCTGCTCGTCCTCAACTGCGGCGAGGAGTTCACCTCCGACGAGCCCGTCGCTCCGGCCCCGGGCAGGTCGCCGCACTCCGGCGACCACTGCACGGCGGTGGCCGTGGTCGCCGGCGGCCGCCACATCGTGGGGCACAACATGGACTGGTACGTGGTCGACGCCGCCAACAATGTCCTCTTCGACCTCACGGGCCCGGACGGCACCCGGGTCATGGGGCTGGCCGGCGCGCCGTAC
Source organism: uncultured Thermoleophilia bacterium (assembly GCA_963709635.1). GTDB lineage: Bacteria > Actinomycetota > Thermoleophilia > UBA2241 > UBA2241 > CAIXSE01. The sequence continues at coordinate 8,787 of CAVPXA010000014.1, forward strand.
CTCCTCATGCTGGGCATGAACAGCCACGGCGTCGGCAACGTCAGCAACTCCGTGCACTCCACCGACAACCGTATCGGCGTGCCCAATGTGTTCGTGCGCCGGTCGACGCTGGAGGCGCGGACGCTCGAGGAGGCGCGGGAGAGGGGGATGCTCGCCGCCCGCGCCCGCGGCACCAACCAGTTCTTCGCCGACACCGGCGGCCGCCTGTGGGACCTCGAGACCTCAGCCACGGCGCACGCGCTCATGGATCACACGGCCGCGGGCTTCATGGCCCACTCCAATCACTACGTCTCTCCGGAGATGCAGGTCTACGAGGGGTACGGCGGAGGGGAGTCCGAGGTGCGGCTCACCACGGCCGAGCGCCTGCTGGCAGACGGGCTGGCCGCCGGCGAGGACCCGGTGGACCTCGTGGCCCGGGTGCTCCGCACCCACGAGCCGTCGCTGGAGGATTGCATCTGTGGCCACCCCGAGCCCGACCTGCCGCCGGGGGACCAGGGCATGACGGTCGGCAGCCTCATCTGCGACCTCGACGAGCGCCGGATGTACGCCTGCGCCGGGCCACCGTGCGAGAACCCGTACCAGGTGTTCGAGATGGAGGGCGCATGAGCGTCTATGACCTCGTCGTCAGCGGCGGCCGCATCGTCGACGGTTGCGGCAACCCGTGGTACCGCGGCGACGTGGCCGTCTCGCGCGACCGCATCGCCGCGATCGGCGCGCCGGGGACGCTGCGCGGCCGGCGCTCCGTGGACGCGGCCGACAGGTACGTCACGCCGGGGTTCATCGACCCGCACACGCACTCCGACCTCACGATCCTGCTGCACCCCAAGGCCGAGACCGCCGTCCGCCAGGGTGTGACCACGCACGTCACCGGCAACTGCGGCATGTCGGCGGCGCCGCTGACCGAGAAGCACCGGGACGACGCGGTGCACAACTGGGCGCACTACGCCTGGGGCCTCGAGGCGGTGGCCTGGGACTGGCGCACCTTCGGCCAGTATCTCGGCGCCCTGCGGCGGAGCGGCCAGGCCATCAACATCGCGCCGCTCGTCGGCCACGGCGCCTTGCGGCTGGCGGTGGTCGGGTTCGCGGAGCGGGCCGTCACCGAGCGCGAGCTGGCGCGCATGGAGCGGTTGTTGGACGCCAGCATGCGCGCCGGCGCGCACGGCATGTCCAGCGGCCTCGTCTACCCGCCCGGCTGCTTCGCGACCACCGGCGAGCTGCTGCGCCTGTGCCGCGTGGTCGCGCGCCACAAGGGCATCTACACGTCGCACGTGCGTGGAGAGCGCGAGACGATCCTGCAGGCGGTGGCCGAGGCGCTCGAGCTGGGACGCGCGGCCGGCTGCCCGGTGGAGGTCTCGCACAACGCGCCCAAGTGGGGCGCGCCGGAGGACGCCGCCGCCAACCTCGCCCTCATCGAGGCGGCCCGCCGCGACGGCCTGGACGCGACCACCGACAACGACGTGCACACCGACCTGGCGCCGCGGTTCTCGCGGGCGCTGCCGCAACCGGTGCTCGACCTGGATCACGAGGGACTCATCGCGCTCCTGTCGGACCGGGAGGCGCGCGCCGCCCTGCGCCGGGAGGTGCAGGAGGACGCCCTGCCCGGCGCCGGCTACGCCGGCCTCGTGCGCCACGGCCGCTTCGAGCGCATCGTGGTGTTCCACGCCGGCCGCCACCCGGAGCTGCGCGGCCGCTCCGTCGCCGCCATCGCCGCCGAGCGCGGCGTGGACCCCTTCGACACCTTCCTCGACCTCATCGTGGAGGAGGACGACGACATCGTCGGGCTCTTCGACTACATCGAGGAGAAGAACATCCGGGCGCTGCTGCAGAGCCCGATCGGGATGGTCTGCTCGGACGGGCTGGTCATGGCGCCCCCGGACGAGCAGGACGACCCGTCGCTCTACTGGCCGTGCAGCTACGGGGAGTACCCGGGCGTGCTCGAGCGTTACGTGCGCGAGGAGCCGGTGCTGCGCCTCGAGGAGGCCGTCCGCAAGATGACCTCCTTCCCGGCGCAGCGCTTTCGTCTCTTCGACCGCGGGGCCCTCCGGCCCGGCCTCAAGGCCGACCTCGTCGTGTTCGACCTCGACCGCGTGCGCGACCGCGCCACGAATCTGTACCCGCACGCGTTCCCTTTCGAGAACATCCCGCACGCCTCACCGGAGGGCATCGACGTCGTCCTCGTCAACGGGGTCCCCGTGCTGGACGAGGGCGAGATCACCGGGGAGCTTCCCGGCCGCGTGCTCAGGCGCTCCTGACGCGCGGCCCCGGCTCGTCCGTTGCCAGCATGTACAAAGCCCAGCGCTATGCGGCCGTGGTGACTCTCGACCTGTACTTGGACACAGTGTAGAATCCCGCCGATGATCACCGTACAGGACATCCTTGAGATCCCGGAGCTCAACCTCAAGCTCCTGGCCGGCGGCAAGGCCACCAGCAACCCCGTGCGCTGGGTCCACATCACGGAGGTGCCGGACCCCACCAAGTGGCTCAAGGGCGGCGAGCTGCTGCTCACCACGGGCTACGGCTTCGTCGGCGACGAGGAGCGGCAGGTCGCGCAGATCAAGCGCCTCATCGACCACAACATCTCCGGCCTCGGCTTCGGCACGGGCTTCAGCTTCGACAAAGTGCCGCCGGCGATCGTCAAGGTGGCGCAGGAGTACGACTTCCCGCTGTTCGAGGTGCCGTACCACGTGCCGTTCATCGCCATCACGGAGGCCGTGGCGTCCAAGATCGTCAACGAGCAGTACTCGCTCCTGCAGCGCAGCCTGGCGGTGCACGAGAAGCTCACCAAGATCGTGCTGGAGGAGAAGGGCCTCGAGGCCATCCTGTCCACGCTCTCGGCCCTCGTCGGCTGCTCAGCCGTGCTGTTCGACTTCCACGGCGTCGTCCTCTGCGAGGCGGCCTATCGCCGCCATCTCGGCGCGGAGCTCATCGCCGACCTGTGGCGCCAGATCAGCGAGCGCCGCGCCGACCGTCAGAACTTCGCCCTCAGCATGGACGGCGTGGGCTCGGGCGTGCAGGTGTACCCGGTGGTCGCGTCGCACCGCATCGGAGCGTTCCTCGCCGCGGTCAAGGACAGCGGCGACTTCAGCGAGTACGACCGCATCATCCTGCACAACGTGGTCACCGTCACGGCGCTCGAGCTGGTCAAGAAGAAGGCCGTCGCCGAGACCGAGAAGCGGCTCGCCGGCGACTTCTTCGACGAGCTCATCGCCAGCGACCTCTACGAGGAGGAGATCGCCCGGCGGCTGGCGTTCTTCGGGCTCGACCCGCAGTCGCCACACCTCATCGTCCTCGTCGGCATCGACGAGCCGGACGGCGACGGCGGCGGCGAGGCCGCGCAGGACGTCAAGGAGCGGCTGCACTGGACGGTGGACGAGTTCATGGCGCGCCGCGACGTGCTCGGCATCAGCGCGTCGCGCAGCGACTCCGTGGTCGTCCTCGTGCAGCCGGGCAAGATGGACACGCGCGAGATCATCGGGCTCGCCGGAGAGCTGCAGGCGGTGATCGCCGAGATGCTGCCCGAGATCTCCGTCTCGGTGGGCATCGGCCGGCCGCACCGCCAGCTCATCGACCTCCGCCAGAGCTACTACGAGGCCAGCTACGCGATCAAGATCCGCAAGCTCAAGGGCGAGCCGAGGGTCATCGCGAGCTTCGACGACCTCGGCTCGTACGGCCTGCTGCTCGGCCTGCAGGACACGCTGTCCCTGGAGGTCTTCTACGACAGCGTGCTCGGCAAGCTCCAGGACTACGACGAGCAGAACTCGAGCGACCTGGTCAAGAGCCTCGCCTGCTTCCTCGAGGCCAACGGCCACTGGGGCGACGCGGCGGAGAAGCTGTACGTCCACCGCCACACGCTGCGCTACCGCATGAAGCGCGTGGAGGAGATCACCGGCCGCGACCTCAACCAGTCGCAGGACCGCATGGAGTTCTGGCTGGCCCTCAAAGCCAAGGAGCTCATCGACCAGTCGAAGAAGGGCAAGCCCGCCACGGCTTGACGCGCTGCGCCTGCGCCGTCGATCTCGCCGCACCCGGCGACGACGTCACGACATGACGAGCGAGCCGTTGTCGACGGCGATGTCGACCCCCGTCACACCCTCCGTCTCGAGGCAGAAGCGGACGGCCGCTCCGATGTCCGCGGGGGCGACGAGGCGCTCCGCGGCGACTCGGGACGCGGCACGCAGCGTTGCGTCGCGGTGCTCGTCGTCGTCCAGGTCGACCGGCCCGGGAGCGACGCCGCAGACTCGCACGGAGTCCGGCGCCCAGGCGCGGGCGAGGATCCTGACGAGGTGGATCTGCGCCGCCTTCGCGGCGCTGTGAGCAGCGAACGTGGCCCACGGCTGCACGCCGAGGTAGTCGGTGAGGGCCACGACGACGCCGCCGGCGGGGAGCCGCTCGTGGGCGGCGCAGGCGGTGAAGAAGAACCCCTTGGCGATCGTGTCGAGTGAGGCGTCCCAGGACGCCTCGTCGATGCGCTGCGGCTGCTGCGGCACGAACGGCCCGCTGGCCGCGTAGACCAGGGCGTCCAGGCCGCCGAGCGCAGCCGCGCCGTCGGCGACCAGCTCCGCCGCGCCGGCCGCGCTCCGCGCATCGCCGGCGACAACCAGAGCGGACGGCGCTCCCGCGGCGAGCAGCGCCTCGACCTGATCCTCCGCCTCTCGTGTGTGTGCGCGCGTGGAGACGGCGAGGGCGGCGCCATGCGCGGCCAGGTCGAGCGCGACGGCACGCCCGAGGCGGCGGACGCCGCCCACGACGAGCACGCGCGCGCCGCCGGTGTTCACGCCGGCTCCCCGAGGTGCTCGTAGAGCACGCCCGCGATCTCGGCGATGGCGCCGGGCGCCTGCTCCTTCGCCTCGTAGCCGAGACCCTTCCAGAACACGACCATGACCAGTGGCGCCCCGCACGGCGTGTAGACGATCGCGGCGTCGTTGCTGGTGCCGCTGACGCCGCCGGTCTTGTTGGCCACGAGCAGCCCCTCGGGCAGCCCGGCCGGGATCTTCTCGCGCCACTCCTGGTGCGCGAGCACCTCGATCATGAACCGGCAGGAGGGCGCCGCGGCGCAGCGGCCCTGGGCGATCATCGCCAGCAGATCGGCCATGTCCCGCGGCGAGCCCATGTTGTCGAGCGCCTGGTCCACCACGAACGCGTCCTCGTAGCCGAGCGACTCGTCGCGGCCCCATCGGCGTTCGTAGAGGTGCAGGAACCCGGAGCCGCTGAGGCGCGCGTTCTCGTCGAGTACGCGCCGGAACGCCTCCTCGTACTCCCCCCGCGCCTCGATCTCGCGCCAGCGGGCGACGATCTCCGCTCCGCTCAGGCCGGCCCACTCCTCACTGGCTCCACACTCGATGAGGTAGTACTCGCGGTTGGGCCAGAAGCAGTCGATGGTCTCGAGTCCCAGCCGGCGCATGGTCTGGTTGACGGAGCCGAGGCCGACCAGCCTCCAGAGCATGTCGGTGGCCGTGTTGTCGCTCAGGGTGATCATGAGGTAGAGCAGGTCGCGGACGCTGGGCCTTAGCCCCTCGTGGCAGTGGATCAGCGTGCTCCCCGGGCTCTTGTCCGCCTCGGTGAGCGTGAGCCGGTCGTCGAGGCGGAGCGCGCCGGCGTCGACCTGGCGCAGCACCTCGACCATCACCGGGACCTTGAAGCAGCTCGCCATGGGGTAGAGGTCGTCGGCGTTGACGTGAGCCTCGGCGCCGCTCGCCAGGTTGCGCGCCGCCACTCCCACCGTGCCCCCGAGCCGCGCGGCGATGGCCGCGATGCTCTCGTGGATGCCCCTATCCGACATGCACCGGCGCTCCCTCCAGTGACTTCGCGCCTACGATAGCCGACAGGGGCTGGTATGGTCCAGCATGGGCCGGGTGGCGGCGGACCGTTCAGAAGTGGGCGGTTCTTTTGTGTTTTGGGCTTTTCTGCGCGCTGTGTTGTTGGTAGACTGCCGAATCGTGCACAGACGTGTGCACATCCGAGCATGAGCCACATCAGTCAGATGAGGAGCGAGGAGGAGTCATGATCGTCGGTTGTCCCAAGGAGATCAAGAACGAGGAGTACCGCATCGGCATGACGCCGAACGGCGTCAAGGATTTCGTCACTGCCGGCCACACAGTCTTCGTCGAAGCCGGAGGCGGCGTCGGCTCGGGCTTCAGTGACAAGGAATACAAGGCCGCGGGCGCGACCCTCGCGCCGGTGAAGGACGTCTTCGCCAAGGCCGACATGATCTACAAGGTCAAGGAGCCGCTCCCGGAGGAGTGGCCGATGTTCAAGCCGGGCCAGATCCTCTACACGTACCTGCACCTGGCCGCCGCGTATGCCAAGGACCTCACCAAGGGCATGCTCAAGGCCGACATCCGCGGTATCGCGTTCGAGACCGTCGAGCTCCCCAGCGGCGCCCACCCGCTCCTCTTCCCGATGAGCGAGGTCGCCGGCAAGCTGGCCATCCAGGCCGGCGCCACGCACCTGCAGAAGAACAACGGCGGCCGCGGCGTGCTCCTCGGCGGCGTGACCGGCGTACCGAAGGCCAAGGTCGTCATCATCGGCGGCGGCACCGTGGGCACCAACGCCGCCAAGATCGCCGTGGGCATGGGCGCACGCACCGTCATCATGGACAGCTACGCGCCGCGCCTCACCTACCTCGACGACGTCTTCGGCGGCGCCGTCGAGACCGTGCTCTCCACCTCCGCCGCGATCGCCGAGCAGATCACCGACGCCGACATCGTCGTCGGCGGCGTGCTGCTTCCGGGTGGCGCCCAGGCTCCGCATCTCATCATGAAGAGCATGCTCAAGACCATGATGCCGGGTTCGGTCATCGTCGACGTCGCCATCGACCAGGGCGGCTGCTTCGAGACCTCCAAGCCCACCACGCACACCGATCCCACGTACGTGGTCGACGGCGTGATCCACTACTGCGTCGCCAACATGCCGGGCGCCGTGGCCCGCACCTCCACGATGGCTCTCGCCGGCGCGACCTTGCCCCAGGGCCTCGCGATCGCCAACAAGGGCTTCGAGCAGGCCGTCAAGGACGACCCCAGCCTCGCTCTGGGCGTCAACGTCTACCGTGGCAAGCTCACCAACGCCGCGACGGCCGAGGCCCACAAGATGAAGTACACGCCGCTGGACAAAGTGCTCGCCTAAGACGGCATTCGGCTACGCCGCGGCCACTTGGCCGTGGCTGAGCCTAGCTGATTGAATGGAGCCACGTTCGGACGACCGTCCGAACGTGGCTCCTTCCGTTCGGGGCGCCTGCCGGCACCTCGCCGCGGATGGGCTCCGCCGACCAGGGGTGGCCGCGGGTGCAGCGGGAGGAGAGCCGGGGGACTTCACGGCACAGAAGGAGCGACTGAATGGGCGATCTGCTACGCATCGACCTCACCACGCGCACGACCTCTGAAGACACGGTGCCGCCCGAGCTCATCAAGGAGCTCATCGGCGGCAAGGGCATCGGCACGCACTACCTCATGCAGGAGGTCGGCCCCGAGGTCGAGCCGCTGAGCCCGGAGAACAAGCTGATCTTCGTCTGCGGCCCCACGGGCGGCACCACGATGCTCGGCAGCAACCGCTACGCCGTGTACTTCGCCTCGCCGCTCACCAACGGCTACGGCGAGTGCTACTCGGGCGGCAACCTGACGCCCCAGTTCGCCAGGACCGGCTACAAGGTGGTCATCGTCGAGGGCAAGGCCGACGCGCCCGTCTACCTCGAGATCAGCGAGCAGGGCGCGCAGTTCCACGACGCCTCCGATCTGTGGGGCATGGACGCGTTCAAGGCCGAGGACGAGATCCTGGCGCGCACCGACCACAAGAAGGCCCAGGCCTGCGTCATCGGCCCGGCCGGCGAGAAGCTGGTCAAGTTCGCCTGCGTCAACAACAACTACTGGCACCAGCTCGGCCGCGGCGGCCCCGGGCGCCGTGTACGGCTCCAAGAACCTCAAGGGCCTCGTCTGGCACGGCGAGAAGAAGGTCGAGGTCGCGCGGCCGGACGAGTTCAAGGCCGTGGTCCGCGACCTCATCGACCGCTGCAAGGACGACGCCGGCGTGGCCGCCTACCAGCGCGGCGGGACGCTCAACATGGTGCGCATCATGAACGGCGTCAACGCGTTCCCCACGCGCTACTGGCGCAAGGGCAAGCTCGAGAACTTCGAGCGCATCACGGTCGAGACCATGCTGGCGGAGCACGGCACGGTCAACCAGACCTGCCCGCCGTGCGTGTTCAAGTGCGTCAAGCGCAACACGGTGTTCGAGGGCCGCCACAAGGGGCTCGTCGTCGAGGGTCCCGAATACGAGACCGCCTACGTGTTCGGCGGCCTCTGCGAGATCGACGACTTCGCCGAGATCATGTGGCTCAACGACATCTGCGACCGGCTCGGCGTCGACACCATGGACGCCGGCAACCTCGCCGCCCTCGGCATCGAGTGCGCCGAGCGCGGGCTCATCGACGACAAGCTCGGCTGGAACGATCCGGTCGGCGTCGGCGCCTTCCTCGAGAAGATCTGCCTGCGTGAGGGCATCGGCGACCTGTTCGCCGAGGGCACGCTGGCGGTCGCCAAGGAGTTCGGGCTCGAGGACGTGGTCGTGCACGCCAAGGGCATGGCGCCCCCCGGCTACGAGCCCCGCAAGATGAAGGGCATGGGGCTGGGCTTCGCGACCACGGCGCGCGGCGCCTGCCATCTGCGCGCCACCATGTACAAGCCGGAGCTCATCGGCGTCACGACCTACGGTGAGGTCAACGACAAGGCGCCGGTCTACGTCGACTGGGAAGACCGCCTCACCATCATGGACACGCTCATCTACTGCCGCTTCTACCGCGACATGGTGCAGTGGCCGTACATCACGGCGGTGGTCAACGCCACCATCGGCACAGACTTCACCGAGGACGACCTGCATCGCATCGCCAACCGCATCATCACGATGACGCACGACTTCAACGCGGCGCGCGGCATCGGGCGCGAGAGCGAGAAGCTGCCCGAGTGGGTGACGGACAAGCCCATGGAGGACGAGGAGGGGCTCACGTTCCCGCAGGACGAGATGGTGTACATGCTCACCGAGTACTACAAGCTCCGCGGGTGGGGGGAGCTGCCGCCGCTGGAGGCCTGAGCGCGGCAGCTGACGCGGAAGGGCCCGGGACGCTCGTGAGAGAGTCCCGGGCCCTTCCGCGTACGGGCGGAGGCGGCTGCGCCGCCCGCCTCGTGTATCAGCTGCTCAGTAGCCCAGGTCGCGCCACTCGCGATCGCCGGAGAGCCAGCCGGCGATGAGGTAGTACGGGCGCAGCGCGTCGTTGAACGTCATGCTGATGACCTGCAACCGGGCGATGGTGCGCTGCATGCGGGCCACGCTGGCGGTGAGCTCTTCGCCGCGCGCCGAGAGCCGGTCGACCGCGGCGGTGACCTCGTCGCCGCGCCGGCTGAGGCCGTCGACCAGCGGCGTGACGCGCGCCGAGACGGCGGCGCCGTGCTTGGCCAGGCGCCACGCCTTGCGCGCCACGTGGACGAGCACCGCGAGCACGAACGCGATGCTCACGAGGGCGACGATGAGGAGTACGTACCAAGGCATGCGGGGAGTGTACCGCGTCGTGTGGCTCCGGGACCAGTCCACCCGCCGTGGCGCCGCCGGCGCCGCGAGCGGCACGGCCCGCCGCCGGAGGCTGCCGGCCGCGTCAGGGAAGCCGGATGTCGTAGCGGCACATGAGCGTGCAGCCCCGCCCGGCGAGCTTGCTCACCTTGACCACGTCGCCGGTGTGCGGAGCCTCGATGAAGAGGCCGCTGCCGATGTAGATGCCGACGTGGTGGTAGAAGGACGGGTTGCCGAAGAACACCAGGTCCGCGGGCTGCGCGTTCGCCAGCGAGACCGGGTCGCCCATGTGCGCCTGCATGGTGGCGCCGTGAGGGAACTGTATGCCGAACTTGGCGTAGACGTAGAGGACGAGGCCCGAGCAGTCGAAGCCGCCCGAGGGCGTGGCCCCGGCCCACACGTAGGGGATGCCGAGGTACTTCATCGTCTCTCTGATGACGGCGACCTGGGCCGGCGTGCCGTGGACGCTGGCGAAGTCCACGCCGGCGTTCTTGGCGAGGCGCGCCGCCGCGTCCGCCTCCAGCCTGGCCTGCTGCGCCAGCAGCTTCTTCACGCGCGCGTCGAGGTCGGTGAGGAGCTGCTCGCGGGCGGCGAGCTCGTCCTCGATCGCCGCCTGCTGGTCGCGCAGGTCCATCTCGCGCTCGAGAGCGTCGGCGCGGTCCTGGTCCATCTGCCGCGCGAGACGCTGGATCTGCTTCTCCATCGTCGCGACGCGTGTCACGGTCTCCTGATCCGCCTCGTCGATGGAGCGGAAGTAGCCGAGCTGGGTGTCCGCCTGGCCGATGTCGTCGAGGTTGAAGAGCACGTCGAGCACGCTGTAGCCGTCGCTCTTGTACATCGCCGCCAGCCGCGCACCGCGCAGCGCCTGCGCCGCGTCCAGCTCCGTCTGCACGCGCTCCAGCGTCCGCCGCGCCTCCTGCAGGCGGACGTTGACGGCGTCCAGCTCGGCGCGCGCCACGTTGTACTTCTCGGTGAGCACCTCGGAGCGGTGGTCGAGGCGCGAGACCTCGCGGCGCACGTCGAGCGCCTGCGCCTCGAGGTCCTCGATGGAGGGGGAGGAGGAGGCTGCCGCGGGTAGGAGCGCCGCACAGAGCAGGGCGAGGGCGAGGACGCACGCGAAGCGCGCCACGGCGTTCGCCGTGGCCGGTGCCGCGTGCTCCCTGCCTGTCGCCCCGAGCCTGGTCATCTCCATGGAAGTGTATCGGAACATCCCGCCTGCCCTTTACGCCGCGCGTGCGGCGGGTCCCTCCCGGCTGCTTTACAATCGAGCGTAGGAACGTGTACAATCTGACGTCCAACGTCGCGGGGTGGAGCAGTCCGGTAGCTCGTCGGGCTCATAACCCGAAGGTCGCAGGTTCGAATCCTGCCCCCGCTACCATAGCCTTCCTGGGCGCCCGTTCGGGCGCCTTCTTTTTTGGCCGGGACCCGATTCCCGGCGTTCCGGCGGCGGGGCCCGAACGCGAGATTGGTGAGGAACGGTCGCCATGTGGGTACCTACCGCCGCGGTAGTAGAAACGAACAACACGGTGGTGGGGTACATGAACACAGGCAAGGCAGCGGTCGCCGAGTTCTTCGGCACGTTCTGGCTGGTCTTCGGCGGCACGGGTGCGGCCGTCCTGGCCGCCTCGGTAGGCGACAACGGGATCGGCTGGCTCGGCGTGAGCCTGGCGTTCGGCCTCACCGTGGTCACCATGGCGTACGCCGTGGGTCACATCTCGGGCGGGCACTTCAATCCCGCCGTGACCCTCGGGCTCTGGGCCGGCGGCAGGTTCCCCGGCGGCAAGGTCGTGGTGTACATCGTCGCCCAGGTGGTCGGCGGCATCTGCGCCTCGGCGGTGCTGTACGTGATCGCCTCCGGCAGGGCAGGCTTCACGCTCGCCGACGGTTTCGCCGCCAACGGCTACGGCGACCACTCGCCGGCCGGGTACTCGCTGGCCGCGGCGATCGTCATCGAGTTGCTGCTCACGTTCGCCTTCCTGCTCGTCATCCACGGCGTGACCGACAGGCGCGCGCCCGCGGGCCTCGCGCCGCTCGCCATCGGTCTGACGCTGACGCTGATCCACCTGATCAGCATCCCGGTGACGAACACCTCGGTGAACCCTGCCCGCTCGCTGGCGCCGGCGCTGTTCGTCGGCGACTGGGCGCTCGCGCAGTTGTGGGTGTTCATCGTCTTCCCGACCATCGGCGGCATCGTCGGCGGGCTGGCCTACCGGTACCTGCTCGAGGTGCCGAAGGCTGAGCGCGACAAGATCGAAGGGCCGGGCGAGGCGACGGAGTAGCCCTCGCCTCGGCTCGAGGCGCTCTGATACAAGAAGGGAAGAGCCCCGGCGGTGCAGAACGCACCGCCGGGGCTCTTGTGTGCGACCAGCCGCGAGGCGCCTGCGCCCGCGCGGCGGCTCTGTCAGTGAATCGGGATATTCACGATCACGCGGTCGGTGAGCGTCTTCAGGAAGGCGACGACGTCATCTTCTTCCGCGTCCGTAAGGCCGAGATCGCCCAGCTCAGCGGTATTGACGTTGGCCGGGACTTCCGGGGCCGGCCAGTCCTGGCCGCCCGGGCCAGCCCCCGGCACGTCGCGCGTGTTGTAGAAGTGCACGATGTCCTTGAGCGTGGCGAAGTAGCCGTTGTGGCCGTAGGGGGCCGTGCGCGTGAGGTTGCGCAGGGTCGACACCTTGAAGAGGCCGTCGGCATCGGCGGCATAGGCGCTGTAGTCCGGTGACTTGCCGGCGGTCGTCCGCAGGAAGTCGCCGAGGCCGTTGTCGACGTGGTTGGGATCGAAGTTCAGCGGCGGCAGCGCGAAGGCCGGGCTCTTGGGGATGCCGAGGTTGTCGTAGGTGTAGTCGGTGAACAGCGCCTTGCCGGCGGCGATGCCGGTCGAGACGTTCGGGTCGGGCCGGCTCAGGTGGCACTGGCTGCACAGCGCCTTGCCCTCGAAGAGCTCGAGGCCGCGCTTCTCCTGCGCGTTGAGGGCGCGAGAGGTGCCGGCCAGGTAGGCGTCGTACCGGGAGCTGAAGGTGTTGACGAGGCTGGACGACTCGTAGGCGGCGATGGCGCGAGCTACGTTGTCGTAGGCCGGCTCGACGTTCTTGAGGCTGTTGGGGCCGTAGACGAGGCGGAAGAGGCCGGCGTACGGCGCTTTGCGGACCTCGCGGATCACCTCGGCCTTCGACGGGTTCTGCATCTCGACCGGGTTGAGGAACGGTCCGCGGGCCTGCTCGGCGAGGGGGGTGAGCTCCCAGCCGGTGGCGCGGCCGTCCCAGAACATGCCGCCGATCCAGGTCACGCCGCCCTCTTCATCCACCTCGGGGTAGAGATCGGGACTCCAGGCCGTGTACGCCCATGTCGGGGCGTTGCGGCCGCCGAAGTCCGCGGGGTCGACCCCCTGTGACACCGGCAGGTCCTGATCGGGGTCGGCGTATCCGGCGCCGGGAAGTGGCAGTCCGCGCAGGACTGGCCGTCAGGTGCGGACAGCGACCTGTCGCCGGCGATGAGCGCGCCAAGCGCGACCTTCCCCGCCGTACCTCCCATGCCCAGAGCGGGTCCGGCGGCGAGCGCTGCCAGCAAGACGATCGCTCCGAGAAGCAGGCCGACACGTACGATTCTACTGGTCATCAGAGGTACCTCTTTCCCTTCGTTCTGCCGAGGCCCGCCCCCGGCGGTCTGAATACCCTCCGGTGCAGCCTAGCCTGTTGTGAGTGTCTGCACAATCGTTTCGTCGTTGTCTGAGGAGGCGACGGTCAAGCGTCCCGCCGCCCTCTGCTATGCTTCTCACGTCCCCGGTGCGGCCGCGCCGGCCGCGCGAAGGAGGCCCCAATGTCGGTCCTGCTCGTCGTCAACACGGCGCCGTACGGCAGCGAGGGGACATACGGCGCCTTCCAGCTGGCCGACGCGCTCGCGTTGCGCGGCGAGCACGTCGAGGTCTCCCTCGTGGGCGACGGCGTCGCCGCGGCGACGGCCGGCCAGGACCCGCGTGGAGCGCACGCCTCCTTGGAGCACCACCTCTTCGAACTGCTGAAGAAGGGCATCGACGTGAGCTGCTGCGGCACCTGCTGCGCGACCCGCGGGCTCACCGAGGACCGCCTCGAAGCGCACGCGCGCGTCGCCACCATCCACGACTTGGCCGAGGCGACCGTGCGCAGCGACCGGGTCGTCTCGTTCTGAGACGGTCGTGGCGCGCCAGCCCGCAGCCTGTCTTCGGCTCCAGCGCCGCGTCGCGGAGTCGGTCGCGACATCGCAGTCGCTGCGGTCTGGCGAGCGGGCGCTGCTGCTGCTGTCCGGCGGCGCCGACTCCATGGCGCTGCTCTCGCTGCTGCGCGCCGCGGACGGCCGGCTCGGCCTGGCGCTCTCGTTCGCGGCGCTCCACGTCGACTACGGCCTGCGCGGCGCCGACTCGGACCGCGACCGGCGCATCGTCGAGCGCGCCTGCGCGGAGGTGGGCGTGCCGCTGCACGTGGAGCGCCTGCGCGGCGCTCTGCGCGGGGCGCACTTCCAGGAGCGCGCCCGGGACCTCCGCTACGGGCGCGCGCGCGACCTTGCGGCGGAGCACGGCTACGACGTGCTCGTGACGGCGCACAACCGCGACGACCAGGCGGAGACGGTGCTCTACCGGCTGGTCAAGTACGCCTCGCCTCGAGGCCTGGCCGGGATGCGTCCGCGCGACGGCGACCTCGCGCGGCCGCTGCTCGGCGTCGGGGCGGCCGAGATCCGCGAGTACTGCCGCCTGACCGGCGTGGAGTTCGGCGAGGACGTGACCAACACGTCTCCGCGCTACGCCCGGAACCTGCTGCGGCTCGAGGTCCTGCCGCTGCTCGAGGGGCTCAACCCGCGCGTCAAGGAGACGCTGGCCGCGTCGGCGGAGCTGGCCGCGGCCGAGTCGGAGGTGCTGGCCGCGGTGTGCGCCGAGGCGCGGGAGCGCGCGGACCTGCCGCTTGCTGCAGGCGAGCTCGCGCGCCTGGACCTCTCTCTGCTCGCCGCGGAGACGCCGGCCGTGCGGGCGCTCGTGCTGCACGACGCGCTGCGCGCGGCCCTGGGCGGGTCGGCGCTGGTCGAGCGCCGTCAGGTGGAGGCGCTGCTGCGCCTCGCGGCGCGGCGCGACGACGCCGGCCGCGCCGACCTCGGCAGGGGCCTCGAGGCGGTGCGCGGCGGCGGCGAGCTGCGCCTCCGCGCCGCCGCCGCACCGCACCGCTGCCCGCCGGCCGAGACCCAGGGGGAGGAGCTCGCGGCGGCCGGCGACGCCGGCGTGACGGCCGGCTTCTGCGGCGCGCGCTGGCGGATCCGCCTGCTGCCCGGGGCGGCCTTCGACCGCCGGGCCGCCCTCGCCGGCGAGGCCTTCGCCGGGCTGCCGTCGCCGCCGCGGCGCGTGGCCCTGCGGCACCCGCGCCGCGGCGAGCGCTTCGCCCCGTCGGACCTCGGCGGCGAGACCACCGTCGCCCGCTATCTCGCCGCCGCCCGCGTGCCCGCCGGGCTCCGCCCGCTCGCCGTCGTGCTCGACGTCGACGGCGCGGCGGCGTGGGTGGGCGGCCCCGCCGCCCCGCCCGGCAGGGTTGCGCACGGCTACCGGGTGGCCCAGAGTAGTGCTTTGACACTGCACGTCGTCCAGGAGGGAACGTGAACGTGCCGATCTCTGAAGTGCTGGTCGACCGCGAGAAACTCGCCGAGCGCATCGACGAGCTCGCCGTCCAGATCACCCACGACTACGAGGGCAAGGAGACTCCTCATGGTCGGCGTGCTCAAGGGGGCGGTGTTCTTCATGGCCGACCTCGCGCGGCGCGTCGACGTCCCGGTCGCGCTCGACTTCATGGCCGTCTCGAGCTACGGCTCCTCCACGGACTCGTCCGGCGTGGTGCGCATCCTCAAGGACCTGGACCTCGAGATCGCCGGCAGGCACGTCCTCATCGTCGAGGACATCATCGACTCCGGCCTCACGCTGAGCTACCTGCTCAAGAACCTGCGCAGCCGCAAGCCGGCCTCGCTGGAGATCTGCGCCCTGCTCACCAAGCCCTCGCGGCGGCGCACCGAGATCCCCTGCAGGTACGTGGGGTTCGAGATCCCCGACAAGTTCGTCGTCGGGTACGGTCTCGACCTCGCCGACCACTTCCGCACCCTCGACTACATCGGGGTCCTGACGCAGGAAGCGGCCGACGAGATCCTCGACCAGGCGGGTTCTTTGCTGTAGTCAGTGGGGTATGCTACCGTCACCGGACGCCCTGATTTGCAGGCAGTTCAGCCGCCACAGATCGTCGGTGCCAGCCCCCGTCCAGAAGGGTCACCGTGAGCAGATTCATCCGTAGCGCGCTGTTCCCAATCCTCATCGTCATCATCGTGGCGATGTTCATCGAGTGGGTCATCTCGGGGAACCGCGCTCCGTCTACGCCCAAGGCCATCTACGCGGCGCCGTTCGTCACCTCGGTGGACGTGCTCAAGAGCGACCTCCAGAACGACGTCATCAAGGCCGTGGTCGTCGACCCCGCCAACCAGGCGGCGAAGGCTACGCAGCTGGGCGGGCTGCAGTACTACGTCGAGGATGTGCCGGCCACGCTCCAGGAGACCCTCGAGGCGGAGAGTCCGAACGTCGCGGTCGCCGAGGGCACGGTCTCGCCGCCGAAGGCCGGCGACGTCCAGCCCAGCTTCACCAAGGACGTCGTCAACGGCAACGTCGAGTCCGTCGTCATGAACGTCAAGGACCAGACGATGGAGGTGACGCTCAGGGCGGTCGACGGCAAGCAGGAGCAGTACAGCGTCGCCTACACCGACCCGGCGGCCACCACCGAGTTCCTCAACCAGTACAACGTGCCGTACGACGCGGAGAGCCCCAAGAGCCCGTGGTGGACGAGCGCCATCACCTTCATCCTGCCGATCCTGCTCATCCTGGGCTTCTGGTTCTTCATCATGAACCAGATGCAGGGCGGCGGGTCCAAGGTCATGAGCTTCGGCAAGAGCCGCGCCAAGCGCGTGAGCGTGGATTCGCCGAAGGTGACGTTCAAGGACGTCGCCGGCTGCGAGGAGGCCGTCGAGGAGCTGCACGAGATCAAGGAGTTCCTCGAGAACCCCAAGAAGTTCCAGCAGCTCGGCGCCCGCATCCCCAAGGGCGTGCTGCTCTACGGGCCGCCCGGCACCGGCAAGACGCTGCTCGCGCGTGCCGTCGCCGGCGAGGCGGGGGTCCCGTTCTTCAGCATCAGCGGCTCCGACTTCGTCGAGATGTTCGTCGGCGTCGGCGCCTCGCGTGTGCGCGACCTGTTCGAGCAGGCCAAGCAGAACTCACCCTGCATCATCTTCGTCGACGAGATCGACGCGGTC
Source organism: uncultured Thermoleophilia bacterium (assembly GCA_963709635.1). Classification (GTDB taxonomy): domain Bacteria; phylum Actinomycetota; class Thermoleophilia; order UBA2241; family UBA2241; genus CAIXSE01. The sequence continues at coordinate 25,635 of CAVPXA010000014.1, forward strand.
GGCCGCCATCGCGGCGCCGGCATGGGCGGCGGCCACGACGAGCGCGAGCAGACGCTCAACCAGCTGCTCGTCGAGATGGACGGCTTCGAGATGAAGGACAACATCATCCTCATCGCCGCCACCAACCGGCCGGACATCCTCGACCCGGCGCTGCTGCGCCCGGGCCGGTTCGACCGCCAGATCGTCGTCGACCGTCCCGACCGCCCGGGCCGCAAGCAGATCCTCGACGTGCACTCGCGCGGCAAGCCGATCGACAAGGACATCGACATCGACGCGCTCGCCGCCCAGACGCCGGGCTTCACCGGCGCCGACCTCGCCAACCTCGTGAACGAGGCGGCGCTCCTCGCGGCGCGCCACGGCAAGAAGCTCATCGGCATGGCCGAGCTCGAAGAGGGCATCATGCGCGTCCTGGCGGGTCCCGAGAAGAAGACGCGCATCATCAGCGAGAAGGAGAAGGCGATCACGGCGTACCACGAGATGGGGCACGCCCTGGTGGGCCACTTCCTCGAGTACACCGACCCCGTGCACAAGATCTCGGTGGTCAGCCGCGGGCAGGCGCTCGGGTACACCATCTCGCTGCCGACCGAGGACAAGTTCCTCACCACCAGGCAGGAGCTCATGGACACGCTCTCCATGACGCTCGGCGGCCGCGCCGCCGAGGAGGTCGTGTTCGGCGAGATCACCACCGGCGCCGCCAACGACCTGGAGAAGGCCACGGCGACGGCCAAGCAGATGATCATGCGCTACGGCATGAGCGAGGAGCTCGGCCCGCGCACCCTGGGCCACGACCAGTCCATGCCGTTCCTCGGTCGCGAGTACCAGGCGCAGGCGGACTACTCCGAGGAGATCGCCAAGCAGATCGACGACGAGATCCGGCGCATCATCGAGGAGGCGCACCAGCGCGCCAAGGACCTCCTGGCCGAGAAGCGGGAACTGCTCGACCGCATCAGCAAGATCCTCATCGTCCGCGAGACCATCGAGTCGCACGAGTTCCAGGCGCTCGTCGACGGCGTGCCGGACGAGGAGGTCTTCCGCGAGCGCGACGAGAAGGAGCGCCAGCGGCAGTCCGGTCCTCCCGAGCCCGAGACGCGGCAGCGCGTCAAGCAGCCGCCGGTGCCCAAGCCCGCCCACGTCAACCCGGTGAACCCGGAAGCGACGTGAGTCTCCCCCGAGGCTGCTGAAGACCACGTGGACCAGGAGAAGATCAAGACCGGCGTGCGCCTGATCCTCGAGGGCATCGGCGAGGACCCGGATCGTCCGGGCCTGCAGAAGACGCCGCAGCGCGTGGCCGAGATGTACGAGGACCTCTTCTCGGGCATCCACGCGCCCGACCCGGCGGAGCTGCTCACGGCGATCCCCGGCGACCACCACCGCGAGATGGTGCTCATCCGGGACATCGACTTCTACTCGATCTGCGAGCACCACCTGCTGCCGTTCCACGGCCTCGCGCACGTCGCCTACATCCCGAGCCACCACGGCCACATCGCCGGTCTCAGCAAGCTCGCGCGCGTCGTCCGCCAGGTCGCGGCGCGGCCGCAGCTGCAGGAGCGCATCACCAGCGAGGTCGCCGACGCCATCGAGGCGGCGCTCAGACCCACGGGCGCCCTGGTGCTCATCGAGGCCGAGCACCTGTGCATGAGCATGCGCGGGGTGCGCACCCCGGGCTCCAAGACGGTCACCAGCGCGGTGCGCGGCCTCATCCAGAGCAACGACGCCACCCGGGCCGAGGTGTTCTCCCTCATCAACGCCCCGCGCTGAGGCCCCCGCCGATGACGCCGGCCGCGCCGACCTTCTCTCTCGACCTGCAGTTCCCCGCCGTGATGGGGATCGTCAACGTGACCCCCGACTCGTTCTCGGACGGGGGGCGGTTCTTCGCCGCCGACGCCGCGCTGGAGCAGGCTCTCACGCTCGTGCGGGAGGGCGCCTCCATCGTCGACATCGGCGGCGAGTCCACGCGGCCGGGCTCCGAGCTCGTCTCTCTGGACGAGGAGCTGCGCCGCGTGCTGCCGGTGGTCGAGGCCCTGGCCGGCAGCGTGGGCGTGCCCATCTCCGTCGACACGATGAAGGCGGAGGTCGCGCGCCGCACTCTCGCCGCCGGGGCGGCGGTCCTCAACGACGTGAGCGCGCTGCGGTACGACGACGAGATGGCGGCCGTGGTCGCCGAGTCGGGCTGTCCCGTCTGCCTGATGCACATGCAGGGCATGCCCAAGAGCATGCAGGACGACCCGCGCTACGACGACGTGGTCGACGAGGTGCTCGCGTTCCTCGAGGAGCGCATGGCCTTCGCGCTGGCGCGCGGCGTGCGCGAGGAGCAGATCATGCTCGACCCGGGCATCGGCTTCGGCAAGACGGTGGCCCACAACCTGGCGCTGCTCGACGGCCTCGGACGCTTCGCCGTGCTCGGCCGTCCGCTGCTGCTCGGCGCGTCGCGCAAGAGGTTCCTCGGCGCGATCCTCGGCGCCGAGCCCTCCGGCCGCACCATCGGCACGGTGGCCACCACGGTCATCGGCTACCTCGCCGGCGCGCACGTCTTCCGCGTCCACGACGTCAAGCCGAACTTCGAGGCGCTCCGTGTCGCCCTCGCCGTGCGCGAGGGCGTCGTCGCCCCCTGATCCCTCCCGGCAAGGAGTCCGCTCATGACCCGCAGCCTGTCCATCGTCCTCAACGGCATCGAGCTCCGCGGGCGCTGCGGCGTCACCGCGGAGGAGCGGGCCATCGGCCAGACGCTCTCCATCGACGTGCGCCTCGACCCGCAGTCGCGGGGCGCCGGCCAGAGCGACGACCTCGAGGACACCGTCAACTACAGCCAGATCGTCAACTACGTGCGCGGCGTGGTCGAGGGTGGCGAGTTCAAGCTGCTCGAGCGTCTCGCCACCGTCCTCTGCGACGGCCTCTGGGACGAGTTCGACCCGGTGCTCGTCGAGGTGGCCGTGAGCAAGGTGGCGCCTCCCGTCGCGCTGCCGGTCCACGCGGCGCGCGTCGAGGTGGTGCGCACCGCGTGAATACCCGACGTAGCGGAGGTATCGAGGGGGGCGCCGCAGGCGCACCGCTCAGCACCCGACGTAGCGGAGGTATCGAGGGGGGCGCCGAAGGTGCACCGCTCTGTGCGCCGCTCCCCGCCTCGGCGGGCAGGCGCGTCTTCGTCTCGCTGGGCTCCAACCGCGGAGACCGGGCGGGGTACCTGCGCGCCGCGTGCGACGCACTCTCGGCGCTGCCCTGCACCTCCGTGGTCGCCGCCTCCCGCCTCTACGAGACCGCACCCCAGGACCTCGAGGACCAGGAGGCGTTCCTCAACCAGGTGGTGTGCGTCGACACCGGCCTCGAGCCGCTCGACCTGCTCCACGAGTGCCAGCGCATCGAGCGCGAGCACGGACGCACGCGCGAGCTCCGATTCGGCCCGCGCACGCTCGATATCGATATACTGCTCTTCCAAGACGCCGAGTCCGACGACCCCGAGCTCACGCTCCCGCATCCGCGCATGGTCAAGCGGGCGTTCGTTCTCGTGCCGCTCGCCGAGGTGTGGGACCACGCCAGGGGCATGCCGGCCCTCGACGTCGCCGGGCTGGGCAGGGACTGGTCCCGCACCCAGCAGGTGAGGCTGTACGACGCCACGGAAGGGTGAGCGGTGACCGATGACCAGCCCGCGCTGAGGCGAGTCCCGTGACTCGCCCGTACGTCGCCATCCGCTCGGGCGAGCCACTGCACCGGCGCAGCTTCGACGTGCTCGTCCTCGGCGGCGGCATCGCCGGTCTCACGGCCGCCATCGGCGCCGCGCGCCGCTGGCGGGTGGGCCTGCTCACCAAGTCCACCTTCGAGGAGACCACCACGTTCCTCGCCCAGGGCGGCATCGCCGCGGCGATCGGCGAGGAGGATTCGCCCGACCTGCACTTCAAGGACACCATCGGCGCCGGCGCGGGCCTCTGCGACGAGGAGGCCGTCAGGCGTGCTCGTCAACGAGGGCCCGGACCGCGTGCACGAGCTCATGGAGATCTGCCCGCGGTTCGACAAGGTCGACGGGCAGATCGTGCTCGGGCGCGAGGGCGCGCACTCGCTGCCGCGCATCGTCCACGCCGGGGGCGACGCCACCGGCAGCGAGGTCTCGAGCGCCCTCGCCGAGGCCGCTCGCCTCGGCAGCCGCGTGCAGCTCTACGAGGACGAGTTCGTCATCGACCTGCTCACCGTCGACGGGCGCTGCGTGGGCGCGCTCACGCTCAACCTCGCCGACGGCGGGCTCACGCTCAACGTCGCCATGGTCACCGTGCTGGCCACCGGCGGCGCGGGGCAGGTCTACGGCCGCACCACCAACCCGGCGGTCGCCACCGGCGACGGCGTGGCGATGGCCTACCGCGCCGGGGCCGCCATCCGCGACCTCGAGTTCGTGCAGTTCCATCCCACCGGCCTCGCCCTGCCCGGGCAGGAGACGGTGCAGCTCATCACCGAGGCGCTGCGCGGCGAGGGCGCCTACCTGCGCAACGCCGCCGGCGAGCGCTTCATGACCGAGTACGACCCGCGCGCCGAGCTCGCCTCGCGCGACATCGTCGTCCGTGGCATGGTCGCCGAGATGCGCAAGGAGGGCACGGACCACGTCGCCCTCGACGCGACGCACCTCGACGCCGCCTGGCTCTACGAGCGCTTCCCGAGCGTCACCGCCGGGCTGCGCGAGCACGGGCTGGACCTGGCGAAGGAGCTCATCCCGGTCGCCCCCGTGTGCCACTACTTCATCGGGGGCGTGGTGACCGACGTGTGGGGACGCACCACGGTGCCGGGCCTGTACGCGAGCGGCGAGGTGGCGAGCACCGGCGTGCACGGCGCGAACCGGCTGGCGAGCAACTCGCTGCTGGAGGGCCTCGTGTTCAGCGACCGCGTGGTGCGCGACCTCGACCGCTACATCGGGCGGCTGGGCGAAGACGTACGCCGCCTGAGCTTCGACATCCCGGAGGCGGCGGCGGGCGGCGGGCGCAGCGACGCCGCCGCCGCCCGCCGCCGCCTCACCGGCGCCATGCAGGACAAGGTCGGCGTGCTGCGCCGCGCCGCCGACCTGCAGTCCGCGCTGGACGAGCTCGGCGGCCTCACCTCGGAGCTGCGCTTCGGCCAGATGGGCGAGGCCGAGTACGAGGTGCTCAACATGCTCACGCTCGGGACCCAGGTCGCCAAGTGCGCGCTGCTGCGCGAGGAGTCGCGCGGCGTACACCTGCGCGAGGACTTCCCGGGCGTGGACGACGCCGCGTGGCGCAAGCACATCACGCTGCGGCTGCCCGAGCACGAGCGCACCGAGGGCGTGGGCAGAGTCACTCCGAGCAAGCGGGACGACGCATGAGCGAGCGGAGCTGCCGCGTGGCCGCGAGGACGGCCGTCAGGCGTGCCTTGCGCGAGGACCTGGCGGGCTACGGCGACCTCACCGGCTCCGTGTTCGAGGGCGCCGGGGTCGCGCGCGTGGTCGCGCGCGAGGCCGGTGTGCTCTCCGGCGTCGCGGCGCTGGAGGAGACGGCCCGGCAGGTGGACGCGGCGCTCGCCGTGGACGTCCTCATCCACGACGGCGAGCGCTTCGAGGCCGGCGCGACCATCGCCGAGCTGCGCGGCCCCCTGGCGGCGATCCTCGCCGCCGAGCGGACCGCGCTCAACTTCCTGTGCCGGCTCAGCGGCGTGGCGACGCTCACCGCGACCTACGCCGCCGAGACGACCGGCACCAGGGCTCGCATCGCGGCCACGCGCAAGACCACCCCCGGCCTGCGCGCGCTCGAGAAGCAGGCCGTCGTGGACGGCGGCGGCACGCCGCACCGGTTCGGCCTGTTCGACGGCGCGATGATCAAGGACAACCACGTGGCGGCGGCCGGCGGCGTCGCCGCCGCGGTCGCGCAGGTGCGCGCCGGCGCCGCGCACCTGCACGCGCTGGAGGTCGAGGTCGACACGCTCGAGCAGTTGGACGAGGCCCTCGCCTGCGGCGCGACCATCGTGCTGCTCGACAACATGGACACCCCCACCGTGCGCGCGGCCGTGGAGCGCGTCGCCGGCCGCGCTCTCGTGGAGGTCAGCGGCGGGGTGCGGCTGGAGCGCGTGCGCGAGCTCGCCGAGGCCGGCGTGGACGTCATCTCGGCGGGGGCGCTCACCACGCGCGCGCCCTGGGTCGACCTCGCCCTCGACCTGGAGGTGTGACGTGCTGCTCGTGGTCGACGTCGGCAACACGCAGACGCACATCGGGGTCATCGACGGCGGCGAGGTGCACGACGAGTGGCGCATGGCCACCGTGCGGCACCGCACCAGCGACGAGGTCGCCGGCATGCTCCAGGGGCTGTTCTCGCTCAAGGGCGAGCGGCTCAGGGAGGCGGTGGACGAGGTCGGCGTCGCTTCGGTCGTCCCGCGGCTCACGCAGCAGTGGGTCGAGATGTGCGACAAGCACCTGGGGTTGGAGGCCTTCGTGGTGGGCCCCGGGGCGCGGACGGGCATGCGCATCAAGACGCGCAACCCGTCCGAGGTCGGGGCCGACCGCATCGTCAACGCCGTGGCCGCCTATGAGGCCTACGGCGGGCCGTGCATCGTCGCCGACTACGGCACGGCCACCACGTTCGACGTCATCTCCGCCGAGGGCGACTACCTCGGCGGCGCCATCGCCCCCGGCATCGAGGTCTCCCTCGAGGCGCTCACGACGCGCGCCGCCAAGCTCATCAAGGTCGAGCTCATCGAGCCGGAGCACGCCATCGGCAAGTCCACCACCGAGGCGCTGCAGTCGGGTGCCGTGTTCGGGTTCGCCGGCGAGGTCGAGGGCGTGGTGCACGCCATCTGGGCCGAACTGGGAGTGAAGTGCCCGGTCATCGCCACCGGCGGCCTCGCCGAGATGATCGCCCGCCACACCGACGTCATCGAGAAGGTCGACCAGTTCCTCACGCTGCGCGGCATCGAGATCGTGATGCGGCGTCAGCAGCGGGGCTGAGGCGGCAGGAGTGGCGGGCGTGGCTGCGCCCGGCCCGCCGCGCGCCGGAGACGTGCCGCCGGCCGGCGACTCCCTGCTGCGGTCCCTGGCGGTCGGCGGGCTCGAGCTCGACCGCCGCCTCATCATGGCTCCCATGGCCGGCATCACCACGCCGGCGTTCCGGCGCAGCGTGCGCCGCTGGGGCGCCGGCCTCGTCTTCACCGAGATGATCTCCGCCTACGGCGTGCACTACGACAACCGGCGCACGCTCGACTACTTCGCGCACGGGGAGGACGAGCACCCGCTCGGGTTCCAGCTCTTCGGGGCGGACGCCGACGTGCTCGCCGACGCCGCCGGCCGCGCGGTGGAGGCCGGGGCCGACGTGGTCGACCTCAACATGGCGTGCCCGGTGCGCAAGGTCGTCAAGACGGGCGCCGGCGCGGCGCTGCTGGCGGATCCGGAGCGCGCCGCGGGCATGGTCTCCGCCGTGGTCGCCGCGGTCGAGCGCGCCGGGCCCGGGCGGCCCGTGCCGGTCACGGTCAAGATCCGCGCCGGACTGCGTGACGGAGACGGGCTGGGGGCGGCGCTGGCGCCGCGGCTCGCCGAGGCGGGCGCCGCGGCCGTCTGCATCCACCCCCGGACGGCCGCGCAGCTCTACCGGGGGACGGCCGATCACGGGATCACCTTCGCTCTGGCGGCCGCGCTGCCCGTCCCGGTGATCGCCTCCGGCGACGTCGACGGCCGGGCGGCCGCCCTGCGGCTTCTCGAGGGCGGCGCCGCGGCGGTGATGCTGGCCCGCGGCGCCGTGGGCGCGCCGTGGCTGTTCGCCCAGGTGCTGGGCGCGGCCGAGCCCGAGGCCGCCGGGAAGCTCGAGGAGGTGCGCCGCTTCGCGGCGGAGGTCCTCGAGGAGCTCGGCGGCCGTGCCGTCGGCCACCTCCGCCAGTTCTGGGGCAAGTTCCGCCGCCACGGCGCCCTCGACAAGCCGCTCTCCCTGGACCTCATGCGGGCGCGCGACGAGGCTGCTGTCCGCGCGCTTCTGAGCCTCTGACCAGGCTCGGCGGAGCCCATTCCGGCCCCTCGCCGGCCCTCCTGGATGCAGGCCTGTCGACGACGGCTGGGCTCCGTTTGCGCATTCCCTGGGCATGCCCTATACTTGCTCGCCACTTCGGCGCGCGGCCTCACAGCGGGGCCGCGTCGTTGCGTTCAAGAGGAGGAATCCAGTGGTCGATCGCGAGATCATCCTCACCCCGGAGGGCTTCCAGAGCCTCAAGGAAGAGGTCGAGTATCTCTCGTCAGTCAAGCGTGACGAGGTCGCTGAGCGCATCCGTGCGGCGCGCGACTTCGGCGACATCTCGGAGAACTCGGAGTACGACGACGCCAAGAACGAGCAGGCCATGCTCGAGGCGCGCATCTACTCCCTCGAGGAGCGGCTCCGCAGTGCCATCGTCATCGACTCGGACCAGGTCGCGACGGACGTCGTCGGCGTCGGCACCAAGGTCACGCTGCAGGACATGCAGCGGGGCGACGTCGTCCAGTACGCCATCGTCGGTTCGTCCGAGGCCGACCCGGGCGCGCACAAGCTGTCCAACGAGTCGCCGGTGGGCCGGGCGATCCTCGGCCACAAGCCCGGGGACAAGGTCACCGTCGCGGTTCCCCAGGGCTCCAAGAAGTTCAAAGTCCTGGCCATCGACAAGGCCTGACGAGTCTCCGTCGTGGACGAGCAGCACGCTGAGCACGGCGACGCCTTCGCCGAGCGGCGTGACAAGCTCTCCGCCTGGCGCGAGACGGGCGCCGCGTACCCCACGCAGTACCAGCCGCGCGACGAGATCGGCGCGCTGAAAGGCGCGTACGAGTCCCTCGAGGCGGGGCAGGACGCGACCGACGTGCGCCGCGTCGCCGGCCGCGTCGTCGCCCGTCGCGTACACGGCAAGCTCACCTTCGTCGTCCTCAAGGACATGAGCGGCGAGCTGCAGCTGTTCTGTCAGCTCGACGCGCTCGGCGACGAGCGCTACGAGGCGCTCGAGCACGTCGACCTCGGGGACTTCGTCGGCGCCGAGGGCACCATGATGCGCACCCGGCGCGGCGAGCTCAGCCTGCGCATCACCTCGTGGCAGCTGCTCAGCAAGTCGCTGCGCGGCATGCCGGAGAAGTACCACGGCCTCACCAGCGTCGAGACGCGGTACCGCAAGCGGTACCTGGATCTCGCCGCCAACGATGACTCGCGCGAGATCTTCATCAAGCGCGCACACATCATCGCCGCGGTCCGCAGGTTCCTGGACGACCGCGGGTTCGTCGAGGTCGAGACGCCGGTCCTCCAGCCGCTCTACGGCGGCGCCCTGGCCCGGCCGTTCGTCACCCACCACAACGAGCTCCAGCGCGACCTCTACTTGCGCATCGCCACCGAGCTGTACCTCAAGCGCTGCATCATCGGCGGCATCGACCGCGTGTACGAGATCGGCAAGGACTTCCGTAACGAGGGCGTGAGCTTCAAGCACAACCCCGAGTTCACGATGCTCGAGTTCTACGAGGCCTACGTCGACTACAACCACGTCATGGACACCGTCGAGCAGATGACGGCCTACGCGGCCGAGGCGGTCGGCGCGCTCAAGGTCACGTTCCGAGAGCACGAGATCGACCTCACGCCGCCGTGGCCGCGCCTCACCATGCGCAAGGCCATCGAGGGCGAGACCGGCATCGACATCGGCGCCGACGACGCGCGCACGGTCGCCGACCTGCAGGCGCGCATCACGGAGAAGGGGCTCGAGGGCGTCGTGCCGCTCGTCCCCACCTGGGGCGCCCAGGTCGACGAGCTCTTCAGCGAGTGCGTCGAGCCCAAGCTCATCCAGCCGGTGTACATCACCGAGCACCCGCTCGAGACCAGCCCGTTCGCCAAGAAGACCCCGCACGACCCGCGCTTCGTCGAGCGGTTCGAGGGGTTCATCGCCGGCATGGAGCTCAGCAACGCGTTCAGCGAGCTCAACGACCCGGACGACCAGCGCGAGCGCTTCGTGCAGCAGATGCAGGACCTCGCCGACGGCGACGAGACGGCTCACCGGCTCGATGAGGACTTCCTCGAGGCCATGGAGCACGGCATGCCGCCCACCGGCGGCCTCGGCATGGGCCTCGACCGCCTGGTCATGGTCCTCACCGGCGCGCCGAGCATCCGCGACGTCATCCTCTTCCCGGCGCTGCGCAGCTAGCTCCGCCGGCCGCCTGCGCGGTGCACGCCGCGCGAAGGCCTTGTGATTTTGCTTCGCTGTGGCAAAATCACAAGGTGATGGCTGCCGACTTCATTCCCCGTACCCTCGAGCCGGTCCTGCTTCGTGCGGTGCAGCAGTTCCCGGCGGTCATGCTCACGGTCCTCGGCAGGCCGGCAAGACCACACTGTTGCGCCACGCGCTCGGCTCGACCCACAGCTATGTCTCGCTCGATGCGCCGGACGTGCGAGAGGCCGCAGTCACGGATCCTCGCGGCTTTCTGGCGGCGAATCCGCCGCCGCTGATCCTGGATGAGGTGCAGAACGCGCCGTCGCTCCTGTCCTACGTCAAGGAACGCATCGACGAGGACCCCGGCGCTCGCGGCCGGTGGGTACTCACGGGCTCCCAGAACCTCCTGCTGGCCAGGGGAGTGACCGAGACGCTCGCGGGTCGTGTCGCGCTCCTCCGGTTGCTGCCCCTCTCGATGAGGGAACTGGCGCGCGATGCCGGCCGGCCGCTGCCGTGGGAGCGGACCTCCCGGCGCCGCCGGCCGTCTCGCCGCCGGTGCCGCCGAAGGACGCGTGGGCGCGGCTCATCCGCGGCTCGTATCCACAGCTGGCGGCGGAGCCAGGGCTCGATGCCGACCTGTGGCACGACAGCTACCTCGGCACGTATCTCGAGCGCGACGTGAGGGGCATGACGCAGATCGGAGACCTCATGGAGTTCCAGTTGTTCGTGCGTGCGCTCGCGGCTCGCTCGGGGCAACTGCTGAACCTCAGTGGCCTGGCGAGAGACCTGGGGATCGCGGTGAACACCGTCAAGCGCTGGCTGTCGCTCCTGGAGGCGACCTACCAGGTGATCGTCCTTCGCCCCTATCACGCCAATCTGGGCAAGCGCCTGGTGAAGACCCCCAAGGTGTACTTCACGGATTCGGGCACGCTCAGCCACCTCGTGGGCCTCAAGGATCCTGCGCAGGCCGCGGCCGGCCCCCTTGCGGGTCCTCTTCTGGAGACCGCCGTGGTGAGCGAACTCGTCAAGGCGGCCCTGCACCGCGGGGAGTCGCCGCGGCTGCACTTCTGGCGGACGGCCACGGGAGTCGAGGTCGACGTGCTCGCGCAGACATGGGGGGACGCCGGTGAGGGGCTGGTCCCCGTCGAGGTGAAGACGACCGCAACGGCGTCATCGCGCATGGCCGCCGGCGCCACTCGGCTGCGTGAGGACCTCGGCGCGCTCGTGGCCCCGGGCTACGTGATCTACCTCGGTGACCGTCGGCTGCCGCTCGGCGCCGACATGACGGCGCTCCCGCTGGGGGACCTCTAGGATCCCCCGGGCGGCCGGGCTTCGGCCTGATCCGAGCTTACGCTTCGTCCCCCACCGGGTCGCCCGACACGAGCGCGTCCTGCGGCCGGTCCTGGGCCGCTTCGGTCTTCTTCGTCCAGCGCGGCCCCGGCCATCCTGCCTTGGGCCCGATCCACAGCGTGAGCCCCGGGACGAGCGCCGTGCGCACGAGGAACGTGTCGATGAGCACGCCGAGCGCCACGCCGATGCTGATCTCGGCAAGATCCTTGACGGGCTGCGACAGGAGGATCAGGAACGTGCCGGCCAGGATGATGCCGGCGCTGGTGAGCACGCCGCCCGTCGCCGCCAGGGCCTTGATCGTGCCGTCGCGCAGCCCGAGCAGCATGGCCTCGCTGCGGATGCGCGTGGTGATGAAGATGTTGTAGTCGCTGCCCAGCGCCACCAGGAAGATGAACATGTACAGCGGGATGCGGTAGCTGATGTGCTCCCAGCCCAGGATCTTCTCGGTGATGACGATGGTCGCGCCCAGCGCGGCGAGGTACGAGAGCACGTTGGTGAGCAGCAGGTAGAGCGGCGCGACGACGGCGCGCAGCAGGATCATGAGGATCGCGCCGACCACCACCAGGGCGACGACCGCGACCACGATCGTGTCGCGGTTGCTCTGCTCCCAGGTGTCGGCCTGGGTGGCGGTGGGGCCGCCCACCAGGGCTGTGCCCCCTCCCTGGGCGGCCGCCTCGCGGGCGATGGTCCGCAGCTCACGGACCTGCTCGAGCGCCTCGCTCGAGTACGGGTCGCCCTCCAGGATCACCTGGAAGGCGAGCAGCCTGCCGTCGTCGGCAGTGCCGGTCGGGAAGGCGGCGGCCACGCCGGGCGCCTCGTTCAGGGTCCCGGTGATCATGCCGGTGACGAACTCGGGCGGCGCCTCTTCGGCCTTGATGAGCACCGTGGTCGGCGCCAGCGCGCCCTTGGGGAAGTGCTTCTCGATGAGCGCGAACCCCTCGCTGGACGGCATGCTGGTGAGGAAGTCGTCGGTGAAGCTGAAGCGCGGGCTGTAGAAGAAGCAGCCCATGGCGAGCACGACGAGGAACGCCGCGACGAGCGCCGCTGCGCGGCGAGGCTTGTCGGCGACGCGTATCGCCACGCGCTCCCAGGTGCGGTGGCGCGAGACCTCTCCCTCTTTGGGCACGCGCGGCCAGAAGGCGCGGCGGCCGAGGAGGGCCAGCAGCGCCGGCATGAGCGTGAGTCCGGCGATGAGCGTGACGAACACGCCGAGCCCGAGCACCGGCGCGAACCCCCGGTAGTCGCCGTACTGCGCGAAGAGCAGCGTGAGCACGGCGAGCGTCACGGTGAGCCCGCTCGCCGCGATCGCCTCCCACGTCTCACCGAGCGCCGTGGCCAGCGCCTCGCGTGCGTCGGCGGTGCGGCGCAGGTCCTCGCGGTACCGCGCGATGAGCAGCAGGCCGTAGTCGGTGCCGGCGCCGAACAGCAGGATGACCATGAGCGAGGTCGCCTGGCCGGACAGGGTGATGTCCAGTGCGTTCGCGAGCAGCGCAAGGATGCCGCCGGAGACGAAGTAGCCGAACCCCACGGCGACGAGCGGCACGAACGGCAGCACCGGCGAGCGGTAGAGGAGCAGCAGCAGGACGAGGACGAGGACGACGGTGCCCACCAGCAGCTTGATGTCGGCGTTGAGGAAGATCTTGTAGACGTCGGTGATGAGGCCGCCGGGGCCGGTGACGCGCACCTGCATGCCCTCTACGGTGTCGCCGAAGTGGTCGCGGATCTGCTGCACCGAGTCGCGGAAGGCCTCGTCGCCGGGGTTGCCGTCGAGGCTGGCGAAGACGAGCGCGCCCTTGCCGTCCTCGGAGAACTGCACGCTGGCGCTGTTGACCGGCTCTTCGCCGCCGAGCAGCCAGTCCTTGCCGCCGGTGATCGCCGCCTTCTGCGCCGCCGTGAGCGGCGCGTCGGCGCTGTACACGACGATCACCGGCGTGCCCTGGGCGTCGGGGAACGACGCCTGGTAGAGGGCGTCGGCGCGCTTGCTCTCCACCTTGTCCGAGAGGCCCTTGGAGGCGTCGTTGCTGGTGACGCTCTGGAGCTTGGGACCCATGGAGAGCAGGCCGGCGACCACGATCCACACGGCGATGACGATCCACGGATGTCTGCCTCTGACCGACCAGGTGATGATGCGACGCATGCCCGGGTCCCCTCCTCGCCGTGGCGGCGGCTCGTAGCCTGCCCTAGAAGGCCCCATCATACTGGTCGGCGCGCGGGTCGCGTCGGCAAATGAATCGGGTACCATAGTGCTACGTCGTGTCTCCGGCGGGGCGAGAGTGGGTATCCCGGAGACTGAGAGCAAGCACCGGCAGCCGACTCCTCCCCCCGACGAAGCGAGCGGCTCCCGTACCGTGAAGGAGTGGCCGCATGTTCGAACGCTTCACCGAACGCGCCAGACAGGTCGTGGTCCTCGCGCAAGAAGAGGCCCGGTCTCTCAAGCACAACTACATCGGCACCGAGCACCTGCTGCTCGGCCTGCTCCGCGAGGAGGAGGGCGTGGCGGCGCGCGTGCTCGACGGGCTCGAAGTGTCCGTCGAGGAGGTCCGCGCCGCCGTCGTGCGCATCGTCGGCTCCGGGGAGGAGTCCCCGCAGGGGCAGATCCCCTTCACGCCGCGCGCCAAGAAGGTCCTCGAGCTGGCGCTTCGTGAGGCCCTCAGCCTGGGCCACAACTACATCGGCACCGAGCACATCCTGCTCGGCCTCGTGCGCGAGGACGAGGGCGTGGCCGCGCGCATCCTGCTCGACCTGGACGCCGAGCCGGAGAAGATCCGCGGCGAGGTCATGCGCGCGCTCAGCGGCCCCGGCCGCCGCAGCTCGCAGGGCGCCGCCGGCGGCGGCTCCGAGGGCAAGCGCGCCGCCAAGGTCCTCGACCAGTTCGGCCGCAACCTCACCAAGCTCGCCGAAGAGGGCAAGCTCGACCCGTGCATCGGCCGCCAGACCGAGATCGAGCGGGTCATGCAGATCCTCAGCCGGCGCACCAAGAACAACCCCGTGCTCATCGGCGAGCCGGGCGTCGGCAAGACGGCCATCGTCGAGGGCTTCGCCCAGCGCATCGCCAACCACGAGGTCCCCGAGCTGCTCAAGGGCAAGCAGGTGTGGACGCTCGACCTCGCCGCCCTCGTCGCCGGCAGCAAGTACCGCGGCGAGTTCGAGGAGCGCCTCAAGAAGGTCATGAAGGAGATCCGCGAGACGGGCGACATCATCCTGTTCATCGACGAGCTCCACAACCTCGTCGGCGCGGGCGCCGCCGAGGGCGCCATCGACGCGGCCAGCATCCTCAAGCCGGCGCTGGCCCGCGGCGAGCTGCAGACCATCGGCGCGACCACGCTGGACGAGTACCGCAAGTACCTCGAGCGCGACGCCGCCCTCGAGCGGCGCTTCATGCAGATCAAGGTGGCCGAGCCGTCGGTCGAGGAGACCGTCGAGATCCTCAAGGGGCTCCGCGACCGCTACGAGGCCCACCACCGCATCCGCATCACCGACGAGGCGCTCTCGTCCGCCGCGGAGCTGGCCGACCGTTACATCAGCGACCGGTTCCTGCCGGACAAGGCCATCGACCTCATCGACGAGGCCGCCAGCCGCATGCGCATCCGCACCATGACGGCGCCGCCCAGCTACCGCGAGCTCGAGGAGGAGATCTGCGCGCGTGCGCGCGGAGAAAGAGGCGGCGATCGAGGCGCAGGAGTTCGAGAAGGCCGCCAACCTGCGCGACAAGGAGCGCAAGCTCAGCCACAAGAAGCTCGAGCTCGAGGACGCCTGGAAGACCAGCGACGAGGGCATGCGCGCCAGCATCGGCGAGGACGAGATCGCCGAGATCGTCAGCATGTGGACCGGCATCCCGGTGGTCAAGATCACGGAGGCCGAGACCAAGAAGCTCCTCCGCATGGAGGACGAGCTGCACGCGAGGCTCGTCGGCCAGGACCCGGCGGTCCGCGCCGTCAGCAAGGCCATCCGGCGCAGCCGCGCCGGGCTCAAGGACCCCCGGCGGCCCACGGGCTCGTTCATCTTCCTCGGCCCTTCGGGCGTCGGCAAGACGGAGCTCGCCCGCACGCTGGCGAACTTCCTCTTCGGCGACGAGGACCACCTCGTGCAGATCGACATGAGCGAGTACATGGAGAAGCACTCCGTCTCGCGCCTCGTCGGTTCGCCGCCCGGCTACGTCGGGCACGACGAGGGCGGCCAGCTCACCGAGATCGTCCGCCGCAAGCCGTACAGCGTCATCCTGTTCGACGAGATCGAGAAGGCGCACCCGGACGTGTTCAACATCCTCCTGCAGATCCTGGAGGACGGGCGCCTCACCGACTCGCAGGGCCGCACCGTGGACTTCCGCAACGCGATCCTCATCATGACCAGCAACATCGGCGCCGCGATGATCACCAAGGACACGCCGCTCGGCTTCACGCAGACGGCCAACAAGGGCATGACCTACGACGACATGAAGGGCCGCATCACCGGCGAGCTCAAGCGCGTCTTCAAGCCCGAGTTCCTCAACCGCGTCGACGAGGTCATCGTCTTCCACAAGCTCGAGCGCCCGGAGATCGGCCGGATCGTCGACCTGATGATCGACCGGCTGCGGCAGCAGCTCAAGGTGAGCGGCGTCGACATCGAGCTCACCGACGCCGGCCGCGACGTGCTGGTCGAGAAGGGCTACGACCCGATGCTGGGCGCGCGTCCGCTGCGCCGCGCCATCCAGCGGTACATCGAGGACAAGCTCAGCGACGCGATGCTCGAGCGGGCGTTCCCGGAGGGCACCGTGGTGCTGGTCGACGGGCAGAACGAGGACACCGTGCTCACCGTCAACGGCGAGGTCGTCGGCGGCAGCGTCGAGTTGCCCATGGTCGGCCTCGACGAGCCCGTCTCGCAGGGCGTCGGCCCGGTCGGGCCTCCGTCGCGGCGAGGGCGAAGGTCCCGACGCCGGCGGCGCGTCCGCGGGCGCCTGAGGGGTCCGTGAGGGGGCCCGCCGCCCGCAGGGGCCGCTGACGTGGCGAAGACGCAGACCGTCTTCACCTGCGGCGAGTGCGGCCGCCGGGAGGCCAAGTGGCTCGGCCACTGCCCGGACTGCGGCGGCTGGGACTCGTTCGTCGAAGAAGTGGTCGCGGCGGCGCCCAGGGGCGCGGCCGCGGCGCGAAGACCGGAGACGGGGCCGGCGGCGGTACCGCCACCGGCCCCGTCCGTCTGTCCGAGGTCGTCTCGTCCGCCACGGAGCGGTTCTCGAGCGGCATCGAGGAGCTCGACCGCGTGCTCGGCGGCGGCATCGTCCCGGGGTCGCTGGTGCTCGTCGGCGGCGAGCCCGGCATCGGCAAGTCGACGCTCCTGCTGCAGGTGCTCGACAACGTCGCCGCCGGCCGCCCCGCGCTGCTCGTCTGTGGCGAGGAGTCGGCGGCGCAGGTCAAGATGCGCGCCGAGCGCATCTGCAAGGGCGTGGCCAACATCGACGTCTTCGCCGAGACCGAGCTCGAGCTCGTGCTCGAGACCGTCGCCTCCGCGCGCCCGGCGTTCGTGGTCGTCGACTCCGTGCAGACGCTCTACAGCGACTCCTTCACCTCCGCTCCGGGCAGCGTGAGCCAGGTGCGCGAGGCGGCGGGTCGCTTCCTGCGGCTGGCCAAGGACACCGGCGCCGCCGTCTTCCTCGTGGGTCACGTGACCAAGGAGGGCGCGATCGCCGGTCCCCGGGTGCTCGAGCACATGGTCGACACGGTGCTCCAGTTCGAGGGCGACCGTTACCGCTTCTACCGCACGCTGCGCGCCGTCAAGAACCGCTTCGGCTCCACCAACGAGCTCGGGATCTTCGAGATGACGGGGTCGGGCATGAAGACGGTGCCCGACCCCTCGGCCCTGTTCCTGGAGGGCGCGGCGCCGGCCGCCGGCTCCGCCGTGCACGTCGCCGTGGAGGGTACGCGGTGCTTTCTCGTCGAGGTCCAGGCGCTCGTCAATCAGACCGAACTGGCCATGCCGCGCCGCGTCGCCGTCGGCCTCGACCGTAACCGTTTGGCGATGCTCGTGGCCGTGCTGGGGAGGCATGCAGGACTCAAGTTGTCGTCTTCCGACATTTTTGTTACAATTGCAGGCGGAATTCGCATCGACGAGCCCGCGGCGGACCTCGCGGTCGCACTCGCTATCGCCTCAGCGCAGCGCGACACACCACTCCCCGCCGGGGCGGCGGTGTTCGGGGAGATCAGCCTGACGGGCGGACTTCGATCCTGCAGCCAGAGCGAGCGGCGTGTCGCCGAAGCCAAGCGTGCGGGGTTCGACCGTATCGTCGTACCCTCGGCCGATGCGCGCCGAGCCGGCAGGGGCGTGACCGGCGCGGCAGACCTGCGTGGAGCGTTCGCCGCCGCCTTCGGCGATTCGCCCCGTTCGGCCTCCGGGGCCACGAACGACGAGTGGGGGGTTTGATGTATTCAGTCGGAGACAAGGTGGTCTACCCGCACCACGGCGCTGGCAAGATCATGAAGATCGAGCAGAAGGACGTGCTCGGCCAGCAGCGGGACTACCTCACCATCCAGATCCTGCACAACGACATGACCGTCATGGTCCCCGTCGAGAACGCCGATCGCGCCGGCCTGCGCAAGGTCATCGAGAGCGACGTCGTCGACAGGGTCCTCGAGGTCCTGCGCGGCGACCCCACCAACATGCCCAAGAACTGGAGCCGTCGCTACAAGCACAACCGCGACAAGCTCAAGACGGGCGACATCTTCGAGGTCGCCGAGGTGGTCCGCAACCTGGCCATCCGCCACGCCGACAAGGGGCTGTCGACGGGCGAGAAGCAGATGTTCAGCAAGGCCAAGAAGATCCTCGCCAGCGAGCTCATGTACGCGCGGAACTTCGACGAGGACGAGGCCAACGCGTTCCTCGAGACCGTGCTCGAGGACATCAACGTCGACGGTACACCTCTTGCCGACGACACCAGAGAACCAGCTCCCGTCGTCTGAGCCCGGCCCGGCGGGCCGGGCGCGCAGACCGCGCGGCATCCTGCAGCCTGCCATCCGCGGCGTCCTCGCCCTGCTGGGCGCCCTCGTCGGGTACCAGCTCGCCGACCGCGTGCGCGCGTCGTCGTTCGCGCCCGTCCTCGACCAGGTCGGCAAGGTCATCTGGCTGGTCGCCTTCACGGCGGCGGGCCTGCTGCTCGGCTACCTGCTCGGCGTCGTGCTCTCGCGCCTCCTTCGTCGCGGGCTCGACCGCGTCGACGAGGTCATGGCGCGGGCGAGCGGCGCCGAGGTCGTGGTCGCCATCGGCGGCGTGGTGGTCGGCCTCTTCATCGCCACGCTCATCAGCATCGCTCTCGTGCGCATCCCCATCGTGGGGCCCTACCTCACCGTGCCGATCTACCTGCTCGCCGGGTACTTCACCGCCTATCTCGCGGCCAAGAAGCACATCGAGATCCTGCGCCTGCTGGGCGTGCGCGGCGCATTCGAGATCATCCCGGGGCTCACGCCGGCCAAGCTGCTCGACTCGAGCGCGATCATCGACGGCCGCATCCTCGAGATCATCGACACGGGCTTCGTGGAGGGCGAGCTCCTCGTGCCGCGGTTCGTCGTCGAGGAGCTTCAGCGGCTGGCCGACTCCGCCGACGCGGAGAAACGCGTCCGCGGCCGCCGCGGCCTCGACTTCGTCAAGCGCCTGCAGAACAGCTCCGGCGCCGTCACCATCGACGGCACGGACTACGCGGACATCGAGGCCGTCGACGCCAAGCTCGTGCGCTTCGCCAGAGACACAGGCGCGCAGATCATCAGCACCGACTACACGCTCGAGAAGGTCGCCGAGATCCAGGGCGTCAAGCTGCTCAACGTCAACGACCTCGCCAACTCGGTCAAGCCGGCCGTGCTGCCCGGCGAGGTCATCGAAGTCAAGATCCTGCGAGAAGGGCGCGAGCAGGACCAGGGCGTGGGGTACCTCGACGACGGCACCATGATCGTCGTCGAGTCGGCCGGCTCCCGGGTGGGCTCGCGCGTCACGGCCGAGGTGACCAGCGTGTTGCAGAGTCCCTCGGGCAAGATGATCTTCAGCCGCGTGAGCACGCCTGCGCGGACCGAGAACTAGCGGGAGGGGATGGGCATGGAGGACCAGCAAGCCGCGGAGACCTGGGTCATCGTCGCCGCCGCCGGCGAGAGCCGGCGGATGGGGCTGCCCGACGGAGAGTCGAAGCAGTTCCTGCGCCTGGGCGGCGAGACCATCCTCTCGCATTCGGTCGAGCGCCTGCTCGCCATGGACTGCGTCGCCGGCATCGTCGTGGTGCTGCACCCGTCGCACACCGTGCGCTTCTCCAACGAGCTCACGCTGTTCGACGACACCAAGCCGCTGCTCGTCGCGGAGGGCGGCACCACGCGCTCGGACTCCGTGCGCGCCGGCCTCGAACTGGTGCCCGACGGCGCCGCGGCCATCGCCGTGCACGACGGCGCCCGGCCGCTCTTCTCCAAGCACGTGTTCGAGCACTGTCTCGAGGCGCTCGGCGCCGCCGACGGCGCCGTGCCGGCCGTCGAGGTGAGCGACACGCTCAAGCGCGAAGGCGACGACGGCGCGGTGGCGGGTACCGTGGACCGCTCCGGCCTGTGGGCGGCGCAGACCCCACAGGTGTTCCGCGCCGCCGCCCTGCGCGACGTGTACAAGCGCACCGACCTCAACGGCGCCACGGACGACGCGATGCTGCTCGAGCGCGCCGCCTACAAGGTCGCGCTCGTCCCGTCCACCCCGGCCAACGTCAAGATCACCACTCCCGCAGACCTGCCGCTCGCCGGCGCGCTGCTCTCCTGGGAGGTCGAGGCAGACGTATAGGGTCGGCGGCGGCTACGACGCCCACCGCTTCGCGGAGGCGCGCGACCTCGTCCTCTGCGGGGTCGTCATCGACCACGAGCACGGCCTCGCCGGCCACTCGGACGCGGACGTCGCCGTGCACGCGCTCATGGACGCGCTGCTCGGCGCCGCGGGTCTGGGCGACATCGGCGAGCTGTACCCCGACACCGACCCCGCCTTCGAGGGCGCGTCCAGCATACTGCTGCTCGAGCGCGTGGTGGCCTGGCTCTCCAACGCCGGCTGGTGCATCGAGAACGCCGACCTGACCATCGTCTGCGAGCGCCCGCGGCTCTCGGGCTACCGCCTCGAGATGCGCGAGCGCCTCGCCGCTGCCCTCGGCGCCGGCAGCGACGCCGTGAGCGTCAAGGCCACGACCACCGAGGGCATGGGGTTCGAGGGGCGCGGGGAGGGCATCGCCGCCCACGCCGTCTGCCTGCTCAGCCGCTGACCGTCGCGGCTCTGCCCGGCCGGCAGGCGTACGCTTAACGACGAAGGCCCGCCGGAGGCGGGCCTTCGTGCGGACTTCTCTGTGGCTCAGGAGGCCTTGACGTCGTCCTGGGACTCGGCCGTGGCATCCTTCTTGATGTCCACGATCTCGTCGTCGTCCACGTCGTCGTTGAGGCCTTGCTTGAATCCCTTGATGCTCTGGCCCATCGACTTGCCGAGCTTCGGCAGCCGCGTCGCGCCGAAGAGCAGCAGGATCACCAGAGCGATGATGATGAGTTCCGGTGCACCCAGGTTTGGCATGTTGGCAGTCTCCCGTCTCTC
>CAVPXA010000015.1:0-108588 GCA_963709635.1 uncultured Thermoleophilia bacterium
CACGTAGGGGCGGATGCCGCCGTGCGCGGAGAGCCCGTTGGCCATGGCGGCCATGGCGAGCTCGCGCACGCCCCAGCGCACGTTGCGCCCGCCGGGCGTTGCGGCCTGCTGGTCGGGCGCGTCCTTGATCAGCGTGTTGTTGGACGGCGCAAGGTCGGCAGAGCCGCCCATGAGCGTCGGCACGTGCGACGCGAGGGCGTTGATGACCTTGCCGGAGGCGGCGCGGGTCGCGACTTGTCCTCGGTGGTGAACACGGGGAGGTCGGCGTCCCAGCCCTCGGGCAGGGTGCGGGACCAGGCGTCGTCCCACGACTTGGCGGGCGGCGTCGGTCGCGCGCCACGCCTCGTACTTCTGCGTCCACTCGGCATGCGCCTCGGCCGCCTTCTTGCCGGCGGCGAGGAACGCCTCGCGCACGTCGTCGGGCACGAAGAACTCGGGGTCGAGCGGCCAGGCACAGGCCTCCTTGGTCAGCTTGACCTCGTCGGCGCCGAGCGGCGCGCCGTGCGCGGCGGCCTTGTCCTGCTTGTTGGGCGAGCCGCAGCCGATGTGCGTGCGCACCTTGATCATGCTCGGCTTGTCGGTCTCGGCCTTGGCGGCCGCGATGGCGGCGTCGATGGCGTCTACGTCGTTGCCGTCGGCGACATGCTGCACGTGCCAGCCGTAGGCCTCGTAGCGCTTGCACACGTCCTCGGTGAAGGCGAGTCGGTGTAGCCGTCGATGGTGATGTGGTTGTCGTCGTAGAACATGATCAGCTTGCCGAGCTCCTGGTGGCCGGCGAAGGAAGCGGCCTCGCTGCTGATGCCCTCCATCATGCAGCCGTCACCGGCGATCACGTAGGTGTAGTGGTCCACCACGTCGGCGAAGGTGGCGGCGAGGTAGGCTCGGCGACCGCCATGCCGACGGCGTTGGCGACGCCCTGGCCGAGCGGGCCGGTGGTGGTCTCCACGCCGGGGGTTGCCCGAACTCGGGGTGGCCCGGCGTGCGGGCTGTCCCACTGGCGGAACGCCTTGAGGTCGTCCATGGGTGAGTCGTAGCCGGTCAGGTGGAGCATGGTGTAGAGCAGCATGCTGGCGTGCCCGGCCGAGAGCACGAAGCGGTCGCGGTTCGGCCAAGCGGGGTCGGCGGGGTCGTAGCGCAGGTGACGCGTGAAGAGCGTGTAGGCGACCGCCGCGGCGCCCATCGGCATGCCGGGATGGCCGGAGTTGGCCTTCTGGACGCCGTCGACGGCGAGGAAGCGGATGGTCTCGATGCACTGCTCCTGGAGCGTGGTTCGCTCACCACTGTGCTCATGCGGTCCTCTCGCTTGGCGGGCTGCTCCGCCTTGCGCATCGCGCAACGCCATAAGCACCCAGCTCGTTTCTTGAAGGGCCGTCAGCCTCCGCCCTCCCGAGCGTACTGGGGAGGGCGGAGGCTGCGGACGAACGTCAGACCGAGCGTCTGTCGGCTCAGAAGTACGCCTCGATGAACGCCATGAAGCGCTCGCACTCCTCGGGCGTGCCGGGGTGATGCGGAAGTAGCCTTCCTTGCCGTTGATCGGCTTGATGGTCTTGATGATGACCTGCTGCATGTCGTTGGCCGCCTGCACGATCTCGGCGCTGGTCTTGCCGGTCTACGGAGGCGTCGACGAGCATGTAGTTGCCGTGCGCCTCGTAGGGCGTGCGGCCCTTGGCCGCGAGAGCGTCGGCGAACTTCTTCATCCAGTCGTTGTTGTAGACGACCTTCTCCTTGACCTCGCCCGTGTCCAGGATGGCCTCGGCCGCGGCGATCGCCATGAGGCTGAGGTTCCAGGGCAGGTACATGAGGTTGAACGCGTCGACGACGGTGGGGCTGCCGACCATGTAGCCCATGCGGATGCCGGCGAGGCCGAACGCCTTGGAGAACGTGTGCGAGAGGAACACGTGCGGGTACTTCTTGACGAAGTCGACCTTGGCGTCGACCTGCGGGTGATAGTCGAGGTAGGCCTCGTCGATGCACATCGGGATGCCGAGCTCGGCGAAGCGGGTGAGGTCGGCGTCGTCGATGAAGATGCCCGTCGGGTTGTTCGGGTTGATGATGAGGATCAGCTTGGTCTTGTCGTTGACGGCCGCGAGCATGCCGTCGACGTCGTACTGGAGGTCCTCGTCACGGAGCGGGATCTGCACGGTCTTGGCGTTGCAGTAGCCGGCGCGCGACGGGAACATCTCGAACGTCGGGTTGGAGCAGAGGAACTCGTCGCCCGGCTGCAGGAAGATGCGCATCATCGCGTCGATGGTCTCGGACGAGCCGTTGGCGAGGGCGATGTTCTCCGCCGGCGAGGCCGTGCAGCTTGCCGAGCTTCTCGCGCAGGCGATACGCGCGGTCCGGGTAGCGGTTGCCCTTCTTCGCCATGTCGGTGATCGCCGCGACGACTGCGTCCGACGGCGGGATGGGGTTCTCGTTGAGCATCATGCGGCCGAGCTCGGGGTGCGCCCAGGCCTTGTCGAGCACGGAGGTGTTGTACTCCGGCGCCGTCCACACGTAGGGGTTGATGAGGTCCTTGATATCCGTCATTCCCACTGTCCTTTCGTCAATCAGGTGATCGTCTGGCGAGCTGTCAGGCCTTGCAGTTGCCCTTGAGGCAACCGTCGGCGAAGGCGACCATCTCGTTGGTGGCCTTGGAGAAGGCCTCGTGCGTCTTCACCAGCGCCGGATGCGTGTTGTACTCCTCGCGCGTGTAGCCGTCTTCGTCGTAGGCGCGGGCGAAGTACGGGACCTTGAGCAGCTTCTCCATCACGTCGGCCGGCGGGTCGACGTCGATCTGGTTGGGCTTGAACTTGACCTCGCCCGCACGCGGGAAGTTGATGACCTCGTCGATGAGGCGACGGCGGGCAGGTGACGACGATGCTGGCGCCGGCCTTCTCCTCGAGGTGCCACAGGTGCTGGACGCCGTCGATCGTCGGGCCCAGGCGCAGCGAGCAGGAGAGCATCTTGCTCTGGTAGTTGCGCTCCTTGAGCGTCCGATACGCCTTCTTGAAGATGGCGAGCTCGGCGTAGCGCACGTCCGCCTCGCTGATCTCCAGGCCGACCTCCGCGCCGGCCTCACGCAGGCCGCCGAGGTCGCCGTAGCGGGCTTCCATGTGGGTGATGACCGAGCGCCACTTGCTGAGGTCGACGCCGTTGGCCTTGGCCTTCTCGAGGCCGCGCATGACCGACTTGGCGCAGTCGAGCAGCTGCGAGAGGACGAAGGTGAGCGTGTTGTTGGTGGCGATGCCGCGGGAGGTGAGCTCCTCGATGATCTCATAGCCCTGCGCCGTGCCGGGCACCTTGACCATCACGTTGGGGTTCACGGCGTGGATCTCGAGCGCCTGGGCCAGCATGGCCTCGCCGTCGAACGCGCTGCGCGGGTCGACCTGGCCGGAGAGGAAGCCCTCCTTGTAGCCCGACGCCTCGAACAGCGGGAGGAACATGTCCGAACCCTGCTTGACGACTTCTTTGTACAGGACCCAGAAGAGGCCCTCGGTGTCCAGGCCCTGGTTGTCGGCGAGGACCTTCTGCGCGACCTTCTCCCAGCGCGGCGGGTCGTCCTTGAACGCGGCGAGCGAGAGCGGCGGGTTGGTGGTGACCCCGCGGAAGAGCTGGCTCATCGGGTCAGCCGTGTTGTACATGCGATCGAACTGGGCCTTGAGAACGGGCTTGTCGGCGGCGTCCGCCTTGGCCAGCATCTTCTCGTACCAGTTGTCCAAGATGCACGGCGACGAGTCCCACCAGATCTCCATGCCGGGACTGACCGCTACCAGGTCTTCAAAGAGATTGGGGTCTTTCATTGCTCCTCCTCGAGGATCGATTCCAGCAGTGTGAAAAAGTGAACAAGGAGTCACTCAACTGCACATATTCTCCCCATCGTGCGCATCGTAGTGCACGGCTCCCGGCTGTCCAGCACGCTGCCGGGCTCCTCGTGGCGGAGGCCGGTGGTGCAGCCGAGCCGTCCGTCGCCGGGAGTGGTCTCCGAGCGCCTGAAGGATCCTCCGCGCGGCGTCTCGCGCGCGTGCGCCAGACCATCACCAGCCTACCTCGGCGCAACGGCGGCCGCACAGAAGAGAACGGGGCGGGCCGTGAGGCCCGCCCCGTTCGGGAGCGCTTGCTAGATGTGATGCGACTCAGATGACTGAGGTCGCGCTCGATCTCGGCGAGCTCTTCGGCGGTACCCTGGACCTTCGGGCCCTTGAACCACTTGCGGGCCGAGAGGGCGTACCAGAGGCCGGCGCCGCCGACCACGACGAGCACGGCGATCGGCGCGTAGTTGAACGTGTCCGCGTGAAGTCGCTGCCGGCAGCGGTCCGAACTGGGGCAGCATCAGCAGGATGACGATGAAGACGACCCAGATGATGGCGATCCAGTTGATGATCGGACCCCATGTCTTGCTGAGCACCCACGGACCCGGATGGAATGCGTCTGGGTTGATCCGCCTCAGGAAGACCGGCGTGAGGTAGGAGATGTAGAGCCCGATGACGGCAATCGACGTGACGGCCGAGTAGGCGGTGACGTTGTATGAGGTACGGGAGCGCGAGGATGAACGCGCCGATGGCGCCGAACCAGGCGGTGCGCACGGGGACGTGGGCGCCCTTGCTGACGTGATGCCAGAAGTCCGAGAACGGCACCGCGCCGTCGCGCGAGAACGCGTAGACCATGCGCGAGTTCGCGGTGATCGACGACATGCCGCAGAAGAACTGCGCCACGATGACGATCAGGATGAGCAGGAGGCCGATGGTGTGGCCGGTGGCGTACTCGAAGATCGTCGCCCACGGCACGAGGTCGACGGCGATGGTGTCGTAGCCGGCGTACTCGACGCCGTTGATGGTGACCGGGAAGGTGGTCGGGATCGCCATGCTCACGGCCGAGCAGCAGGATGAAGCCGGCGATCATCGAGATCCAGATCGAGTTGACGATGCCCTTCGGGGCCGAGATGCGCGCCTGGATCGTCTCCTCGGAGACGTGCGCGGAGGCGTCGTAGCCGGTGAACGTGTACTGCGCGTTCAAGAGGCCGATGAGGAACACGTAGAAGCGGGATGCGAGAAGCCCGAGAGGCCCTCGAACGCCTGCCAGCCCTCACTGCCGAACAGGAAGCTGACCGACTGGTGGGTGCCGGACTCCGGCGCCCAGAAGAGCAGCACGAAGATGATCGCCACGCCGATGAGGTGCCAGTACACCGACACGTCGTTGAGGAGGGCGACGAGGCGCACGCTGAAGGTGTTCAGCAGGCCCTGGATGACGAGGACGACGGCGAGGATGAGGATGTCGCGTAGGGCTCGAGCCAGGTCGCGATCGCCGGTCAGGATCGACATGAACGCTGAGATGGAGAAGGCGCAGCCGAAGCTGATGCCGGCGGTGACGGCGACCTGGCCGAGCAGGTTGAACCAGCCGGTGAACCAGGACCAGATCGGGGCCGCTGTTGCCGGGCGCCAGCTTGGCTGCCCAGTAGTACAGGCCGCCTGCGGTCGGGAAGGCGGAGCAGATCTCGCCCAGCGACATGCCGGCGAAGATGACGAGCGTGCCGACGAGCAGCCAGCCCCAGAGCATGACCGGCGGGCCGCCGTGCAGGAGGCCGTAGCCGTACAGCGTGAGGCAGCCCGAGAGGATGGAGATGATCGTGAAGGACACCGCGAAGTTCGAGAACTTGCTCATGGAGCGGTTGAGCTCCTGAGCGTACCCCATCTCGTGCAGGTCTTTGGTGTCCTGGTCTAGCACTTCTCTTACCGGTGGTGAAGCGGACATTTCGTCTGGCACGAGAACCCCCTTGTTCGCCCAACTGGCCTACGCTGGCGCGTATTGACAGCCATTCAGTACCAAGCAGGGAGAACTGTCAAGGTAGCCGTGCGTACTTGTGCGATTCATGTGAGAGAGTGGGAGAAAAGGAGGCGGCGGGCCGGGTGGCCCGCCGCCCCTTCACATCGAGCGCTGTGTGAATCAGTTCACACTGTCCCGGTTCAATAGTCGGCGTCGCCCGCCTTGGTCTTGCCCCAGAAGGTCTTGTAGATCAGGGCCGTGTAGATGAGGACGACAGGCACGAAGATCACGGCCAGGATGAGCATGACCGTGAGCGTCAGGTCCTCCGACGCGGCGCGCTCGACGGTGAGGCTCGTCGCCGCCGGCGTGCCGCGCGCCGGCACCATGTCCGGGAAGTTGCCCACGGCGGCGATGCCGGCCAGGCCGATGATGATGATCGCCGAGCCGACGAACGACCTGGAGCTCGCCGCCCTTGTACATCTGCCAGATCGTGTAGAGCACCCCGACGAGGAAGACGACCAGGAACAGCCAGCCGACGACGCTGCCGAACACGTTGTCCGAGGCTCGCGAGACCGTGAGGATGGTCGCGAGCGACGTCGCGACCGCGAGCACGGCGCAGACCCAGAACGACACCTTGCGGTAGCGCCATGCGCGGTCGTGCAGCTCGCCGTCCGACTTGACCGAGATCCAGGCGGCGCCGTGCTGGACGAGCAGGGCGAGCCCGGTGACGCCCACCAGGAGCGAGTACGGATTGAGCAGGTCCAGGAACGTCCCGATGTAGTTGCCCTGCGCGTCCATGGGCACGCCGCGGATGACGTTGCCGAGGGCGACGCCCACCAGCAGCGACGGCACCAGGCTGCCCACGAAGAAGGTGCCGTCCCACACGGCCTTCCAGCTGTTGTCGCGGTGGCGGAACTCGAGCGAGACCGCGCGCAGGATCAGCCCGAAGAGCACGAGCATGATGGCGAGGTAGAAGCCGCTGAAGGTCATGGCGTACACCATCGGGAACGCGGCAAAGATCGCGCCGGCGCCCGTGAGGAGCCAGACCTCGTTGCCGTCCCAGACGGGACCGATGGAGGCGCGGACCACGCTCTTCTCGTCCTCGCCCTTGGCGATGAACGGGTAGAGCACGCCGGCGCCGAGGTCGAAGCCGTCGAGGATCACGTAGATGGTGAGGAGCACGGCGACGAGGACGAACCAGATGTTGGCCAGGGTCATCTCGTCACCTCCCCGCGCCCGCGGGAGCGGGAGCGGTCGTCTCGGGGGCGACCGGGGCGGAACCGGCCTTCTCGGCCTCGAGCATCTCCGCCGTGTCCTCCGGGCCCTTCTTGATGATGCCGAGGAAGATCCGCAGCCAGGCGATGAAAAGGACGAGGTAGACCAGGACGAAGAGTCCGATGGTCGTCCAGATCTCGCCTGCTGAGACCAGCGGTGATACGCCGTCGGTCGTGCGCATCAGGCCCTGCACCACCCAGGGCTGCCGGCCCACCTCCGCGGCCGTCCAGCCCATGTTGATGGCGATGATCGAGAGCGGGATGCACGCGATGAGCACCCAGAGGAACCAGCGCGCGCGTTCCAGACGCCCCGTCTTGTACATGAAGAGCGCCACCAGGAACACGAGGATGAACAGGAACCCGAGGGCGATCATCAGGTGGTAGCTCTGGAACGTCAGCTGGAGCGGCGGCCTGTCGGTCGGTGCCACGCTGTTGAGCCCCGTGACCTCGTGGTCGGGGCTCAGGCCAAGCATGAGACTGAGGCCGTTCGGGATGGCGATGCCGGTGGTCTCGCCGGCGCTGTTGACCCAGCCGAAGAGGTAGAGGGGGGCGTTCTTCTGCGTGTCGCCGATGTTCTCGAAGGCGGCCATCTTGATCGGCTGGTACTCGGCGACGACGAGAGCGCCCCAGTGGCCGAGGAACGGCATGGCGATCGCCAGCACGAGGCCGACCGAGGCCGCCCAGATCATGGCCTGGCGCGCGAACTGCGTGTGCCGCTTCTTGAGCATGTAGTAGGCGCAGACGCCCGCGACCACGAAGCAGCCGGTGAGCAGTGCCGCGGCCACCGTGTGGAAGTAGCGCGGCCCGATGGACGGGTTGAGCGCCGCGCCCCAGAAGCTCGTGAGCACGGCCTTGCCGTCCTTGATCTCGTAGCCGGCCGGCGTCTGCATCCACGAGTTGGCGATGAGGATCCAGAGGGCGGAGAGGAGCGAACCGATCCAGACCATCCAGGCCGAGATGTAGTAGAAGCGCCTGGAGACCTTCTTGCGGCCGAACAGCAGGATGCCGAGGAAGGTCGACTCGAGGAAGAAGGCGATCAGGCCCTCCGCTGCCAGTGGGGCGCCGAAGATGTTGCCGACGAAGCGCGAGTACTCGGCCCAGTTGGTGCCGAACGCGAACTCCATCGTGATGCCGGTGGCCACGCCGATCGCGAAGGTGGCCGTGAACAGCTTGATCCAGAAGTTGGAGGCTGCCCTGTCGGCGGGGATACCCGTCTTGTAGTGTCGACGCTCCGAGAGCACGACCATCATCCCCACGCCGATGCTGATGGGCACGAAGATGAAGTGATAGCCGACGGTCAACGCGAACTGGATACGTGCGAGCAGTACGGCGTCCATTGCGTGTCCGCCACCTCCTTCTGGCAAGCGAGTGAGCCGGCGCCTTCCCCAGTCGGCGACGGCAGAACGTGACTATTTTCACTATCTGGATGATGCTTTGTCAATGAGAAGTTGTGCGATGGGGCACAATCACTCGTGGCGCGCGCCGCGATTCCTCCGTTCGCGAAGTGTTAAGCGGACGTTAAGAGACCTGTTCAGGCGTGAAGGTGCGTGCTACCATGCTCGCGGGCCGGCACCCGAACGCCGGCCGTTGTGCTGTCTAGGAGGCTGATCCGTTTGTCTGAAGAGCAGCTTGAATGTCAGGAATGCTCAGCCCAGTGTGAGAAGGTCGTCTACCCGGCTGCCTGCCTCGCCATGAACTGCCGCTTCCTGTACGCGTTCAAGGAAGACGGCAACACGTTCTTCGGCTGCATCGAGAAGGTGTTCCCACACGAGATCGACCTGAGGATGTTCCAGGAGATCGAGCGCGGCAAGGGTGGCTTCGGCGTGGTCAAGGTCGCGCAGCAGCCCCTGCCGCAGTGCTCCATCGCGGTGCAGAGCTGCTACGCCACGGGCGAGGGTCCGCTGTGCCGCAACATGTACTTCCGCCGGCGCGACCGTCGCGAGGTGCAGACCGTAGAGGATTGACCGGCGGTCGATTCCTGAGTCGTGCGGGCAAAACCGCGGCAGTGCCGCGGTTTTGCCGTCTCAGGGGCTGGTATACTCAGTGAGCAGCAGTCACCAAGGCTGCCCAGTTGGGGGCGAACAGGTCTCGACATGGGCTGTACCTGGGTGGGAGCAGCAGGCCGAGGTCCGGTGGCCTCGTTAAACTGCCGGAACACACTACTTGCCGAGAATAACAATCTCGCACTCGCCGCCTAAGTAATTAGGTGACGCATCGCACCCGGCGGCCCGCGGCCGGGGCTCGCGGTGTCATCTAGCGGGCTGGGGCGCGGTCGCGCTGTTCCGAGCGAGCGCGCCTGAGACTGATCGGGACTGGCAGACGGCACCCGGCCGACGCGGGGGCCGCGAGCGAGATCAAAAGCGACGGCTAAGCCTGTAGAGACTCCGCTTGGGCGTCCGTGGACGCGGGTTCGATTCCCGCCGCCTCCACCAATCTCGCTTGCCTTCCTCGGCGACTTCCCTGGAGACCGCCTGCCGGGAGGAGAGCCGGAGGAGCCGGTTCCTTGCCCGCCACCGAGACGGGCCTCGCCGTCACGCCCACCCGTGGTAGGCTGCGGAATCAGCGTGCAGACGGCCGAGTCGGCACACTGATCAGTCATGTTGTCGCGTCGTATCAGTAAGGAATCGCCGCCATGGCCGGCAAGCCACTGGACGAGACCGACCGTCGCATCATCCAGCACCTGCGCGAAGACGGACGACGCTCCTATGCCGCCATCGCCCGCGATGTCGGCCTCTCGGAGGCGTCGGTGCGTCAGCGCGTCGCGCGCATGCAGCGCGACAAGGTCATCTCGATCTCCGCGGCCACGTACCCGACGAGTCTCGGGTTCATCACCGCGGGCGTGGGAATCACCGTGGACGGCGGTCGTCACGAAGAGATCGCGCGGGCGATCGCCGAGCTCCCCGAGGCCGAGTTCGTGGCCACCTGCCTGGGCGAGTACGACGTTCACGCCGACCTGGTGTGCGAGTCGCGGGAGCGGCTCTACGAGGTCGTCGTCGAGTTGATCCGCGCGCTGCCTGGCGTGCGCGACGCGGACGTCGTGCTGTACGCCAAGGTCGTTCGCGACCAGCTCTCCTGGAAGTCGCCGCCGGCCTGACCTGCACGAGGTGGGCGGCGTGACCGCGCGCCGCCCCAGCCGCAGACGGGCTCGGCATCCACGTTCAGATGCGTGGAAATCCACGGAATCAGTGTATTGACATGCGGTACGTACTCGCTTCTGATGGTTGGATAGCAGCAGTCGGTCGGATCCCCCCGGATACGGCCGCCATCCCGGAGGAAGCACATGTCCGCAGCCATCCAGCAGTCCGTCGAAGATCGCGACCAGGCAGGCGGCGACGGCTCGCGCTATCGCCGCCGCAGCATGTGGCTCGATCTCATCGACGATCCGCTCGAGCCGCGGGCGGCGCTTCCCGGCCCGCTCGACGTCGATGTCGCCATCGTCGGCGGCGGCTTCACCGGCCTCTGGACCGCCTACTACCTGTCTAAGGCCGACCCCAGCCTGCGCGTCGCCGTGCTCGAGAAGGACATCGTCGGCTTCGGCGCCTCGGGTCGCAACGGCGGCTGGATCTCGCCCTTCTTCCCGGCTTCGCTGGAGACCATCGAGAAGCACCATGGCCGCGCGCAGGCGATCGCGATGCAGCGCGCGATGTTCGACACGGTCGACGAGATCGGCGCCGTCTGCGCCGCCGAGGGCATCGACGCCCGCTACCACAAGGGCGGCGTGCTCAACCTGGCGACCGGCACCGAGCAGGTCGAGCGCGTGCGCGAAGAGCCCGGCTACTACCACGGCTGGGGAGTGGGCGAGGACGAGGTCATGTGGCTCGGCGCGGAGGCGGTGCGCAAGCGCATCAAGGTCGCCGGCTGCCTCGGGGCGATGTACCTCGAGCACTGCGCCTGCCTCGATCCGGCGCGCGTGGTCCGCGGGCTGGCGCAGGTGGTCGAGAAGCTCGGCGTGGCGATCTACGAGCAGACGCCGGTGCTGAGCATCGAGGCGGGCAAAGCCGTCACCGCGGCCGGAGACGTCCGCGCCGAGGTCGTCGTGCGTGGCACCGAAGGATTCACGCCCGAACTGCCCGGCGCGCGCCGCGACGTGATCCCCACCTACTCGCTGATGCTCGCCACCGAGCCGCTGCCGGCGAGCTTCTGGAGCGAGGTCGGCTGGAACGGCTACGAGACCTTCACCGACGGCCGCCACCTCTACATCTACGCGATGCGCACCGAGGACGACCGCATCGCCCTCGGCGGCCGCGGTGCGCCCTACCACTTCAACTCCAGGGTGCGCGACGAGTACGAGCAGGTGCCGGCCGTGCACGCCACGCTCGAGTCCGTGCTCAAGAACCTCTTCCCGGCGGCGCGCGACGCGCAGATCACGCATACCTGGGGTGGCAGCCTCGGGATCCCGCGCGACTGGTTCCCGTCGGTCGGCTACGACAGGGCGCGCGGCTACGCCTGGGGCGGCGGCTACGTCGGCGACGGTGTCGCCGCCTCGCACATGGCCGGCCGCACGCTCGGCGACCTGATCACCGGCCGCGAGAGCGCGATGACCTCGCTGCCGTGGGTCAACCACCGGTCACCGAGGTGGGAGCCCGAGCCTTTGCGCTGGATCGGCGTGCGCACCTCGCTGGCGGTGCTCGCCAGCGCCGACAAGAAGGAGAAGAAGACCGGCAGGCCGGCGCTGCGCGCCAAGCTCATGAAGAAGGTGCTGCCGATCTGAGCGCCAGCCCACCGTCAACGAAGGAGAGGCGCATGAGCGCAAGCGAGAAGCCCCCGATCCGCGTCGTCACCGCGGCCGACACCGTGTGGAGCGAGGCCTTCCACGGCCCCGAGGAGGCCGAGGCGCCCGGCCGCGAGTTCACCGCCGCGGTCTCGCCCGACGAGAAGTTCTCGGCCGGCTGGTGGGAGCGCGACGAGCAGAGCCGGCCGTTCGTGCGCGCCTTCCACGAGGTGGCGATCATCCTCGAGGGCGAAGTCGAGATCACGCTCGACGACGGCACCGTCCTGCGCGCCGGCCCTGGGGATATCCTTGACACGCCCAAGGGCAGCGCCGGCTTCTGGAAGAACCTCAGCCCGGTGCGCAAGTTCTGGGCGATCTACGAGCACGACTGACGGGCGGCCGCAGGCCGCCCGCCATCACCGCGGGTCGAGGGGCGTGATGGAGTCGGCCGCGCGCTCGATCTCCTCTGCCGCCGAGAGGCAGAGGTCGTCCGCGAATCGCGCCCCGAGGACCTGCACGCCTGTCGGCAGGCCATCCAGCACGCCCGTGGGCACGGCCACCGCGGGCAGCCCGAGGAGGTTCGCGCAGAGCGCGAACCGATCGTGCCAGAAGACGTCCATGGCTTCGTCCCTGCCCGCGACGTCGTAGCCGACGGGCCAGGGCGGACAGGTCCACACGGGAGCGACCAGCAGCGGATACCCGGAGAGGAACTCCCCCCATTCGGCGGCCAGCGCAAAACGCTCGGCCAGGGCCAGGCCGAGCAACTCCGGCGTGTACGCCGGCCGCGACTCGCGGACGAAGCCGAAGAAGGCGCGGACCCCGGCGGAGAAGCGGGTGTCGTCCGGCAGGTCTGCGGCACCATCGGCGAGGATCAGCTTCAGGAACGTCTCGTGCACGTCCCCGACACGCGGCGGCGCGATCTCCGCGACCCTGCAGCCGGCCGCCTCGAGAGCCGCCGCGGCTGCGCCCATCGCCGCGGCGACGGCCGGCGGCCAGGCCTCTCCGGGCGGCGGTGGCGCGACTGCCACGCGCAGGCCGCGCAGCGGCGGCTCCGTGAGCACCGGCGTCGGCACGGCGTCGGGGTCGCGCGGGTCGGTGCCCTCCAGGACGCGAAGCGCCAGACGCAGGTCGGCGACGGTGCGCGCCAGGGGGCCGGCGACACACGTCACTTGCTCGGCGATGCCGACGCCCTCCGACGCACCGTAGCGCGGTACCCGTCCCAGACTCGGCTTCAGGCCCGCGACACCGCAACAGTATGCCGGGATACGACTGGAGCCGCCCATGTCCGACCCGAGGCCGAGTGCCACCATGCCGGTCGCCACAGCGACGGCGTCACCGCCGCTGGACCCACCGGGCGTGACGCGCTCGTCCCACGGGTTGAGCGTCGCGCCGTAGAGGTCGCACTCGGTGTGCATGCGCATGCCCTCGTCGGGCTCGTTGGTGCGCCCGAGGATGACGCCGCCGGCGCTTCGGAGTCTCGCGACGGCGGGGCTGTCGAGGTCGGGAACGCGGTCGCGGTAGGCGACCACGCCGGCCGTCGAGGCCGAGTGCGCCACGTCGAACTCGGCCTTGACGGTCAGCGGCACGCCGTGCAGGGGACCGCTCGGGACGCCTCGCGCCCGCTGCTCGTCGAGCCGCGCGGCGTCGGCGCGCGCGCTCGCGGCCATGGTGTCGACGACGGCGTTGACGGCGCCGTTCACCGCGGCCGTTCGCTCGAGGCAGCTCTCGACGATGGCCGCGACGGTCACTTCGCCGGTGGCGGCCAGATCTCTCAGTTCTCGCGCCGGCAGGCGCCAGTACGCGGTCATCTCGCCACTCCGAGCACTGCCTGCAGGACGTCGTCGAGCGTGCCGTTGAGACGCTCCTGCGGCCACGCCTCCGGGCTCTGTATGGCGGCGGCGTTGAGCCCGAAGACGGTCACGAGGAGCACCGGCGCGTAGCTCTGGTCGGCGCCGCACTCACTCCAGAAGCCGCATCACGCGATCCGTCAGCCAGGCATCGTACCGGGCGAAGGCGGCGGAGCTCCACGCCGGGCGGTCGTGGGGGGCGATCGCGTCGAGCCAGATGCGAGCGTCCTCGATCCCGATCTCTTCGAAGGGGCACTGGTGGGCGAGGAACTCCTTGAGGCGCACGGCCGGCGGCGCGTCCCGCGCGAGCAGGGCATCGCCCGCCTCCTCCCAGGAGTCAAGGAGCCAGGTCAGCGTGTACTCGAGCATGGCGGCGCTGGTGCCGAAGGCGTTGGTGACCACCGTCGCGGAGGCGCCGATCTCCTTGGCGACCGCGCGGATCGTGCAGCCGCGCGATCCGGACGAGGCCCAGAGCCGCGCCACGACGCGAGCGATCTGACGGCGGCGCGCACTCTGATCGACGCGCTGGATCACGAGCTCCACATCGCCCTCTGCTGCTCGCGACCCGGATTGGATACTCCTTGGCGCCATGCCTTGCATCTGGCCTCCGACCTCATCGCCGTCTCCCAGCAGTCGCGCCCCGCGCCACTGGACACCGTTCCTTGTTGTCGTACAATAACAACTGTCATTTTTGATGACAACTGTCTTCACGGTCTCCGGACACCGCCCGGCGCGTTCGCGTGGAGACCTTACCCAGGGGGCTGCATGGGTGTCGATGACGAGCGACTCGTGCCCTTCCCACAGGAGGTCCGCGATCTCCAGGACCTGGCGAGAGAGCGTGAGATCGCCCAGCGCGTTCTGCCGTTCCCGGCAGAGGAGTATGCCGAGCGCCTCCGGCGTCTGCGCGCGGCGCTGACCGAGGCAGGCATCGACACGCTGCTGCTGAGCCGACCCGAGAGCATGTACTGGCTCTCGGGCTACAGGGCGCGCTGGTACCGTCACGGAGGGCCCGCGGAGTGGGCTGGGCTCATCACCGTCGCAGTACGTGCCGACGATGACGCGATCCACCACTTCGACTTCGCCGGCGAAGAGGACATGATCGCGCTCACGTCCGTGTGCACGGACGTCTGCATCCTGCCGGAGAGCGCGCGGACGCTCGAAGCGTTCGTGGATGAGTTGCGAGCCCGCGGCATGGCGCGCGGCGTCGTCGCGCGTGAGATGCGGTCCTGCCTGCCCGACCACCTCACGGCGATGGCGCTGGAAGAGGCGATCCGTGCGCACGACGCCACGGTCGTCGATGCCACCGACCTCGTCGATCGCCTCCTCCACATCAAATCGCCGGCCGAGATCGCGCTCGTCGAGAAGGCGGTGCGCATCTGTGACCTCGGCGTGCGCGCCGCCCAGCGCTCCGTGGCGCCGGGGGTCACCGAGCTCGAGGTGTGGGCCGAGATGATGCGCACCATGGTCGCGGCCGGCGGCGAGCCGGCGGCGATCCACGAGATGGTGGTCGCCGGGCCGTTGTTCCTGCCGCACATCATCTCGCGGCGCCGCCCGATCGCCCGCGGTGACCTGGTCATGCTGGACCCCTGCGGCGTCGTCGACCGGTACCACGGCAACGTCGCCCGGACCATCGTCGCCGGCGAGCCGACGGACGAGCAGCTCGCCGCCAGCCGCACGGCCGGCGAGCTCATGGCGGTCTTCGCCGCCGCCGTGCAGCCGCCCGCACCGCTGGCGGACGTCGCCGCCAACGTACGCTCCCGACTGAAGGAGGCGGGCCTTTGGGAGAGCCGCTACTTCTTCGGCGGCTACGACCTGGGCATCGCCTTCCCGCCGGACTGGGTCGGCGCCTGGTACTTCGACCTGGACGACACTGGGCCGGACAAGTCCTTCGAGCCCGGCATGGTGACCAATCTGGAGGCCGTCGCCGGGGCGTTCGCGCAAGTCGACACGGTGGTCTACGACGCCGGCAAGGCGCGCCTGTTGTCCACGGTGCCGCGCGAGATCCTCGCGGCCGGCGCCTAGAAGCGTGGAAGGAGAACCTCGATGCGTCGCTTCATGAACTTCACGCGCGCGCTCGGCTTGCTCACCGTGACGGCGCTGGCCGCGGCCCTCATCCTGGCGGCACACCCGTGCCTCGCGCAGGCGACCGCCAGCCTGCTCGAGGGGACGCAGCACTGCTCCGACGGGGACCGAGACCTTCCGTGTGGGCTGGCTGGAGAGCCCCGATACTCTGAATCCGTTCCTGTCTCTCGTGACCTCGACGTACATCCTCTATCACCTGAACTACGACTTCCTCGTGGGCTTCGACGCCGCCACGCTCAAGCCGCGGCCCGAGCTGGCGACCAGCTGGTCCGTCTCGCCGAACGGCAAGGTCTGGACCTTCAAGACGCGCGAAGGAGTCAGCTGGCAGGACGGCACACCGTTCACCGCCCGCGACGTGGCCTTCACGTTCCAGTACATCGTGAAGAACGGTCTGCCGGGCGTCGGCGCCTACACCAGGGGCATCGTCTCCGCGCGGGCCGTCGACGACACCACCGTCGTGATCCGCACGCAAGAGCCAAAGGCAAGCATGCTCGACATGATCGTGCCCATCCTGCCGGAGCACATCTGGTCCAAGGTGAGCCCCAAGGCGGCGGGGACGGCGTTCGAGAACCCGCCGCCGGTCGTCGGCACCGGACCCTTCCAGATCGTCGAGTTCGAACCCGGCAAGTTCGTGCGCCTGAAGGCGAACGCGAAGTACTGGGGTGGCTCCCCCAAGGTCGACCAGCTCATCTTCGCGGTGTACCAGAACCCCGTGAGCATGGTGAGCGATCTGCAGACCGGCGCCGTCGACGGCGCCGTCGGCGTTCCGCAGGCGCAGTTCGCCGGTCTGAACGACCAGGGGATCGCCAAGAACCGGGGCGTCTCCTGGACGTGGTCCGAGCTCGGCTTCAACTGCTCGGACAGCCCTGCCTCCAAGGGGGCTCCGGCTCTCCGTGACCCGGGGTTCCGCCAGGCGCTCCAGTACGCCATCGACCGCGAGAAGATCGCCGAGGTGGCCTTCGGCGGCTACGCCGCGCCCGGGTCGAGCCTCGTGGTGCCGTATGTTCCCTTCGAGTACCACTGGGAACCGACGGCCGCAGAGGCCTTCACCTACGACCCCGCCCGGGCCGGGGAACTGCTCGACGCGGCCGGCTACAAGGACGTCGACGGCGACGGACGCCGTGAGACGAAGCAAGGCAGGCCGCTTTCCCTGCGCCTCATGGCCCCGACGAGCTCGCCTTCTGATCAGACGGCCGCCCGGCTGATCGCCGGCTGGTTCCGCGCCGTCGGCGTCAAGACGGTGTTCACGACCGTCGACGGCGGCGCCATGTTGGCCGCGATCTACAATTTCGAAGGAGAGAACCCCGCCCCGGACTACGACATGGCCATCAACTACTGGACCAACGACGTCGATCCGGACACCATCCTCCAGATCTTCACGGCGTCCAACATCGGCATCTGGAACGATGTCTACTGGAGCAACCCCGAGTACGAGGCCCTGGTGCTCGAGCAGTCACAGACGCTCGACCCGGACGCTCGTCGCCCGATCGTGCAGGCGGCTCAGAAGGTCGCCTACGAGCAGGCTCCGTTCACGGTGCTCGCCTATCCCGAGCTCCTCGAGGCGTACCGCGCCGACAGGTGGACGGGATTCGTCCCCACGCCGAGCGACATCAGCGGCGTGACGGGCGCCGTGCTGTTCAGCTGGAACAACATCGACACCTACCGGTTCGTCGCGCCGAAGGTGACCGCGGCGGCGACCGAGGCGGCGCCTCCCTACTACCTCATCGCCGTCGTGGCGGCAGCCGTCGTCATCGTCATCGCGCTGCTCGTGTGGCGCCGCCGCCGACACACGGTAGAGGAGTGAACGACGGGGGCGGGGGGCCGCAGAGGCCTCCCGCCCTACTTGCCCACCGGGCAGCTCAGCTCGCACATCCTGCAGTACTTGACGCCGTACTGAGACTCCCCCTCGCCCCCGGTCAGCGTCATGACGACCTCTTCGAAGGCGTTCATGGTCGCGGCCAGGGCAGTGCCTTCTTCCTCGCTCGCCGCCATCGCCCTCGCGGCGTCGTCGACGTCGCGCGACATCTTGGTGTTGCAGGTCACCCGGTCATAGGTCCCGTTGATGCCCGGCAGCAGCGACTGTCCGAGCTCGGACGATGAGTAGGCGGCGTGGTCGAACGCCTTGACAGGGCAGGCCTTGCGGCACGGCTGCGGGCAGCCGTCGCAGGGGTCGTAGTCGACCGGGCCGGTGGCCTGCGCCGCGCGGGCCAGGAGCAGCGCCCGCCAGCGGATGCGCGGGCCGTACTCCGGTGTGATGACCATGTTGTTCTTGCCGACGCAGCCGAGACCGGCCAGCACGGCCGAGTCCTTCAGGAAGATCCCGGTGCTCTCGATGAAGTAGGGCGGCCGGTAGCTCCTGATCGAGAACGCGTCCTCGAGCCACGCGGAGAGCTCCTTGGTGATCTGGATGAGGATGCGGTTGCCGGGCGTGCCCTTGCCGTCGTACCAGTCGAGCTCCGGCCGACTGACGGGGTGTTCGACCCCGATCACCACGGCGGAGACGGCGTCGGGGGGCCACTCGACCTCGTGGTGCAGCGCCTCTTCGGGCGCGTCCCGCCAAGGCACTTCGGGGTCCATGCCGATCTTCGGATAGATGCGGTGTGACGGCGACGCCTTGAGCAGTGCGACGTCGGCGACCCCCACGACGGACGCGCCCAGCGACCTGGCCTTCTCAACGATCTGCTCCGTCAGCTCCGACGGGGACGGCGTGTTCATGGTCTCTCCTCTCGCAGGTAAGGCAACGGCACGATGACGGCTCGGCCTCGGCCGGCGCCGCCCGTCTGCTCCCGACGACCTCCACCACTCCGGCGCCGACCACGAGCGCGGCGCCGGCGGCCTGCGGCGCCCCGAACGGCTCGCCGGCGAGCAGGGCCGCGCTCGTGATGCCCGCCACGGCCTCGATCTGCAGCAGGATCCCGAGCCGGCCCGGGTCGACGTTGCGGGACCCCCAGTAGACGCCCCACATGACGGGGATGAGAAAGCCGGCCGCGGCGAGCGCCAGCCAGGGCGCGAGGGCGAGCACCTGGTCGAACGACGGCGGCCGGCCGAGCGCGGCGAGCGGCAGCAGGGAGAAGGCCAGGGCGACCACCGAGCCATACAGGAAGAACCCGACGAGCTGCTCGAAGACCGACGTCTCGGGCGCCTGCCGCACGAGCATGGCGCCGACGGCGAACAGCACCCCCGAGAGCAGGGCCAGCAGGTCGCCGAAGTTCATGGAGAGCGAGAAGCCGTGCCCCGCGCTGAGGATGACGAGCAGCCCCGACAGGCTGAGAAGGAGCGAGGCGCCGCGCCAGCGCGTGAACCGGCGCCGCATCACGCCGACCTCGAGGAGCGTCCCCCAGGCCGGCATCGCGTAGAAGAGGATCAGCGCCCGGGCCACGTCGGTGAGCAGCAGGCTGGAGAGATACAGCGCGACCGCGCCGCCGATGAGGAGGCCGGAGCGGTACTGGCGGATGCCGGTCGGGCGGCCGCGCAGCCATCGCGCCGCCGCGAACGGCGTCAGGATGGCGAGCGGCGTCAGGAATTGCGCCAGGGTGGCCCAGGCAGGCCCCAGGCCGTTCTCCTGGAAGGCCCGCAGGGGGATCCAGAACAGGCCCCAGGCGGCCGACGCCACCAGGACGACGATCTCAGGGTGGGAGCGCCTCCGTGACCGGCGCTCGATCTGACTAGAGGCCGAATACGTCAATGATCTCTCGGATATCGGCTACCGATCTCTGGCCGGCTTCCCGAAAGACCGATGAGGTGCCCTCACCGGCTGCATCGATACCTATGAAGTGCGCGCCGACGTTCTGGGCGAACACCATGTCGTTCTCGCCGTCTCCGACGATGAGCAGCTCATTCGGCAGAACGCCGCACTGACTGCAGAACCCGTCCGCCAGGGACGTGTCCGGCTTCGGCCTCGAGTCCTCGCCCGTGCCCAGGTAGTCGAAGTACTCGAGGATCCCCGTCTTCTTCAGTCCCGCGACGGTCGCGGCGCGCGTGTCTACGGTGGCGACCCCGAGTCTGTAGTCCTTGCTCCTCAGATAGCCGAGCGTCTCCGGCACGTGCGGCAGGGCGACATACGGGACGTCATCGCCGAGAGAGAGCTCGCTCGATCAGCTCCAGCAGGTCGTTCGTGTCGAAGGGCGGCTGCCACCCACGCTCTTCAGCGTAGCTCCGGGAGGCGATCGAACAGAGCCTGCGCTATCTGCTGGTTGGTGGAGAACTGCAGCAGGCTGTCGGGTGTGAGCCGGTCCGGCAGATGCCCCAACGTCGCACTCAACCGCTGCAGCAGCGGTCCGGGGACCTGGTAGTCGTCCTTCAGACGGGCAAGAAGAGCGGCGTAGATGAAGTGCTGTGTCGAGTGGAACTCGAGCAGAGTCCCGTCCTTGTCGAAGAGGACGCCCTTGATCATGACGATGAGCGCCCAGAGCGCTTCGCGACCTCGATCATCTTCTTGACGTTCTCTCGCCGGGCCTCGTCGAGGAACGCCGAGAAGTCCATCATGAAGCCGCCGCCCTTGCCGCAGACCTCGGCGAGCCGCAGGCAGTAGGCCTCGACCTCGTCGGCGGACGCCGTGGCCAGCAGCGCGCTGGACACGTTGCCCTCGATGCACTGCGAGCCGGCCAGCACCTCCTTGGCGAGGAAGGCGTCGGTGCCGCTCTCGAGGTGGATGAGGCACGTCCCCGGCAGGGATCTCCTTGAAGTGGTGCAGGCGCGAGTCGTACTTGCCCTGCGTGAAGACCCAGACCAGCAGACCCTCTTCCACAAGGCCGAGGAGGAGCTTCTTGAGCGTCGGCCAGTAGAACTCCTCGTACTGCTCGTCGGACATGAGGCCGTCCGCCCCCTTGTAGAGGTAGACGGTGACGATCGGGTGCCCGAGCGCCTTGGCCCCGTCGATGCCGTACTGCAGCTGCCAGGGGAGCAGTCGCTCCATGAGCGCCTTCATCTTCTCCGGCTGCGTGTACATGTCGACGATCGCGCCGCGCCAGCCGCGGTAGTAGGTGCTGATGATGTCGAACGGTGCGGCGGCGATGGCGCCGAGTATGCGCGGTAGTCCCAGCCGGCCGCCCAGCTCCTGGTCGAGCCGCCCCAGGTACTCCGACCACTCCTGCACGGCCTCCCCGGAGGCCTTGAGCGCGGCCATGGCGTCGACCACGCCGGGGTTCTCGGCCGCGGCGAGGACCAGGTCGGGCAGGCCCTGATGGAACACGAGCATGTTGCGGAGCGGCGGCAGCTGCGCCAGCGGCTCCAGTCTGGGGGAGAGGCGGGGCAGGTACTTGCGCAGGACCCAGTCCGACGGGTCGTCCAGGTACTCGTCGTACTCGTCGGCCTTCATGTACTCGGCCTCCACGAACTGGAACGACTTGTCGTCTGGCAGGTGGACGCCGGGTAGCCGCACACGGTTCCACGCCAGCGCCTCGAACATGCCGGCCGGGAAGATGAACTCGGGGCCGGCGTAGGCGTCGAAGTCCGTGTCTTCGTACTGGCGGACGTAGGCGGCGAACGTCTTGTCGAACTCGGTCATCGCCTCCCTGAACGTCACCGGGCCGTAGTCCAGAGCGAACCTCTGGGTGGCGGCGGGAATGACCGGGATCCTGCCGGTGTCCCCGAGCCGGATGGTGTCGACGATGAGCTGGGCCCGGGCCTGGTAGCTCTTCCTGGCCTGGTCGCTCTCGAAGTGCAGGTGCTCCCCGCTCACCCAGCCTGCGATGAGGCGGTCCCCGAGCTTCTCTTCTGCTCCGTGCTGCATCAGGCGCCTCCGTCGGCCCACTCGGTGGCGAGCGTGACGGCGTGACCCACGTCGTTGCCCCAGCCGTCGGCTCCGGTGTACGCGCGCACGTTCTCGTCGACCGGGGCGCCG
Organism: uncultured Thermoleophilia bacterium; assembly: GCA_963709635.1. Lineage (GTDB taxonomy): Bacteria > Actinomycetota > Thermoleophilia > UBA2241 > UBA2241 > CAIXSE01. Next base: position 21,499 of record CAVPXA010000015.1, read on the forward strand.
CCGATCATGATCTTGACTCTGTCGCGAAGGCCCGCGGCCGCGATGCCGTCGACGGTACTCCTCATGCCATCGAAGGCCAACGTGAGCAGCCCGCTCAGCGCCACGATGCCGGCGTCGTGCTCCTTGATGGCGGCGACGAAGTCCTCGACCGGTACATCCGTGCCGAGGTCGTGAACGGTGAAGCCGCCGATCCCGAGCATGAGCGCCACGATGTCTTTGCCGATGTCGTGGATGTCGCCGCGGACCGTGCCGATGATGACGACGCCTCCGGAGCTCTCCGCGCCCGGCCCGGTCCCCTCCGGCAGCACCTCCTGGGAGATGGCCTTCATGATCTCGCCGCCCATGATGAGCTCGGGGATGAACGCCTCTCCGTCGGCGTAGCGGCGGCCGATCGCCTGCATCGCCTCGCTGCTCTCCGCGATGATGGCCAGCGGGTCCGTCCCGCCGGCCAGCATGCGCCCGGCGAGCGTCACTGCTTCGTCCATGCGCAAGCTCACGATCGCATCCATCAATTCTCGAGACATGAGTCCCCCTCGATCCGCCGGTGACAGGGACGGACTGTAGCAGATGATCGTCATACCTGTCTAGACAGGTCGCGAATCGTGCTACAATCCAGCCTCGACCGGACGGCGTGGAGACCCAGGCTGGAGAGCGTGTGAGCAAGCTCATGCCCATCGATCGCGCATCGCTCGACCCCCCGTACGCGCAGGTGGCGCGCGGCATGCGCGAGCGCATCGAGAGCGGGGAGTACCGGGCCGGCGACCGCCTCCCCTCCGAGGCGGAGCTCTGTGCGCTGTACGGCGTCAGCCGCATGACGGTCCGCCGTGCGGTGAAGCTCCTGGCGCAGGACGGCGTGGTGTTCACCGAGAACGGACGCGGGACCTTCGTCCGGCCGCCGGAGCTCGGGGCCGCGACGTTCGACCTCGGCAGCCTGCGGCGCCTCGTCGACGACGCCGCCACCACGGTGAAGATCATCGAGGCGCGGATCGTGCCGCCCTCCGCGCGGGTGTGCCGCAAGCTCGCGCTCGACGCCGAGTCCCCGGTGGTCGCCATCAAGCGCGTCCTCAGCAGCGCCGGCGAGCCGGTCTTCTACCACAGCGAGTACCTCGTCTTCGACCCTCGCCGTCCGCTCGTCGAGGCCGAGTACGGCGTGACCGCGCTGCGCGACCTGCTTGCGAACGCCGGGAAGTCGGGCTTCAAGTACGGCCGCCTCGCACTGCATGCGTCCACGCTCACGGAGGCTGAGGCCTCCTACCTCGGCGAGAGGCCGGGCGAGTCGGCGTGGGTGATCGAGCACCTCTTCTTCGACTTCGAGAACCGGCCGGTGAGCTGGGGCCGGTTCATCGGGAGGTCTGACCGCCTCGACTTCTCGACGACGGTCGGCGTCCCCGACGCCGGGATGGGAGCAGGCGGATGACTCCTTCGCCCGCTCCCGACCTGACGGGGCTCATCGTGGCGATGGACCAGCGTGGCAGCCTCGACGCGATCCGCGAGCGGCTCGCCGCCGGCGAGGACCCGGGCACACTGATGGCGGAGTGCCGCGTGGGGATGCAGCAGGTCGGCAAGATGTACGAGAGCGGCGAGTACTTCGTCTCCGCGCTCATCATGGCTGGGGAGATCCTCCGCCAGGCCGCGGACGTCCTGCTCCCGCTGATGACGGCCTCGGAGTGCCCGCAGGACTCACGCAAGGTCGTCATCGCGACGGTCAGGGGCGACATCCACGACATCGGCAAGAACATCGTGGTGACGCTGCTCGAGGCTCGCGGCTTCACCGTCGCCGACTTGGGCGTCGATGTCGATCCCGAGCTGATCGCGGATGCGGTCGCCGCCGAGCGCCCCGATGCGCTCGGGCTCTCCTGCCTCCTGACCACGGGGTTCGAGGCCCTGCGCGAGACGATCGAGCTCGTGCGCGTCTGCACTGCCGCCTGGGAGCGGCGCCTGCCGGTGGTGATCGGTGGGACGGCCGTCGACCAGCGCACGGCCGACTACACGGGCGCGGACGGCTGGTGCACCGACGCGGCCGACGGGATCGCCGTGGTGCACTCTCTGCTGGGCTGAATCCACCGAGCCGCCTCATCTCGCCTATACTCCGGGCCGTGGACCGCCCAGCCGACATCCTCGCAGCGCCGGCCTCGGTTCCTGCGCCGCGCCGGCGCCCTCCGCTGCTCGATCCCGTGCCCATCAGCGTGTTCCTCGCCCTGGTCTTCACGGCCGCGGGCCTGGTCGAACTGCTGGTGCGGGGGTCCGTGCCCGTGGGCTACCAGCAGGACGGGCCGGCTCTGATCATCCTCACCGTCGCCAGCGGCCTCAGTCTCGCCGCGCTCTGGTGGTCGCCGCTGGCGAGCCTCGGCGTGGCAGTGGCTCTGGTCTGCGCGCAGGCCGCGGCGGGCTACGAGTACACCATGGCGGCCATCGGCGCCGTGGTGGTGGCCTCGTTCGCCACGGTCGCCTTTGACGAGTGGAGGCGGTCCGTGGCGGCCAGCGTCATCGTCGTCGCCGGGTTCGTGCTGACGGTCCTGGTGCTTCCGTCGGCCACCTGGCAGCAGATCGTCACGACCTGGGTGTCGTTCTCCATCATCTGGGTCGTCGCCATCGTGATCCGCATCTACCGCGGCAGCATCGAGCGCGCCGAGCGCCGTGCGGCGCTCTTCGCCGCCGACCGCGAGGCGCGCGCCCGCGAGGCCGTGACCGAGGAGCGGGCGCGTCTCGCGCGCGAGCTGCACGACAGCGTGGGGCACGCGCTCAACGTGGTCGTGCTGCACGCCGGCGCCGCGCAGCGCGTCATCGAGAAGAAGCCGGCGCTGGCGCGCGAGGCGCTCGAGTCGATCGAGACCGCCGGCCGCCAGGCGCTGGGAGACATCGAGCGCATGCTGGGCATCCTCCGCGCTCCCGACGAGGCGGTGGCTGTGGACGTCACCCCGGGCATGGGGCAGCTCGAGACCTTGTGCGAGCAGGTCCGCGAGGCCGGCCTGCCGGTGGATCTCACGGTGGACGGGGAGGAGCGGTCGCTCCCCGCGAGCCTCGACCTGACGGCGTATCGCATCGTGCAGGAGTCGCTGACCAACACGCTCAAGCATGCCGGCAAGACGCGTGCCGATGTGCACGTCACGTACGAGGAGGCGGCGCTGGCCATCGAGGTGCTCGACGAGGGCAAGGGTATGACGCCGCAGGCCGCGGCCGCAGGCGGCGGCCGCGGGCTGCTGGGCATGCGCGAGCGCGTGGCGACGTTCCGCGGGGAGCTGGAGGCCGGGCCGCGCGCCGAGGGCGGGTTCGGCGTCCGCGCGCGGCTGCCCTATTCTGGCGACGAGGTCCTGAGGTGAGGGGCGGGACACCGCGTCTCGCCGGGGAAGAGGAGGGGACATGACCGTCAAGGTGGTGCTGGCCGACGACGAGCAGCTGGTGCGCTCGGGCCTGAAGCTCATCCTGGAGACCGAGGACGACATCGAGGTCGTGGGTGAGGCGAACGACGGCGCCGAGGCGGTCGAGCTCACGCGGCGCCTCGACCCGGACGTGGTGCTCATGGACGTGCAGATGCCGAGGATGAACGGCATCGAGGCGACGCGCGAGATCGTCGCCCTGGGACGTGACGAGAGCTCGCGCGTCGTCATCCTCACCACGTTCGACCTGGACGAGTACGTGTACGAGGCGCTCAAGGCCGGCGCGAGCGGGTTCCTGCTCAAGCGCACGCCGGCTGAGGACCTCGTCACCGGCATCCGCGTGGTGGCCGAGGGGGAGGCGCTGCTGGCCCCGAGCGTCACGCAGCGCCTCATCGAGAACTTCCGCAACCGTCCCGACGCGACGCCCTCGCGGGACGCCAGCGAGCTCGACGACCTCACCGAGCGCGAGCGCGAGGTGCTCGGGCTGGTGGCGCGCGGCATGACCAACGGCGACATCGCCGCGCACCTCTTCCTCAGCGAGGGCACGGTGAAGACGCACGTCAAGCGGATCTTCGCCAAGCTCGGCCTGCACGACCGCACCCAGGCGGTGATCCTCGCCTACGAGGTCGGGCTGGTGCGGCCGGGGGAGACGCCGGCCGAGTGAGCCCGCGGCGCCGGCCTCGTACCCCCAGGGGGGTATGCCGGCCGGCGCCCGAATCCCACCAGCAGTCGGCCGATGTTCCCGCCCCGGGGTGACGACTCGCGCCGGTCCCGCAGCTACGCTTCACCTGCACACTGCGGAATCTGGCTGGAGGTCACCCCTTGAACGACTCGGCGCTCACTCGCTTCTTCGGTGTCGTCGTGCGCCCGCAGACGTGGCTCGGCATCCTGTTCCACATCCTGGCGTTCCCGCTCGGCCTCTTCTACTTCGTCTTCCTGGTCACGGGGCTCTCGGTGGGCGTGGGCCTCGTCGTGGTCTGGGTGGGCATCCCGATCCTGCTCGTCGTCGCCGGCGCGTGGTGGCTGTTCGGCGCGTTCGAGCGCCTGCAGGCGCAGTACCTGCTGGGCGCGACGGTGCCGCAGATGCCGAGGGAGTGGGAGCGGGTGGACGGCATCTGGGGCAAGCTGCGCGCCCACTTCGGCAGCGGGGCGACCTGGATGGACCTCCTGTACCTGTTCGCCAAGCTCGTGTTCGGCACCATCTCGTTCACCCTGCTGGTCGTCGCGGCGTCGACGGTCGGCTGGTTCCTGGCGATCCCGTTCTTCGCGGTCTTCGACGTGCCGATCGTCAACGGCACCTGGGTGCCTCCACTCTGGTTCGGCATCCTGGCGGTGCCGCTCGGCATCCTCGCGTTCTTCGTCTCCCTGCACGTGCTGAACGGGTGGAGCTGGATCTGCGCGCGCTGGGCCGAGGTCATGTTCCGCGTCGGGACCGCGCCGACGGAGTGCGCAGGTCGTGCCTCCGCTGGCCGGCGCGACCGTGCCGCCGCAGCCCTCCATGGCTCCGGTCACGCCTCCTGCGACCGGTCCGCTGCCCCCCGTGGCGCCGGCCGCGCCGCTCGCGACCGTGCCGCCGCAACCCCCGGTCGAGTCTGCGCCGCAGGCGCGGGCCGATCAGTCGCCCCCGCAGCCCCCGCAGCCGGGCGACGCGCTCCCAGACGACGAGACGAGCCGGTCGTGAGGGCTCGCGGAGGTGACACCATGAGGCAGTACCGCATCTCGCACATCCTCGCGCCGGCTCTGGTGCTGGTCGCGCTGGCCGCCCTGCTCGTGCTGCTCGGCCTGGCGGTCGCCGGGCCGGCGCACGCCGGGACGAAGGCGACGGAGACGCCCAAGGCGAAGGCCGCGTCTCCGACGAAGACCAAGTCACCGGCGGCCAAGGCTACGACGTCCCCTTCGGGCGAGCCGGCCATCGTGCTGCAGCGTGGTGCCACGGTCCAGTTCGGCGAGGACGTGGTCGTGCCGGCCGGCACGACGACCCCGTCGGTCGTGGTGTTCGGCGGCGACATCACCGTGGACGGCACGGTCACCGACGCGGTCGTCGCGTTCGGCGGCGACGTGACGATCCGAGGCACGGTGGGGACCTCGACGGTCGTGTTCGGCGGCGACGTCACCGTCGGGCCCGACGCCGTGCTCGGCAGCGACCTCAAGCCGACCGACGCCTCCCTCGTGCTCTTCGGCGGCAAGCTCACGCAGGCGCCCGGGGCGGAGGTCGTGGGCCAGACGGAGACCTTCCAGGGCGTGGACGTGGGCGGCGCCTTCGGGCTGGCCGCCAAGGGCATCCTCGTCGGGCCGGGCTTCAGCTTCATCGGCTGGGTGGTCCAGACCGCGTTCTGCCTGGTGCTCGCTCTGGTCATCGCGGCGCTCATGCCGGGCCAGCTGCGCACCGTGCAGCGCAACGTGGGGCGCAGGCCGTGGGCGTCGCTCGGCTGGGGCGCGCTGGTCTTCTTCATCCTCGGCCCCGCGGTGCTCCTGGTGCTCATCATCAGCATCATCGGGCTCCTGCTGGTGCTGCCCTACGTGCTGTTCGTGCTGCTCGCCTACTTCTTCGCCGCGACCGGGGCCGCCGCGTTCCTCGCGCAGAAGGTGATCACCGGGTTCGGCGGCAAGGAGAACCTGATGCTCGCGGTGACCGTCGGAACGGTCGGGACGACCGTCGTCTCGCAGATCCCGGTCGCCGGGCAGCTGCTCATGCTGGTCCTCATGCTGTTCGGCCTCGGCGCCTCGGTCATGGCCGTGGCCGACTGGCGCCGCCGCCGGCGCGAGGCCGCCGCCGCTCAGGCGGCCGCCCAGGCGGCCGTGGCGGCGCAGTACGCGGCGGCCGGCGGCGTGGCGGCGCAGGCCTCCGTCATCACGCCGATCGTGTCCACGGCGCCGGACGTGCCGATGGGCGCCGGCCAGGCGACGGCGGCGACCGTGCCGCAGCCGGACCCCGCGATGCAGGCGACCGTGGCCGCGGCCCCGCCGGCCGCGCCGCCCGGTGTGCCTGCGCCCACTCCACCCGTGGAGCCGACCCCGCCCGCGGAGCCGGCGCCGCCCGCGGGTGCTGAGGGGGATCACTCCGAGCGAGAGGTGTAGACCCTGTGACGACGGTCTGGTTCGGACGGACCGCCTTCGCGGGGATAGATGATGACAACAACAGGTGGTGGGCCGCGCCGGGAGGCGCGGCCCACCACGTGCCGCTACCGGCGGCGACGACCAAGGGAGACGACGTGAGCGACAACGCCGAAACGACGACGGTGCAGCAGGAGGGCGTCGCGCCCGCCACGTGCGAGGCCGGGACGACGGTCGGCCTGGCGGACGCCGTCGTGCAGGCGCGAGGCGTGGAGCGCGACTACGGCCAGGGCGACGCGCTCGTGCGCGCGCTCGCCGGCGTGGACATCGACCTCCAGCGCGGCGCCTATACCGCGATCATGGGCCCGTCAGGGTCCGGCAAGTCCACGCTGATGCACATCCTCGCCGGTCTCGACCGGCCGACGGCCGGCAACGTGTGGATCGACGGCCAGGAGATCACCGCGCTCAAGGAGCGCGCCCTCACGCAGCTCCGGCGCGACCAGATCGGCTTCATCTTCCAGACGTTCAACCTGCTGCCGACGCTGACCGCGGCGGAGAACATCAGCCTCCCGCTGACCATCGCCGGCCGCAAAGGCGACCAGGACTGGGTGGACGAGCTGGTCGCGACCGTCGGGCTCGGGGACCGGCTGACGCACAAGCCCTCCGAGCTCAGCGGAGGGCAGCAGCAGCGCGTGGCCGTCGCCCGCGCGCTGGCCTCGCGGCCCGCCGTGCTGTTCGCGGACGAGCCGACGGGGAACCTGGACTCACGCACCGGGGAGGAGGTACTGCAGCTCCTCCGCCACTCCCGTGACTCCATGGGCCAGACCATCGTGATGGTCACGCACGACGCGCACGCCGCGACCTACGCCGACCGCATCGTCTTCCTCAAGGACGGCGCCATCGCCCACGACTGCGGGCGGCTCGGCCGCGACGACATCTACGACGTCATCAAGTCGCTCGAGGACGTCTGATGGTCCGCATCGCCTGGCGCAGCCTCACGGCGCACAAGCTCAGGACGATCCTGACGACGCTCGCCATCCTGCTCGGGGTGGCGATGATCAGCGGCACCTACGTGCTCACCGACCAGATCGACCGCGGCTTCCAGCAGGTCTTCACCGATGCCTACAAGGGCACCGACGTGACCGTCACTCGCAGGGCCGAATTCTCCGGCCAGCTCACCGGCGCCACCGAGGGTCTGCCGCAGGACCTGGTGCAGCAGGTCGACGCCGTCGACGGTGTCGCCGCGTCGTTCGGCTATGTGGCCGGGCAGGGCGCGGTGGCCGTGGACGGCGAGGTCGTCCAGACGGGCGGCTCGCCGACGCTCTTCTTCTCCTACTCGCCCAACGACATCGCGCCGCCGCAGTACATCGAGGGCCGCCCGCCGGAGCAGTCCGGCGAGGTGGCGGTGATCCAGAAGCTCGCAGAGGACGAGAAGCTCAAGCCTGGTTCGCCGATCACGGTGATCACCGGCGACGGCGCCCGCGAGGCGACCGTCTCCGGCGTGTTCAACTTCGCCGCCCAGTCGTCGCTGGGCGGGTCGCTGCTCATCCACACCACGCTGGAGGACGCGCAGAGCTGGTTCGGCATGGAGGGGCGGCTGTCCGAGATCGACCTGAAGGCCGACGCCGGCGTCTCGGCCGAGACGCTGGCGAAGCGCGTGCGGGAGGTCGTGCCGGCCTACGCGGAGGTCAAGACCGGCGCCCAGGCCGCGGCCGACCAGACGAAGCAGCTCAGCGACCTCATCGGCGCGTTCCTGCGGCCGGTCCTGCTCAGCTTCGGCGGCATCGCCGTGCTCGTCGGCGCGTTCATCATCTTCAACGCGTTCTCCATGACCGTCGCGCAGCGGCGGCGTGAGTTCGCGATGCTGCGCGCGCTCGGAGCGTCGCGCGCGCAGGTGCTCTGGAGCATCACCGGCGAGGCGGTCGTCATGGGCATCCTCGCCTCCGTGCTCGGGCTCTTCGCCGGACTCGGGGTCGCGGCCGGCGTGAACCAGGTGTTCCAGTCCGCCGGCTTCGACATCCCGCGCAGCGGGCTCGTGCTGCAGCCGCGCACCATCGTCATCGCCCTCAGCGTGGGCATCATCGTCACGGTGCTCTCGGCGGTGATCCCGGCGACGCGGGCGACGCGCGTGCCGCCGATGGCGGCGCTGCAGGAGGGCGCCGTGCTCCCGCCGTCGCGCTTCGCGCGGTTCATGCCGGCGCTGGCCGTGGTGGTCGCGATCCTCGGCGGCCTGCTGATCGCCGGAGGCATGTACGGACCCGGCGGCACCCTCATCAGGCTCGGCACCATCGCGTTCGGCGCCGTGCTCGTGTTCGTCGCCGTCGCCATCGCCAGCCGCTACTTCGTGGGCCCGCTCGCGGCGGGGCTCGGCTGGCCGCTGCAGAAGCTCTCGCCCATCAGCGGCCGCCTGGCGCGCGACAACAGCCGCCGCAACCCGAGCCGGACGGCTCTGACGGCGGCGGCGCTCATGATCGGCCTCGCCGTGGTCGTGTTCGTCGCGGTGCTCGCCCAGGGCCTCAAGAGCTCCTTCATCGACAGCTACGACCGGACGGTGCGCGCCGACTTCGTCGTCGCCAGCAAGAACTTCATGACCATCCCGAACGACACGGCCGCCAAGGTGCAGGCCGTCCAGGGCGTCGCGACCGCCGTCTCCCTCGACGCTCAGCAGGTGCAGGCCGAGAACGGGTCGCTGCCGGTGGTCTGGGGCATCGACCCCACGGCCATCGAGCGTGTCTGGAGCTTCGACTGGATCGAGGGCGGTGACGAGGTGCTCGCGCAACTGGGCACCGACGGCGCGATCGTCGAGGAGCAGACGGCGGCGTCGCTCGGCGACGTGAAGGCGGGTGACACGATCGCGGTCACGACGGTCGAGGGCAAGCAGGCTTCGCTGAAGATCCTGGGCGTCTACCGCGACCCGATGATGCTCAACGGGATCGTGGTGAGCTCCTCCGGGTACGACGCGCTGTTCCCGACGCCGCAGACGTTCATGGTGGTCGCCAAGGCACAGCCCGGCGCCGACCTCCCCGCCACCCAGAAGGCGATCGAGGCGGCGCTGGAGTCCACTCCGACGGCGGAGGTGCAGACCTCCGAGCAGTACAAGGAGGGGACCGTCGACCTGGTCAACCAGCTGCTCCTGCTGATCTACGGCCTGCTCGCGCTCAGCGTCATCATCTCGTTGTTCGGCATCGTCAACACGCTGGTGCTGGCGGTGTACGAGCGCACGCGCGAGATCGGCCTGGTGCGCGCCATCGGCATGTCGCGCGGGCAGGTGCGCGCGACGGTGCGCTACGAGAGCGTCATCACCTCGATCATCGGCGCGATCCTCGGCATCGTGGTCGGCATCGTGTTCGCCTGGGTGGTCGTGACGCGCTTCGCGGGTCAGGGGATCACCTTCTCGATCCCGGTCACGCAACTGGTCGTGCTCCTCGTGCTCTCCGTGGTCGTCGGCGTGATCGCCGCCATCCTGCCGGCGCGGCGGGCGGCGAGGATCGACATCCTGCAGGCGATCCACTACGAGTGAGCGAGCGGGCGGGCGCGCCGGCGTAGCGGCGCGCGCCCGCCCGGCGAGCGAAGGCGGCCGGTGCTCGGGTATCATCTCCGGGCACCGGCCGCCGCATCAGGAGGGATCGCCATCCAACTTCTCGACGACCAGCACTGGCACGCTCTTCCGGAGGGGGAGGTCACCGACCTCCTGGAGACGGACAGGGAGGAGGGCCTCGACCGCTTCGCCGTCGAGCACCGCCGCGCCCAGTTCGGGCTCAACGAGCTCACACCGCCCAAGGGCCCCGGTCCGCTGCGTCGTTTCGCGATGCAGTTCACGGACCCGCTGGTCCTCATCCTGCTCGTCTCGGCCATCGTCACGATCTTCCTCGACGAGTGGGTCGACGCCATCGTCATCTTCGGCGTGGTGCTCCTCAACGCCATCGTGGGCTACCTCCAGGAGGCGAAGGCGGTGGCGGCCATCGACGCGCTCAGCCGCGCCATGACGGCCGAGGCCACGGTGATCCGGGCCGGGGACCAGCTGCGCCTCCCCGCCACCGCGATCGTCCCCGGCGACCTCGTGCTGGTGCAGGCGGGCGACAAGGTGCCGGCCGACCTGCGCCTCTTCCGCACCCGCGACCTGCGGGTGGACGAGTCGGCGCTCACCGGCGAGTCGGTGCCCGTGGAGAAGGACGACGCAGTGGCCCCGCGCGACGCCGTGCTGGCCGACCGGGTCGACATGGCCTACGCCTCCACGCTGGTCACCTACGGCACCGGCGCCGGTCTCGTCGTCGGCACCGGCGACCGCACCGAGGTCGGCAAGATCAGCCAGCTCATCCAGTCGGCGCACAATCTCAAGACGCCGCTCACCCGCAAGATCGACCAGTTCTCCAAGGTCCTCCTGGTCATCATCGTCGCGCTCGCCGGGCTCACCTTCGTGGTGGGTCTCGTGCGTGGCGAGGACATCGTCGAGATGTTCCGCGCCTCGATCGCCCTCGCCGTGGCGGCGATCCCCGAGGGACTGCCCGCCGCCGTCACCGTGACCCTGGCGATCGGCGTGAACCGCATGGCCAAGCGGCGGGCCATCATCCGCAAGCTGCCCGCCGTGGAGACTCTGGGCAGCACCATGGTCATCTGCACGGACAAGACCGGCACACTCACGCAGAACGAGATGACGGTGCAGCGCCTGGTCGCCGCGGGACAGGAGTCGAGGGTGAGCGGCGTCGGTTACGGCCCGGAGGGCGAGATCGAGCCCGCGCCCTCGCCGGCCGCCCGCGAGGTGCTGCTGGCCGGCCTGCTGTGCAACGACACCGCCCTGAACCAGACGGACGGGCGGTACGAGGTGGCCGGCGACCCGACCGAGGCGGCCCTGCTGACGAGCGCCGCCAAGGCCGGCATCACGGCCGCCGGCGACGCCGCGTTGCCGCGCCTGGACGCGATCCCCTTCGAGAGCGCCTACCAGTACATGGCGACCCTGCACGACGCCGGTCAGGGCCGCCGTGTGATCTACGTCAAGGGCGCCGTGGAGAAGGTGCTCGCGCGTTGTTCCGCGGCGCTGGACGCCGCCGGCGAGCCGGCGGCGCTGGACGCCGCCGCGGTCCATGACGAGGTGGAGGCGCTGGCCGCCGAAGGCCTGCGCGTCCTGGCCTTCGCCCGCGGCGCGCCGGACGCCGGCACCGGCGAGATCGGTCACGACGACGTCGCCGGGGGCCTCACCTTCCTCGGCCTGCAGGCGATGATGGACCCGCCGAGGCCGGCGGCCATCACCGCCGTCGCGGCGTGCCACCACGCCGGGGTGTCCGTCAAGATGATCACCGGCGACCACGCCGTGACGGCGGCGGCCATCGCCCAGGAGATAGGTATCGTCGGCGCCGGCGACGGCGCCGTCACCGGCGCCGAGATGGCCGCGCTCCACGACGACGAGTTCATCGAGGTGGCGGACAGGACCAACGTCTTCGCCCGCGTGACGCCTGAGCAGAAGCTGCGTCTGGTCGAGGCGCTGCAGTCCAAGGGCCAGGTCATCGCCATGACCGGCGACGGCGTCAACGACGCTCCGGCGCTCAAGCAGGCCGACATCGGCGTGGCCATGGGCATCACCGGCACCGACGTGGCCAAGGACGCGGCGGACATGGTGCTCACCGACGACGACTTCGCCTCCATCGAGGCCGCCGTCGAGGAGGGCCGCGGCGTCTTCGACAACCTCGTCAAGTTCATCACCTACGCGCTGCCGACCAACGTGGGCCAGGGGCTCGTGATCCTCACCGGGATCATGATCGGCACGACACTGCCCATCGAGCCGCTGCAGATCCTCTGGATCAACATGATCACCGCCGTGCTGCTCGGCCTGGGCCTCGCCTTCGAGCCCAAGGAGCCCGGCATCATGGACCGGCAGCCGCGCGCGCCGGGGTCGCCCATCGTCTCGCGCGGCGCCCTGGTGCGCATCGTCGTCGCCGGCCTGATCCTGCTCGTGTCCGCCTTCGCGGTCTTCGAATGGGCGCTGAGCAGCGACCTGGGTGAGGAGGCGGCGCGGACGGCGGCCGTCAACGTCTTCATGTCGGTGCAGATCTTCTACCTGTTCGCGTGCCGCTCGCTCCGCCGCTCGCTCTTCACCTACAACCCGTTCGGCAACTGGATCATCCTCCTCGGCGTCGCGGTCGTCGCGGTGCTCCAGGTGCTCTTCACGTACACCTCGTTCATGAACACGGCGTTCGACACGACCGGCATCTCGGGGACCGTGTGGCTGGTGATCCTGGGCATCGGGGTCGGCGCAATGGTCGTCATGGACCTGGTGGGCGTGATCCTGCGCCGGCTCGGGATCGACTGACCGCCGTGACGCGGGCCACACGGGCACTGCGGTGACCACGCCGCCGTTCGAGCAGGGGCCGATCCGCCCGCCCAGCGAGGCGCACAGTCTGCTGGTGCGCGTGATCCGCAACTGCACCTGGAACCGCTGCACGTTCTGCCCCGTGTACAAGGGCGCGAAGTCGTCGCTGCGGCCGGTCGAGGAGGTGCTGGCCGACGTGGACGCGATGGCGGAGGCCGCGGAGGTGCTGCGCCGCCGCGGCGTCCACGCCGTGCGCGAGGGGCTCGTGCCGGCCGAGGCGTACCAGGTGTCGCTGTTCCTCGGCGACGGGGCGCGCACGTGCTTCTTGCAGGACGCGGACCCGTGCGCGGTCAAGCCGGAGAAGCTCGCGCAAGTGATTCGAAGGGTCCGCGAGCGCTTCGCGACGGTCGAGCGCGTCACCACGTACGGGCGCGCGAGCACGCTGGCGCGGCGCGCGCCCGAGGACCTCGCGCTGCTCCGCGAGGCTGGGCTCACGCGTGTGCACCTCGGCCTCGAGTCCGGCGCCGACGAGGTGCTGATGGCCATCGACAAGGGCTGCACCAGCGGCGACCTCATCGGGGCGGGGCGGAAGGTCCTCGAGGCCGGCCTCGAGCTCTGCTTCTACCTGATGCCGGGGCTGGGCGGGCGCGCGGACGCCGCCGCGCACGTCGCGGGCTCCGCCCGCGTGATCCGCGAGGTGGCGGGGGCCGCGCCCGCCGGCGAGCCCCTGGTCGTGCGCCTGCGCACGGCCGCCGTGGTCCCGAGCACGCCGCTCGGCGCGCGCGCGGCGGCCGGTGAGTTCGTCTTGCCCGACGACGTGGAGGTCGCGCAGGAGCTGCGCGACCTGCTCGACCAGGTGGGGGAGACGCGGTTCGAGCTGCGCTCCGACCATATGCTCAACCTGCTGCAGGAGCTCGAGGGCTCGCTGCCGCGCGACCGCGGACGCCTCATCGCGCTGCTCGACGAGTATCTGGGCTGGCCGCGCGACGACCAGGCGGCGTTCGCCGTCGGCGTGCGGCTCGGCGTGTTCCGTCGCCTCGCCGACTACGACGACGCGGCGCGCCGCCGCGCCCTCGACGAGCGCTTCGAGAGCTACGAGCAGCCGGGCGCCGAGGAGCTGCTGCAGGCCGCCTCGGCGCTCCGCTCGCGCTACATCTGAGCGGGCGGGCCGGCTCCGGCCGCGCCGCCGCCCTCGGTCCCCCCGCCCTCCGCGCCGCCGGCCTCGGGCACAGCGGCGCCCGTCCCCAGGTCCGCCGTCAGGTACCGCTGGACAGTGGGGCCGACGGCCGCCACGAGGTCGTCGACGGACGCCGACGCGAGCGGCTCGATGCGGCCGATGTAGCGCAGCATCGAGAGCCCGACCAGCTGGGAGCCGACGAGCGTCGCGCGGAACTGCGCGTCGGGGACGCCGAGGGCTTCGGTGACCGGCGCGAACACCTCGCGCACGAGCAGGTCGCGGATCATGCCCATGGCCGCCTCGTTGGTCAGCGCCGAGCGCAGCATCGCCATGAGGCGCACGCGCGTCTCCGCGGGCTCCCAGGCCTCGAGGAAGGTGCGGACGATGGTCTCGCCGAGCCGGTCGCGCCCGGCGGCCATGCCGCGTGCGAACACCTCACTGGGCCGGACGGGCAGCTCGAGGGCGGCGGAGAACAGCGCCTCCTTCGAGCCGAAGTAGTGCATGACCAGCGCCGGGTCGACGGCCGCCCGTCCGGCGATGTCCCGAATGGTCGCGCGGTCGTAGCCGTGCTCGGCGAACGCCGCGCGCGCAGCCTCGAGGATGTCGGCGCGCGCCGAGCTCTCGCCCGGGCGGCGGCCGCCCCGGCGACCGCCCTTGTGGCCGTGGTGGTCCTCGTGGCCGTGGTCGCCGTCCCGGGCCGCGTCCGGCTGCGGGCCGTCCGGGTTCACTCCTGGACCTCCTCCTCCAGCGGGAGACCGGCCTCCGCCGCCTCGGCGCGGCCGGCGGACTCCAGGCGCTCGGCCCGGGTCATCTCCTGGTGTCCTTCGTGCTCGCCGAGCCTGCGGCCGGTGAGGAGCGCGGGGAAGATGCCGATGAAGGCGGCGAGCGCCGCCGCGTAGAACGGCCAGGTGAACGACTCGGCGATGTCGTCGCGGTAGAGCTTCGCGACCGCGGCGTTGAGCCGCCGGTACGTGCTCTGCGAGGCGCCCGGAGGCTGCGGCGCGCCCTGCAGCGGGACGGTGGTCATCTGGGCCGCGCCGCCGCCGCTGCCGGCCGCGGCCTTCGCGTTCTCGATGAGGGTGGCCGTGTAGGCGCCCTTCTCCGCCGGGCCGAGCTGCCGCGACGCGGCGATGAGCCCGGCGGCCTCCCGGGTCGCCTGCCGCGCGTTCTGCGCCACGGTGTGCGAGAAGATGGCGACCACCAGGGCCACGCCTACCGTGAAGCCCACCTGGCGCATCGTGTTCAGCGAGCCGGAGCCGACGCCCCGGACCTGCGGCGGCAGCGAGGCGACGGAGGCCGCCGAGAGGGTCGGCATCGCGAGCCCCATCCCGAGGCCCAGGAACGCGACCCTCCACACGACGTCCAGGAGGTCCGTGCCGCCGTCGAGCTGGGCCATGAGCGCCAGGCCGATACCGAAGCAGGCCGCGCCGGCCGCGGCCGGGAAGCGCGGCCCGATGCGGTCGTTCAGGCGCCCCGCGTTGGGCGCCACGATCAGCGCGATCACCGGCATGATCGTGATCGCCAGCGCGGCGCGCAGCTCCGTGTAGCCCAGCACCGAGACCAGGAAGATCACCAGCATGAGGAACGTGCCGCCCATGGCCAGGCCGATGAAGAGGACGGCGGTGTTGGCGGCGGTGAACGGAGCGGATGCGCAGCAGGCTGACGGGGAACATCGGCGAGCTGGTACGCATCTCCCACACCATGAAGAGCGGGAAGCTGACCGCGGCCACGACGAACAGCGCGATGACGGTCGTGGAGGTCCACCCCCACGCGTCGCCCTCGACGAGCGCGAGGGTGAGGCAGAAGAGGCCGACGCCGGAGACCAGCATGCCGGGGATGTCGAGGCCGCCCTCGCTGGCGTGCGGTCGGCTGCGCGGGATGACCAAAGCGCAGGCGACCACCGCCGCGATCCCGATGGGGATGTTGACGAAGAAGATCCACGACCAGTGGCCGTAGCTGACGAGGACGCCGCCGAGGGCGGGGCCGACCGCGGCCGCCGCCGTGCCGAGCGCCCCCCAGATGCCCACCGCCGTGCCCTGCTGACGGCGCGGGAACGCTCCCAGCACGATCGCCAGCGAGATCGTGAGCAGCGCCGCGCCGCCGAGCCCCTGCCCGGCGCGGAAGGCCACGAGCCACTCGATGTTCGGCGCCAGGCCGCAGAGCAGCGAGAACAGCGTGAAGGTGACGAGCCCGAAGATGAAGACGCGCTTCTGCCCGTACTTGTCGGCCACCCGCCCCATCGAGAGGAAGAAGACGGCGAGCACGAGACTGTAGGAGTTGAGCACCCAGGAGGCGTCGGCGACCGTGGTGTCGAGGTCGGTGATGATCGCCGGCATGGCGATGTTGACGATGGTGACGTCGAGCAGGGCCATGAACATGCCGAGGCTGACGACGACGAGGATCCACCACTTGCGCGGGTGACCCTCGTCGAGGGCGGCGCCGCCGGCAGGGGCGACGGCGCCGGCGGGGGAGACGGGGGACGCGGGGTGGTCGGTCACTGGGCGGTCCTCTCGGGGTCGGGCGTGGGGTGGTCCGGCTGCGCGAGCGCGAGCCGGACGAAGGTCTCTTCGAACGTGGCCGGGACGACCTCGAGCGCGGCCTCGGCGCCGGCGGCGGCGAGGGCGGCGCGGACGGCCGGCAGGTCGGCGCCCGGCACGCGCAGGTCGCGGCCGACGAGGGCGGCCGGGAGGCCGGCCGCGCCGAGCGCGGCGAACGCCGCGTCCCAGCGCGCGGCGTGCACGGCGACGGCCGTGCCGTCGCCGACGATCGCCGCGAGCGTCCCCTCGGCCACGACGCGCCCGCCGGCCATGAGGACGAGGCGGTCGCACTCGCCGGCCTCGTCCAGGTGGTGCGTGGTGACGAGCACCCCGGCGCCGCCGGCCGCGGCGCCGTGCACGGTCTCCCACAGCGCCGCGCGGGCGCCGAGCCCGACGCCGGACGTGGGCTCGTCGAGGACGAGCAGGTCCGGCGCGTGGGCCAGGGCCGCGGCGAAGGCGAGGCGCCGGCGCAGGCCGAGCGGCAGGTCGCGGACGAGGGTGTCCGAGGCGGCGGCGAGGTCCGGCTCGAGCCGCGGCGGCCGCGACCCGAACGACTCCGCCGAGAACGCCAGGTTCTCGGCGACGGTGAGGTCCTCCCAGAGGCCGAGGCCCTGGGGGACGTAGCCGAGCCGCGCACGCGCCTCTCGCGAGGGTGCGCGGCCGAACAGCTCCACGCTGCCCGAGGTCGGCCGCAGGAGGCCGAGCAGCATGCGGATGAGCGTCGTCTTGCCGGCGCCGTTCGCGCCCAGCAGGCCGACGACCTCGCCGGCCCGCACCTCGAGGTCCACGCCGGCGACCGCGGTGAAGGCGCCGAAGCGGCACACGGCTCCGCGGGCCACGGCGAGCGGCGCCGCACCCGGCTCGGCCGTCGCGCTGCGGCGCCCGCATGCGACGGCGTGCACGCGCGCGGAGGCCTCCTTCGCATCTTGCGCGAGCGCCTGCTCGGCGTCGCCCCGCGCGCGCCCGTCCTCGAGCAGCAGGATCGAGGACGCGCGCCTCGCCTCGTCGAGGTACGTGGTGGAGACGACCACGGCGGCGCCGGCCGCCGCCGCCTCGGCGATCATCCCCCACAGGTCGGCCCGGCTGACCGGGTCGACGCCCGTCGTCGGCTCGTCCAGTACGAGCAGTTCCGGCTCGTGCAGCAGCGCCAGCGCGAACGCGAGCTTCTGGCGCATGCCGCCGGAGAGGCGGCCGGCGAGCCGGTCGCCGGTGCCGGCGAGGCCGGTCCGGGTGAAGAGCTCGGCGACCCGCCGGTCGCGCTGGTCGCGGGTCAGTCCGTAGGCCGCGGCGACGAACGCGACGTTCTCGTCGACGCTGAGGTCGTCGTACACGCCCGAGGCGCCGGCGACGTAGCCGATGCGCCGGCGGTCCGGTCCGCAGCACCCGGCCGCCGGCCGGCGCGATGACGCCGGCGAGCGCCCGCAGGAGCGTCGTCTTGCCGGCGCCGTCGCCGCCGATGACGGCCGCGACCCGGCCGGCCTCGACCTCCAGCGTCACGCCGTCGAGCACGGTGCGCCGTCCGTACCGCACCGTCAGGTCCTGCACGCCCCAGGTCGTCCGCGCCGGCGCTGGGGAGGGGTGGCTCACGCCGTCCCTCCCGCGACCTTCGCCGCCTCACCCGCCGCGTTCTCTCCCGGGGTCGCGGCGTGCCGCGCCTGCGCCGCCGCGCCGGCCGCCGCCGTCCCCGGCCGGCGCCAGGTCCCGCCGGAACCGGAGCGTGGCGGTGATGAAGACCGCCGCGGCCATCACCGTCAGGATCAGCAGCGGCAGCCACAGCGCGCCGATGGGCGTGCCGCGCACCATCACGCCGCGCGCGACCTTGATGAACCAGGTGAGCGGCAGCAGGTAGCCGATCCAGCGGACCGCCCACGGCATGGAGTACAGGGGGAAGAAGAGCCCGCTCAGCAGGAACTGCGGCACCATCGTGAACACCGCGAGCTGCATCGCCTGGGCCTGGGTCTGAGAGAGGCTCGAGATGACGACGCCGGTCCCCACGGTGACGAACAGGAAGAGGACCGACCCCAGGGCGAACGTCGCCACGGAGCCGCGGAAGGGGACGTCGAACAGCAGCATGCCGGCGACGACCACGATCGCCATGTCGGCCGCGGCGATGAGCAGGTACGGGGCGATCTTGCCGAAGAACACGTCGTGCGGGCGGAACGGCATGACGGCGAGCTGCTCCATGGTGCCCGACTGGCGCTCGCGCACCACGCCCAGCGCGGTGGCGATGGTCCCCACGAACACGAGGATGATCCCGCAGAGGCCGGGGATCATGATGACGGCCGTGCGCAGGTCGGGGTTGAAGAGGATCTCGACCTGCGCCTTCGGCGTCGAGGCGGCCTGAGACGCTCCCTGGGTCTCCAGCTCCGCCAGGCTGCGCAGCGCGGCCTGGGCGGCGAAGAGCTCGGTGCCGTCGATGAGCACCTCCACGGAGCCGGAGGCCGAGGCGGGCGTGACGACGCCGACGACCTGTTCGCCGCGCTGGAGGTCGGTCTCGGCCCCGGCGCGGCCGCCGTCCGGAGTCGACGGACTGCACATCGAAGGTGGCGGGGAGCAGTCCGGCCGCGAGCTCGGCCTGAGGCCCGACGACGGCGGTCGGGACCTCCTCGACGTCGTAGCTCGCCGCGTAGCCGAAGACGACGAGGAAGACGAGGGGCAGCAGGAACAGCATGGCCAGGGTGCGCCGGTCGCGGCGCAACTCCCTGAACTCCTTGACGGCGATGGCGCGCACCCCGGTCTCCCTTCGTCACTCCCACGGCTGTTTCAACACGCGTTGAGTTCATCACCTGTTGAATAAGCTGTCAAGCGAGCGGGCCGAATATCGCCAGATGTGCCGGGTGCGACACGGCGACGGTCACTGGACTGCCGATTAGACAGGAGACGAGCGCCACACGTCGGTTTCGGACGCGTCGATGGCATCGCGCGGATTCCTGCGCTTGAGCCCGTCCTCGGCGGGTGGTAGGTTTCGGCCCTGCCCGTCGCGGCCGGCCTGACACGGACGTTCCGGGACACGGTACGGCGCGAGCCGTCAGCCTCTCGAGGAGGCGCACTGGAGTACCTGCATCCGATACGGCGTCTGGCGCTGGTCGCGCTGGCCGCGCTCTGCGCGCTCGCGGCCGTCGCCGCGCTCGCCCCTTCCGCGGACGCGCGCACGGGCGAGCTCCAGCAGAACCGCGACAAGGCACGCGCCATCGCCGCCGAGATCGCCGTCCTGGATGCCGAGATCGGCGCCGCCGTCAACGAGTACTCGCGCGCGACCCGCGCGCTCGACGCCGTGCGCCGTCAGATCCGCGAGAACCAGCGGCAGCAGCGTCTGGCGTACAGAGGAGCTCGGGCTGGCGCGCGAGACGCTCGCCGCGCGCGCCGTCGCCATGTACAAGCACCAGGACGCCACCGCCATGGACGCCGTGTTCGGCGCGGCCGACCTCAGCGACCTGGTCACGCAGCTCACCATGGTGCGCACGCTCGCCCGCTGCGACCGCGACGTGCTCCGCACGATCGAGACCACCAAGCGCGAGCTCGCGGACCGGGCGACCGCACTCGAGGCGGACGAGAAGACGCAGAAGAGGCTGGTCGAGTCTTGCCGCACTGGGCTCGAGACCATCCGCTCGCGCCTCGGCGAGCGCCGCGTGGCGCTCTCCGGCGTCCGCTCCGACATCCGCCGCCTGGTGGCCGCGGCCGCCGAGAAGTCGCCCGATCCCACACCGACCGTCGAGCCGCCGCAACAGGGGGGCGGCGGCGACGACGGCTCCGGCCCGTGGTGGCAGCTCATCCAGAGCGCCGCGGCGAGCAACGGCGTCAGCGCGCGCGGCATGTACCGGCTCATGATGATCGAGTCGGGCGGCTCCGCGACGATCGTCGGCCCGGGCGGCTACTACGGTCTGTTCCAGTACGCCCCCACCACCTGGAAGGGCAGCTGGAACCCATGGCGGTCGTCAGGCATCACCGACGGCGCCGCGCAGATCAAGGCCACGGCGCTGGCCATCCGCCAGGGATACGGGCACGCCTGGTGGGATCCCTCGTACACGTGGGCGTTCCAGGGCGACTGATCGCCCGCCCGCGGGCCCACCGCTCGCCGGCGTCTGTGCGTCCACGTCGCGCTCTTCGCGATTCTCCCGCTTATGCACACCTGGGGTTGACGCGTGAGCAGGACGCGTTAGACTTCGTTCGGATTTGCTCGAATGTGCTCGGATTCACATGCATCCGGGTGCTGGATCCAGACCGACTCGTGCTGACACGGGTGACGTCCGGGCGTCGTGGGATGTGAACAGTGGGAGCCTCCGGCGCAGGAAGCTGATTGCGGGTTGTCCAACGCCCGGCCGTCAGGTCTCTTCAGTCCGTCCGGAGCGCAGCGGACCGTCCACAGTCGTCTTCACCCCGGTCTCCGTGTTCGCGGATGTGCGGACGACCGGGCACCTCCGAAGCCGCGTCGCGCCGCCCGGATTCCCTCGTCGCACTTGACACCTGAGGCGGCACGTTTAGGATGTGTTCGACTTTGTTCGGTCTTGCCGGGCCGCAGACACGTACTGGGGGAACAGCTGTGTCGTCAGAAGTCCCGGAAGTCCACGAGATGATCCCTGCGGAGCGTCGCGCTCGCATCGTCGACCTGGTCAAGGAGCGCCGGGCCGTGAGGGTATCCTCGCTCAGCGAAGACCTGGGCGTCTCGGGGATGACCATCCGCAGAGACCTCGAGCGTCTCGAGGCCGAGGGCGTCCTCGTGCGCACGCACGGAGGGGCGGTCCTCAAGCGCCACATGGCGGAGGAGACTCTGTACGTGGAGCGCGAGAGCGCGAGCGCGGAGGAGAAGCGGCGCATCGCCGCCGCCGCCGCCGCGCTCATCGAGCCCGGCGAGACGGTCTTCCTCAGCTCCGGCACCACGGCCGCGCAGGTGCTCCGGCACGTCGACCCGTCACTCGAGGCGCGCATCGTCACCCACAACGTCGGCGCCGTGCAGGAGGCGCGCGGGCTGCGCGTGGAGGTCGTCCTCGCCGGCGGCTTGTACCGCCCGCGCTCCAACGCCGTCAGCGGACCGCTCGCGATCGAGCACATCGCGCGCTTCCACGCCGGCAAGATGCTGATCGGCGTGGACGGGCTGGACCTCGAAGAAGGGCTGACGACGCCGACCATGGGTATGGCCGGCGTCGAGCGCGCGATGATCGCCCAGACCCGCGGTGAGGTCATCGCGCTGGCCGACTCCTCCAAGATCGGCGTGGTCGCCGACGTCGTCGTCTGCGCCCTCGACCAAGTGGATCTGGTCATGGTCGACGACGGGGTCGAGCAGGGCGTGCGCGACGAGATCGTACGTCTGGGACTGCGCTGCGTGGTCGTCTGAGCGCCACGGGACGCGTGATCAATGCAGGCTGAAAGCGAGGCCGTGTGGACATAGCGAAGGCGAACGAGCTGTACGAGATGGCGGTGCGCGTCGCCGCCGACGCCCAGACCCTGCGCGACGAGCTGCGGGCCGAGTTCCTCAGCGGCCAGCTCGCGGAGGTCGTGGCCTCTGAGTACGACCTCGGCGAGGTCGTGCGCGTCGAGCAGATCCTCGGCGGCTTCGAGAACCTGAGCTTCGCCGTGATCACCAGGGACGGTGAGGGAGAGCACCGCAACTTCGTGCGCAAGTACAAGTACGGAACGGTGGAGCGCGAGATCCGCTACGAGCACGCGCTCGTCCGCCACATCCGGGGCAAGGGCTTCGAGCTCCCTGCGCGCGTGTTCGAGGCGAAGGACGGCGACACGCTGGTCACCCGCGAAGAGCTCCTCGGCGCCGAGCGCGTGCAGCGCTTCTTCGCCGTGTACGAGATGCTGACCGGCGAGGACAAGTACAGCTGGACCGAGAACCGCTGCACCGACGCCGAGTACGAGGACGGCGCGCGCATCCTGGCGCGCTTCCACCAGGCCGCCCACGACTTCGAGCCGGGCGCCCTGTACCGCGAGCAGCCGCCCATCATGGAGTATCTGGCCACGATGCCCGGGACGTTCAAGGGCTACGCGGAGAAGACCACGGGCACCAAGTACGACCAGTACTTCCTCTCTCGGCTGCAGGGCATCCTCGCCGCGATCGACCGCGGCCTTGCGCTCGCTCCCCAGCTGGAGGGGTTGCCGCGCTGCCCGACGTTCAACGACTACCACCCCGGCAACCTCAAGTGGCGCGACGAGCACGGCGTCGGCCTGTTCGACTTCGACTGGACCAAGCTCGACTACCGCCTGTTCGACATCGCCATCGGCATCGTCTACTTCTGCAGCTCCTGGGCGGACAAGGACGACGGCGAGCTCCGGCTCGACAAGGCCGAGTTGTTCCTGAAGGCCTACCAGGACGAGGCGTCCCGCGCCGCCGTCCCCGGTCCTGTCACCGACGACGAACTGGCCGCGCTGCCGCGCATGCTGGCGATCGCCGCCCTGTACGTGGTCAGCTGGGACATCGTCGCCTACTACATCGATCGCGACCCCAACGACGACGAGTACCTCTACTTCCTCGAGCACAATGTGGCGTTCGTCGACTTCATCGAGGCTCACCTCGACGACCTCGCCGCCATGGCCGCGCGCGCCAAGGCGCCGCGGCTCGTGCCCGAGGGCGCAGGGGGAGAGGAGGCATGAGCGCATGAAGTACGTCGAGCTGCTCACCGAGGCTGAGGTCCGGCGCACGCACGAGGCCTCGCTCGAGGTCCTCGAGACGGTGGGGATCCTCGCCCACTTCGCGCCGGCGCGCGAGGTCTTCAAGAAGCACGGCTGCATCGTCGACGACGAGACCGGCCTGGTGCGCTTCCCCGCCGAGGTCGTCGAGAAGTACCGCAAGATGGCGCCGCCGAGCTTCACCTTCCGCGGCCGCGACCCCCAGTACGACCGCACCATCCCCGACGACGGCCCCATCGTGGTCACGGGTTCTTCGGCTCCCAACGTGGTCGACCCCGTCACGGGCGTCGAGCGCCGCGCCACGTCGACCGACATCGCCAACATCGCGCACCTCATCAACGAGCTGCCCGGGTTCGACGTCTTCAGCATCTCCACGCTGGCCGACGACGCCCCCGAGGGGCAGTTCAGCCTCAGCCGGTTCTACCCGGCGCTCAAGAACTGCCTCAAGCCGGTGCGCAGCAACACGCCCAACATGGCCGACCTGCACCAGGTCATCGAGCTCGGCGAGCTCATCGCCGGGGGCAAGGAGGCCTACGCCGAGCGGCCGTGCATCAACCACCACTACTGCCCGATGGTCAGCCCGCTCACCATGGACGTGGACTCCACCGAGGCCGTCATGTGGCTCACCGAGCGGGGCCTGCCGGTCTACACGACAGTCGTGCCCAACGCCGGGCTCACGTCGCCGATGACGCTCATGGGCACGCTCGTGGTCGGCAACGCCGAGTTCCTCGCCATCACCGTGTTCCAGCAGATGGTCAAGGAGGGCACGCCGGTCATCTACGCGAGCCTGCCGACGGTCGCCGACATGCGCACCGGCGCGTACGCGCCCGGCGCCATCGAGACCGGCATGCTGCTCGCCGCGCAGGCGCAGCTGGCGCACTTCTACGGTGTGCCCTCGGGCGGCTACATCGGCCTCACCAACGCGCACTCCAACGACGCCCAGGCCGGCTTCGAGACCGGCATGAACACCGTGCTCGGCGTCTCGGCCGGCGCCACGCTGCTCAACATGGGCGGCCTCTTCAGCTCGCTCATGGCGTTCGACTTCGGCAAGGCCGTCGTCGACAACGAGATCGCGCTCATGGACAAGCGCGCCTACCGCGGCCTGGAGTTCA
Source organism: uncultured Thermoleophilia bacterium (assembly GCA_963709635.1). Classification (GTDB taxonomy): domain Bacteria; phylum Actinomycetota; class Thermoleophilia; order UBA2241; family UBA2241; genus CAIXSE01. The sequence continues at coordinate 45,690 of CAVPXA010000015.1, forward strand.
GCGAGGAGAACCTCGCTCTCGACGAGATCGCCGCGGTGGGTCCCGGCGGCGACTACATGAAGCGCAAGCACACCAAGTCGCGCATGAAGACCACCGCCGTCCTCACCAGGATGGCCAACCGCGACATGCGCGGCCAGTGGGAGGCCGCCGGCAAGCCCGGCATCCACGACCGCGCCATGGCAGAGGCGCGCCGCATCCTGGCGCAGCCCAACGAGGCCGTGTGGGACGCCGAGCCTCGACGCGAAGATCAGAGAGCACTTCGCCGGCCTCGTCGCCGGTGACGCGACACCGCTGGAGGGCTGAACGAGGAGCTGAGACCGAGTACCCACGCGTGACGCGGCCGCCGGAGGGCGGCCGGGCAAACGTTCAAACGGATCAAGAGGTGCATTCCATGGCGGACACAGACCACTTCGACAAGCTCAAGCAGTCGATCATCGACCAGGACGAGGAGCAGGTCCTCGACGCCGTCAACGCCGCGCTCGCGGATGGCGTCGACGCCAAGTCCATCATCGACCAGGGGCTCCTGCCGGGCCTCAACGTGATCGGCGAGCAGTTCGAGTGCGAGGACATCTTCCTCCCTGAGCTCATGCAGGCCGCTCTCGCCTTCCAGGCGGCGATGGTGATCCTCGAGCCCAAGATCAAGGAGATGGGCGGCGAGGGCGAGAAGAAGGGCACGATCGTCCTCGGCACGGTCAAGGGCGACCTCCACTCGATCGGTAAGAACATCCTCAAGCTGCTCTACGAGACGTCCGGGTTCGAGGTGTACGACCTCGGCATCGACGTCGACCTCTTCTCGTTCGTCAACAAGGCCAAAGAGGTCAACGCGGACATCATCGCCATGTCGGCGCTGCTCACCACCACGCTCGTCGGCCAGCGCGACGTGATCGACGCTCTCAAGGACCAGGGCGCCCGCGACCAGTTCAAGGTCATCATCGGCGGCGGTGCGACCACCAAGGAGTGGGCGGACACCATCGGCGCCGACGGCTGGGCCGCGACGGCGTACGAGGCCGTGACCCTGTCCGCCAAGCTGGTCAGCTGAGACCGGCCGACGACCCCCTGACTACGAGGAGCACGACATGATCGACCTTATCGAGGTCTTCGATCGCGCCGAGATCGGCCCGCTCACCTCTGAGACCGACTACTACATGAAGCGCTACGTCCCCAAGCTCGCCGAGGTCATCTCGCGGCACAAGGTGAAGTGGGACAAAGAGACCATCATCAACACCGACGACGTCCTGACCGACGCGGTCTTCCAGGCGGCGGTCGACCTCATCGCCGAGGCCGGCGCGTACTGCCCCGAGACCAACCGCGTGATGCAGTTCACCCGCGACGAGATCGTCCTCGCCTGCGAGCAGGCGCCCAAGGCGACCACGTTCGGCGAGCGTCGCGAGCAGAAGGTCATGCGCGGCCGTCGCCCCGACACGACCGACGACCGCCCGTGGGTGCACGTCGGCGGCGGCATCTACACCACCGACGAGCAGGTCTTCATGGACACCGTCGAGAAGATGGCGTCGTTCAACATCGTCGACTCCGTGTCCGTCCCGTCGATCCTCCACCTGCGCGGCAAGGACTCGCGTGTGCGCTCGCCGCAGGAGATCCTCGCCGCCGAGAAGACGGTGCGTCTTGCGCGTGAGGGCATCCGTCGCTCCGGCCGCGCCGGCCTGCCGATCATCAACGGCATCTCCGCGGCATCACAGCCTGCCTCGATGTTCGCCGCCAGCTACCCGGAGTTCGGCCTGCGCCCGAGCGACGGCTTCCTCATCGACTTCCTCAGCGAGATGGTCGTCGGCTACGAGGCGCTGCAGAAGGTCGCCTTCTACAACAGCATCAGCGCCAACATCGGCTCCACCAGCACGCCGCTCTTCGGTGGCTACGCGGGCGGCGCCGAGGGCGTGGCGGTCACGGCGACCGCGTACATGATCATGGGCAACCTGATCTTCCGCGGCAGCTACCACTACAACGCCCCGCTGCACAGCAAGCTGCACCTCTCGTCCACCAAGCCGCTCATCTGGGCGATCGCCATGTCCAACGCCGCGATCGGTCGCAACATGGGTTACCCGATGGTGAACCTGCCGTACCTCGGCGGCGGCTCGGGCACCAAGCAGTACCACTACGAAATGGCTTGCTATATGCTCGCCGTCGTGACGTCTGGTGGAAACGTGTTCTCGGGTCACCCCGCCATGGCCGTCCAGTCGGACTCTCTGGTCCCGGACGACCACAAGTTCCACGCGGAGATCGGGCTCGCCGCCTCCAACCTCACACGCGCCCAGGCCGAGCCGATCGCGCAGAAGCTCTTCCCGCTGTTCGGCGACAAGCTCAAGGACCCGGACAAGGGCATGACGTTCCAGGAGGTCTACGACATGCAGACCAAGCGGATCAAGAACGCCGAGTACCAGAAGGCCATGGACGAGGTCCGCGAGGAGCTCGCCGGCATGGGTCTCGAGGTCCCCGTTTCGTGAGCTTGCGCCTCCAACGACGCTTCTCTTCCGGCGTCATCCCCGCCCGCCTCACGGCGGCGGGGATGACGCCCGCTGTGGTCCGGCGCGCGGTTGGCGCCTGTGCAATGCCATCTGCGCGGCCGGGGGGCCGCTCGTAAGGAAAGGCAGGACGAATGGGAGAGCAGGCTCACCTCACGCCCGAGGACATCATCGCCCGCATCGACCGACTGGAAGGGTCACGACGTCCGCTACGAAGAGCTCGGCGGCGGCATCACCAACCACAACTACATCGTGTGGATCGACGGCGGCCTCGAGAAGGGCGGCAAGAAGTACGTCATGCGGGTGCCCGGCATCGGCACCGACATGTTCATCGACCGCAACGTCGAGCGTGACTGCATGATCCAGGCCGCCAAGTGCGGCGTCGGCCCGGCGGTCGCCTACCAGATCGACCCCGAGGGAGCGCTCGTCATCGACTTCGTCGACGGCGAGGTCATGCACCCCGAGACCATGGGCGGTCACCCCGAGCGCATCAGGCAGGCGGTCGAGACGGTCAAGGTGTTCCACACGGGCGCGACCTTCCAGAACGAGATCCACCTCTTCGACATGATCCGCAAGTACACGAAGATAGCCAAGGATCTCGACACGCCCTGGCCGGACTGGCTCCAGGCCATGCTCACGGCGATGGAGGACGTGGAGGAGGCGATGCTGCGCGATCCCGTGCCGGCGGTCGCCAGCCACAACGACCTGCTCTCGGAGAACTTCATCATCGACGCCGACGGCAAGATGTGGATCATCGACTGGGAGTACGGGGGCATGGCCGACCCGTGGTTCGACCTCGGCGACTTCGTCATGGAGCACCCCTTCACACGCGACGAGGAGCGCCTCATCGTCGAGACCTACTGTGGCGAGATGAACGAGAGGTACTTCGGCCGGCTGATGCTCTACAAGGCGCTCTCCGGCGTGTGGTGGGGCGTCTGGGCGATGATCCAGCACACCGTCTCCCACATCGACTTCGACTACATGGAGTGGGGGCGGGAGCGCATCGCCCGCGCCGAGAAGGTGGTCGGCGACCCCGACTACCAGAAGTGGCTCGACCTGCAGTGACACACGATCGACCGGAGTCCGCGTACGCGGCGAAAGGGGGTACGGCGTGACGGTTAGAGTCTTCTTCGCCACCGACGTCCATGGCTCGGAGGTCTGCTGGCGCAAGTTCATCAACTCGGCCAAGCACTACGAGGCCGACGTCCTCGTCCTCGGTGGGGACATGACCGGCAAGGCGATCGTCCCGATCGTGCAGACCGGTCCCGAGCAGTGGCGCTACCACATGCTCGACATCACGCACGACCTGAACGGCGCGGACGATCTCGCCAAGGCAGAGCGCCTGATCAAGGACCACGGCTACTACCCCGTCGCTCTCACGCCTGAGGAGCGCGACGAGTACACGAGCGACGAGGACAAGCTCGAGGAGCTGTTCCACGCCCAGATGCGCAAGACGGTCGAGGAATGGGTCGTGTGGGCGGACGCGAAGCTCGAGGGCAGCGGCATCCAGTGCATCGTCTGCCCGGGCAACGACGACCGCCACGACATCGACGAGATCCTTGCGACCTCCAAGCACATGCAGGTGGGCGAGGGTAACGTCCTCGATCTCCCGGAGGGATACCAGCTCGCCTCGAGCGGCTGGACCAACCTGACCCCCTGGGACACCCCGCGCGAAGAAGACGAGCCCAAGCTCAAGGAGCGCATCATGGGCATCGTCAAGCAGGCGACCGTCCAGCCCGAGCGCCTGGTGCTCGGCCTGCACGCGCCGCCGTACGATACGCAGCTCGACGTGGCGCCCAAGATCGACTGGGAGACGCTCACCGTCCAGGGTCAGGATTCGGCGCACGTCGGTTCCACCGCCGTCAAGGAGGTGATCGAAGAGGTCCAGCCCATCCTGTCTCTGCACGGGCACATCCATGAGAGCCGGGCTGCGGTGCGTATCGGCCGCACGCTCGCCATCAATCCCGGCAGTTCGTACGTCGAGGGCATGGTCGCGGGCTGCGTGGTCGACCTCGATGGCAAGAACAAGCTGAAGCGCTACAGGCTGACCTCCGGCTAAGGGCTTCCGGGGGTCAGTCAGGAGGGCCTCGGCCGCACGCCTCGCGCGCCGGGCAACCATGCAAAAGGGGGACTTAGCTGATGGCGACTGACGCTAGCAAGACCGGCGAACAGACACTGTTCGTCCGCAAGGCGAGTGGCCTGGTCAAGGGCTGGTCGTCGATGGACGGGTTCCGGTATTCGTTCTTCTCCGTGAACCTGTTCCTCGCGATCTGGTCGTTCGCGTACGCCACGTTCATCCCGGGCGGCAGCCTGTTCTGGGCGATCGTCATCACCGCCTGCTTCATCGTGCTCGAGATCATCGTGTATGCGGGTCTCATCTCGGCGATGCCTCGCGCGGGTGGCGACTACGTGTGGATCACACGCATCTTCCACAGCTCCATCGGCTTCGTGATCGCCGGCGTGGGCTGGTGGTTCATCCTGTGGCTCTGGACGCCGATCTACGCGGACATGGGCGTGCAGACCACGGTCAAGCCGATCTTCCGCATCCTGGGTCTCAATGGGGCGGCCGACTGGCTCGGCACCCGCACCGGCATCTTCGTGGCCTCGCTCGTCGTGATCGCGATCGCCTCGATCCTCGTGGCCGTCGGCATGAAGACCTACGCCAACTTCCAGAAGTGGGCCATGTGGATCGGCCTCGCCGGCGTGATCGTCTGCGGCATCCTGCTGCTGGTCACCTCCGGCGACGGCTTCAAGGACAAGTTCAACCAGGCCGCCGAGAAGTACTATGGCGGCGACGTCGGGCTGCTCGACCTCACCGTGTACGAGCAGGATGAAGCCGGCCTGTTCGTCTACGACGACGAAGGCAACATGGTCGTCGTGGAGGGCGAGACCCACGCCGGCGCGTTCGAGGCCGTCGAGGCGATCGGTGCGGGCACCGGCATGCCGACCTCCACGTTCAGCGGCGGCCTGAGCTGGGCCACCTGGGCGCTCATCCCGTTCATGCTGTTCTGGATGGCGTGGCCGAACTGGGGCGCCACCCTCTACGGCGAGGTCCGCGGGGCCAAGGACTTCCGCAAGAACATCTACCAGATGCTCGGCGGGCTTCTCGTGCCGACGATCATCGCTCTGTCCTTCCTGGCGTTGATGACCTGGAAGGTGGGCTATCAGGCCTTCATGGGCACCATGGCGGCCTTCTGGTGGGGCATCTCCCCGCTCGGTGGCGACTACATCTCACCGACGGCGATGATCAGCTGGATCGTGCCCAACGCGGCCTTCCAGGTCATTCTGGTGGCCGCCATCAGCCTGCTGCTCTTCGGCTGGTTCGGCACGCTCTTCCTCTCGTCGACGCGCATGATCTTCGCGTCCGCGTTCGACCGTATCCTGCCCGAGCGGGCGGCCAAGGTGACCTCCGGCGGCGTGCCGACGGTCGCCCTGCTGCTCATGACGATCCCGTCGATCATCGTGGCGGCGCTCTACGCGTACACCCCCACCGTGGACGAGTATGGGGTCACGGTCGTCAAGCTCTTCACCCTCGATGCGACGTTCGGCATCATCATCATGTTCCTCTTCAGCGGCCTCGCCTTCATGGTCATGAAGTGGCGCGCTCGCGGCATCTGGGAGAACAGCGCCCTGCCCAAGTCGGGCATCGCGGGCATCCCGTGGATGGCCATCATCGCGGCCGTCTACTGCGCCTTCCTGGTGTTCAACATCTTCATGTACATCTGGGATCCCGACGGCGTCTACTACATCAACCTGTGGCAGTCCGCCGTCTTCATGGGCGCGCTCTACCTGGCCGCCGTCGTGATCTGGATCATCGCGTGGATGGTCCGCAAGAAGCAGGGCATGGAGCTCGAGGCCGTCGCCAAGGAGATCCCGGTCGAATAGACCCCGAAAGGACAGCGTCGCGACCGAGCGATAGCGAGGGAGCGACCGGACCTGGAGGCGGCTTATCGTCGCGAGGGCACGAAGTGCACCGCCGAGCGACTGTAGGCACAAGACAGAAGACCGAACAGAGATCGACAGAAGCGACGAAGCAGAAGAAGGAGAGGCGCCGGCGGCGGCCGCAGAGCCACCGCCGGCGCCCTCACGAGACGCACACGCAGAGCAGACAAGATACGCAGACCCCCGGGACGGCCTGGGACTTCAGTTCAGCGACACAGTGGAGGGCCGTAGTGATATGACCAAGATCCTGACGAGAATGGGTGACAACTCGAACGTCGAGTTCACCCGGGATGAGCTCCGCCAGGAGTTCATCGACGGGTCGGAGTTCGCGGCCAAGAAGGCCAAGGTTCCGCCTCTGACCGAGAACGAGATCGACTGGCTGGTCGACGTGTTCGCTGCCCCGACGCGCATCTGGGGCGTGCAGCGCGGCAACGAGGTCGTCATGACCAAGGACGGGTGCGTCAACGCACTGAACTCGTCGCAGATGTCCAGCGGCGTCGTCGCTCCTGTGAACCGCGAGGTCGGCGTGCGACTCTACGAGTCCATGCTCGGCTTCGACTCCATGGAGATCTCGCACAACGACTACTCAGTGAAGCCGCAGCGCTTCCTCAAGAAGCTCGAGATGCTCCACGTAGAGATCCTTCAGGAGACCACGATTCTCCCGCTGCTCTACGGGTTCATGCCGAACCTCGGCCTGTACTTCAAGACCGACGGTCCGTTCGACAACCCCTACGACCTCATGCAGCAGGGCAAGATCAAGGAGTCGCAGGAGACGCAGGAAGCAGCCGGCGCCAAGTGCCTCGAGGACTGCATCGAGATGAGCGACTGCATGGTCGAGATGGGCGCCGACGGCATCGACTACGACACCGTGGCGTCCACCGGCGACGGTGAGTTCGCTGCTGTGCTCAAGAGCACCGAGCACGTCGCCAAGGTGACCGGCATGCCGGTCGAGATCGGCATGTCGACCGAGATGGTGACCGGCATCCACGGCACCATCGAGTACAACGGCAAGAGGCTGGCCGGCATGTGGCCGCACCAGCAGCTGCAGGTGTGCGAGGAGGCCGGCGTCGCGATCTTCGGCCCGGTCAGCACGACCAACACCAAGAAGTCCACGCCGTGGAACCTCGGCAAGGCGCTCGTCTTCGTCAAGTCGTGCACCGACATCGCCAAGGTGCCGATCCACCCGAACGTGGGCATGGGCGTCGGCGGGGTGCCGATGTTCGAGACCCCGGCGGTCGACGTCGTGACTCGCTGCAGCGCGGCCATGATCGAGATCGGCAAGGCAGACGGGTTGTAGGTGGGTACTGGCGACCCCGCCGGCATGCACATGGCGCATCTGTTGGCCTCGTCCATGGGCGGCATCAGGGCAGCGGGAGATCTCGTTGCTCGTATGCAGCTCAGCAAGAAGATGAGGATCGACGAAGCCAAGAAGTACGTCGCCGACAAGCTCCACGTGACCCCGATGGATCTCAGCGATCCCTACACGATGCGGCTTCTCAGGGAGGAGCTCGACATCGGGACGATCACGGGTGTCCCCGGCGTGGCCAAGGGCATCGCCGCCAAGGCGCGCATCGCCCAGCTGCTCGACATCGAGATCAACTGCGTCGAGCAGTTCAAGAAGAAGACCGGACTGCACTACTGAGTTCGTGCTGGGCCGGCCGGCCGCGTCAGCGGCCGGCCGGCCTTCGTCGTTTCGACCGACAGTGAGGATGGCCGTGGACCAGGACCGCCGAGAGCTCGTCATGTTCGACTTCGACGGCGTGATCGTCGACTCACTCGACGTCTTCAGCACGTCCTTCCTGGAGGCCTGCCGGGCGACCGGCGTGCGAGGGGTTCACTACGACCGACGACCTGCTGGCCGTGATGGAGGACAACTTCTACGCAGGCATGCGCGCGCGCGGCGTCCCCGACGAGCAGGTGGCGGAGATCCTCCGCCGGCTCGGCTCGGCGCTGGTCCGCGCGCGTCACTGGCTCAAGCCGTTCCCGCTGGTCCCGGAGGTGCTCGAGGACCTGGCGGACGCGCGGACGGTCGTCATCGTCACCTCCAGCCCCACGGACGTCGTGGAGGGCTGGCTGCGGACGCACGAGGTCCACGGGATCACCGAGGTCGCGGGCGCCGAGGCGGCGCGCAGCAAGGTGGAGAAGATCGACGCGCTCCAGGAGCGGTTCCCCGGCCAGGAGGTCTACTGGTACGTGGGCGACACGGCCGGCGACGTCCGCGAGGCTCGCGAGGCCGGGGCGACGCCCGTGGGCGTCGCCTGGGGCTGGCACGAGCCGGAGATGCTCGTGGAGGCCGGCGCGGAGCGCATCGCCGCCGCGCCGGCCGAGCTGCTCACGATCCTGGCGCCCGAGCTGACGCACGACTTCTTCGGCGGCTGACGCCGCCCGGCCGCAGGGTCAGGCGCCCAGGGCGCGCACGGCGGCCGCCAGGGCCTCCGCGCCGGTCTCGCTGAAGCCACGCGGGTCGTGCAGAGCGACCACGCCGTCGGCGTCGAGCAGGACGACCTGGGTGCGCAGCCCTCCCGAGTCCCCGACGAAGCCCTTCGCGGCGCCGCCTTGCTCGTAGAGCGTCACCGTGTGGCTCCACAGGGCCGGCGGCACACCGCCGCGCATGCCGCCGTCGATCCAGCCCTGGAACGGACGCCAGAGTGGTGAGGAGATGATCGGCAGCTCGTAGACGACGAGTGACGGGAGTTCCCGGGCGGCGAACGCCGCCCAGCGGTCGGCGTCGGGCTGCGTGCCTCGCCGGTAGGCACAGAGCAGGAGCGCAGGGGCGCCGGCGAGGTCGTCCGGGAGACGCACCTCGTCGCCGGAGAGCGCCCGCCCGGCGACGTGAGGGAACCGTCGGCCGACGATGCCCGACGTGCCGCTCACCGTCCGGCTCGCGGAGGGGCGGGCTCGCCGGGCTCCCGCACGGGCGGCGCGGGGGTGTCGTCCGATTCCTCTTCTTCCTCGGGCAGTGGCCGGCCGTCGGGCCCGAGGCCCATCTCGCGCCACACGCGCCGCTGGCGCCTCCTCAGCGGGATCGTGGCCGCCCACAGCACCAGCAGGAACGCCGCCATGGCGGCGGCCCAGATGAGCGTGGTCCGCACACCGTACAGCCACACCAGCATGAAGACGAAGAAGGCGGTGCAGGCGACGGCGGCGATGCGCCAGTACAGCATCGCCGGTCCCTAGCGGCGGGGCGGAGCCCGGAAGGAGGAGAGGTCGCCGGGGCGCGGGATGTCCACGTCGCCCTGGCCCGCCTGCGCGAGGCGGCGGACCCCCTCCATCGCGCCGTCGGGTCCGCTCGCGCCTCGCAGTCCGTACCGTCCGTGCCCGAGGTCGGTGACGATGGGGGAGTAGGCGATGCGGTTGTTGAAGCTCGAGGCCTTCATGCCGGCGGCCAGGCAGGCCGCCTCCAGGTCGTGCCGGCCTGCCTCTCCGCCGGCCTCCACGAGGACCCGGAGGAGCGTGAGCTCGGTCCTCTCGAGCACGTCCTCCGGGGCCTGACGCGGGGCGGCGAGCACGACGTCGCCCTCGAGGCGCACGCCGGGGAGTCGCTCGCAGAGCTCACCCAGGATGTACTCGGGCATGACGAAGCCGCGCATGCGTTCGTCGCGGCGGATGCCCGCGTGCAGGTCGGCGAGGCGGACTGCGCCGCCGATGCTGAGCACCTTGGCGATGCGCGAGGCGACGGCGTTCTTGGCGACGGACGGCAGGTAGAACCAGCCCGTCCGTCGCTCCAGCCACACGAAGTCATCCGGCTCCGACACCACCGCCGTGACGAGGTCGTCCTCGACCCACACGGCGAGGTCGGCGGCCACGCGCCCGGTCACCTCGCTCACGCGCGCCGCGCCGGCCCGGCGCACGGCGGCGCGCGCGGCGTCCACGACCGCGGCGATGACGGCGATCGTGTCGCTGGCCGGGTCCGGAGGGTCGGGGAGCGCGACGCGCACGCCCTTGACGGTCTCGAGCGAGAAGGTGGGCTCGCGCCCGAGGATCGAGGCGGCGCTGAGCAGGCCCGCGGGGTCGAACGGCTGCGCCGCGACCCGCTCGTCCGCGAGGCGGCGCGCGAGGTCGTGCGCGGTGGTGGGAGCGGCGTGGGCGGCGAGCACGAGTGCGCGGTCGAGCGCCGGCGCCTCGGGAGCGGCGCCGGCCAGCCTGGCCGCGAGACGCTCGCAGAGTTGCCGCACCCGCTCGCGCGTGATGCCGCCGAACTCGCGGCCCGTCACCTCGAGCGTGGCGCCGCCCTTGCCGTCCCAGCCCCAGTGGCGCACGGCGAGGCCCGCCGTGCGCCCCGGCTCGACTCGTTCTGCGATCTCGGCCAGCTCGGCCTCGAGAGGACGTTCAGACAGCTCCACAGGTGCTCCACTTCCGCGCTGCTCGCTCGTCGAGAAGGATACACCAGCCGTGATGTGGCAAGAGGCGGCGGAACGGGCAGGATGCGCCCGACCTGCACTATGATGTTGCGGTCCCGGAACCGATGGCGTGAGGGGGAGCTCGATGGCCGACAAGTCCAGAGACAAGAAGAGGGCCGACCCCGTGTCATCAGGTCCGCTCCCGGACATGAGCACACCTCCGGGCGAGAAGTCCGGTCACCACAAGAAGATGGACCGCGAGGTCTACGAGGCTGAGCTCGAGAAGCTGCAGGTCGAGCTCGTCAAGCTCCAGGAGTGGATCAAGCACGCCGGGCTGCGCGTCGCGGTGATCTTCGAGGGCCGCGACGCCGCCGGCAAGGGCGGCACCATCAAGCGCGTCACCGAGCACCTGAACCCCCGCGTGGTCAGCATCGCCGCCCTCGCCACGCCGACGGAGCGCGAGCGCACCGAGTGGTACTTCCAGCGCTACGTGGAGCACCTCCCGGCGGCCGGCGAGATGGTCCTCTTCGACCGCTCCTGGTACAACCGCCCCGGCGTCGAGCGCGTCATGGGGTTCTGCACCGAGGACGAGGTGTGGGAGTTCTTCCGCACCTGTCCGGAGTTCGAGCGCATGCTCATGCGCAGCGGCATCATCCTGCTGAAGTACTGGTTCAGCGTCGCCGACGAGGAGCAGGAGAAGCGCTTCCAGGCGCGCCTCAAGGATCCTCTCAAGGTCTGGAAGCTCAGCCCCATGGACCTCGAGAGCCGCATGCGCTGGATCGAGTACTCGCAGGCCAAGGACGAGATGTTCGCCTACACCGACACCAAGGACTCGCCCTGGTGGGTGGTCAACGCCGACGACAAGCGGCGGGCGCGGCTGAACATGATCCACCACCTGCTGAGCCAGATCCCCTACGAGGACGTCACCCACAAGAACCTCAAGCTGGCCGACCGGCCGCCCGAGAAGGGCTACGTGCGGCCGCCGGTCGAGAGCCAGACGTTCGTCCCCGAGCTCTACTGACGGGCGGGCGGACGCAGCCCTCTCCCGCCTGCTCTTGTCGCTCGGTCAGCGTACGGTGACGATGGTCTTCGCCGGCGCCGCCTCGCGGTTGCCGGCGAGGTCGGTGGCGCGGAACGTCACCGTGTAGACGCCGCGCGCTGCCGGCCTCCACGTGACGCTCAGCCCTCTGCCGGTGGGGAGCTTGCCGGGGCGCCCCGAGGCCACGCGGCGCCCCTTGGCGTCGGTGACCAGGTAGGTGACGTCGGCCTTGGCGCTGAACGCGTCGTTGACCTTGAAGCTCAGGCGGGTGGAGACGCCGGCCGACGCCGTCTTGGTGGCCCCGGCGTAGACGCGCGGGCGGGTGAGGTCGACGACGAGGCTCCGGGTGACGCTGCTCTCGCCGACCGACGAGACTGCGGTGACCACGAACGTGGGCCGGCAGGAGGCGAGCGCCTCGCCCGAGCCGGCCTTGCCGTCCCAGACCGCGGTGTGCTTGCCCGCGGCCAGCCTGCCGAGGGTCAGCGTGCGGACCACCTCGTCGCCGACGCGCACGCTGATGGCGACGCTCGCGGTGCGCGTGAGCCTGAACCCCAGCCTGGTGCTGTCGAGCACGCCGTCTCCGTTGGGCGAGAACGAGGTGGGGCCGGTCGCCGGGAAACCGAGAGTGCGGTCGAGCAGCACCTTGACGCCCTGCCGCGCGATGTTGCCTCCCGCGTCGCGGCGCTCGACGACGAACCGATAGGCGCCGTCGGCGACGAGGCCGCCGCCCGACGTGACACGGCCGTCCCACGTGACCGCGTACTCCTGCGCCTGCTTCGCGCGCCAGCCGTGCAGCCAGCGGACCACATCGCCGCCGGCGTCGCGGATGCCGACCCGCACGCTGCAGGCCTCGGCGGGGCTGTACGTGACCGTTGCGGTCTCGGTCTGCCCGTCGCCGTCAGGGCTGAAGGTGAGGGGTGCGGCGGAGGCGCCGGCGAGGCGCGGCGCCGCCGTGTCGAGCGTGACGGTCGCGGCGGCGGAGGCCTCGTCTGCGCCCGCGGTGAGCTCGACCGTGTATGCGCCGTCGGCCAGCCGGTCTCCGCCGGGGGCGCCGTCCCAGGTGATCGCCGCCGAGGCGCCCTGCCCGCTCCACGACGCGACGGTCTGGCCGCCGGCGTCGCGGACGACGAGCCGCCAGTCCGCGGCCGCGGAGAGAGCGACGGAGAACTCGACCGTGTCGAGCACGCCGTCGCCGTTGGGGCTGACGAGCGCGGCGACCGGGGACAGCGACGCCGTGAGCGCCGCGCCCATGCGCTTGGCCACGTTGGTGCGCACCGCCGGGAGGAGCCCGTAGAAGGCGTCGCCCGGGCACTCGGTGTAGTTCGCCTGGCGGTGGCCGGAGATGACGGGGAACGTGACCGCGGCGCCCTTCTTGTACTTCTCGGTGGCGCCGCAGGTGAGGGTCGCCGTGCCGGACGGGCTGAGGCCGGCGACCCTCAGCTTCCAGGCGAGCAGGCGCTCGAGCGCCGCTACCGCCTCGGCGGGCGGCGCGGCGTCCGTGTAGGTGCCCATGACCGAGACCCCGGTGCTCCCGGTGTTGAAGCCGAGCACATGTGCGCCGACGACACCGCGGGAGATCCCTCCGTACCTGCCCTCATAGACGGTGCCGAACCGGTCGACGAGGAAGTTGTAGCCGATGTCGCTCCAGCCGAGGCTCCTGGTGTGGTACGCGTAGACGGCCCGTACCAGCGCGGGGGAGTCGGCCGGGGTGTAGGTGCTGTTGCCGGCCGTGTGGTGGACGAACACCATCTTGGCCGGGGAGTAGGAAGGCGATCCCGAGCGCAGGCGCTCGTCGGCGCCCCACTGCGCGCGGGTCACGATGACCGGCGCGACTGATGCCGCCGTGGCCGGCTGGTCGAAGCTGATGCCGGCGACGGTGGCGGCCACGTGGCGCACGGCGCCGGCGAGCCGCTCCGCGACGCCCTCGTCCGGCGTGGGGTCGATGGCGACGAGCCGTACGCCGGTGAGCGCCGCCGGGCTGCCGGCGCCGCCGGCGGCCGTGATCTGGGCGTACCTCGCCTGGCCGGTCCAGACGGGGTCGGTGAAGGCACGCACGACCCCATCCTCGTCGACGACCTCGAGCGGCAGGGCGGACCACGGCCCCCAGGCCGTGCCGTCCGTGCTCGTGCGGATGCGGATGGTGACGACGCCTGCCGGCGGGGCGTCGCAGAGGACGGCGGCGACGCTGAAGGCCTCGCCGGCGTCGAGCACGGGCGAAGCCGCGACGGCCCGGCCGGAGGCGCGGGCGACACCGAGCCTGGCGCCGCCCGGCAGGCTGACGCTCTGCAGGCTGACCGGCTGCGCCTGCATCCAGGCGGCCGCCGTGCCGCTGGCCCGCGGAGCGACCCACGCGGCGGCCAGCAACGCCGCCGCGACCGCGGTCGCGGCGAGCGCGATGCTGGAGATGCGCGTCTGTCGCTGCCTGCGTGTGCGTGCGATCCGCAGGGCCGGCCTCCGTCTGCTCGCTGGTCCCCAGCCACTCAGACGCCGGAGGGCGGACGATCCCTAGCTCCGGCGGGGGTGACATCCTGCTTCAACGGCGTCGGCCGACCCCCTCGCCCGCTTGAGCGGAAACCGGGGCCAGGCAGGCTGATGGACCTGCGTGGAGAGCGGAGAGACCTTCCGAGGCGCCGCGGATGCTCTGCGCCGGCCGGGCCGGTCAGTCGGTGCCCTCCTCGCCGCCGAACGGCTCGCCGACGAGCGGAAGGTCCGGGAGGTCGTCGAGGTAGCCGGCGACGACGCGCGCCGCGGCTTCGATGATGTCGGCCTCGGCGAGGGCCGCCTCGAGCGCCTCGCCGTGTGCCGCGGAGTGCTCCTGCGCCAACTGCACGTGCAGGTGGACGAGCGCGGCCGGGGAGGATCGGCGGGCCGCCCCGAGCGCCGCGGTGGGCACACGCGCCACCCACACCAGATCGTCGTCGACCGGGACGGCGACGACCGGCCGGCTCCCGGGGCGACGCAGGGGGACGCAGGAGCCGGGCACGGGGAACGACAGCGGGGGATCGCCGCCGGGCGGGGCGTCTGGTGCGGGCATGGCTCCTCCTCTCGGCAGGGACAAGGTGGACGCCGCCGCAGCTCCGGGACGGGGTCTGCAGCGACCGTGTCGGGGAGCCGGCCGGGACCGGCCGGCGCGGCGGCGTCCGCGGGCGAGAGTAGCAGCGGGGGCGGACAGATGTTCGGTCGGGGGGCGGCCGGTCCGCTTCCGCCCGCCGCTCAGGCGTCCGTGCGCGCGACCATCTCCGCCAGCACGGCGAAGGCCGCGTCGGCGTCGAAGCCGTCCGGGTCGAGGCCGGCCTGCAGGGCCAGCCCGTCCACTGCGGCGACGATGACCGCTCCGACGCTCTCGAGGCGCCGCCGCTCAGGCTCCGGCAGACCGTCCAGGCGGGTGGCGCCGGTCATCCCCATCTCCCGCACGGTCAGCTCGCGATACCAGGCGTACAGCGCGGCCACGCGGGCACGGAGCCGTGGATCCACGAGCGCGTGTGGGGCGATGCGGAAGACCAGGACGGCCGCATCCGTGTCCTTGGCCAGCGTGCTCAGTCCCTCGACGTACGCCGTCACGCGCTCCGGCCCCGGCGGCAGGTCGCCCACGCGCGCGAGCAGGTGGACGTAGGCGTCGTGGACGGCGGCGTCGAGGACCGCCTCGACGAGGCCGGCCTTGGTGCCGAAGTGGCGCAGGACGGTGTGCGGCGTCTCGCCGGCTTCCAGCGCCACTGCCTCCAGGGTAAGGGCGTGGTAGCCGCGCTCGACGACCAGCCGCTGCGCGGTGAGCAGGATGTGCCGCGCGGCCGGCGGCAACGCCGCCAGCGGGTCGGCGACGTCGAGGCCCGGCGGCCGACCAGGCGCCGGCGGGGACTTGCGCGGCCGGCCGGGTCGTCGCGGCTGGTCCTGGTCGTCCCTGATCGGCTGGTTGTCGTCTCGGGTCAAAGCGGGCCGTCCCTCCTGGCGCCCGCGCCCCGTGCGGGCGCCTCTGGAGCGTCCGGGCGAGTATAGCGGCGCGCGCAGTTACTGGGCATTGACAGGCGCGCCCGGCGCGACTACCGTCTGGCACGGTGGATGTCCGCCCGCCGGCCGAGCGCCGGCCGCGGGCGGCAGATGATCGGGCGCGGCCGGACCGGCCACGCAGAGAGCGAGGGGGGAACTGTGACGAGGAAGAGGAGTCATCGGCGCGGCGCGACGACCATGCTCGTGGTCGGGCTCGTCGCCATCGTCTGCTTGCTGGCCGCGGGGCCGGCGGCGGCGGGGCCGGACGCGGCGTCCGGCAAGGGTCTGACCGAGGCAGAGCGCGCCTTCCTGGGCAAGCTCGACACCGGCTACGCCTGGCAGGTCATGCTCAAGCAGGTGTATGGCTGGTACCTGCCCGAGTTCGACCCGTGGTTCAACCAGGTGGTCGGCGGGACCGACGCCTCCGAGAAGACGATCGATGCTCTCGCTGCCGAGATGGAGGCCATCGGGCTCGAGCCAGGCGGCGACGCCGGCGGCTACACCGAGGCGTTCCCCATCGACGGCTGGGAGGACCTCGGTTCGTCGGCCGAGGTGGTGAGCCCGTATCACTGGACCGTCTCGCCGGTGCACCAGGCGTACAAGGGCGCTGGGACCGGACCGGGCGGCATCACGGCGCCGCTCGTCGACGTGGGCAACGGCCGCTGGGCCGACTTCGAGAAGGCCGGCGACATCACCGGCAAGATCGTCCTGCTGCATCGCGCCGACCCGATGTTCTACGGCGGGCCCTCGCTCGCCGAGGCCAAGTCCCGCGGCGCCGTCGGGGCGCTCATGGACTATCCCATCACCGGCAAGACGATCCTGAAGACGGACGAGATCGCGGAGTTCATCCCCACGCTGTACATCCGCAGTGTGGAGTGGGACCGGCTCGCCGGCGACCTGCGCGCCGGCAAGGACATCGAGGTCAAGCTGGTGGTGGACAACGAGGTCGGCGACTACCCGACCGCCAACAACGTGGTCGGCGTGATCCCGGGCTCCGTGTACCCGGACGAGTACATCTACCTCGGCTCCCACTTCGACCACTGGATGACCTCGGCCGCCGACGACGGCGCCGGCGTGGGCAGCATGTTCGCCATCGCCAAGGCGGTGAAGGCGATGCAGGCCGAGGGCTGGCAGCCCAAGCGCACGCTGGTGTTCTGCGCGTTCGACAGCGAGGAGCTGGGCGGGCCACCCGACACCTGGTACGACTGGTGCCTCGGCTCGTTCTCGCACATCGTCGGGCGGCTGCCCGGCAGCTCGAATCCCGCGTCGCCGTACTACAAGGAGTGGGACGACGAGGACCTGCTGCCGGCGATCCACGGCGAGCGCGCCGGCCGTATCGTCGCGATGCTCAACATGGACGTGATCGGCGTCAAGGACGCCGTGGTCTACATCGAGAGCACACCAGACGTCACCAGCTTCTTCCAGAAGGCCGCCGACGACTCCGGCCTGAGCGCCCTGGGTGAGACCTGGGTGTACTGGCCGCCGTCGAGCTACGACGACTGGCAGTTCTACATGGCCGGCGTGCCGTGCATGCAGATCGCCTTCTGGGGGCCCGTGTACGACAAGCTCTACCACACCACCGGCGACGTGCCGTCGGTCCTGAGCCGCAGGTCGGTGCGCGCCAACATGCGCTTCAACGCCCTGAGCCTGCTGCGCTTCGACAACGCCGGCATCGTGCGCTACGACCTCGGTGAGAACCTGGCCGTTGCCCGCTACGGCATCGGCAACCTCAAGGCCAAGGACCCAAGGGCGCTCTCCGCGGGGCACGCCGACATCGGCGCGTTGCGCGCCGGCCTCTCCGCCTACGCAGAGCAGCTTCAGGACAAAGCAGCCGTGCTCAAGGCGAAGAACGTGACGGCCGTCGAGGCCGCGCGTGTCAACACCATCCAGATGGGGGCGGCCAAGGCGCTGCTGCCGCACCTGTTCGACTGGGACTCCAGCGGCATCCCGGGCTGGACCGGCATCTTCTCGTTCGACACCTACGCGAACGACCTCAAGTTCCTCAACCGCGCGATCGCGGAGCTCAAGCGCGGCCATCGCAAGGACTGTGCGGCGGCCCTGCAGGGTGTGACGACGATGGGCTGGGGCCGCTACGTGGGCGAGCAGGCGTACGGCCGGATCCTCGAGCACATCGCCTACAACCCGCACCTGATGTGGGGGTACGGCTTCATCCCGCAGCTCACCGACGTGCACGAGGAGTACATGAACCTCAAGGGCCGTCTCGACCCGGGGACGATGGACGGCGCGGCCATCCTCGCGAGTCTGCGGACCAAGCGTGATGCGGTGTACGGCCACGTGACCGCGGCGGCGCAGGAGAGCGGAGCGGCGTACACGGCAGCGGCCGAGGAGCTCGAGGCGCTGTGAGTACCCCGGGGGGTTCCGTTTTCGGCGGTTCCGGCTAAGATACTTCACCATCTCACTACCCCCACGAGAGAAGGAGTCGCCATGTCGGACAGCGTCTACCGGGTGATGGAAGTGATCGGCTCGAGTTCGGAGTCGTGGGAGAAGGCGGCCAGGAACGCTGTGGACAAGGCCGGTATCCACCGCGAGGACCTGCGGATCGCCGAGGCCGTCGAGTTCGACATGAAGATCGAGGGCAAGCAGATCGTCGCGTACCGGACCAAGGTGAAGATCTCGTACAAGTACCACGAGATAGTCTGACAGAGGTCCTGTACCCCGGGAGACCGGGGAGACGAACCGGATGCGAAGGCCCCGCCCCTCGGGCGGGGCCTTCGTGCGTCCGGGGCCGGTCTCTGCCCGAGAGGTCCGGCTGCGCGTCTGGGCCCAGGGGTTCGTGTCGGGCGGCGATGGGAGTAGGCTGGTGGTGACCGGGATGCGGAACGCCGCTAGGGAGGGGTCCCCATGAGATCCGTCAAGCTCACCGCGTCACTCTTCGCCGTCGCCTTCTGTCTGGCGCTCGGCGCCGCGCCGGCCGGCGCGCTCACCTTCACTCCGCCGGCCCACTACCGGGTCGGCAGTCACCCGGCCGACCTGGCGACCGGCGATCTCAACGGCGACGGACTGCCCGACATCGCGGTGGCCGTCGCGGGGAGCGACTCCGTCGCCGGCGACGGATCGGTGGCCATCCTGCTCGCGACCGGCAACGGCCGCTTCGCTCCGCCTGTGCGCGTGCCCCTCGGCCACGCGCCGAGGTCGATCGCCCTGGGCGACCTCAACGGCGACGGCGCCCTCGACGTCGTGACCGCGACCGACCGGCTCGGACGGCTCCGTCGCCGTCCTCCTGGGGAGAGGGGACGGCACCTTCGTCCTCAAGGGCGCGTATCCGGTCTCGGACGGCCTGTTCGATGTCGCGGTCGGCGACCTGACCGGCGACGGCGCCGGCGACGTCGTCACCGGTGGCGCCCTCGGACCGGCTCTTCTTGCGGGTGACGGTGCGGGTGGCCTGCTCCCGCCGCTGCGTCTCCCTGCGGACGGACAGTGCTTCAGCGTCGTCGTGGAGGACTTCGACCGGGACGGCCACCTCGACCTGGCGGCGACCAGGTATGAATGGGACGACTACGAGGGGTTCGCCGTCCTGCTCTCGGACGGCGCCGGCGGGTTCCTGCCGCAGACGGCCTACCAGGGGTACCTGGAGCCCGACAGCATCGCCACCGGTGACCTGAACGGTGACCGCCTGCCCGACCTCGTCGCTCTCGAGAGCCTGCAGGGCGCGGGCGTGGTCCAAGGCTACCTCGGGGACGGCCTGGGGGTCCTGATCCGGGCGTCCCGCACCCACGTCGACCCCCGGCTGTCGCGCAGCTTCGATTTCGCCGGCCTCGCTGTCGGCGATCTGAGCGGCGACGGGTGTGTGGACGTGGTCACCACGGGCAGGCAGGAGTCTGATCCTCCCGGCCCGCCGCTGATCTACGTCCTGCGCGGTCACGACGACGGCGTCCACTTCACGCCGGTGACCTTGCCGGCGGGGCGCAGGGCGATAGAGGTGGTCCTGGCCGACTTCAACCGTGACAAGAAGAGTGACTTCGCGACCGCCGACTACGAGGCCGGGAGCGTGAGCGTGCGCATCAAGGGGACCCTGCCGACGCTGGTCGCGCTCTCGCCGGCGCGGGGCGGTGTCGGCGCCGTCGTCACCCTCACCGGCCGGCAGTTCCGCAAGTACCGCGGCAGCGGAGAGGTGAAGTTCGGCGGCGTGCCCGTGACGTCGTACCTGAGCTGGAGCAACAACGCGATCAAGGTGAGGGTGCCGGCGGGGACGCGCAAGGGCGCCGTCAACGTCACCGTCACCAGCATCATCGGCAAGAGCGGCGCGAAGAAGTTCCTGCGGCTCTGAGGCGGCCAGACCTCGCCGGGGCCGGGGCGACGACGGGGCGGCGGCGCAGCAGGCGCCTCCGCCCCGTCGTCGTCAGGTCAGGGCTCGAGCTTCTTGAGCTGGGCGTCCTGGCCGCTGGAGGTGCGGGTGACCAGACCCGCGGCGAACACGCCGCTCGCGTTGGCGAGCACGGCGCGGCAGATGTCGGTCGAGGAGGCCGAGCCGCTCGAGATGTTGATCCAGCGCAGGCCGCCGGTGGGCCAGAAGGTCTGCACGTAGGCCTCCGGCCCCTTGTCCGGGAGCACCGCGTACCCGCCGCACACGAGGTTGCCGGCGGCGTCCAGGTCAGCGGCCTCGAAGTACGCCTCGTTGTCGCCCGGGGTGAGCCACACGGGCTGGTCCCAGGCGACGCTGCCGTCGGCGGAGAGGCGCGCCGCGTACGCGTGCACGATCTCGGAGGCGGCGTCCGTGGTCCAGCCCGCCGCGTAGACGTTGCCGGCGGCGTCGACCGTGACCGCCCGGCCGCCGTCTTCGTCGCCGTTGCCGTCCACGACCGCGGAGTGCATCTTGGCGCCGGTGTTGGCCGCGACCTCGGCGAGCAGCAGGTCGCCGCCCGTCGCCGCCGACGTGGCGGAGCCGGTGAGGTAGAGGCGCCGGGTGTCGCCGACGCGGCGGTAGGCCATGTCGCTCGCGGCGGTCCGCCCGCCGTCGCCGTACTGCAGGCGCTTGAGCCACACGTGTGCCCCGGCACGGCCGACCTTGGCCGTCACGGCCGCGAGCGTGCCGCCGGCGCCCTGGCTCGACCCGGTGACGTACCAGTTGCCGCCGCCGTCGGCCGCGACCGCCGTGGCGGCGTCGCGGCCCGCAGGGCCCTTGTAGGTCCAGGCCCACGCGGGCCTTGCCGTCGGGGCTGACGGCCAGAGCGAGGTAGTCCTGCCCGGACGCGGAGCCGCGCGTGACGCCCGCCACGCACGCCGCGCCCTTGCCGTCGAGCGCGAGGTCGGCGACCCAGTCGTCCTTGTGCGCCGGGCCGTCCCACCTGCAGATCCACTCGCGCGCGCCGTTCGGCTTGTACCGCAGCACCACGACGTCGCGACCCTTGGCCGACGCCGGCGGCGCCACGCCCGTGGTGCCGGCGACGACCACGTCGCCGTCGGGCGCGACCTCCACGCTCACCGCGGCGGCAGCCCCGGCGGTCTTGGGCTTCCAGGTGCGTACCCAGAGCTTGGTCCCGTCGGCCTTGTACTTGACGAGCGCCAGCACGCTCGACTCCTCGGTGGCGCGGGTGATGCCGGCGCAGTAGTAGACGTCCCCGGGGCCGCGGGCCACGTCGGCGAAGGCGTCGCCCCTGGCGTTGGAGCTGTACTGGCGCACCCAGATGGTGTCGCCGGGAGCCGCGGCGGCGACGGATGCCGCGAGCAGCGGCGCCGCGAGCGCCAGCAGCAGCGCGAGCAGCAGCAGCGCCGAGCGCGACGAGTGGTGCGCCGCAGCGCGAGCATGAGCACGGTCGAGCATCCGAGACCCCCCTAGGCCCGATGATGGTGCGCGCAGCATACGCCCGGCCGCGGCGCGAAGCGAGGCTCGTACGAGCAGGCCCGGAGGATCGGGCCTGCGGGAGGCGAGGAGCGTCTACTCCAGCCCGAGGCGCGCGAGCTGCTCCGCGAGCGCGCGCGCGTCGAGCCGCAGGAGGGCGGCCGCGTCCTCCAGACTCAGGCGGCCGCCCCGCAGCGCGGTCAGCGCCCACGCGCGCATCGCGGCCGGCACGCGCAGGACCGCCGGCTCGCCGAACTGCGCGCGGAGGCAGGGTCTCGCCGGGGGTGAGGCACGACAGCGTGTCGCGCAGCCCGCCCAGGAACGACTGGCGCGGCAGGAGCTCCCACTGGAACCGCTTCAGCTCGCCGCTCAGCACGTGGAACTGCTTGCCCTGCAGGCGCCCGGCGGCGCGCGACCGGTACAGCGCCGACCAGACGCTGATGCCGAAGGCGTTGCCGAGGTCGAGCAGGTCCTCGAGGCGGATCCAGCGTGGCAGGTCGCGGCGCTCGTACCAGCGCTGAACTGCCCGGACCGGAGCCAGGAACTCCTCGGCGAAGTCGTTCGCGGCGGCCTCGGGCGGGACGTTGCGGCTCCACTCGATGCGCCGGTCGACGACGTCGCCGTGGCCGAGCACGTGGTGGGCGAACGCGTGCGCGAGCGCGAACCGCTGCAGGACCACCGGGCGGGCGGCGTTGACGAAGATGAAGGGGACGCCGCCCGCGCTGAAGGCGGCGGCGACGGGGCGCTCGGAGGAGGCGGCCGCCCCCGGCCCGCCCGCGGCCTCTCCGGCGATGCGGGCGACGATCACCTGCGCGCCGTACCCGTCCTCCAGCAGAGGGACGAGGTCGGAGAGGGGGCCGTCGTCGGACTCCACGTGGAGCTCGCTGCGCCAGAAGCGGGCGACGCGGTCGTAGAGCACGTCGCCGGCGGAGGCGCTCGGGCGCAGGGAGGCGGCGGCGTGCGCCAGCCGCTCCGGCTTGCCCTCGGCGGAGTGGCCGGTGCTCCAGCGCTGCGCCGGCCCCTCGGTCGCCGCCAGCAGGCGCAGCGTGGTCCAGTCGCGGGCGACGGCGTCGACCTCGGGGGGCAGGCCGGCGCCGCCCTGCGCGCCCGGTCGTGCGGGCGCGTGGTGCGACGGTGACCGGGAGGCCAGGATCGCGCCGAAGTCCTCGTCGGGGGCGTACGCGAACAGCCGGGACTCCCGCGCCGCGAGAGGGGCAGCAGGGGAGGGAGCCGACCGGGCCGGCGGCCGCGCGGACTGGCGGGCCGGCGGCGGGGCTTGCGGGCCGGAGGCAGGCTCCCTGGTCTGCGACGGCTGCCGGCCGGGGAGAGTCACCATCTCCTGGAGCGTGGGCTCCTCGTCCGCGAGCGCGGTCTCGAGGGCCAGGGAGTCCTCGGGTGCGAAGTCCGGAGCGGCGAAGTCCCCCTTGAGCAGGACGTCGGCGGAGACATGCAGTGCGTCGGCGAAGCGGTGCAGCTCTTCGGCGGAGAGGCGGCGATGGCCGGCCTCGATGCGGCTCACGGCCGACTGGTCCAGCCCGACCCATTTGGCCAGCGCACGCTGGCTCCAGCCCTGGCGCTCGCGCAGGTGCGCGATCTGCGCACCGATCCCCGCCTGATGCTCGTCGCGCATCGGTTCCGTCCCCTCCATCCGCTACAGTCAGCATCACTCTTACGTCGAGCTTACCCACACTCCTGCACCGTGTCACACATCATGGGGCTTGCAGATGATGTTACAATAGCATCATACAGGTGGAATGAGAGTAGACGCGGTGATGGATACGCATCATCGTCGGCAACGACATGGAGGAGCCGCTCGCCGGCCGGGCCGGGCCGGCGGGCGGCACGGAGACGGAGGTGTGGCATGAGCGGAGCGAACGAGGCAGTGCACGGGTCGACGCTGGTGGAGGCCCTGCAGGTCGGGGAGCGGCAGGTCCACGGACCGCTGTGCGTGTTCCCGCTGCGGCTGGCGGAGAGAGGCGGGCCGGCGTACGTCACGCTGCGGCAGGCCATCACCGAGCGCACGGCGGCGATCACGGAGGTCAGCGAGGGCGGGTCGGTGCCCGAGCTGCGCGTCGAGAACAAGGGCGAGCGGCGCGTGCTCGTGCTCGACGGCGAGGAGCTCCGCGGCGCCAAGCAGAACCGCGTGCTCAACACGAGCATCCTGATCGGCGCCAACAGCAGCCTGGTGGTGCCGGTGAGCTGCACCGAGCAGGGACGCTGGGCCTACGCCACGCGGGAGTTCGACGAGAGCGAGGTCGTGGCCGACCGGCAGGTGCGGTACGCGATGAAGGAGAGCGTGAACGCCAATCTGGCGTCCGGCGCGGGGCACCGCTCGGACCAGGGGCGCGTGTGGCACGAGGTGAGCGAGCTGCACACGCGCCACGCCACGTCGTCGCCCACCGGCGCCATGCGCGACGCGTACCAGACGCGCAAGGCCGACCTCGACGCCGTGCTGGCCGCGTTCCCGCTGCAGGACGGCCAGCAGGGCGTGCTGGTGCTGCACGGCGCCCGCGTGGTCGGCCTCGACCTCGTCTCGCGGGCGCCGCAGTACGCGGAGCTGCACGAGAAGCTGCTGCGCAGCTACGCGTTCGAGGCGCTGGTGCGCGCCGGCGAGCCCGGCGACAGGGCGGTCGCCGACGCGTTCCTCGAGCGCATCGCCGGCCTGCCCGGGCGCCGGTACAAGAGCCCGGGCCTCGGCTGGGACGTGCGCTACGAGGGCGGCGGGGTGCTCGGCTCCGCCCTCACCTACCGCGGCCACGCGGTGCACGCCGCGTTCTTCGACGTCGGCGGCGTGCGTCAGGAAGCGCCCGGCGAGGGCGCGGGCCCGCGGACCGCGGGCCGCCCGGTGCCGGACTGGCGCATCGCCGACGCGCGCGAGCGCGCCCGCCGGCGCCAGGGCCGCTGACAGTCGCGCAAGCAGAAGGAGGAGCCATGAAGAGCGAAGCTCGCGACAAGGCCTACCGGGCCGCCGCCGCGATCCACAAGGACCGGCTGCGCCGCGAGGCGCCCGACCGCGCCCGCGTCCTCGATGAGGTCGAGGCCAGCGACGTGATCGTCGTCGCCGGGTGCTACGACCACGTCGAGTCCGTGCTCGGCGCACTCGAGGTGCCGCACACGCTCGTGCAGCCGCAGGACGTGAGCCGCCTGGAATCTGCGGCCGGAGCAGCTGCTCATCGTCAACTGCCCGGGCGAGGTCCCGGCCGCGGCCATCACCCGCATCCGCGGGTTCGTCGAGGCCGGCGGCAGCCTGTTCACCACCGACTGGGCGCTCAAGCACGTCATCGAGCCGGCGTTCCCCGGCGTGCTGGCCTTCAGCAGGCGCCCCACGCCGGACGACGTGGTGCGCATCGAGGTCAAGGACCACGACGACATCTACCTGCAGGGCGTGCTCGACGGCCAGGACGACCCGCAGTGGTGGCTCGAGGGCTCGTCGTACCCCATCACCGTGCTCGACGAGGAGCGCGTGCGGGTGCTCATCACCAGCCGTGAGCTCGAGGAGAAGTACGGCGAGGCGCCGGTGGCGGTGTGGTTCCGCTGGGGCGAGGGCGACGTGTTCCACATGATCAGCCACTACTACCTGCAGCGCACGGAGCTGCGCACGCAGCGCCACGCGAGCCCGGCGGCCGGCTACTTCGCCGAGAAGGGCGTGGCGATGAGCGCGGCGATGATGGTCGACGTGGACGGGCTGTCGCTGGCCGACGTCGAGTCGGCCAAGCCGTCGGCGGCGTTCATGGCCAACGTCATCGCCGACAAGAAGGGCCGCCGCCGGCCGTCCTGATGAGGGCCGGGCCGGCGGGGCGCAGGCGCCCCGCCGGCCCGGCCCATCAGAGGGCGCCCAGCTTGAACAGGACTGCGTCGGTGCCCGACCCGGCGTTGCGCAGCTCGCCGGCCGCGTAGACCGTGTGGTCGTCCACCAGTACGCTGCGGCAGATGTCGTCGCCGATCGCGGAGCCGGCGGTCACGAACGTCCAGGCCACCGCGGGGCCGGCGCGGGAGACGTAGCGCACGACGAACTCCTTGCCGGCGATGACGCTGTCGCCCCAGCCGCCGCCGGCGCACTCCCCGGCGATGCCGGCGGAGACGGTCTGGAACGAGGAGTCCTGGGTCAGCGCCTCCCAGAACACGTCGGACCACCCGGACCCGCCCGCGGCGTCCAGGCTGGAGAGGAAGCCGTGGTCGATGGAGAAGTTCTCGTCCTCGGTCGTGCCGCCCGCGTACACGCCGCCGGCCGCATCCGTATCGACGGCCGCGACGCTCTCGTTGAAGGCGTCGCCGTTGCCCATGAAGTGCTTCCAGAGGCGCTTCCCGTCGCTCGTGCGGTACTTGACGAACACCTGGTCGCTGCCCTCGAGGTTGCCGTTCCACATGGCTCCGCCGACGATCACCGCGCCCGAGCCGCTCCGGCCGATGCCGCCGACGCTCACCTGACCGATGTCGGTGGCGAGGGTCTTGCGCCAGCGCTGGGCGCCGGCGGAGCTGTACTTGATGGTCACGGCGGCCCCGTCGGAGCCTCGCTTGCTGGCGCCGGTGACGTAGCAGTCACCCGCTCTGGTCACGGCGATGCCGGCGGCGGTGTCGCGGCCGCTCGGGCCGGCGTACCTCTTGGCCCAGGCGCGGCCGCCGCCCTTCCGGACCTTGACGGTCACGAAGTCGAGGTCGGTGCCCGCGCCTCGTGAGCTGCCGGTCACGTACGCGTTGCCCCTGCGGTCCAGACCGAGGCCGCTCACGGAGTCCTCGCGGTTCGCCGGCCCGTTGTAGTAGGAGCGCCAGCGGCGCACGCCGGCCGGCGAGTACTTGAGCACCACGATGTCGGTCTTGCGCACCGACGGCGACGTGCCGACCACGCCGGCGACGATCACGTTGCCGGCGCCGTCCACGGCGACGTCGGTCGCTATGGACCCGGGCCGGCCGGCCTTGCGGAAGGTGCGCGTCCAGGCGAGATCCACCGTGGCGCCGTGGTCCACGTACTTGGCGACGAGGAGCAGCGACGCCTCCTCCGTGGCCCGCGTGTACCCGACGCAGTAGACGGCCCCGTCCGGGCCGGTCGCGGCATCGAGGAAGCCGTCGGCGCGACCGTCGAACGAGTAGCCGGTCTCCCAGACCTCGACGGTCGCGTATGCCGGGGCCGCGGCGAGGCCGGCGAGAAGGGGGAGCAGGAGTACCACCGCGGCGAGGAAGGCCAGTCGCATGCGCAGGTCGTGCGTACGCCTCTCCATGATTCCCCTCCTGGTCCATCGAGTGCGTGCTGTGCTCGTAGTATGCCCGCTCCCCAACGGCGAGGCCGGCAAGAGCGGCAGGGAGGCGGAGCCTCGGGTAGGGTGGGACCATGTCCGCCTGGTCGCCGCTTCGCTATCGCGTGTACAGGGCGCTGTGGATCGCCCTTCTGGTGTCGAACATCGGCACCTGGATGCAGGCGGTCGGCGCCGCGTGGCTCATGGTGGAGCTGGACGCGGCGCCGGTGGTCGTGGCGCTGGTGCAGACGGCGACGTACCTCCCGGTCGTGGTGCTGGGGGTCGTGGCCGGCGCCGCCGCCGATCTCTTCGAGCGGCGCCGGCTCCTGCTCGTGACGCAGTTGATCATGCTCGTCTCCGCCGGCGCGCTGGCCGGGCTCTCGGCGGCGGGCCTCGTCACGCCCCTCTGGCTGCTGGTGCTCACCTTTGCCCTGGGCGTGGGCGCCACGTTCAACGCCCCCGCGTGGCAGGCCATCCAGCCGGAGATCGTGCCACCGGAGGAGCTCAAGCAGGCGGTCACCCTCGGCGGGGCCAACATCAACCTCGGCCGGGCGATCGGGCCGGCGCTCGGCGGCGTGCTCATCGCCGCGACCGGCCCCTGGCTGGTCTTCGCGCTCAACGCTGCGTCGTTCGCCTTCGTCGTCTACGTGCTCTGGCGCTGGAAGCGGCCGCTCGAGGAGGAGGTGGGACCGCCCGAACGCTTCGCCGGGGCGGTCCGCGCCGGCATCCGCTACGCGATGTTCTCGCGCATCCTCTACGGGGTCCTGGTGCGCTCGTTCGTGTTCGGCGTGGCGAGCTCCGGGCTCATGTCGCTGATGCCCATCTACGCGAGCGCGGACCTGGACTGGGGCTCGGGGGGCCTGGGCATGCTGTATGCCGGCATCGGCCTCGGCGCGGTCGCCACCGCGGGCCTCGTGCCGCAGGTGCGCGAGCGCCTCAGCGCCGACTGGGTGTTCGCGGTGGGCAGCGGGCTGGTCGCGCTCGCCCTTCTGCTGCTGGCGGTGGCGCCGTACCGGGCGCCGGCGGTGGCGTTCTGCGTGGTCGCCGGCGTGGGCTGGCTGTTCTGCCTCTCGACGCTCAACGTCGCGTCGCAGGAGGTGCTGCCCCGGTGGGTCCGCGCGCGCGGCCTCGCGCTGTACCTCACGGCGATCTCCGCCGGCATCGCGCTCGGCAGCGCCCTGTGGGGCAAGATGGCCGGCTGGGCCGGGATACCGTGGACGTGGGCGGCGGGGGCTCTCGCCCTGGTGCTCGCGATCGCGCTCACCTACCGGTGGCGGTTCGACCGCATCGCCGAGGTGGACCTGAGCCCCGCGCCGATGTCCGAGCCGCAGGCGCCCATGATCGGCGTGGACGACGGCGACAGCCCGGCGCTCGTGGTCGTCGCCTACGAGGTGCGCGAGGACGCTGAGGAGGACTTCCTGCTCGCACTGCGCCTGGTGGGCAGGGCGCGCCGCCGCACCGGCGCGACCGACTGGTCGGTGTACCGCGACGCCGACCGCGACCACCGCTACATCGAGACGTTCGTGCTGCTGAGCTGGGACGAGCACGTGCGCCAGCACCAGCGGCGGACCGTCACCGACTTCGAGCTGCAGGAGGATCTGCGCCAGTACCTGAGCCCGGGCACGCAGCCGACGGCGAAGCACTTCATCGCGCCGCCGGAGCCGTCGCTGCGGCTGTGGCCGCGGTAGCGGCGCCCGACGGCGCCGCCGCGGGGCTCCGGCACGAGCTCGGGGAAGAGCACGCCGATCTCGGCGAGGCGGTCGGCGATGAGGTCGTGGAGCGCGTCGTCCGGCTCCCCGGCCGTCTCCTCGAGCCAGGCGGACAGGGTCTCGTGCTCGCCCGGCTCCGGCGCCTCGACAAGCTCGCGCAGGAACGGGTGGACGAAGCCGGTGGACGTGTCCACGGTGAACAGCACGGCGTCCCGGGCGCGGGTGACGCCGACGTAGACCACGCGGCGCTCCTCCTCGACCTCCGCGGGGCTCCAGCGCGAGACGTCGCAGTCGTAGTCGGGGACGACGACCGAGTGGTACTCGCGCCCCTTGGACGCGTGGATGGTGACGATGACGACCCTGTCCTCCTCGGACTCCTCGCGCGCGAGCGTGTCGTCGGCGACGCCCACGTGCGCCTCCTCGTCGGCCCGCAGGCGGTCCCAGGTGCGGAGGTAGACCTCCGGGTCCGGATAGGTCTCCGCAAGCAGGAGCAGGGAGTCGAAGACGTCGAGGGGGCCGGCGCCGTCGGAGGGCGCGCCGGCCGCGGCGGCGTCGGCCTCCGCGGCCCAGAGGTCGTCGAGGCCGAAGGTCTCGACGATGGTCCAGACGAGGTCCTCGGAGGTGACCGCCGCGGGGCCCGGGCCGGCCGCCGGGGTAGAGGCGGCCCGCTCGGCCGCGGCTGCGCGGCCCTCGGCGGTCTGCTCGCGCGCGGCCGCGACCAGCGCGACGAGCGTGGAGAGGGGTCGCGGCCCGGCCGCAGGCTCCTCGGCCGCGGCCTCCCGCACGTGCGCCCACGGCCGCGAGGCTGCGCCGGCGGCCTCGACGACCCTCGCGCTCAGGTAGCGGTTGGGGCGGTTGAGCAGCGCGGCCAGGACGGGGCCCGGCAGATCGTCGGGCGCGCGCACCAGGTCCAGGTACGCGCGCAGGAGCGTCGCGGCCGGGTGCGTGAACAGCGTGGCGCCCAGCGCCGGCGTGCGCGGGATGTCGCCGGCGTCGAGGGCGAGCGCGACCAGGAGCTGCTGCGTGCGGTAGCGGCACAGCACGGCGAGGTCGCGCCAGTCGCAGCCGAGCCGCGCCTTCTCCGCGCGCAGGAACGCGCGCATGGCGGCGGCGCGCTCCGGCCACGACGGCGCGCCGAAGAACCGCACCGCGCCGTCCTGCGCGCCGGCGCGCGGACGGATCTCCTTGGCCTCGCGTACCTCGTTGTGCGCCACCAGTCGCGCTCCGGTCTCGACCACCGCGCGCGAGCAGCGGTAGTTGGTGCAGAGGGTGTAGGTGGCGGAGAACGGCTGCGGCGGCATCCTGGCGTGGAACTCGAGGATGCCGCGCGGGTCGGCCTGCCGCCAGCCGTAGATGAGCTGGTCGTCATCGCCGACGACGAAGAGGCGCCGGTACGGCCGCGAGAGCACGTCCACCAGCGCGAGTTGCGCGCCGTTCAGGTCCTGGAACTCGTCCACCAGCACGTGGTCGAACCGCTGCTGGATGAAGGCGCGGTGCGCGGGGTCGGCCAGCATGTCGGCGACGGCGAAGTAGATCTGGTCGTCGAAGGACTGGGTGCCGGTCGCCAGCTGGGCGCGGGTGAACTGGGCGTGGGCCGGTCCGAAGGGGAGTTGCACGAGGGGCGTCTCCGTGAGGCACTCGAGAGTGACCTCGACCTGGTCGGGCGGCTCGAGGGCGGCCCTCACCCGGGCGAGGGCCTTGAGGAACGCCCCGACCGGGTCGCTGCCGCGGCGCGGCTTGAGCTCGCGCAGCGAGATGCCCGCCGTCTCCATGGCGCGCGCCATGAGGGGGCGGAGCGCGCGCCCGTCGTGGTCCAGCGCGATGCGCGCGGCCATGACCTCGCGCTGGTAACGGTAGCCGAAGGCGTTGAAGGTCGCGCAGTGGACGCCCGGCGGGCGGTCGGGAGACGGGGAGCCGGTGCCCGGGCGGCGCCGGCGGCGGACGGGACCTGCGTCCGCCGGCGCCCCGAGGCGGCGCGTGCTCGGGACGCCCAGCGCCGCCAGCCGCTCCTCGAGCTGCTCGGCCGCCTTGCGGTTGAAGGCGAGCATGAGGATGCCGGCGGGGTCGCAGCCGCGGTCCACGAGCTCGACGACGCGGCTGATGAGCGTCTTGGTCTTGCCGGAGCCGGCGGGGGCCAGCACCCGCGCCGGCCCCTGCCGGTGCTCGACGGCGGCGCGCTGGGCGGCGTCCAGCCGGACGGCGTCGGGCTCGCGCTCGGGACGGCTCGCGCAGGCGGGTCCGTGCGCGACCGCGGGTCCGTGCCCGCCCGTGCCGGACGCCGCTCGGGGCGTGACGGCGAGCAGGCGGCCGATGTCCTCGAGGTCGAGCCCAGCGGTCTCGCCGACCTGCGCCGGGCGCGGGGCGAGCACCTCGGGCCCGAACGAGAAGCCCAGGCAGTACGGCAGGCCGCGGGCGAGCAGCGGGTGGACGAGGCGCAGCAGCACCGCGCCGGCAGTGGCCGCGAACTCGTCCGCCGTGCCGCCCCAGTACCACAGGCCGACTCCCGGCTCGCCGCCGAGCAGCGCCCGGCGCGGCTCGCCCGGAGTCCTCCGCCCAGTCGCGCCGGGAGGCGAAGCGCACGCCGGGAGCAGCCGCCGCCGCGCGACGCGCGAGGTCGCGGCGGTCCTCCACGTGGAAGAACACCAGTCGCGGGCCGGGCGCAGGGATGTCGGGTGCGATCGTCATGGCGAGGACCCGCCGGGCGCTGAGGGGACGCGCCCGGCGGGGCACCGACGCTAGCAGCGGGAGGGCGCGAGGACGAGGGTGACGAGGGTGGACGTTGCGCGCGGCGAGGGTGGACGTTGCGCGCGGCGGCGGGTGGACGTTGCCGCGGGCAGCGGGCGGGCGCCGCCGGCGTCAGCGGTGCGCCAGGTACAGCGCCTCCGCGAAGCCGATGAGCGCGATGGCCTGCTGGTGCCGCAACTGGCGCGGGTCGGCGCAATCGCCGAACCCCAGACGGATGCGGTCGAGCGCGTCGGCGTCTTTGAGCAGCCAGAGGACGCGGAGGGCGCGCTCCGGCTGCGCCAGGCGGCGCGCCAGGTCGTCCGCGCCGGCAAGCTCGGCGGCGAGCTGCTCCGCGCCGCCGTCCGACAGGGAGTGACGCTCGATGGCGAAGCGTGCGACCGCCGCGTCCGCGACGGAGAGCCCGGCGGTGAGCCCCAGCTCGTCCGCGAGCGCGACGCTGGCCCTCCCGTGCGAGGGCTCCACGCCGTCGCCCTCGCGGCCGATGTCGTGCCAGAGGGCCGCGCTGAGGACGAGCTCGCGGTCGGCGCGCGGCCAATCCAGCTGATCGGTGAGCCGTTGGGCGTGGATGTGCACGCGCTGCGTGTGCCGCACCCCGTGCACGTTCGAGAAGTGGAGGAACCAGCGCGCGGGTACGTGCGGCGCGCGCGCCACCCAGCGGGCGGCGTCCTCCTGGTCACGGTCCGTCATGAGGTCAGCGTACCCCACGGCGGTGACGGATCAGGCGGTGGCGTCCTTCGCAGGCCTGCCTCCGCCTCGTGCTCCTCCGCGTGAGTCGAGCCACTCCATGTGCGACATGAACTCCTCGTCGCAGGTCACGCAGCGGAACTTCTCGTCCGGGAGCGTCTCGTTGTGGCCGGTCTTGAGGTGGTGCTCGAGCGACTTGAGGGAATCGAACTCGGCCGGGCAGTGCGGGCAGGGGTGCATCTGGATGCCCATGACGCCTCCTCTTCTGGCAAGCGGTGTGGTGGTCAACCCCTGGCTCGGGGTGATGCGGGGCTCTTGCGGTCCCGCGCAGTGAGGTCCTACCCGGGGTCGCCGGTATCGAAATCTGATTGATGTGCTCGGGAATCCGCGCGGAATCCGTAGGGACGGGTGGGGGAGTCAGCGCAATTCGTCGATGGTGCCGAACCGGTAGCCGTGCCTCTTGAGCCAGTGGATGACGTTGGGCAGCGCGGCGACGTTGCTCCGCGACGAGGCGTGGAGCAGGTAGACGCTGCCGGGGTACGCGGCGGCGATCAGGCGGGCACGGGTAGAGGAGACCGGCGGCTGGGCGTCCTCGTAGTCGACGTGCGCGAAGCTCCAGAAGACGGTGGTGTAGCCCAGGCGCCGGGCGAGCCTGAGGACGCGGGCGTCGTAGGCGCCGTAGGGCGGGCGGAAGTACGGCGCCATGCGCGTGCCCGTGGTGCGCCGCCAGGCGCGCGCGGTGGAGGTGAGCTGGCGGGCGAAGGCCTTCGGCCGGCCCGCCAGCGCCGTCATCCGCGCGTGCGACCAGGTGTGGTCGCAGGCGAGGTGCCCGGCGCGCGCCAGGCGGCGCGCGAGGCGAGGGTTGTCGCGGACCCACAGGCCGGTGAGGAAGAACGTCGCCCGGACGTGGGCGCGGTCGAGGGCGGCCAGCAGGCTCCTCGTGGTGCCGCCCTCCCAGCCCTCGTCGAAGGTGAGGTAGACGGTCTTGTGCCGGCGCGGGCCGATCCAGATGGCGCGGGAGGCGCGCACGAGACGCGCGGCCGGGCCCGGGATGGACGGCCGCGCGTGCGCGCCGTGCGGGATGAAGAACCACTCGCCGCCCGCCTGTGCCTGCGGCGGCGCGACGGCGAGCACGAGCAGGACGGCCGCGGCCACCGCGGCGGCAGCGCCGCCGCGAGCAGCGCGGCGCGGACCCCGGACCTCGTGCCTTTCATGTGTCCCTCCCTCACGTCCGGACGCGAGTCCGGCCACCGGAGCTATACCCGGACGCGCCGAGGGAGGCGACCGTTCGGGGCACGGCATCCGGGGCCGGACGGCGGCGTCGTCACGCCGGATCCGGCCGTCCGCTCTGGTACGCTGCACTGCATGGACAGCGATCGCATGCGCGTCGTCGAGGGCGACATCACGCGGCTCGACGTGGACGCCGTCGTCAACGCCGCCAACAGCTCGCTGCTGGGCGGCGGCGGCGTGGACGGCGCCATCCACCGCGCCGCCGGGCCGGGCCTGCTGACCGAGTGCCGCACCCTCGGCGGGTGCCCGACGGGCGAGGCGCGCATCACCGCGGGCCACGACCTCCCGGCGCGACACGTGATCCACACCGTCGGGCCCGTCTGGCACGGGGGAGCCTCCGGCGAGCCCGAGCTGCTGCCTCGTGCTACACCGAGTCGCTGCGCCTGGCCGAGCAGGCCGGGGTGGAGACGATCGCGTTCCCCGGCATCTCCACCGGCGTGTACGGCTACCCCAAGGACGAGGCCTGCGCGGTCGCGGTGCGCGCGGTGGCCGCCTGGCTGGCCGCGCACGAGCTGCCGCGCAGGGTGACGTTCTGCTGCTTCGGCGCCGCCGACGCGGCGCTGTACCGGGCGCGGCTCGCGCTCACGAGCTAGTCGCGCCCGCCCAAGCGGCGCCGGGCGGCACGCGACCGGGCAATCGCGTACCCTGTGGAGAGGACAGTCGCCGCGGCGGACCCCGCAGCCGGGCGCGAGCAAGAGATCGGAGGCGGCGGTGGCGGGCCCCTGGTTCAGCGAGTTCGGAAGCATCTGGAAGACCATCCGCGAGGTGGACATCGCGGCGATCAGGCACGAGGCGGAGCACGACGTGGTGGTCGCCTGTGTGGGCGACCGCGCCGCCGTGGAGCACATGCACGGACTGCTGCTCGGGGGGCCGGACAGGTACCCCTCGCCGTATTCGCCGCGCTCGGGCTCGTGCCGCTCGAGCAGGTGCACGCCCGCGAGCGGCTCATCAGCGAGGCCGACCTGCTCGTGGTGGTGCTGCACGCCGACGTAACGCTCGACCCCACCGAGTTGGCGGGGCTCGAGCGGCTGGAGACGCTCTCTCCGCGCCGCCGGCTGCTGGTGCTCGTCGGCGAGCCGGCGGCGCCGGCGCGCAGCGTGCTGCGCCGCTTGACGAGGGCCGGAGCGTGGTCATCCGGCCGCAGGGCCGCCGACGCGCGCGAGCGGCTCGCGGCGGCCGTGCTCGACGCTCTGCCGGCGGACCGCCGGCTGGCGGCTGCACGCGGCTCCCCGGTCTGCGGCCCGCAGTACGCGCACCACCTCACGAACGAGGTCTCGCTCTCCAACGGAGCCTTCGTCGTCGCCTCGGGCATGCCCTCGCTGGTGCCCGCGCTCGGCATCCCGATCGCGGCCGCCGACACCTTGGTGCTGACCAAGAACCAGGCGATGATGGTCTACCGCCTCGCGCTGGCCTACGGGGCGCCGGCCGAGTTCCAGCGGCGCATGATCGGAGATCACGCCCGTCATCGGCGCCGCCGTGATGTGGCGGCAGGTGGCCGGCGGACTGGTCGGGCCTCATCCCCGGCTACGGGATCGTGCCCAAGACCGCCGTCGCGTTCGCCGGTACCTGGATCACCGGTCGCGCCGCGGAGCTGTACTACTCCGCGGGGTTCGTCTCCAAGGACGATCTGAGGCGGTTCTCGGAGGAGGCCATGGCCAGGGCCAAGGCGATGGCCGGGGACATGGCGCGCCGCGCCCGCGTGGCGCGCGACGGCGCGCAGCGCGCGGGTCGCGCGACCACTCGGGTACGCGACGGCGCCGGGCGGGTGCGGGCGGGCGCCGGCAAGCTGGTCCCGCGGCGCGGCTG
Source organism: uncultured Thermoleophilia bacterium (assembly GCA_963709635.1). Classification (GTDB taxonomy): domain Bacteria; phylum Actinomycetota; class Thermoleophilia; order UBA2241; family UBA2241; genus CAIXSE01. The sequence goes on from CAVPXA010000015.1 coordinate 80,737, forward strand.
CGGGTTGCCGGAGCCGCCGGAGCCCTCGGAGACGCCGGAGTACCCGAGCGCTCGCCGCCGCCGCCGCCGCACCAGGACTAGATGATCGATCCCGCGAGATCGGCCGTGCTCCTACGGCGTGATCCGCACGAGGCGCGCGCTGTTCCCGCCGGCTTCGCGCCCAACGGAGCCGGCGAGGAAGACGGCCGCATCCTTCCACATGGCGAGGTCGCTGGGGATCTTCGAGAGATCCGGGGACTCTGAGAGATCCGTCCACCAGGACGGGAGTCCGTTGACGTCACTGCCCTTGGCGAACACGCCCGCGCCATGGGTCCCTGCGACGTAGGTCGTCGTCCCGCTGCCGGCGGTGATCGTCCGTGCGCTGGACCACTCGGACACGGTCGCGTACTGCGCGCTCCAGAGGTACGTGCCGTCTTCGTCGTAGCAGACATCCATTGCCCGAATGCCTCCTCCCACCGGGATGTAGCCGCCGCAGGCGTGGACACGCCCGGCACCGTCGATCGCCACATCCTGGTAGAAGTACCTGGTCCCAGAGGGCGTCGTCCAGGGCTCTCCGCTGAGGCGCACGGCGCCTCCGGTGCTGTAGAAGCTGACGAACCCACGCTCCTGGTCCAGGTCGTTCGCGCCGTTCCCGGTGACGGCCACCCCGCCCATGCGCACGGCGATGGAATGCGGCTCGAGGCCCTCACCCGGCGAGGAGCTGCTCTTCACCCACGCCGTTGTTCCCCCGGAGGTGTATTTGATGGTCAGGCAAGTCGCGCCGACGCCGTAGCCCCGCGACGTGGCGAGGTACGTGGTCCCGAGCGCTTCGCCGGCGAAGGCGCCCGCGCGGACGTCCGTGGTGCCGGAGGAGAAGGTCTTGGTCCAGGCGCGGGTGCCGGAGGGGCTCCAGCGTGTGACGAAGGCTGACAAGCGTCCCGACGCTCCCGTCCAGGTACCGGCGACGTACACGCGCCCGAGAAGGTCCACGTGCAACCCACACGGGGAAGACGCGAGGCGCCGGCTGATCCGGAAGGTCCGCTGCCACACGAGCTGGCCGGTCCGCCCGTACTTGAGCAGCACCGTCTTGACGTTGAATCCTGCTCCGACCCTGCCGCACACGTACGTGTTACCGCTGCGGTCCACGCCGACGGCGACGCCGTAGTCCGCCAGGCGAGCGCCGTCATCCCACGAGCGCTTCCAGAGGAGGTCGCCGGCCAAGGAGTACCGGGACGTCCAGATGTCCTCGTGGCGAGAGCTCGAGTTGATGCCGGTCCCGGTCACGCTGACGGCGCCGTTGGCGGTGGAGACGGCGGCATCCACCCACTCCGCCAGTTCATTGGCGATGGGGGCTCGCTCCGCGGTCCAGACCACGTCGCCGCCGGCGGCGAACGCGCCTCCGGCGGTCGCCAGCACGATGAAGGTGACTGCGAGACTCAGCAGGGTCACGAACGTTCTCACGACTCCCCCTCTCTCCGAGGTGCACTGCACCATGCGTGGACAGCGTACTCCACACAACGTACGAAAGCGCGTTAGGAGAGGGGCCGGCGGCCGGGGCCACACAGACGCGGGAGGCGGCCGCCCGTCAGCCCGGGACGAGCAGGCCGCGGCGGGCGTAGACCTCCGCGGCCTCCCGCACCAGCGCGGCGCACAGGGGCGCGTCCGCGGCGGCGAGCCGCGCCGCGACGCCCTCGAGGCCGGCGGCCGTGGACCGGCCCGGCCGGAGCGCCTCGTAGATCGCCAGCACCTCGTCGTCCGGGAGCGCGGTCAGCTCCGCCGCGCGCCGCAAGTTCTCGCCGAGCTGCGGGTTGCCGTGCGCCTCGGCGACCTCCGCCTGGTGGCGCAGCGTGTCCGGGTGGACGCGCAGGTCGGCGGGGGAGAGGTCCCCGCTCACGGCCGCAGCCACCGTGATCTCCTCGATCGGCCGGCCGCTGAGGGCGCGCGCGGAGAAGGCGCCACCGTCGCCGCCGGTCGCGGCGCCCCTCACGGTGTCTCCACCCGGCGCCGTCATCGACCCACCTCCAGTTCCACAGGCGGCGCGCCGGGCACGCTCTCGCCGCGCTCGATCGCGACCAGCGCCACCACCTCCGCGTGGTAGCGCGCCTCGATGGCCTGGTCGGTGTAGGGGTTGCGCACCGGGCTCGGCCGCTCACCCTTCGCGTAGCGCGCCGCGTTGGTCCCGAGCGCGCGGTACATCTCCGGCGTCAGCAGCGGCGCGACGGAGAGGAGCTCGAGACACGCCAGCGGCGCGAGGCCCTTGCGGTGGATGAGCGCCGTGCCCTTGGCCTGCAGCCCCAGGCCGACGCCCGAGCCGGCGAGCTCGGCGGCCGTCAGCCCGATCACGCCCAGGTCGACCGTGGACGGCACGCGCACGACGCGGGCGGTGCAGCCCTCCTCCTCGACCCCGGCGATGAGCTGCGCCAGCGCTTCGCCGACCGGCAGTCCGGACATCGTGAACCACAGCCTGGTGGCGAGCGCGGGGGAGACCCCGATGCACACCTCGCGAGCGTCCGTCCCCGGCCGCGCCGCGCCGCGATCGACGAGCCGAAGACCCTGCACGGACGTGCCGCGGCCGGCGGCGCCCGCTCCGGCAGCGCTTCCGCCGGCCGGCGGCGCGCCGGCGGCGTGCCGCGCCAGCAGGTCGGCGCGCGACCGCTCCTGGCGGATCGCGGCGATCTGCTCCCGGCGCGCCGCCGGCACCTCGTAGCCGGTGCCGGGACCCTGGTAGTCGTTCGGGTCGGTGATCTTCGAGAGGCAGCGCATGTCCTCGTCGAAGATCGCCGCGGTCTGCAGGTAGTCGCCGGCGACCCGGGCGCGCCCCATGGCGAGCACGCGCCCGGCCTCCTCCTCGTATCCGGTCGCCCAGAGGGCGCGGACCACGTCGAGGATCCCGAGTTGCCGCTCCATGATCGCATCGGCCGCCGCCAGGACCGCCTGCGGGTCCGGCGGCGTGACGTCCTTGGATCCGGCGGCCACGACGACCTCCTCCACGTGCGCCTCCGGGAACGTCGCCAGCCCCAGCTCGCGGTACACGGCCAGGCACGCGCGCGCCGCCCGGGTGCGCACCGCGCGCAGCCCGTCCTCGGTCACCGGCCGCAGCGCGCCGTCCACGCCCCAGTCGCGCTGCAGCACGAGGTAGTCGTCGAGGTCCTCGGCGTTGAAGTTGCTGGGGCCGAACATGTTGTCGTAGCGCTCGATCGCTCCGAAGCCGCTGAAGATGAAGTCGGAGCCGGCGAGGAACAGCGGCACGGTGTGCGCGGTGCGGCGCATGTCCGACTCACTGACCAGCGCGTCGTTGCCCGAGCACGACTCGAGGTCGCGGAGCATGACCAGGAGGTTCTCGGCGAGCAGCTCGCGCATCCCGTCGGGGACGCAGCCGACCACGCTGGCGCCGTCGATGCCGCCGTTCTGCACGCCCTGGGCGCCCATGGCGCGTGCCAGGGCGACGCAGCGTGACTCGAGGCTGAACATCGATCGGCCGTCTGCGGCGCCCATGAGCGCCTCCGCGCCGCCGCCGCTCGTCACCCGCATCTTGAGCCCGCGCGAGGCGTAGGCCGAGCAGAGGAACGCCTTGGACCAGGGCGTGTCGTCGCCGTCGATGAAGACCTTCTCGGTGCCGTAGAGGCTGACGGTCTCGGCGTAGGTCGTGAGCCCTCTGAGGCCCAGCTCGAGCTCGAGGGCCTCCTCGATGGAGCACTGGGTGAGCGCGCCGCCGGCGCCGACCTGCGAGCCGATGAGCACCGCGAGGGCGTTCGAGGGCGCATCCGCGTTGACCGGCACGGTGGTCTCGACCTCACGGAAGCCGTAGGCGACCGCGGTGGCGGCGTCGGCGGCGAGCAGCAGCGGGTCGTCGAGCCGGTTGCAGACGTGCGCCTGGTTGCTCGGCGTCCTGCGCACGCGGAGCTTGCTCACCGCCATCTGGAGCTCGACGGGGCGGAGGAGGGCGACGACGCGGGCGAGCTTCTCCGGCGTCGCCCCGGCGGCGAGACGGACGACCTCCACGCGCGGGACGTTCGGGTCGACCATGAGACGGGCGAACGCGACGTCGTCGAGCGCGTTCGCCTCCTCGCACACGACCGGGTCGAGGCCGCGCGCGGCGATGAACGCGTCGATGAGGTCGAAGTCCGCGGCCGCGTGCCCGTCGAGCTCGACCACGCGGCCGTCCGAGTCGAGCGCGACGGAGGGCTCGGGGTCGTTCGCCGAGGCGAACGCGACGAGCCCCGCTTCGTCGTCCCGCCGCGCGAAACCGTCGAGATTGACCGGCCGCCTGTCCAGCGCCTCGAAGCGCCCGAGCCGGGGCGGCTCTCCGCCGGCCCCGCCGGCTCCGCCCGCTCCGCCGGCTCCCGCCCCCAATGTCCTCGCGTCGTCCGCGTCGTCCATGCCCGGATACTACCGGCGGTCGTTGGCGATGCCAAAGGTCCGCCGCGGTCCGATTGCCGCGTTGAGCGTCACCCTGACCCGAGGTTCGTCACCCTGTCCGCGCTGCGCCGGGCGGCAGTAGTGTGTCCATCGCAACCACTCTGAATTCGGGGACCCGCCGGGTCCCCAGGTTGGAGGAGATCGGGCCTCGAGCAGGCAGCATGGGGACCCTCCGGGTCCCCGGATCTGGAGGGCATGCAAGTGACACGGGTACACCGCTGGGGCAATTCGCTGGGACTCAAGATCCCGGCGCGGATGACGCGGGCGCTCAGGCTCGAACACGGGTCGGAGGTCAGGGTCAGGTACGAGAAGGGCCGCATCGTGATCGAGCCGGTGAGGGCCGTCCTCACGCTGGAGCGCTTGCTGGCCGGCGTGAGGCCGGAGAACAGGCACCATGACCTCGACTGGCGCCCGGCGGACGACGGCGGCGAGCGGTGAGCGACGGCGGCGAGCGGTGAGTCTCCTGTCGCGCGATCGGCGTCTGCCCTGGGTCCCTGACCGCGGTGACGTGGTCTTCGTGCGCATGGCCGGACCTGAGCGCGAACGGCGGCCGGCCCTGGTGCTGTCGCCGGCCGCCTTCAGCTCCAAGGCGGGGATCGCAATCGTGTGCCCGATCGTCGCAGAGGCAAGGGGGTGTCCGTTCGAGGTCGTGCTGCCGCCCGGGAGCAGAGTGTCCGGAGTGGTCCTGGCCGACCAGATCAGGAGTCTCGACTGGAGACGCTGCGCCGTCGGGCTGACAGGCTCGGTGCCCGGTCAGGTCGTGGCCGACGTGCTGGAGCGGCTCCTGCCGCTGCTGGTGCCCACGGAGGACGCCGGGCATCTCGCGGCGCTCTCCCGGACATATACTCACGCAGCCGAGCGCACAGCCCGGGTCCTGCGCTGACGAGGCGGGGGACCTGACGAGGCGCGAGACCTGATGGGGCGCGAGACCTGATGGGGCGCGAGACCTGAGAGGGAGGTCATATGAGCGACGTACACGCCGGTCCCGGCGCCGGCGACCAGGGTGGCCGGCCCGAGGGGATGCGACGGCACGAGGAGCCGACGTTCGGCTACGCCGTCGAGGTCCCGGCGGTGTTCGTGGCGCTCGTGAACACCGTCGACCCGCTCGCGCGCATGTTGCGCGGCGTCAACGAGCTGGAACTGGACGAAGAGAGCAAGCTCACCGGCAGCTGGCCCCTCGGGTTCGCCGACCCTGAGGTCGTGGGCGACCTCGGCGGCGACCACACCGAGCCGCTGCGCCTTCTGGAGTTCGACGTGCTCGGCCGCGACGACCCCGTCGGCGAGGCCCAGATCGAGCAGATGCGCGAGCAGATCCGGGACGCGCTGCCGCAGGCGCTCGCGGCCGCCGGGCTGCCGCGCTTCGACTTCCGCACGGTCCACGAGGTCCGGCTGGGACCGATCGACGCGCTCGCCTTCGAGTACGAGTGGGCCGGTCCCAGCGAGAGCAAGAAGCTGCGCGACCGCGGTCTGGTGGTGTGGGCGCCGACGCCCACGGCCATCTACCAGGTCTACTATCACTGCCCGTCCCAGGTCTGGGACGCGTGGCTGCCCGAGCTCGAGACGATCCTCGAGTCGTTCGAGCTCATCGAGCGGCGGGAGCCGGAGCCGCGCTCACGACCGGAGGCCTGAGCGGGCGCAGCGCGAGGCTTAGGCCTGCGGTGGCGTGGGGTTTGAGCCGGCCGCGGTCCCCGGTCCAACGGGGCCGACTCCAGTCTGCGCCGCTCCCTGCCGACCATCGTCGTACGGCGTCCTTCTGACCGGGTTCGGGTAGGGACGCCGTGGTGGCGGGCGGCAGCGGGACTGGGGGGCGTCATGGTCAAGTGGATCGGCATCGTGGGCTGGGTCGTGGTCTCGGTAGGCGTCGCCTTGGGGTTCTACTTCCTGAGCGAAGACGTGGAGAAGTCCCTGGCCATCGTCACCGTGCTCACCGCAGGCTTCGAGGGTGTCACCGGCTGGGTGCGGCACTACATCTTCTGGAGGCAGGACTCGAAACGTCTCGGCTGGGAGACGGACCGACCCGACTGGATGTGGGAGGTCGGGTTCGCCAACCTGGCCTTCGGCTTCATGGCGCTGCTGGCGGTGTTCGCGGACTGGGGCGTGAAGGCTCAGGCGCTGGTGCTGCTGGGGTACGCCCTGTACCTGTTCCAGGCGGCCATGCTCCACCTGTACCGGTATCTCACCGACGAGAAGCGGTCGCGCGCGAGGCTGTACCGGGCCGTTCTGCTGACACTCGTGATGGTGGGGATGATGTCGTTCTTCGCCGTGTACGCGCTGCTGGTCTAGGAGGGAGACGGACGATGAGGACGAGACGAGGCACTGAGCGGGACGGTCGCCGGACGGGCCTGGGGACGCTCGTGGTCGCTCTGGCCTTGGCGCTGGCGGCGGCCGTGCCGGCGCTGCTGGCCGCGGGTTGTGGAGGCGCCGCGGACGATGCCGCCGGTGGCTCGTCTCCCGCCGCGAGCGGCTCCGCGAGCGCGGCGACGGGCCCCGCGGCGAGCCCGGCCGCGAGCGGCGCGCCGGCGCCGAACGTGATCCAGCAGGCGCCGGTGCAGCACGTCAAGGTGGGAGACATCGAGATCGGCTATCGCACCATCGGCCCGTTCGGCGCCGCGGCCGACTCCACACCGCTGCTCCTGGTCATGGGCAGCAGCGGCACCATGGACATGTGGTCGCCCGAGTTCGTCGAGGCGCTTGCGCAGGGGCGCGAGGTGGTCGTCTTCGACAACCGCGGCATGGGTGAGACGACCGACCCTGGCGGCGCGTACGAGTTCTCGCAGCTCGCCGACGACACCGCCGGGCTCATCACCGCACTCGGCAACGACTCGATGGACGTGCTCGGGTGGTCGATGGGCGGCATGGCGGCCATCGACCTCACGGTGCGGTATCCGGAGCTCGTGAGCAAGCTGGTCAGCTACGCCGGCAGCGCCGGCGGCCCCAAGGCCGTCCCGATGAGCAAGAAGACCCTGGCGGTGATGACCGACATGTCCGGCTCGGTCGAGGAGCGCGGCATGCGGCTGCTCACGCTGCTCTTCCCGCAGTCGTACCGCGACGCGGACCCCAAGTACTACGAGAGCTTCCCGATGCCCACCGAGCAGATGTCGGCGGCGGCGATCGAACGGCAGGACCGGGCGATCGGCGAGTGGAAGGGCGTGTGGGGCGGCCTCAAGGGCATGTCGTGCCCGACCCTCTTCATCACGGGCGCGGAGGACGTGATCGAGCCGCCGCAGAACGCGAAGCTGATGGCGGCGGCGGTGCCCGGCGCCGAGCTGGAGGTCGTCCCCGGCGCCGGCCACGGCCTCATGTACCAGGACCCGCAGAAGCTGGCCGGCGTGGTGATGGACTTCCTCGACCAGTGAGCGCGCGGCAGGAGCGCGGGGCCGATAGACTGGGTGGCGACACCTACCCAGGAGATTCGGCATGACCAACGACCAGAACGCTACGCCGGCGCAGCCCCCGGGGGACTTCCAGGAGTACTCCGACGCGCGCTTCGGCTTCAGGGTGCAGATGCCCAAGCGCTTCAAGATCCTCCCGGCGACGATGGATCCGCTGGCGCGCATGATCCGCGGCCTCGACGAGATGCCCGAGGAGGAGCAGGCCAAGCTGCAGCCCCGCATGCCGGTCGGGTTCTGGGACCCCGAGGTCATCGGCCAGCTCGAGGACGGGCAGATGCAGCCGCTCCGCCTGTTCGAGTACGACGCGCTCCGCGGCGGCGACGATGCGATCGACGAGGCGCAGGCCGCGCGCATGTGGGACGAGATCCAGGAGTTCCTGCCTCAGAACCTCGCGGGTACCAAGATGCCGGGCTTCACGTACCTCGAGACGCGCGAGACGAAGCTTGGCCCGCTGCGCGCGCTCTCGTTCGACTTCACGTGGGACGGCCCGCGGCCGGGCCACTACGGCGGCGACCACGTGCGCGTCGTGTGGGCGATGAGCTACACGACGATGTTCCACGTCTACCACCACTGCTCGGGCGACGAGTGGGAGGCGCGCCTGCCGGAGCTCGAGGCGGTCCTGGCCACGTTCGAGCTCCTGAAGCAGAGCGAGGTGGACAAGGAGGCGGCGCGGTCGGCGGTGGCGTTCGTCGCGTACGAGGCCGCGAAGGAGAAGGGCGAGCCGGAGCAGGTCGCGATGATGGCGGCGCAGGCCGCCTATGAGGCCGCGGCCGAGGGTGAAGACGCGAACGCCACGACGGCCGAAGCCGAAGGCGCCGCGGCTGCGGCCGCGGACGAGGCCTGACGAGCCGATCGCGGAGCCTGCGAGCCGGCTGAGGATCACGCAGGCGCGACGCTCGCCGCGGCCGCCGGAGTCCCGGGCGGGTATGTGCGTCACGGAGGAGCATCACCAAACGTACGTCCAACAGCCCCATGGGGTGTTCAGACGTACGTTTGGTGGTGCCAGGCCGACGCACATACCCTGCCTCCCCTCCGGCTTGGGGAGGACGGTTCCCGCCGGCCGCACGACGCATGACGACGCGCATGCTCGACGGCAGGCAATCGTCAACCGGCCGGGCCGCCGTCAGCGCAGCTCGCCGGCGGCGACGGCCGTCACCCAGCGGTCCCAGCGCCGCTCGAAGAGGGCGCGCTGGCGCGCCCGGCGCTCCGGCGGCAGCGTGCTCGAGGCGATCGAGCGCAGCGCCACCCGCTTCAGGTCCCTGAGGCTCAGGCGCCATGAGAGGTAGGCCATCGCGAAGTCGTCGCTGAGGCCGCGGGTGCCGAGGATCGAGGGGTCGTCCGAGCCGAGAGCTATCCGCGCCCCGCGCCGCAGCCAGCCTCTGGCCGGGTGGCGGCGCAGGTCCGGCACGTACCGGAGCTCCTGGTTGCTGATGGGGCAGACCTCGAGCGTCACGCCGGCCTCGCGCACGCGGTCCTCGAGGCCGGGGAAGAGGTCCATGTTGAGGCCGTGGCCGATGCGCAGGGCGCCGAGGTCGAGCGCATCCTGGACGTTGGTGTCGGCCGCCGAGAGGCTCTCGCCGGCGTGCAGGTAGAGCGGCACGCGCGGCAGGGTGGTCAGCGCCGGGGCGTAGAAGCCGTTGGTGTTGCCGCCGTCCTCCTCGCCCACGATGTCGAAGCCGTGGAGGATGCCGGGGGCGGCCGCCTCGAGCGCGCGCTGGCGCGCGAGCTGCCCGGCCGCCCGCTCGCGCGCGGCGAGGGTCGCGGATCCGGCCGCGGCCGTCTCTGGCGCCGCCGGCCTGGAGGCCGCCGCCCTGTCGGGAGCGGCGGCGGCCGGACACGGGGCGGAGAGCGCGACCGCGATCGCGGCGAGCAGCGCAGCCGTGGTCAGCGCCGCGAGCAGCTGCGCCGAGGTGAGGAGCGAGCGTCCGGTTGTCCGTCTGCGGCTGGTCACGGTCTGTGACGTATATCGGCAGCGCCGCGGCCGGGCCGAAGTCGCCCGGCCGGGCCGCAGTCGCCGCCGCCGCCCGGACGGCTCAGCGCCGGATCATCGTGATGCGTGCGTCGGAATCCGCTGGGCCGCTGAGCGGGTCCAGCGTACCGACCACGGCCAGCCCTCCCGCGCACGCGGCGAGGGCGCGGGTGTTGATGTCATTGTCCACCGAGAGCTGCAGTTGCTCCCAGCGCGGGGAACCCGACTTGGAGACGCGAGCGGCGTAGAGCGCATTGATCCGGTACTCGGTGAGCGGAGCGAGACCCCGGGTGCCGGCCACCCAGCAGCCGCCCGACTGGTCGGGGACCACGCCGACGTAGCTGCTCGTGAATGCGGAGCCATCGGAGTCGGCGAGCAGCCACCTCGCCTTGCTCGGCGTCCAGCGGGCCACGAAGGCGTGCGGCCGCGGCCCGGTCTCCCGGCTGGCGCCGGCGACGAAGAGGTTGCCGTGCCGGTCGGTGGCCACCGCTTCCGCGGAGTCGATCTCGTTGGACGGGACGTCCAGCGCATCGCGCCACTGCTCCACTCCCGCGGTGGTGTACTTGAGGACGAGGATGGTGTCGACGGGCGCGTTCGGCCCGACCGAGGCGACCACGTAGAGACGGCTGCCGGCGAGCGCCACCCTCGCGCCGTCGACGTTGATGTTGCCCGCTGCCGCGACCTCTTTGAGCCAGGCGACGGAGCCGCCGGGCCGGAGCCTGGCGGTGATCAGCTCGTGGAAGCCGTCTCCGCGGTCGCCGTACCCGGTGACGTAGGCGTTGCCGGCGCCGTCCACGGCGATCCACCTGCCGAAGTGGAGCGTCCTGGGGCCGGTGAGCACGCGGCGCGCCAGCTCCTTACCGTCGCGCGCACGCAGCTTGACGGTGAGCGACCCTGCCACGGGACCGGTCAGCGTGACGCCGCCGGTGACCCAGACGTCTCCGGCGGCGCTCAGCGCGAGCCCGCCGGGTGCGTTGGAGCCGCCCACGCCGCCGTCGAGCGTGCGCCTCCAGACCACGCGGCCGCGCGAGCTGAGCTTGCACACCAGGAACTGCGAGGCGGCGGCCAGCTGACGCACGCCCAGCACGACGGCGTTGCCGTCACGGTCGGTGAGGATCTCGACCGGCTGGTCGTCGGCGACCGAGGAAGCGGCCACCACCTTGAGCCAGCGGCGCGCGCCGGACGCCGAGTAGCGCGCCACGACGAGGTGGGTCTTGTCCGTCCGCGTCGCGCCCGCCACCACCACGTCCCCTCCGGGGCAGCCGGCGGCGTAGCGGAAGCTCTGGTTGCCGCTGCCGCCGTACACCCGGGTCCACAACGGGCTGCCCGGGTCGACGGCGAGTGCGGCCGCGGCGAGCCCGGCCCCCAGGACGAGCAAGGTCGCGGCGCAGGTGACGGCGGTGAACGCTGCGCGTGTGCGCACGATAGGTCTCATGACTTCCCCTCCCAAGTCGACTGAGCCTTGCACTCGAGTATACGGCGACGTCAACGTGCGGCGGAGGGAGGCGACGGCCGGAGTCTCAGCTGCCGGCGGGCGGCTCCTCCGGCTGGTCGTCGGGCAGCTCGGCCGCCAGGCCCTCGATGCCCAGCACCTGGCGGAGGCGGTCGTAGCGCCGCCGCTCGAGCCTCTCGATGCCCGGCTTGCCGCTGGTGGGGGCGTAGAAGATGCCGTCGTAGGAGGGGTCGCCGTCGGCGACCTCGTTCGACGAGGTGATGGCCTTGCGCAGCGCCGACAGCATCGGCGTGGGGTCGCGCAGCAGGAGCATGCCCTCGGCGTCGGCCTTCTCGAAGCCGGTGCGGTGCAGGGCGCGGCCCCAGAAGGTGACCAGCCAGGCCGCGCTCACCACCGCCGCGTAGGTGAGCACGGCGATGACGACGACGAGCACGACGACGACGATCGCTCCGCCGCAGTCGTCGGCGTCGCCGCAGCCGTCAAGGTCGCCGCAGCCGTCGCCGCAGCCGAAGACGCCGGCGTTGGCGCAGCCGTCGACCCACCCACCGCCGCCGGCGCCGTCGGCGAGCGTGCCGCCGGTGACGGCGGCCCCCTTCTTCTTGCCGCCCTTGAGCGACTGGATCGAGCGCAGGTACTTGAGCGGTCCCATGAGCGCGGCGAGGCCGGTGCCCACCATGATGTCGCCGCGCGTGATGCGCGCCATGAGGGTGGCGACCACGGCCTGCTGCTCGGCCGCCTCCAGCTCCTTGAGCAGTCCCGCCGTCACGCCGACGACCGGGCTCTTGCGCGTGGCGCCGATGGCGCAGGCGTTGACGCTGGGGACGTCCAGCAGCAGGAGCGCCGGCGGCTCGGGCAGGCCGCCGGCGATCGCCATCTCCTCGACGGCGCGGACAAGGCGCGGGTACTGCTCCGGGTCGAGCTCGCGCCCCCGGAACTGGCTGCGCACCCAGTGCTCGGCGTTGGCGATCTGCGCGTAGGCGGCGATGCCCCCGGCGAGCAGGGCCACCCCGAAGGCCGCGGCGAGCACGACCCAGAACGCGCCCCAGTAGCCCGCCGGGCCCCAGAAGAGCCCGATGAGCGACCCGGGCACGGCGACGAACGCGAGGGTGAGCAGCGCGGCCGCGCCGATCACGAAGGTGGTGACGAAGACGACGAAGCGGACGCGGTTGCGCTCCACGCGCAGGCGCAGCGACTCGAGGCGGAGCGGCTTGCGGGACTTGGGCGCCCCTGGCCTGGATCCCTCCGCCGCCAACCCGCCCTCCTCGCCGCCGTGTGTGTGCCGCGGCGACAGTAGCACTCCGCGGGCCGCTCAGGGGAGCGGCTCGGGGAGCCGGTCTACGCGCTCACGCGCAGACGGGCGCGAAGGCGCACATGCGGCAGAGGCCGCTCTCTCGGCGCTCGAAGGCGTCCTTGCCCAGGGGGACGTTGCGCTCCGGGTCGGCGAGGAGCGCGCGCATCTGCGTGACGCCGGCGCGCACCGTGCCGGCGCAGGCCTCGCGGAAGTCGTCGAGGGTCGCCGGGGTCGCGCCGCAGTCCGGCGAGACGACCGGCGCCGGCGGCTCGACCGGCTGCGTGGCGCCGGCGGTGACGTACTCCAGGGAGCCGCGGACCTCGAGGCTGCCCTCCGCGGCCGCCCGCGCGAGCTCCGGGTAGGTCTCGAGGGCCCACCACATCTGCAACAGGACCTGGACCGGCTGCGTCTCGTCCGCGCGGCCCGTCTTCCAGTCGACGACGTGCAGCACGCCGTCCGCCACGTAGGCGAGGTCGGGCGCGGCGAACACCTTGATGCCGCCCCAGGCGAAGCTCGCGAAGTCCGGCACCTCGACGCTGCCCTCGTCGCCGCGGCCGCGCAGGCGCTCCCAGTGGGAGGCGGCCAGCAGGCCGCGCATGCTCGGGCCGGCCTTCTCGTTGAGGCGGTCGGTCTCGGGCTGGGTGTCCTGGCCCTGGTAGATCGACCGCAGCATGACGACTTTGCTCGGCCGCTGCTCGAAGGCCACGCGGCCGTTCTGCGAGCGGCTCCACGCCTGGCGCAGGGCGGCGCGCGTGCGCAGCTCGAGGTCTTCGGCGGCGGGCAGGGCCTGGCCGGCGCGCGCGGCCGCCTCGAGCTCGCGCGCCCGCACGTCGACCTGCTGCCCCAGCAGCGCGTCGAGCGACGTGAGTTTGCCCAGGCGGTACGCCACGCGCGCCTCGGTAGGCGCCTCGTCCAGCCAGCCGTTCCAGCCGAGGTAGTACTGGAAGAAGTACCCGCGCGGGCACTGGTCGAGCTTGCGCTGCCGGCTGATGGACCAGCTGAACTCGGGATATGGCCTGATCTCGAACGTCATGCCGCTTGCACCTCCTCCACCAAAGCCTCGATCCACTCCATGTCCGGCCAGATGGTCTCCGTGGCCAGACCGGTCGGCAGGGAGACCACCCACGTCACCCCGTCTGCAGGGAACAGCTGTACTGCCAAAGGCTCCTCCGATGGTAGACGACAGGATGCCGGATGCCGACTCGCGCCGCGCGGCTCCACACCGCGCCCCTCCGCCGCGAGCCGGTCTCGGCTGGATGAATGAGTGTACCGGAGGGGTCGGACGGAAGGACGCCGGTCGAGGGCGGGGGGGTGGGGCATGCGCGTGTGGCGCACTGTGTTCGTGTAGATACATTGGCTCTACATCCGATGGGATGACTCGCCCGATCGCTCAGGATGTAGAGCCGATGGCTATCCGCGTTCAGAGTGCCCCTGCCGCGACCACCCCTGTGGACGCCGGCCCGTCAAGGCCGTCCGGCGCCTCGAGCCTGACGACGCGTTACTCCAGCGTCGGGCAGTCGAGGCGGGACGCCGGGCAGCAGGCCCGGGCCGGCGTCCCCAGCACGAGGTTGATTACACAGCCGAGGCCCCACCCGACGGCCACGCCGGCCACGACGTCGAGCGGCAGGTGGGCCCCGGTGTAGACGCGGGCGAGGGCGACCAGCCCGACCACCGTCCACACGAGGATGCGACCGGTCCGGCCCAGGTACGGGCTCGCGACGGTGGCCATGGCCGCGATCACGGCCGCGTGGCCGGAGGGGAACCCCTGACCCATCTGCACCGCCCCGTGGATGACCACGTCGTCGTAGAACTCCACCGGCCGGCCTCGCTCGACCACACGCTTGACCATCTTGGCGAGCACCCAGGCCGAGCCGCCTGCCAGCACCACGAGGCCGGCCAGGCGCGGGCGACGCGCAATGAGCGCGAGCACGCCCGCGGCGAACACCGCGGCGAGGGCGCCGGCCTGCATCAGGTGGACCACGGTCGCACTCGTCTCGACCGCGCGCGTGTACGTGGGCGCTCACCTGCCGCTGGACGTGGCCGGCGGGCTGCTGCTGGGGTGGACGGTAGGGAACGCCGGCCACCGTCTCGGCGTGCTGCCGCGCTCTCAGCCCGCGGCCGCGCGCGGTGCCGGCTCGGGGATGGGGAGTCCCTCGTTCTGCCGGTACCGGACGTAGTCGGCAAGACACTCGCTCAGGGCGGTCTCCGCCACATCGCGGGTGATCCCGTCACCGACGACCTCGGGGATCTCGACGAGGCGCACGACCCAGTACGGGTCCGCGTCGTCTTCTCGCCACTCCCACACGCGGCTGTAGGGGAGTTCAAGGTAGTAGTCGGGGTCCCGATTCACTCTGACTCCTCAGCCGCCGATGCGAGCACTCGCCCGGCGAGGCGCACCGCGTCTGCCACGAGGTAGGGACGCAGCTTCCGCGACCGCGGCACCGCGAGGGCGAGTCCCGGGTACTTGAGATGACGATAGAACGTGTGTCCGCCACTGTCACGTTTCGAGAACCCGAAGCCGACAAGCAACGTGTGGATATGGCGAGCGGACCATCCGGCTGTGCTTCGGCTCATGGCAAGCAGTAGTCGAGTGGCGCTTCTGGGGCAGTCGTCGAGTGGATTCCGATTCACGGAACGAGACTACGCAGACGGCGACCGAGCTGTGATGGTGACGAAGGGTCCAACAAGATGACGTTCGCTCGACGCAGGGGTGACGTCCGTGGCGGGCGGTATCCTCTTGAGCGGAATGCGCGGGGAGGAGGTCGCATGGCGGGAGAACCTCAGAAGGGTGACGGAGAGCGTGTGCGGCGGCGCGGCTGCATGCTGGGCCTGGCGGTCGGCGATGCCTTGGGCGCGCCGGTGGAGTTCATGCGGCGGAGCGCGATCCTGGAGCTGTACGGCGAGGCCGGCATCCAGGAGTTCGAGGCGTGGGGCGGTCAGCCGGCCGGCAGTTACACGGACGACACCCAGATGTCGGTGGCGACGGCCCGGGGAGTCCTCGACTGGCAAGAGACGAGCGGGTGGAGTCTGAGTTCCGGCGATGCGCCCGAGCTCGACTCGCTCGCGCTCGCTATCTGGAAGCGGTACCGGGAGTGGGCGCGGTCACCGGAGTGCCCGCTCGGCGCACCAGGCAGGAAGTGCCTCGAGGCGATCGGCAGCGGCGTGCCCAGACTGCTCACCACGAGTGAGGACGAGCGCGGCAAGGGTTGCGGAGGCGTCATGCGGGTGTCGGCTCTCGGGCTGGGCGGCCTCGGTGACGCGACCTTCGAGGCGGCGGCGCGAGCCGGCACGCTCACTCACCGCCACCCCACGAGCGACACGTCGTGCGGGTTCCTGGCGGTGCTGATCGCGAGCCTCGTCGACGGCGCAGGCATCGCTGCCGCGGTCGACGCCGCGCGCGCGGAGCTCCTGGGGTGGGACGGCCACGAGGAGACCCTCGATGCGGTCGACAGCGCCGTACGGCTCGCTGCCGGCGACCTCGACGACTACGCGGCGCTGGACGGCATCGGCCGCGTGCAGACCGAGACCCCGGACGCGCACGGCAAGGGCTGGGTGGCAGAGGAGGCACTGGGCATCGGGCTCTTCTGCGCGCTGCGGCACCCGGACGACTTCGCGGCCGCAGTGCGGGCGGCGGCCAACATCAGCGGCGACAGCGACTCCACGGCGAGCATCGCGGGCGCGATCTGCGGTGCTCTGATGGGTGAGGGCGGGATCCCGGCAGACTGGAGGGCGCGGGTGCAGAATCGCGACCTGCTCGTCGAGCTCGCGGACGGACTCGATGCGCTGGCGACAGGAGACGCGCGGTGAACATCCATGAGGCCCAGCGCGTCATCGTGGTCTCCGATCCGCACGGGCACCCCGAGCTCATCCGTAACGCTCTGGCGCACGCCGGCTTCGACCCGGCGCGCGACGGTCTCATCTGTGCGGGCGACCTCGTGGACGGCGATCTGGGTCCGGACGAGGCGCGCGAGGAGCTCGCGCTGCTCGAGGAGAGCGGCGCGCAGGTCCTCTGGGGCAACCACGACGTGGCGGTGCTGCTCGACTACCACATCGACTACCAGCGCGACTGGTCCCGGCCGACCTTCCACCGTGCCTTCCGGGAGCAGTTCGAGCGCACCGACGCGCAGCGCTGGAGCTACGCGGTGCGCGTGCAGGGCGTCTTCGTCACGCACGCCGGCATCTCGACGGACTTCCTCAACGACTACCTGTTCGCGGACAAGAACAAGCGGATCGACGACCCCGAGGGGTTCGTCGCGTTCCTCAACGCCAAGTTCGACCAGGCGGTGCGGCGGCAGCAGCGGACCGGCAAGAAGGACAAGCTCGACAGGGTCATGCGGCGCCGCGCTCCGCACCGGTTCCGCGTGTTCCGCGAGGACATGGGGCCCGACCGCGTGCTCCCGGGCGTACTGCAGGTGGCGGGGCACTCGGCGCCCGAGGCGTACCAGGGGCACTGGTACCGGGACGACCTCGAGCGGGTGGGGCTGCATCTGGTCGACCCCTCCTATCACCACCGGCAGGGCACAGACGGCTTCCGGTACGCCTTGATCGAGGACGGCGCGGTGCGCGTGGAGGAGCGGCCGAGTCCGGGTCTCGTGCGGACGCGCGGGCAGTGAGGGTCCGGGAGTACATCTGGGACGGCTTGCGCCTCTCGTCGACGGTCGGCGAGGACTGGATGGAGGCGCGGACGAAGGTGGCCAACGCGGCCCGAGAGTACCAGTGGCCGCGCCTTCTCAGGCTGCTCGAGGAGCACCCGGAACTGGTGAACAGCTCGCGGCCGGACGGTTGGTCGCTGTTCGCGCCGCTGCACCAGGCTGCTCACGGCGGCGCGCCGGTGGAGGTGGTCGTCAAGCTCGTCGGCATGGGCGCGTGGCGCATGCTGCGGACGGCGCGCGGCGAACGGCCCGTGGACGTCGCTGCGCGCCGCGGCCACACCTTCCTCCTGCGCGCGCTCGAGCCGGTACTGGTGCGCACCGTGCCGCCGGAGACGCTCGCCGCCATCCAGGCGCACTTCCACGAGGTCATCCGCGGGCGCGCCGCCGACCTCGTCGACGAGCACCGGCTGCGCCTCCCCGAGCTCGAGCCGCTGCTCGAGCTCGAGCCCGCGCCGTTCTGGTTCGCGGTGCCGGGCATGTACGGCGGCTTCAAGTACGATCTCGAGGCCGCCGGCGTGCGGTCGCGGCTGGTCGTCGAGAGCTGGTGCCGCGTCTGCGGAGGTTCCGGCCAGCGGCACGTCGTGTCGGCTGCCGGGAGCACGCTGGTCGACGAGGGGTTCGTCTGAGGGAGGAGACATGGGCGCAGCGGCCAAGGAGCCGCGGGCGTACCACGTGTACGTCATCGAGTTGAGCCCCGAGGCGCTGGGCAAGAAGCGGGTCGCCGACGAGAACGCCGGCCGGCGCGACGACAAGCCCTGCGTGTACGTGGGGCAGACGGCCAGGACGCCCGAGGATAGGTTCGCGCAGCACATGAGCGGCAAGCGCTCCAGCCGCATCGTGCGCGAGTTCGGGATCAAGCTGAAGCCGAGGCTGTACCGCAACGTGGGGCCGTTCGCGACGCGGGCGGAGGCCGAGGCCGGTGAGAAGAGGCTCGCGGAGCGACTGCGCCGCCGCGGCTACGCCGTCTGGAGCCGCTGATGCAGCGCTGCACCTTCTGTCGTGACGAGATCGGAACCGTCCACTGGGCGTTCGACGGCGTGAACGAGCAGCCGGTGCCCGCCTGCCGCGAGTGCTGCGGCAAGCTGCGCCTCAAGGTCTGGAGGGTCGAGGCCAAGGAGCCGAAGGACCTGCCGGCGCGCGCCGACTGCGTCTACTGCGGCATCCCGCTGCCGAGCGCGGACACGCGGCCGGTGATCGTCTGGGTGCGCGGCGAGCACGGGGTGGACGCGGTGTGCAACGCCTGCCGCATCCGGTACGACCGGGCGACGCAGTTCGTCACGCTGCCGGACGCCGAGTGGGACGAGACCGACTGGCCGCGGGACAACGCGACGCTGCTGCGGCAACTGCTGGCGGAGGGCGGCATCGACCTGCGGCGCGGGGAGCTCCTGGGCCAGGCGCCCGCGCCGCTGCCCGAGTGCTGGGACCGGGTCGAGGGCATGCTGCTCGGCATCGCCGTCGGCGACGCGCTCGGCAACACTACAGAGGGCATGCGGCCGGCGGACCGGCGGGCGCAGCACGGCGAGATCCGCGACTACCTGCCGCATTGGCGCAGCAAGGAGCTCGCGCGGCCTACCGACGACACGCAGATGGCGTTCTGGACGCTGGACCAGCTGCTCGTCGACCGCGGCCTCGTGCCGCATCGGCTGGCGCAGCGGTTCGCGTCCGAGCGCATCTTCGGCATCGGGAGCGCCGTCTCGGCGGCTATGCAGGCCCTGCGCCTGGGCTACCGGCCGTGGTACCAGTGCGGCACGCGGTCGGCCGGCAACGGAGCGCTCATGCGCATCGCGCCGATGCTCGTGCCGTACCTGCGCGAGCCGTCGACGGACCTGTGGGCCGACACGGCGCTCTCCGCGATCGTCACGCACAACGACGCGGCGTCGACGTCGGCTAGCCTCGCCTTCGTCGCCATGCTGTGGGACCTGCTGGGGATGGAGGCGTCGCCCGAACCGGGCTGGTGGCGGCGCCGGTACGTCGCGCTCGCGCGCGACCTCGAGGGAGACACGGAGTACGAGCCACGCGGCGGAGCCTACCGCGGCGTCTTCAGCGGCCCGCTGTGGCGGTTCGTCGACGAGCGCCTGGCCGACGCCGAGGCCCGCGGGCTGACCGCGCTCGAGGCCTGCGACGAGTGGCACTCGGGCGCGTACCTGCTCGAGACCGTGCCGAGCGTGCTGTACATCCTGGCGCGGCACGGCGCGGACCCGCAAGAGGCCATCGTCCGCGCCGTCAACGACACCAAGGACAACGACACGATCGCAGCCATCGTCGGCGCCGCAGCCGGTGCCCTGCACGGCGCCTCAGCACTGCCCGAGCGCTGGGTCGCGCAGCTCCCGGGCTACACGCGGGTGTACGACGAGGGCGAGGTGCAGCGGGTCATCGGGCGGGCGCGGGAGCGGTGGGGTCCGCAGGGGTCAGGACTGCCCGGCTCCGACTGACGCGGGCATGAAGGATTGACGCGCAGTCTGCGTAAGGACCGGCGGTAGTCGTCTCCGGCGCCGTCATCGAGGACGATCATCAGAGAGAAGGAGGCCGCCCGCGCATCGCGGGCGGCCTCCTCTGCATTCAGCTTCTGCGTCTGCGGTCTCGGGCGTCGAGCCCGCGAGCCGCGACCGGCTTACGGCAACGGCAGCGGCGGGGCTCCCGGATCGCCGTTTGCGAGGCTCGCGGCGATCTTGCGGTCGTAGAGCCGCTGACTCCGAAGCGACCAAACAGCATCCTTGAACGCGCGGCGGTAGTCGGCCTGGCTCGCGTAGCCGTCGAAGTCGATGTTGCCGACGTGGTAGCCGCTCACCAGTTGCTCGGCCGTGAACGGCGTGATCAGCATCCACTTGTAGCCGACCTGGAAGATGCCCCAGCGAGCCGCCAGATGCGGCATCTGCGGCATGTCCTGCACCACGGTGAGCGCGCCGGGGTCGGTGCGCTGCCATGCGATGTCCGCGTTGCCGACGATCGACGAAAGCGCGCGGTTCAGGCTGTCCTGCGTCGGGTCGTTCACGGGCATGTTGGGATACGTGGTCGCCGCGGGATCCATGAGAGCCGGGTCGATGCGGCTCGTCGGCGGGGTCCTGCCGCGCTCTACCCAGGAGACCAGGTGGTTGAAGAGCGCCGTGTGGTAGCCGTCGTTCAGCTGGTAGTAGGAGAACGTCAGCTGGCCCCATCCGGCGAGGTTCTCGTCTGCCCAGTCGGTGAGGTACTTGGGCGAGGTCCGCCAGAGCTTGCTCATGACCCAGTTGAGCTTGCGGCCGTGGCCCTCGGTGTTGAAGCGCTCCGCGAGAGGCTTGGTGATGTCGTAGTAGACGGCGTCGTGGCGATCGCCGCTGTACACGGTCTCGAAGAAGCGGCCCGTCCAGTCGTGGTTGCCGTAGTTCTGCATGTAGAGGCGCACCCAGTCGTCGATGTTCTTCGAGAGCGACGGGTCGGCGTCGGGACCGTCGAGGGCGGTCTTGACCTTGCGCGCGAAGTTGAGGGCGTTGGGCGCCGAGAGGCTCAGCGGCGTCACGTCGCCGTCGATGAACACGTAGGGCGCCGCCGCCGGGAACTGCTTGTCGACCGGCGCCGTGGCGTAGTAGACGGGCTCGAGCGCGATGAAGCCGTCGAAGACCTTGCCCGAGGCCTTGTCGTAGGGCACCACGAAGTCGCCGCCGGTGTAGTTGCCGTCACGGTCGCGGCCGGTGTTGACGGCAGTGCCGGCTCCGCCGCCCATCGACCAGCCCAGCCAGTATGTGTGCCGCGGTGAGCTGACAAGCCTCACGGTAGAGGAGGTTCTTCACGAGCCCAGCGAGATTGCGGAGCGTGGCTCCGTCGCTGATCGCGACGCCGTTGGGGTTGCTCCACCAGTCCGGGTGAGCCGCGTAGGCCCAGTAGTAGGCAGGGTCGGCCTGGTACATCTCGTCGACCGACTTCCAGTAGCTGTCGTCCGCCGCGTTGGGGTTCTGCTGCGCCGGCGCCACGCCGTTGAACTGCACCTCGCGCGACCGCCCAGCCACGAGAGAGCAGGAGCTCCGGCTCGACGACCGGTGAGAAGGTGAGCAGCTGCGTGTCGGCCGCACCGTGGTGCCAGAAGACGAGGCGGCCGTTCCAGTGCTTCTGCGGGACCATGACGCGCACGTTGAGGTAGCGGCCCTGGCCCTCGGCCACGCCGTACGGGTAGACCGCCGTGCGGTTGAAGCCGATGCCGCTGACGAGCAGGTTGTACTCGTCCCACTTGACGCCGTTGCGCTGCATCTTGCAGCGGCGGGACGATCGTCGGAGAGCTCGACGTCGGTGCGGAACTTCCCGACGGTGAACTGCACGTCGGTGATCCCCGTCGCGAAGCTCAGGGAGGCGGGGTCGAAGCGGTCCTTGAGCACGGTGGTGCTGGTGGGCGCGAGCCGCGAGCTGCCCGAGCCGTCATTCAGTAGTTGCTCGTTCGCCGTTCGCTGCTTCGCGGATGCGACAGATGCCAACGCCAGAACGACGAGCAGTGCGAGAGCGAGCAGGCCCAAGCCGGTGACACGGGTGACACCCTTCATGACGGTACTCCCCAGTCCGGTTTGTGGTCCCCGGTCTGACACAGGCGACCGGGTGGTGGGCGGACTATGGGGGTGGGCTACCGCACTGTCAAGGTCCTTGCCAGTGACGGTGCGCCGAGGAAGACGATGTCGGCGACGGCGTCGCGGTGGACGGACGGTGGCTGGTGGCGGCTAGTCCTGCTGAGGCGTCTGCAGGACGTACCTCCGCCACCCCGCGGTGAGCTCCTTCCACTTCACTCCGAGCGCACTCCGCACCGCCTGCCTGATGCCCGCCGGCGTCATGTCGGAGTCGGCAACGGCTGCGGCGAACACCCAGAGCCGGACGTGGCCCCACTCCTTCTCGACGTACTCCACCAGGGTGCCGGCCTCCTCATAGGCCAGGGTGACCTCGCGGTCGCTGCGGCCACGCGACATGTCCTCCTGCGTGAGCGCCTCCATCAGCGGCAGCGAGAGACGCTGCGTCCGCATGTCTCGTCGCAGTTCCCGGTAGCCGTACTCGCCCTCGATTGCCACGGCGAGGCCCTCGGGCAGGAACTCGGGCTCGTGCCGGCCGACGCCGAAGTCGCCGGCGTAGCAGTGCGTCAGCTCGTGCCTGAGCGTGGACCGCGCGAATGCGGCGTGGCCGATGAGACGCGGTGCGATCAGGTAGATCCGTCGCCGGCCCGCGAAGGCGCAGACCATGTCTTCCGGTCTGTCGGTGGCGGCGACGCGCATGGCCTGCCGGGCGGAGCCGCACACGTAGACCATCACCTGCTCGTCGAGTTCCTCCGACGGCGTCTCCAGATGGAGCCGCCGCGCGACGACGTGGGCTTCCGCGTCCCAGGAGGCGACGCGCTCGGCAAGGTCTCTCTCCCGCGCGTCCGCGACGACCGTGAGGTGGTCGCGCGCCAGGGAGACCGGACGTGACAACGCGAGGTAGTAGTCGTGCCGGTGGCGCTTCGGGGTGACGTCGTCCACGAGGGTGAGGTCCCCCGAGGCCTCGCGCACGACGAAGTCCCGCCGGCAGATCGGTGGCCAGACAGTCGATCCTCGCAGCCGGCCTCGGACCCTGATGTCGTACGTCCCGAGTGAGCCATCCGTGCAGACGGTCTCGAAGCTGACGCCGGCCCACCGGTAGCGGGACAACCCCCTAAAGACCTGCTGCCAGCCCTTGCGCGCGTCCGGGGTCATCGAGGGGAACGCGGCGTTCCACGCGGCCGCGTCGTCGGCGACGAGCGCCTCGGCGCCGGCCGCCAGCGCCGCGTCCAGGGCAGCCTGCTCGCGCTCCTGAGCGCTCATGCCGCAGGCGGCGGAGAGTCAGATCGCGAGCAGGAGAGCGCACAGCGCAGCGACTCTCGCGGTCGTGCGCGATCCGAGATGACGTGAGCGTCTCATGGCATCAGTGTGTATCGGCGCCCGGACGGACGACGGCGAGCATCTGACACACGACCTTCACGTCAGTCATGGCTCCGCCAATCCGATGCCGGGCTTCCGCGGGCCAGCCGCGTCCAGGCGGCGGAAGTTGCGCTAGGACGGTGGCAGACCTTGCGCCACCGCTGCATCTCTCGGAGGATGACGATATGGAACTCCTCGACGCGATCACTATCGATGCGGACGGTGCCGCCCGAGAAGTCCAGCTGGTCATCGGCGATCTGGCGCACATCGACGCGCGCGACGCCGTCGACTTGCTCGTCGTGTCCGCGTTCCCGGACGACTATTGGCCGACGCCGGAGAGTCTCATCGGAGCGCTCGACCGTGTCGGGGTCTCCGTCGAGGACCTCGCGCGCGACAAGGCGGTCGATCTCCGCGCGTACTCTGCATGCTGGCTCTCGCAGCCTATCCAGCGGCCGAACTCAACGTCTTCGCGTGCTCTGTTCGAGCCCGGCGGTCAAGGGTCGAGCGCCGGAAGTCGTGGGAGACCTGTTCCGCAGCATCATCCCGTTCACGGGCGGCGACCCGCCGGTGCGCCGGATCGCCATGCCGCTTCTCGCCGCCGGGGAGCAGATGGAGTCGCCGATGGTCATGCTGGAGGCTTTGGCCGACGCCGCGGCGTACTGGCTCGCGAACGGGCTGTCGCTCGACTGCATCAAGATCGTGCTCGGCCGGAAGTGGCTCGAGTCAAGCGAGCCGCGCGAGGTCTTCGCGAAGGTCAAGGCGCGGCACTCGAAGCCGCTCGTCGACATGCCTGAGTACGCGTTCGAGGCCTTCATCAGCTACTCGCATCAAGACGCGGACGCCGTCGATGGACTCGTCGATGATCTCCACTCTCATCGACCTGATCTGCGACTCTTCGTCGACCGGCTCGAGTTGAAGCCCGGATACGCATGGCAGAAGCACATCTTCGAGTCGCTGGACACGGTCGCGAAAGGTCATCAGCGTGCTCTCTCCGGACTACGTCGATTCGAAGGTCTGCCAGGACGAGTTCAACATGGCGCTTCTGCGGCATCGCCGCACTGACGCCGGGGGTTCTCCTGCCGGTCTACCTGCGTTCTGCGACGCTGCCGTCCTACATGGAGATCATCCAGTACATCGATGCGAGGGAGGCGGACCGCGGGCAGGATCGCCAGGCCGCCGATGCGCTGAGACGGGCGCTTTGATCGTCGCGCCGGGGGTCGGCATCCGACGGTCCCGGTACGTCCCACCCGTCCGTGGCGCGTGGTAGAACGGGTCCCGGGCAGCACGGGAGGGGCCGGGGCCACGGGAGGCGACCATGGACGAGATCCAGCGACGGTTCAGTGCGATGCAGTGGCTGTATGCCGAGCAGGACCCGGCGGCGCTGGAGGAGCTTGAGCGCCGCATCGCGAGCGCTGGGCGGGCCGGCAGGACGATGAGATTGTACTCCGACCTCGTCCAGGGCGTGTGCTTCGACCTGCCGAGCCTCAAGGAGTCGCCCGCGTTACATCGACGTTCATGCGTGGGAGGGCTTGGACCGCTCCATCGTCGGTGACTTCCTGGCCGAGATCAGCCGGCGCAGCTACGAGCGCGGCTGCTTCCTCGCCAGCGCCTTGGCCGTGACTCGTGAGGGAGTGCCGGGGGGCGGGTTCAACTCACTCCTGTTCGAGCTCGGCATGATTCCGATGAAGACCAGCAGTCTGGCGCTCGACGTGTGGGTGGACCAGGTGAGGAAGGCCCAGGACTGGTACGGCACGGGGGCGTCCGGTGACCGGCGAGCGCGAGGCGACCGGAGGGAGCGGGTCGACTGGCGGGCGCGAGGCCGCGCCGTGCCCGCCGAGCTCCGCGAGTTCGTGGCCTCCACGCCGTGGACGTTCGCGAAGACCTACGCGGCCACGTGGCCGCACGAGTACGTGGTCAAGACGCCGGAGAACGCGCGCACATCCTGGCGCTCGCGCGGCACATCGCCGAGCATGGCGTGCCCGGACGCTTCTATGCGCAGGTCCGGCCCTACTTCCACGAGGGCGGCAAGGTGTACTGGACGATGAGCGCGGACCCGGAGGAGGTCACGCTCGTCAACCGGTGTGACGAGGAGCAGACGTACGAGGCGCGGCTGGCGGCGGGGGAGACGCTGCCCGAGTAGGGGAGGCGCGGGTGCGCCCCGCCTCTCTGCGTGAGTGGGCTGCCGTCCGTGGCGTGACTTTAACACCAGCTAGCGCCCGGCCAGCGAGAGCACCGATCGAAAGGAGCGCTATGGCAGACGACACCGCGACAGATGAAACCGCGAGAGACGGCGCCGAGGCCGACACCGTGACCGAGACCGAGGTCGCGCTCATCCTGCGGGCGGCGAGCTTCGCCGCCCACAAGCATCGCAGCCAGAAGCGCAAGGGCGTCGGCAAGCTGCCGTACATCACCCACCCGCTGGACGTGGCGAACGTGCTCGCCGGCACCGGTGGCGTCACGGACGCGACCATCCTCGTTGCGGCGCTCCTGCACGACACCGTCGAGGACACGGAGACGTCGCCCGAGGAGCTCGAGAGCGGAGTTCGGCCGCGAGGTGCGCCTGCTCGTCGCGGAGGTCTCCGACGACAAGAGCCTGGCCAAGGACGAGCGCAAGCGGCTGCAGGTCTCGCATGCCGCCGCAGCCTCCGTCGCCGCAAAGCAGCTCAAGCTTGGCGACAAGTTTACAACGTGCGGGATATCACGCACGAGAGTCGCCGGCGGACTGGCCGCTCGAGCGCAGGCTGGGGTACCTGGATTGGGCTGGGGAGGTCGTGGAAGGGTGCCGCGGAGTGAACCCGGCCCTCAAGGAGTACGTTTCGACAAGCTTGTGGAAGAAGGGCGGGCCGCGCTGGCCCGCAAGGGCTGACGGAGGCGGCTCTGGCGCTGGACCGGGTCCGAGGGTCGGACGAGGAAGACCCGGCTGTCGCCGTGGATGTCTCGCCCTCTGTTGGGCCACCCGCTATCGAGGGCCCGGACCCGCCGCTCCTGGCGTGGGCTGCGCCGGGGTCCAGGGGCGCCGTTCTTGGCGGCGCTGTCTCGCTCGCATGCGTGGTTCGCGCCGTTGTCGATGGGACTCCCGAGCGCGGACGGAGGACCCATTGCGCGCGGACGTCACGTGCGACTCCTGTGCCGGTCGGCGGCGTGCGCAGGGGACCAGAGCGGGGGCAAGTTCCCTGCCATCCGTCGCCCCTGGCTGGTAGAGTCCTAGCCAGGTAGTCCGGGCGAAACTCAAGGTCGCGCGTGGGGCAGGCCGATATAGAGTCTCGCTGGGCGGTCTGCAAGACCCACGGGAGGGGCTGACCCTTGGTGCGTTCTAGGGGCTTCGCGCTGTCTCGCGCGATTGGGGTGATGATGTGTGTGGCGGCTAGCATCGTCGTGGTACAGCGGCGCGGTGCGGCGACGCCCACGCTGATTCCACCACCAGAATCCGGGTGCGCGGGCATCGATCCGCGGTCCCGCAACGACGAGGCCAAGTTCCCTGACGAGATTTCCGGCCGCGCCTCGCCGCGTACTCACGCCAGCAGTCAGCCGATCGTGGCGGATGTCACGTGCTCCAACACACGCCAGCCACCAGACGGAGGGTCTTGCATGGAGGGTAATGGTAGGCAGTTCTTGTCCCACCAAGGCATGGCTTGTGCTGGCCGTCGCCGCGGTGCTCTACGCCTTGGCCCTTGGCGCTTGGTATCTCTTCTTCGCGGACAGGAGTCCGTCGCCGGGACTGATGGCCATCGTCGGCGCTCTGTTCTTCATCGCGGGGTCCTGGTTCGCTGTCTATGGCGTGCTGCTCGACTTCGAGGCTTGCGCTCACAGTCGCCTTCCCGATGCCGTCGAGGAGGCATCCGACAAGGCGCATGAGATACGTCGCAGAGGTAGCCGAACCGCATCTTGGTGTCCGCCGAGGGGCTGCAAACCGCCATTGCCCGTGAAACAGAGAGCGTCGAGTCCCTTTCGCTGGAGAAGGGCAGGACGGACGCGATGCTTGCAGACGCCGAACTGAGGCTCAACGAGCAGCTTTCAGCAAGGCGCTTGGCTCAGGATGGGCTGCGGCAGTGGCAGGACAGGACGCTCGAGGTCATCCGGGGTATCGAGCGCCTCGTGACCATGGACGGCGTGAGCGACGACTACACTGCCGGCGCCGAGAAGGTGCTCCTTTCGCTGGAGCGCCAGCTCGGCCCGGTCGGGCTCACCGTGGTCAGGCCGAGGGCCGGGGACGCGTTCGATGATCTGCTTCACCAGGCCACCGGCGAAGAGGAACATCCGACTCTGGCGCCAGGCAGCATCGTGCGCGGCATCTCGTGGGGCGTGATGATCGGCGACTTGCGCAAGCGGGCAGACGTGGTCCTCGCGGCCGAGAGGATTCCTGCTCCCTGATGCCAGAGCTCACTGAATTCCTACCCTTGGGGGTTGACCGTGCCTGAGCAATTCGCTGTCGGGATCGAAGTCTGGGAACGTCAACGTCGGAGGTGTGCGTCTATCGCGCCGGGCGGGGTCCCCGTTGTAGTTCCGGACCCCGCTTCCAAGTCCCCGATCGTGCCGTCCTTGGTCGCAATCGACAAGAGGAGCCGTCCGATTGTCGGGGAGGAGGCGCGATCGGTCGTTGATATCCCCGGCCGTGGGGCTCGGGAATCAAAGCAGGCTTCATGGGCCAGCCTACGATGCTGAAGCTAGGCGATGCCGAGTATCGCCCAGAAGAACTTGCAGCGCACATCCTCATGTACATGAAGCAGATCGCAACTGACTTCGTCGGCGAGCCCGTTCAGGATGTCGTCATTACCGTCCCAGCGAACTTCGACGATCTGCAGCGCAAAGCGACGG